>NZ_CP094846.1:1027500-1682500 GCF_022832975.1 Ornithobacterium rhinotracheale | reverse complement strand
GGGCAAGCATCGGAATTGATGCCACAGGAACCGACATTTCACCTTTTATGCTTTCTCAAGCGATACATCTTTTTGGTGGAAATTTAGCTATGGGCGATTCACATTTTATGCCATACAAAGATAATACATTTGATGCTGTGGCATTTATGAACACTTTTGAGTATTATCAAAATCCAGAAAAAGTATTGAAAGAAGCCGCTCGTGTGGCGAGATATGGAATTGCCATGGGAATGATGAACAAAATTACCCCAAAATTTATTCGTCGTCGAGTGCAGCAAAGTGTAGGGCGGAACGAATTTTATCGTACCGCAACTTTTTATACGCCCAAAACGCTGCAAGCCTTAATTAAGAAAGCTTTACCCGATAGAAAATATAAAATCCGTTGGAAAATGACGGGATTACCTTCCTGGTTTCCTGTGAAGGAATGGAATCGTTCTTATGGTGATTTTTTTGGAATGTACATTGAATTTTTAGACCATGAATAAAGGTAAATTAAGCGACCAAGGGTTTAAAGATTTGTTCCAATCGAGATTTGGACACGACTCTGAAAAAATCGTGGTGAAACCAAATTTTGGGAAAGATGTCGCCTTCGTAGATTTAGGTGAAAATTATATGGCAATGGCAAGTGATCCGCTGTCATACATTCCGAATTTAGGCGCCAAAAAATCAGCCGAATTATCGATTTTTTTAGTGGCTAATGATATGGCAACTACGGGGGTAATGCCACAATATTTACAAATGGTTTTAAATCTAAATGAAAATTTCACGACCGAATCTTTTGACGAATATTGGTACCACATCCATACCATTTGTGATGAGCTGGGAATCAGCATTACCGGAGGGCACACGGGTGTGGTGGCAGGGCAAAATACGACCATAATTGGTGGTGGAACGATGATTTCGGTGGCCGAGAAAAATAAATTTATCCGAAGTGATCAAGCCCAAAATGGCGATGTTTTATTGATGTCTAAAAAAGCAGCTATCTCAGCAACAGCGATTTTAGGTCTAAATTTTCCTGAAACGGCACAAAAAGCTTTAGCAAAAAATACCAATGATTATTTTGAAGATTTATTTAGCCAAATTTCTGTGTTTCAGGAAGGTAAATTGGCGGGAATATTTAATCAAAAATATGCCGAAAAACCAATTCATGCGATGCACGATGTTACAGAAGGTGGCGTTTTGGGTGCTGTGTACGAAATGTGCGTGGCAAATGATTTAGGAGTAAAACTCAATGCCGATGAAATTCCTGTAGATGATGCTCAAGGATTATTGTGCAAGAAATTTTCATTAAATCCTATAGAAATCATAGGCGCAGGGAGTATGCTAATGGCTGTTTCGCCAAAATATGTCGATGATTTAGTGGCGTATTTTAATCAAAATCAATTGGATTTAACGCCAATTGGCGAATTCACTTCATCTGAAAAAGGAAAAAAATACACGCAAAACGGAAAAACGAGAGAAATCCAATATTTGGACAGAGATCCGTATTGGGAAGCCTTTTTCATCGCAGTTCAAAACGATTGGAAATAATGCAAAAACAGATTTATTTAATCATAGACGCCGAAATTCCTTTGGCTAAATTACAATCTGAATTAAATCCGATTTTAAAAGATTTAGACAAAGTTCAGTTGTATAATACCGAGAAAATTTCAATAAAAAACCTTCAGAAATGCATTTTTTGGTGGTTGGAAAATACTGATGCTCAGATTTTTATTTATGAAAATAAAAAAGCGTTGTCATTGAGCGAGCAAGTGGGAATCCATTTAGATGCGCCGGAAGATTTAGTTGATTTAGAACAGAAGTTAAATCGAAAAATCACAAAAGGTTGCACGGTAGGCAATGATTTAGAAACTTTAAAAAATGCCGAAAAATATGGATTTAGTTATATTTCATTTTGCTCGGTATTTCCAACTCAATCGGCCAACGTTTGTGAATTGGTGAAATTTGAAAACATTGAAAAAGCGAGAGAATTATTTAGCGGAGAAATTTTTTTAGCAGGAGGAATTAATCCCCAAACGAGAAAAAAACTAAAAAATATTGATTTTGATGGTGTGGCAATTATTTCTGCGCTGATGGAATCGAATGATAAAAAAGCAACAATAGCAAGTTTAAAATAGATGGAAAAGAAAATTATAGATAAAATGTGTTGTCCGTTTGATCACAGCGATTTAAAACTGACAATCTTTAAAATGGAAGGAGAAAATGTAGTGGAAGGACTTTTTACTTGTCCAGAATGTGGGAGATATTTTCCCATAATTTCGGGGATTCCGATTATGTC
Organism: Ornithobacterium rhinotracheale; assembly: GCF_022832975.1. Taxonomy (NCBI): domain Bacteria; kingdom Pseudomonadati; phylum Bacteroidota; class Flavobacteriia; order Flavobacteriales; family Weeksellaceae; genus Ornithobacterium; species Ornithobacterium rhinotracheale. The sequence continues at coordinate 1,680,222 of NZ_CP094846.1, read as the reverse complement.
GCCCGATGAATATCGTGAGCCTGATTTTGAGCGCAATTTCTTGATTAAATGGCGAGATTTGCTGCCAAAAGAAATTGCGCACAAAGTTCAGTTAAAACTCTCAAATTTAGAATAATTGCGGAAATAGTTCTTGAATATTGATGCCGCTCTCTACTTCATAGGGTGTTTTATTTTTTTCAAAAATTCTTGTAGCGTGCGGTCCCTCAATTGTTAAATAATCATTTTTGCACAATATGTAATTTCCCTCGCGCAACCCGATAACAGGCGTTTCGTTTTGAGTGAGAAATTCTAAAATTCGAGTTTCGCGCGTTTCTCCTTTGTGTTTGGAATTAGGATCTGGGTCTAAATAATGCGGATTTAAGCAAAATGGAACAATTCCCATGGTATCAAAACTTGGCGGATACACAATTGGCATGTCATTGGTAGTCTGCATAGTAAGCCCTCCAATGTTGGTGCCAGCACTAGTGCCTAAATAGCGAGTCCCGTTTTCGATACTTTGTTTTAAGGTCGGGAATAAATCGAATTCATACATTTTTTTGACTAAAAGAAAAGTATTTCCCCCACCTGTGAAGACCGCTTCGGCGTTTTCCAAACATTCTTTTTTGTTTTCTACACTATGTAGTCCCGTAACATTTATATTTAATTCTTGAAAGAAATCTTGCGCTTTTTGAGTATATTCTTCGTGTGTGATTCCGCTTGGTCTTGCAAATGGAATGAATATCAATTCTTTACAATCTTTGAATAATGCAGCGATTTCATTTTTTAAATAGGTTAAATATTCACTACCATAAACGGTAGATGTGCTCGCTAAAATAAAATTCTTCATATTTTAATTAAAAAAATAGCGCAAATTGTGGATTATGTAAAATCCTTTTAATAAATTGCATAAAAAATAAAAAACAATGAATCGTAACCCAAGTGTTTTTAACTCTATACTAGACAATGATTTTTACAAATTTACCATGCAATGCGCCGTGGTGAAACTTTTTCCAAATATACGAGCAAAATATAAATTTATCAACCGTGGAAAACATAAATTCCCCGAAGGTTTTAAGGATTTAATGCGTGCAGCGGTAGATAATATGGCACATTTAAAGCTTACCAAAGATGAAAAAGCTTTTTTAATAAGAACTTGCCCATATTTAAATCCTGCTTATATCGACTTCTTGGAAGGCTATCGTTACGACCCTTCGGAAGTGCACATTGAGCAAAACGGAACTGATTTAGAAGTGCATATAGAGGGCTTGTGGTATCGTACCATTTTGTGGGAAGTGCCATTGCTTTCAATGATTTCTGAATTATATTACCAAGCGACCAATCAGGAAAGCTGGAGCGATGAGAAAATCGTGAAAAATACGCTAGATAAAGTAAAATTATTTAATGAGCTAGGTGTGAAGTTTGCGGAGTTTGGTACACGCCGTCGCCACAGCTATCATGTGCAGCGCAAGGTGGTTCATGCGCTTGAAACGTATAATGGACATAGTTTCACGGGTTCGTCTAATGTGCATATGGCAATGCTTTATAACACTAAGCCAATCGGAACGCATGCACACGAGTGGTTTATGTTCCACGCAGCAGAATATGGCTTTAAAATGTCTAATGCCATGGCTTTAGAGCATTGGGTAGATGTGTTTAGGGGAGATTTAGGTGTGGCGCTTTCGGACACTTATACCACAGATGTTTTCTTCAAACAATTTGATACTAAATTTGCCAAGCTGTTTGATGGGGTGCGTCATGATAGTGGAGACCCGATTGAATTTGCCAACAAAACCATTGAGCACTACAAAAGTCATGGAATCAATCCGCATTATAAGTATATAATTTTCTCAGACGGATTAAATCCTGAAAAAGTGAAATCTATTACCGAGGCTACAAAAGGAAAAATCGGAATTTCTTTCGGAATTGGAACTAATTTAACCAACGATGTTGGGCTTGAGCCTATGAATATTGTGATTAAGCTTACCGATGTGCTCACCAGCGATAACGAATGGGTGCCTACCGTAAAATTATCAGATGAGCCATTCAAGCATACAGGAGACGAGAGAATGATTCATTTAGCTAAAGAATTATTGCGAATTAAGTAGCAAAAAGATGCTTAATTAAAAAAAAGATTTTTTTATAGATAGCACTTAAAAAAACAGCTTAAATCGAAATTTTTTAGAGTATAAAAATACCATGAAAAATATATTTATCACAGGAATTGATACGGATGCAGGAAAGACCGTTGCTGCGGCCATTGCCGTTGAAGCATTAAAGGCTGACTATTGGAAATCCATTCAATCTGGGGATTTAGAGAATACAGACACGATGAAAGTGCAACGAATGGTTTCTAATTCCGTAACTAAATTCTACCCAGAAGCTTATAGGCTTAATACACCAGCTTCACCCCACGCGGCAGCGGAAATAGATGGAGTTATTATTGATTTAGATAAAATTGAAAGGCCTAAAACCGAAAATAATTTAATTATCGAAGGCGCGGGCGGACTGCTCGTTCCGCTCAATGCAAAACAAAATGTAGCTGATTTAATTCAGCCAGGCGACAAAGTAATTTTGGTTACAAAACATTATCTCGGTAGCATTAATCACACTTTATTAAGCTATGAATATTTAAAGAATAAAGGTTTTGATGATATTGCGATTTGGATAAATGGAGAAGAAAAAACTTCGACCGAGCAAGCGTTGAAAAATAGGGTAGATGCTTTTTTCATTGAACGCATTCAAACTATGCTTGAAATAAACAAAGAAAATATCCAAAACGAAGCGCAGCGCATCAGCGAAAGTTTACACTATTTTATAGAGCATTAAAGTAAAAAAGCCACTCCAAAAACGGAGTGGCTTTTTAGTATAAAAAATGATTGAAATTCGGTTTTTTACTGTTTTTTCAAACAATCATCTAAGAATTTTTCTTGTTCCCAAAGTACATGCATAATGCTTTTTTTAGCTCGGTAGCCGTGAGATTCTTTAGGTAAAAGAACCAATCGCACAGGAGCTCCTAAGTTTTTAAGCGCTTGGAAATAGCGCACACTTTGTAATGTAAATGTACCTGGATTGTTGTCTGCATCGCCGTGAATCAACAACAAAGGTTTTTTCATTTTGTTGGCGTTCATAAATGGCGACATCGTGTTGTATAAGTTTGGATTATCCCAGTAGTTTCTCTGTTCTGATTGAAATCCAAAAGGCGTAAGCGTACGGTTGTAGGCACCACTTCGTGCCACCCCACATTTAAAATCATCGCTGTGTGTGAGTAGGTTAGCCGTCATAAACGCCCCATAAGAGTGTCCGCCCACGGCAACACGATTTCTGTCGATATAGCCCAGTTTGTCCACCGCATCTATCGCAGCTCTGCCATCGGCTACAAGTTGCTCAATAAAGGTGTCGTTTGGCTCAGTGGTTCCTTCGCCTATGATAGGGAAAGACGCATCATCAAGCACCGCATAGCCTTTGTTTACCCAATATACAAAAGAGCCGTAGAATGGATAAGTAAATTCATTTGGATTTTTTGTGTTTTGTCCCGCAGTAGATTTTGATTTATATTCAGCGGGATATGCCCAAATAAGCAATGGTAATTTTTTACCGCTTTTTGGATTGTAATCCTTTGGTAAATAAAGAGTTCCTGTTAAGTCTACGCCATCGTTTCGTTTGTAGTGAATCACTTCTTTGTGCACTCCTTTTAAGGCCTCGAACGGATTTTTAAATTGAGTAAGTGCCTTTGATTTTTTAGATTTTAAACTTTTAATATAGTAGTTTGGATAATCTTCTGGCGACTCGATTTGCGTTAAAATATCTTTGTTTTTAAAATTACTAAAAGTCAATAAACTTTCTTTTTTACCTTTTAAATTTGAAGTGTAAAGTCTTTTAGTTTTAAAGTTTTTCAAATCGATTTCGTCCACAAATGGGAACTGCCCTTTTGGGGTGTAGCCTTCGCCAAAAAGATAGGCTTTACCATTATCGGTAGCCACCACATATTCGCCCCATTGATTTTTTTGCTTGTACAAATTCCCAGGGTCGCTGTAGACATCTTGGTAGTTTCTGTCTTGAATTACTTTAATTAATTTCCCATTGCTTGGGTCTATGGCATATTGTTTCACATTACGAGTGTCGTACCAGCTGTCTGAAACTAAAGCTAAATGATTATTCACCCAACTAATTCCACCGAATCTTTGTTTAGTTTTAAAAATAGGCGTAGGATTTTCGTTAAAAGGAGCTTTCCAGAAATAAATTTCATCACGATAATCCGCTGCTTTATTAGCATCTCCACCATCTAAGGCTTCCACGAAATAAAGCGTTGCAGGCGCATCTTTTCGCCAGTTGATATTTCTTTTTCCCACACGGGTAGAAGAGAAGCCTTTGGGTCTTATTTCGTCTAGTGGCTTGTCGTACACTACTTTTACAAGATTTCCCTGTTTGTCATACACGCGCTCTTCAATCGGGAATCTCCCCAGAGGAACGATGTATGAAAAAGGCTTTTTCAAAACGCTGATGAGCCAATAATTTCCGTCGGGCGATTGCTGATCGCTTAGGTATAAATCATCTTTTAAGAAAGGTGTTTTTTTGCCATTTAAATCAATATAACTTAAAGAAGAAAGCATGGCATTTTCAAAATTGGCTTCGTCTTGTGGGTCTTTCAATAAATCTTGATAAGTTCTCGTTTGCGAAACTTTTCCCGAGCTGGTAGATACGATTGGTCCGCTCGGCAATTGGTCTGTTTTGTCGATGTAAGGTTTGCGCCCAGTAGAAACTTCTTTGATTAAAAAGCCTTGGCTATTCTTTAACCAAGAATAAGGCGTTCCTACAATGGCATTGAGCGGAAGCGTGTCTAAACGATGTGCCGTTGCCGTTTTTAAATCCACATACCACAGCTCTACTGATTTGGGCTTAATGTTTAGAAAAGCTAATTTCTCATTATCTGGCGAAAAGCTCATCGATGAAATTTTAGCATTTTCGGGTAAATTTTTCACCGCCGAAACCTTATTGGTTTTCATGTTTTTTACCTGAAGATTGGTGTAGTAGGAAATCTCGTTACTAATGTTGTTGTTGGGATTAAAACGCACACCCGCCAAGCGCATTTCGTCTTGGTTCAGCTCCTCAAGTGTTTTGTAGGTATTGCGATTGGCAAGCACCATGAAACTTCTATTGTCGTTGAGGATTACACTAGGAACTCGCTCATAGTCTGCAAGTTCCAAAATCGCTTGCGAAGGTACTTGGTAGCTTACATTTTCTTGTGCAAAACCTTGCGAAACGAGCCCAAGCAAGTAAAGAGTTAAAAATGATTTTTTCATATGATTTTTTGAAAATTTATTGAGCTTCCAAGATAGTGATTTTTAATTGAATTAAAAAAATAAAACGCTCGCAAAAGTTTTACTCTGCGAGCGCTATGGTAATTTTATTTCTTTTTTAGAGAAAACATGAAATTCATCAATAAAAAAATACCATTCACGAGTTTAGTCATCACAATATTCATCCTATTTTAGAATCATTAAAACTTTTAAAAATCATAGCAAAATCATTTTTAAAAAAAGTATCTTTGCATATAAATTAAATGCAAATGAAGAAGCATAATTTTTGTGCAGGACCTTGTATATTGCCACAGAGCGTATTTGAGCAAGCGGCAGAAGCAGTCAGAGATTTCAACGGAAAAGGATTATCGATTTTGGAGATTTCACACCGTAGCGAGGCATTTCAAGAAGTATTGCACGATGCGCGAAAGCTACTCAAAGAGCTCATGCAGCTCAACAACGAATTCACCGTTTTGTTTCTACAAGGGGGCGCAAGTTTGCAATTTGCCATGGTGCCTTATAATTTTGCTAAAGCAGGCGATCACCCTGCGTATTTAGACAGTGGTCGCTGGGCAAATAATGCCATTCTCGAAGCAGAAAAACTATGCAAGCCCAATGTTGTAGCCAGTTCAGCCAAAGATAATTACACATATATTCCCAAAGATTATCTAATAGATTCATCTGCACCATATTTCCATTGCACATCAAACAATACCATTTACGGGACCCAGATGAAATCGTTTCCTAAAACCAATGTGCCATTGGTGTGTGACATGTCATCAGATATTTTAAGTCGTGAGATAGATTTTAATCAATTTGCACTCATTTATGCAGGCGCTCAGAAAAATATCGGAACAGCGGGGGCTACCATTGTAGCTGTGCGAGAAGATATGTTGCAAATCAATCCAGAGCGAGAAATGCTTTCATACCTAGATTATAGAGTGCACAAGGCAAAAGACAGCTGTTTCAACACTTCGCCCGTTTTTGCGATTTATACCGCTTATTTAAATCTTTTATGGCTTAAGGAACAAGGCGGCGTGTCAGCCATTGAAAAAATAAACAACCAAAAAGCAGCATTGCTTTACCAAGAAATCGACCGAAATCCACTTTTTAAAGGCGTAGCAGCCGAAGAAGACCGTTCCAATATGAATGTAACTTTTGTGCTAAATGATACTGCTTTGAGCGAAAAATTTGCTCAAATTTGTAAAGAAGCAGGAGTGGAAGCACTCAAAGGACACCGAAGCGTGGGTGGATACCGTGCAAGTTTGTACAATGCTTTGCCATTTGAAAGTGTGCAAGTTTTGGTAGATTGTATGAAACATTTAGAACAAAAAGCTTAATTTTTTTTCAAAGACTAAAAACCAAAGATTACCAATGAATATACTCATCAACGACGGAATTTCTGCTAAAGGAGGGAAAATGTTGCAAGAAGCAGGATTTACATTATTTACACAAAAAGTTCCGCAAGAGAAACTCATAAAATTCATGCGCGACAAAAACATCGAAATCCTTTTGGTGCGCAGCGCAACGCAGGTGCCGATGGAAGTGATGGAGGATGTGCCTTCTCTAAAGCTCATCGGTCGTGGAGGAACGGGATTAGACAACATCGATGTTGATTTTGCCGATCAAGTAGGCGTACAAGTCATCAATACGCCCAACGCAGCAGCACAATCGGTAGCAGAACTTACGATGGCGCATTTGTTGGGTTTGGCAAGAAATCTTCACGATTCCAATAGAAATATGCCACTCGAGGGCGATGTCAATTTCAATCAATTAAAGAAAGATTACGCCAATGCCGTTGAGCTAAAGGGCAAAGTGCTAGGCATCATCGGTTATGGTAGAATTGGTCGAAAAGTAGCCGAAATGGCACTGGGACTAGGCATGCGTGTCATGGGCGTTAAGCAAGACAGCCATCCAGAAAATAAAGATGATGTAACTTTGGAATTCTATGACGGACAAACGGTTACAATCAAAGTGCCACTCGTGGATTTAGACGATGTTTTAAAACTTTCAGATTTTATAACTATTCACACACCGAAGCAAGATCGCTATTTGCTTGATGAATTGGCATTTAGCAAAATGAAGGACGGCGTATTCATTGTAAATGTTGCGCGTGGTGGCGTTTTGGACGAAGTTGCTTTGGTTAAAGCCATAGACGATGGCAAAGTGCGAGGTGCGGCACTCGATGTGTTTGAAAACGAGCCAAATCCAGCTTTGCAGATTTTGATGCATCCACAGCTTTCGCTTTCTCCACATGTGGGCGGAAACACCAAGGAAGCGCAAGACAGAATTGGCGAAGAATTGGCAGAGCAAATCATCAAAATTTTTGGTCGTCAAAACTAAAATATGCACTCTTTTTTTAATAAATATACCTTAATCTTTAAGCGAGCAGGGGGCACTTCGCGCGGCATTTTGCATACCAAATCCACTTATTTTATTTATATTGAAAACGAGGGATTTACCGCCATGGGTGAGTGCAATTTATTTGAAGGATTAAGTGCTGATGATGTACCCGAATACGAGCAGGTTTTAACCCAAGTGTGCCAAGAAATTGCTGATCAAAAAACTTTTGACTGGGAAAAATATAGAAAATTTCCGTCCATTCAATTTGGGGTAGAGCAGGCGATGCTTTCGCTAAAACACCGAAAACAAGAATTTCTGTTTAACAACGCATTTTCTCGTGCCGAAAAAGGCATTCAAATCAATGGGCTGATTTGGATGGGCAGTGTGGAATTTATGCAAGAACAAATCAAGGAGAAATTAGCCCAAGGCTTCTCTTGTATTAAAATAAAAATCGGTGCCAATTGGCAAGAAGAAAAAACAATTTTAAAACAATTACGCCAGCAATTTTCTGCCGAGGATTTAGAGCTAAGAGTGGACGCCAATGGTGCGTTTAGTTTTGAGCAAGCACAGGAAGTTTTGAAGGATTTAGCCAAGCTAAAAATTCATTCTATAGAACAGCCGATTAAGGCAGGAAATTGGGAACAAATGGCAAAATTATGCCAAACAACGCCCACGCCCATCGCCTTGGATGAGGATCTCATCGGCGTGTTTGACATTGAACAAAAAGCGGATTTATTACAAAAAATTAATCCACAATATATTATTTTAAAACCTGCTTTAATAGGTGGTTTTCAAGGAAGTAGGGAGTGGATACAATTGACGGAGAAGCAAAATATCGCTTGGTGGATTACTTCTGCACTCGAGAGCAATGTCGGGCTGAATGCCATTGCGCAATTTACCGCTGAGTATGAAAATGATATGCCGCAAGGTTTGGGTACAGGTGGGCTGTTTACCAATAACATAGCCGCGCACTTGGCTGTGCGTGGCGAAAAGCTATGGCGTACACAAAAAATAAACTTATGATTTTAGATTTTTCCTCTGGTAAATTTAACTTAAAAGAATCCCGAGCAAATGAGCCTTGGCAGCAGGAAATTCTTGATTTTGTGGAAGAATATCTAAGCCAAAACCAGATTACAGCGCACACCTCTGGCTCAACGGGGAAGCCCAAAGAAATTCTCTTGCCAAAGCCTGCAATGCAGCATTCGGCAAGACTCACGGCAGATTTTTTAGGATTAAACAAAGGCGATTCAGCTTTGTTGTGCCTGCCTGCACAATACATTGCGGGCAAAATGATGATTGTGCGTGCGATAGAAATCGGATTTAAACTCATTTGTATTGAGCCCAAAAGCCTTGTGAAAATCCATGAAAATGTGGATTTTGCAGCTCTCACGCCCATGCAAGCCGAGCGTTCGCTAGAATCTTTAAATAAGATGGGGAAAATAATTCTCGGTGGTGCGCCCGTAAACGAAAAGCTTGAAAAGCAACTAAAAAATATAAATTCCGAATGTTTTGAAACCTACGGAATGACTGAAACGATTACACATATTGCATTGCGAAAACTCAATGTGCAAAATTCATTTCACACGCTGGCAGAGATGCAGATTTCGCAAGATGAGCGAGCTTGTTTGAGGATTCAAACGCCTTATTTTCAGGAATCGATTCAGACCAATGATGTGGTGGAAATTTTGGCTAAAAATGAATTTATGTGGCAAGGACGAGCCGATAATATCATCAATTCTGGAGGTTTAAAAATTAATCCCGAGCCAATTGAAGCCTTGCTAAAAAATTATATTCCGTGTAATTTTATCGTGGGAGGAATCAAAGATGAATTATTAGGCGAAAAATTGGTTTTAATACTAGAAAGCGAAAAAGAGATTCCGCTTGAAATCCCCGCAGAGCTTTTGCCTAAAAATAAAATGCCAAAATCTGTTTTTTATGTAAAAGAATTCCCCAAAACACTCAGCGGAAAAGTGAAAAGAAAAGAGTGCGTTTTAGCTATTCAGTCCGACAAAAAATAGCTTAAAAATCGTTTTTTTTAATCCCATTTCGTACCTTTGACTCATGAAAAATACTTACGATATTGCAATCATTGGGGCAGGACCTATGGGCATTGCTACGGCGATTGAAGCCAAAGCCAATGGATTGTCTCATATAGTTTTAGAAAAAGGAAGTTTGGTCAATTCGGTGTATCATTTTCCTAAGAGCATGATTTTCTTTTCCACTTCAGAAAAATTAGAAATCGGGGGCGTGCCTTTTGTTTCTATCAACGAAAAACCAAAACGCGACGAAGCACTTGAATACTATCGCCGTGTGGTACAAAAATGGGAATTGAACGTCCACACCATGGAGGAAGTTGTGGAGGTGAAAAAGGAAGAAAATACCTTTCGTGTAGTATCTGAGAAAGATGCTTATTTTGCCAAAAATGTGGTGGTGGCAACGGGCTTCTATGACGAGCCAAATTTGCTGAATGTTCCAGGCGAAAGTTTGCCGAAAGTGTCTCATTATTTTGATGATGCGCATCCCTACATCGGGAAAAAGGTGGCAGTGATTGGTGCAGCCAATAGTGCAACGCAGGTGGCACTTGAGCTTTTCTACAAAGGGGCAGATGTGAGTCTTATCGTGCGTGATGCCGAAATTGGGCAAAATGTAAAATATTGGATCCGCCCAAATATCGTAAATCGCATTAAATCAGGAGAAATTACAGGTTTCTACAACACGAGCGTACAAGAAATTACGCCCAATTCCATTATTTTAAAAACGCCAGAAGGGGTGCAAGAAATAGAAAACGATTTTGTTTTTGCCATGATTGGTTATCATCCCAATTATCAATTTTTGGAAAAAATCGGCATCAACTGCGAAACCGACCCGTTCCGTACGCCCGATTTTAAAGAAGATTCGCACATGACCAATATCGAGGGGCTCTATGTTGCAGGTGTAGTGTGCGGGGGCGGAAATACCAGCCGTTTCTTCATCGAAAACTCAAAAGAGCACGCACAAGCCATTATTCAAAATATTTTAAAATAAATCGTAAGGAATATTATTCAAAAACCCCACAAAATTTGATTTTTGTAGGGTTTTTGAATTATGGATTGTTAGTAAGTACATTAGAAATGGTATAGGCTAAATTAATGTTTGAGAAATAGAATTATTAAGGTTTATAAGGTTTTTCTTTCTCATTATTGTTGTAGTATTCTGTAATGATTTGATATTGCTTTTCAGTCAAAAGTAAGGCGTGTAAATCATTTCCAGAATAAAGCAAATAAAATTGTTCGTTTATTCCTTTCATATTCAAGATTTTATTTACTTTTTTAAAGAAATTCCTAGGCGCAGTATCCCAAAAAGTTTCATTGTCCATATCTGATTTTGTGTATAGCTTAAATTTTTCATTATTGATTTTTATTTCGAGGCTATTTTCGTAATCAAATGTCTTTTTCACATTTAATGCAATATTTCTCTTTCCTAAAATAAAGTTTAATTTAGGCATGAAAAAATCAAAATTAAATTCTGAAAGTTCTTCTGCATCAATGTGAACTATTTTGCAGTTTTCTTCGCTGAAGATATCAAACGAATCTATGAGATTATTTTTTAAATCATTGATGGTATTTTGGTCAGCGAATTGCAAAAAATTATTATCAAGAAGTTTTTTTGCGTATATGTTGTTTCTGACTTGTAGTTTCGTTTTTGGATTTAAAACTTTACCACAAGAAAAGAATGTAATAAAAATAATTAAAAATAGACCAAAGATTAGATAGTTTGAATTTACCATTTTATTACAAGTTATAGTAACGCCAATAAAATTACAAAAAGAATAATAAACAAAGGCATTTTAATTATTGAAATCTCAATTAGTTAAAAAATTATTTGTGTAATCACTACATTATTGAACGATTTTTGCAGTGAACTTGCTACAATTATAAAACGACTATGGAAAAAGTAGAAAATTTAATCATAGGTTTTGGTAAAGCGGGCAAAACGCTCGCAGTGGATTTAGTCAAAGCCGGACAATCTGTAATTTTAGTAGAACAATCTCCCAAAATGTATGGCGGAACCTGTATTAATGTAGGTTGTATTCCGTCTAAAAAGTTGGCTTTCTTGGCGCACGACAAGCGCGCTGTGCAGAAAGAAGGTGCCATCACTTTGGGCGAGGCAGTGAATGAAAAAGATGCTTTAATCGAGAAATTAAACAAAGCCAATTACGACAAAGTGGCAAAAGTAGCCAAAGTAGTAACGGGCAAAGCAAGTTTTGTAGATGCCAACACCGTAAAAGTTGCACTTGCCGACGGGGGAGAAGAAACCATCTCTGCCGAGAGAATTTTCATCAACACAGGAGCCAAAAACTGGGCACCACCGATTGAGGGCTTAAAAGACAATCCGTTTGTGTACGACAGCACAAGCATTATGGAACTCCAAAAAGCACCGAATCATTTAGTAATAATTGGTGGAGGCTACATCGGTCTTGAGTTTGCGTTTACCTTATCGGAATTTGGAACCAAAGTAACCATTCTTGAAACCAGCGATACCTTTGTTCCGCGCGAGGACAGAGAAATTGCGGCAGAATTAGAAAAAATTATGAATTCTCGAAATATCGAGATTAAACTCAACCAAAAAGTAGAAAAAGTTAAAGCAAAAGATGATGTTGCAATCGTGCAAACTGCCGATGGTGATTTAGAAGCCGAAGCGGTTTTGGTAGCCACAGGACGCCGTGCCAATGTACAAGATTTAGCTTTGGAAAATGCAGGCGTAAAATTGGCAGAACGAGGACACATCGAGGTGAATGAATATTTGCAAACCAGCGTTCCGCATATTTGGGCAATGGGCGATGTAGCGGGCAGTCCGCAATTTACATACATTTCGTTAGATGATTACCGCGTGGTAAAAGACCAAATCTTGGGCGACGGCGAGCGCAGCACACGAGGCAGAACATTCCCGTATGCCGTATTTGTGGATCCGCCACTTGCCAATGTGGGCTTAACTGAGGCGACAGCCAAAGAAAAAGGAATAAAAGTCCGTACAGCGAAATTACCAGCCGTAAATATCCCAAAAGCTAAAATCTTGGAACAAACCGATGGCTTGCTAAAAGCGGTGGTAGATGCCGAGACCGACCAAATTATCGGGGCGCAATTGTTGTGTGCAGAATCGCACGAAATCATTAATTTTTTGGATTTAGCCATTCGCCAAGGCATGACATGGCAAGAGGTGAGCAGTTACATTTTCACGCACCCAACGATGATTGAGTCGTTGAATATGCTATTCGGTCAATTTGAGGATTAAACTAAAAAAAAACTCATAAAAACAAAAATCTCCACAAATTGTGGAGATTTTTTATGCTTAAAAATATGGTTTTTGGGTGTTTTTTATTTAAATGAAAAAGTTGTTTTTAGTTTTAAAAATTAAAAAAACATCAAAAATCGGTTTTTTGGATTTGTTTAAACTTTTAGACCAAAACTTAAATGAAAAAAAATCGTGCGCTTAAGGCTCAAAAATTATGCCTTTGTTTTACATAAATCTAAAATTTAAATTACCTTTGTATTTATTAATCTTAAAAAAATGACTAGATATTATATAAACGATTTGTTGAAAAAAGGAAAAGATGCTAATCACGAGGAGGTAATTGTGAAAGGATGGGTTCGCTCTTTTCGTAGCAATCGTTTCATCTCGCTAAACGATGGAACAAGCCTTGGAAACATTCAAGTAGTGGTGGATTTTGAAAACTTTGACGAGGAATTGTTGAAGAAAATCAGTGTAGCTTCTTCATTGAAAGTTATAGGAACCGTGGTAGAAAGCCAAGGAAAAGGTCAGGAAATCGAAGTTTTAGCCAAAAAAATTGAAGTGTATGGCGAAGTGAATCCAGATGAGTTGCAAGAAACCATCCTTCAACCTAAAAAACACTCGCTCGAAAAATTGAGAGAGCAAGCACATTTAAGATTTAGAACCAATACTTTTGGCGCGATTATGCGTGTGCGCCATGCCTTGATGTTTGCCATCCATGATTATTTCAATCAAAAAGGATTTTTCTATGTAAATACTCCAATTATCACGGGATCTGATGCTGAGGGAGCAGGGGAGATGTTTACCGTAACCAATTTCACATTGGGCGAGGAGCCACGCAACGAGGAAGGGGGTGTGGATTTTAAAGAAGATTTCTTTGCTAAAAAAACAAATCTCACCGTATCTGGACAGTTAGAAGCAGAAACTGCAGCCATGGGACTTGGCAAGGTTTATACCTTTGGGCCTACATTTAGAGCCGAAAATTCCAATACCTCGCGTCACTTAGCCGAATTCTGGATGATTGAGCCAGAAGTAGCCTTCAATGATTTGGATGACAATATGGATTTGGCAGAAGATTTCATGAAATATGTGATTAAGTATGCGCTAGACCATTGTCAAGAAGATTTAAAATTCTTGGACGAAAGATATAAAAAGACACAAGAAGAAAAACCGAAAAACGAGCGTGCAGAGCTTGGCTTGATTGAGCGTTTGGAATATGTGTTAAACAATAAATTCGTTCGTTTAAGCTATACCGAGGCTATCGAGATTTTGAAAAAATCTAAGCCAAACCAAAAGAAAAAATTCAAATATTTAATCGAAGAATGGGGGGCTGATTTGCAATCTGAACACGAAAGATATTTGGTAGAAAAACACTTTAAATCTCCAGTGATTTTGTTTGATTATCCTGCAAAAATCAAAGCTTTCTATATGCGATTAAACGAAGATAAAGAAACCGTGCGTGCAATGGATGTATTGTTCCCAAGCATTGGAGAAATCATCGGAGGTTCGCAAAGAGAGGAACGCCTAGATGTGCTAAAAGAAAAAATGCAGAAAATGGGCGTGAGCGAAGAGGAGCTTTGGTGGTATCTCGATACGCGCAGATTTGGAACCGTGCCACACAGTGGATTTGGTTTAGGATTGGAGCGTTTGGTATTGTTTGTAACAGGCATGTCAAACATTCGCGATGTGATTCCGTTCCCAAGAACGCCAAAAAATGCAGAATTTTAATAAATTATAAAATAAGCGATTACAAGCTATATGCTTAAACAAGAACTACAACAAAAATTACAACAAAAATTATCTCCACAGCAGATTCAGTTGATGAAGTTGGTGCAGCTGCCCACTGTGGCATTTGAGCAACGAGTGAAGGAGGAAATCGAGGAAAATCCAGCTTTGGACGACCAAGATACGCATGAGAATGATGACATCTTTGGAGATAATTCTGCTGATGTGTATGAGGATAATTACGAAGATTCTTATGATGAGAATCAAAATTCGCTAGATCAAGTAGACATCAATGTCGATGAATATTTGAGCGATGATGAATATCCTTCTTACAAATCATACACCAACAATTATAGTAGCGATGACGAGGAACGCAAGGTGCCATATGCGCAGGGAGCAAGTTTTTATGAGCATTTAAAACAGCAATTACACACCTTTAGGCTTAACGAAGAGCAGCAAAATTTAGCCGATTTCCTTATTGGGAATTTAGACGAAGATGGCTATTTGCGTCGTGAAATCAAATCGATTGTAGATGATTTAGCCTTTACGCAAAACATTTATACTTCGCCCGAAGAGCTGACCAATTTGCTCGAGAATTATGTGCAAAAATTAAGTCCTACGGGAGTGGGAGCTCGTAATTTGCAAGAATGTCTTTTACTTCAATTAAAACAAAAGGAGCAAACACCAAGCGTAGAGCTGGCAGAAGATTTAATCACCAATTCGTTTGAGGCTTTTGCAAAAAGACATTACAAGAAAATCTTGAAAAAACACGAGATTTCGGAAGAAGAACTAAAAGAAGCAATCGATGAGGTAGAGCACTTGAACCCAAAACCAGGGAAAGCATTTGGCGGCAATACCAAAATAGTGGAGCACATCGTGCCAGATTTCACCATCAGAATCATAAATGGTGATTTGGAATTGACGCTGAACGGGAGAAATGCACCACAATTGCATATTTCGCGCGAATACTCTGAAATGTTTGATACTTATAAAAAAACAGAAAATAAATCGCCAGAGCAGAAAAAAGCGGTGCTTTTTGTAAAACAAAAGTTAGATGCAGCAAAATGGTTTATCGAGGCGATTCAGCAGAGGCAAAATACGCTTATGGCAACGATGACAGCCATTATGGAATATCAAAGAGATTATTTCCTTTCAGGTGACGAAACCGATATTAAGCCAATGATTTTGAAAGATATAGCTGAAATCATCGGAATGGATATTTCTACCGTTTCTCGTGTGGCAAATAGCAAATATGTAAACACGCCTTACGGAACATTTTTGATTAAAGATTTGTTCTCAGAATCGATGACTAATGATGATGGAGAGGAAGTTTCGACTCGAGAAATCAAGAAAATTTTGCAAGATATAGTAGGTAGCGAAAACAAGCGCAAGCCACTTACCGATGAAAAATTGGCACAACATCTCAAAGAAAAGGGGTACAGCATTGCGCGCCGAACGGTAGCCAAATACCGTGAGCAGCTCAACATTCCTGTGGCACGATTGAGAAAAGAAATTTAGAATTTTAAATTCAGATATTTTAAAGTTAGAAGAAGAAGTTTTTCAGCACGCTGAAAAACTTCTTTTTTTATGTTTTTGCAAATGGGAAGTTTAAAACCTTTAGCCATGAAAAATAATCCAAAAATAAATTTTCGTTTTTCTGAACTTAAAATTGTAATTTTGCAACCTTAGAACTTAAACCAAGTATACAATGGCATTATCTGAACAAGAACAAATACGCCGAGAGAAATTACAACAAATCAGAAATTTGGGCATAGACCCATATCCTGCACAAGGATACGATGTTACCGATACTACAACTTCTGCCAAGGAGAATTTTGAAGAAGGAAAAAAAGTGAAGCTTGCAGGTAGATTGATGGCTCGTCGTATTCAAGGAAAAGCGTCGTTTGCAGAATTGCAAGATGCCGAAGGCAGAATTCAGATTTATTTCAATAGAGATGAAATTTGCCCAGGAGAAGATAAAACTAAATACAACGAATTATATAAAAAATTACTGGATATAGGTGATTTTGTGGGAATTGATGGAGAGCTTTTCAAAACCCAAGTGGGCGAGAAAACGGTGATGGTAAAAGATTTTACTCTGTTGAGTAAATCGCTAAAACCACTTCCATTGCCAAAAACCGATGCCGAAGGTAATGTACACGACGGATTCACCGATCCAGAAATGCGCTACCGACAGCGTTATGCCGATTTGGTAGTAAACCCACATGTGAAGGAAATCTTTAACAAGCGTTCTCGTCTATTTACTGCAATGAGAAACTTCTTCAACGATAGAGGTTATTTTGAAGTAGAAACGCCAATCCTTCAACCGATTCCAGGGGGAGCAGCAGCGCGTCCGTTTGTGACTCAGCACAATGCATTGAACATTCCGCTATATATGCGTATCGCCAACGAGCTTTATCTTAAAAGATTAATCGTAGGTGGATTTGATGGGGTGTACGAATTTTCTAAAAACTTCAGAAACGAAGGAATGGATAGAACCCACAATCCAGAGTTTACCGCAATGGAGATTTATGTTGCGTACAAAGATTACAACTGGATGATGGATTTCACCGAAAAATTGATTGAGCACTGTGCAATCGCCGTAAATGGTACTACCAAAGCTACTTTTGGCGAGCACGAAATCGATTTCAAAGCACCGTACAAGCGTGTAACGATGCGCGATGCGATTCTGGAATTTACAGGATTTGATATTTTAGGCAAATCTGAGGAGGAATTAAGAGAGGCTGCAAAATCTATGGGCATCGAGGTAGATGACACCATGGGTAAAGGAAAATTAATAGATGAAATCTTTGGTGAAAAATGTGAAGGAAATTATATTCAGCCTACTTTCATCACCGATTATCCTAAGGAAATGTCGCCACTTACCAAAATGCATAGAGACAATCCATCGCTTACTGAGCGTTTTGAATTAATGGTTTGTGGTAAAGAAATTGCCAACGCCTATTCTGAGTTGAACGACCCAATCGACCAAAGAGAGAGATTTGAAGATCAATTAAAACTTTCTGAAAAAGGTGACGACGAGGCTATGTTTATAGACCAAGATTTCTTGCGTGCACTTGAATACGGAATGCCACCGACTGCTGGTTTAGGAATCGGAATGGATAGACTTGTGATGTTCTTGACCAATCAGCAATCAATCCAAGAAGTATTGTTCTTCCCACAAATGAAACCAGAGAAAAAAGCACCAAGCTTTGAATTGACAGAAGAGGAAAAGGCAATCGTTGCCCTATTGAGCGAAGAGCCAAGACCGCTTGCTGAGGTAAAAGAACAAGCTGGACTTTCTGGTAAAAAATGGGACAAATCAACCAAAAATTTAGCTAAAAACGATGTTATCTCTATCGACAAAGTGGGAGATGATTTAGTGATTAAATTAGTATAAATATTTATATTTAAATTTTTAAAAGCCAAGCATTTAATGTTTGGCTTTTTTTGTAGCTTTGTAATGCTATGACAAGTTTGCTTGAAATCATACTTAGAACATTTTGTGTATATCTGTTCATATTTGGAGGGATTAGGCTTTTTGGCAAAAATCAATTATCCCAATTAAACGCAGCAGATGTTGTTTTGCTTATTTTGATTGCCAATTCGGTGCAAAATGCCATGGTGGGTAGTAATACTTCTTTGCAAGGTGGTTTGACGGCGGCTTTGGTGTTGTTTGTCACCAATTTAATCATCAAAAAATTTATTTCTAAAAACCGAAAAATCAAGAAGTTTTTAGAATCCGAGCCCGTGACTTTAATCAAAGACGGACAAATCAATCATAAAAATTTGATGAAAGAGCACATTTCGCTTTCGGAGTTGTATGAAGCCATACGCGAGCACGGCGTAGAAGATGCCGCCGATGTGAAATTGGCCATGTTTGAAATAGATGGAAGCATTAGCATTGTTTCGTTTGACAAAGAAACCGAAAAAACACATCTCACACGCCATAAAAAAATCAGTAGAAACTTTCCCTACCAGAAATAAAAAAAAGCCGAACCACAAAGTTCGGCTTTCAAATTAAATAACAATTATTTATTGAATATCAAGCTTAATTCTTAGATTTTTAAGCATTTCATCGGTCATGGCTTCAAGATCGTAATCTGGTTTCCAGCCCCAATCTTTTACTGCAACTGAATCATCGATTTCAGCAGGCCAAGAGTCTGCAATGGCTTGTCTAAAATCTGGATTATAGGTGATTTCAAACTCAGGGATGCGGGTTTTGATGACTTCTGCAATTTCTTTTGGATTAAACGATAAGCCACCTAAATTGTATGATGAGTGAACAGTCAATTGCTCTTTGTCGGCTTCCATTAATTGAATGGTTGCTTTGATGGCATCGTTCATATACAGCATAGGCAAAGTAGAATCCTCTTTTAAGAAACATTCATATCTTCCGTCTTCCAAGGCTTTGTAGTAGATATCCACGGCATAATCTGTGGTGCCTCCACCTGGCAAAGTTTTCCAGCTGATGAGCCCAGGGTAGCGGATGCTTCTCACATCTACGCCATATTTTGTGTTGTAATAATCGCACAATCTTTCGCCTGCAAGTTTGGCGATACCATACATACTGAGAGGTTTTTTTACTTCGCTTTGAGGAGTTTGGTATTTGCGAGCCCCTTTGCCATAGACGGCGATACTACTTGGCCAGAAAATCTTTTCTACTAAGCCTTCGCGAGCCATTTCCAGTAAGCTCATAAAAGATTTAGTGTTCAAGTCCCATGCCTTCATCGGGAATTTTTCTGCCACCCCAGAAAGCATTGCGGCAAGATGATACACTTGAGTGATGCCTTCCTTTTTTAAAAGGTTTTTCCAGCTTTCTGTGTCCAAAACATCAAGCTGAACATATCTTCCGCCAAAAGGGTTAGTTTCCTTAATATCAGAGGCGATTACATTATCATCTCCGTACTTTTCTCTTAAAGCGGTCGTGAGTTCTGAGCCGATTTGCCCCAAAGCTCCAGTTACTAAAATTTTACCCATCTCTATGTGTTATTTTATATGTTTTAATTCAGAAATTTAATCTAGTAGTAAATTTACGAATTAATTTTATAATGGCGTAATTTTTTGAAATAATATTAATTATTTAATTTATTGAAATAGGATATTGTAAAAAATACAATAAATGATTGTTTAGCTTTTAGTTGAAAAAAAACTCCGCCTCATTTATGGGCGGAGTTTTCTGTAAATAAAAAAATTAAATAATTAATTCAATTCTTTTTTTATGTTTTCGATTCTTTCTAATAATTCTGTTTTTACTTTCTCGTATTCTGAAGCAGATTTTAGAGGAGCTTTCACAGAGAAGTAGAATTTAATTTTTGGTTCAGTTCCACTTGGTCTTGCTGCCACTTTAGAGCCGTCTTCTGTATAGAAAATCAAAACATTAGATTTTGGTAAATCGATAGGTGTTTTTTCGCCTGTTTTGATGTCCAGCGAGTAGCTTTCTTGGTAATCGTTCATTGTTACCACAGGAGAGTTGTTGAATGATTTTGGCGGATTGCTTCTCCAGTCTGCCATCATTTGTTTGATTTCCTCTGCACCAGAAATTCCTGGTTTCACGATAGAAATCAAAGACTCTTGGTAGCATTTGGTTCCTGCATATGCTTTAGCCAATTCTTGGTAGAAGCTGCTGCCGTTTGCTTTTGCTTTTGCCGCAATGTGACAAGCGAGTAGAGTAGAGGTTACAGAATCTTTATCTCTCACGAAATCGTTTACCATGAATCCGAAACTTTCTTCGCCTCCGCAGATGAATTTTTGAACACCTTCTGCCTCGCGAATCATTTTTCCGATCCATTTAAATCCAGTAAGACCAGCTTTGCACTCTACGCCGTATTTTTCTGCCAAGTCAAAGAATACATCTGAAGTTACAATGGTAGATCCGATGAATTGTTTACCATTGATTTGGTCTTGTTCTTTCAATTCGTTTAATAAATAATCGGTGAAGACTACATTAGTTTGGTTTCCGTTTAGTAAAACCATTTTTCCATCGAAATCTCTTACTGCCACACCAATTCTATCGGCATCTGGGTCGGTACCGATTACGATGTCTGCATTGGTAGTTTCTGCTAAGTCCAAAGCAATTTTTAATGCTTCTGGTTCTTCAGGGTTTGGAGATTTTACGGTAGGGAAATTTCCGTTTGGAGTTGCTTGTTCTTCCACCACATGCACATTGGTAAATCCTGCAGCCTTCAAAGCGTCTGGTGTAATGGCGATTGAAGTTCCGTGGATAGAGGTGAAAACGATTTTTAAATCATCATAACCAGGCTTATCTTTTCTTGCGCCATATTCCACAGCTTTGGCGATAAATGCATCGTCGATTTCGTTTGGTAAAGTTTCAATTAAATCTTTCTGAGCCTCGAATTTAATATCTTCAACTTTCACTTTTCCCACTTCGGCAATAATTCCGTTATCGTGTGGCGGAACTACTTGAGCTCCATCGTTCCAGTAAACTTTGTATCCGTTGTATTCTGGTGGATTGTGAGAAGCTGTAAGCACGATACCCGCATCGCAACCAAGGTGTCTTACTGCAAAAGAAAGCTCAGGCGTTGGGCGGAAATTATCGAAAATAAAGGTTTTAATTCCGTTGGCAGACAATACATCAGCCACAATTTGCATGAATTTTCTACTATTATTTCTCACATCATGCGCTACGGCCACTTTTAGCTCTTTGTTTGGAAATTGTAATTTTAAGTAATTTGCCAAACCTTGTGTAGCAGCACCCAAAGTATATTTATTCAATCGGTTGGTTCCTACGCCCATAATTCCACGCATTCCCCCTGTACCAAATTCCAAATCTTTGTAAAAAGATTCTTCTAATTCTGGTCCATTTTCATCGATCATTTTTTGGACTGCTTGGCGAGTTTCTTCATCATAAGCCTCACTCAACCAAAGTTTTGCTCTATCTAATGTTGACATAATATTTTAAATTTATTAATTATTCTGAATTTTTGCACGGTCTTTTACATCCACATCTTTTTTAGGATTTCCGCTGTATTCAAGCGATGTATTGTTCACGATTTTACCGCTAAGCTCATTTTGAACATCCAATTTAGCTTTAGCTTCATCGCTTAATTCTACTTTTGCTACCGTAGTATTTAATTTGTCAAAATTAATGGTGCTCAAGTTTTTACCTTCCACATCAAGTTTAGTTGAAACACCTGAAATTGTCATTTCTGATTGATCTTTGGCTTCTGCCTCCAATTCTTTTAGATTTACACTAAACTGATTCACTTTTGCTTCATCTTTAGTAGAAATTTCTAATTTATTACCTCTGAAAATTCCTGCAGATTCTGCCAAAACTTTTCCTGCCAAATCGATTTCTCCAATAGGCTGATTGTAGTACACATATACATTGTAAGATTCAAAGCCGTCTACATCTTTTTTCTCTTTGATGTTTAAGGTATTTCCTTTGGTAGCGATATCGAGATTTTCAATCAAATTTTCGTGCGATTGAACGCTGATGTAAGCCGAATCGTTTTCAATAAAAGTGATTTTAAACATTCCTTTGGCATCGATTTTATCAAAATTCTGCACTTTGTAATCCTGTGCTATATCGGCAGAACCCTCACCTGTAATGCTTTGCTGGCATGAGAATAAACTGAATCCAAGGGCAGAAAGTAGTACGATTTTTTTCATTGTTTTTTGTATTATTTTCAAGTTATAAAGTTATTTAAATTTTTCAAGAAATAAAAATTTTAGCCTGAATTAAAAATGGCTAAAAATTCAATTCTTCGGCTACCGCATATTCGGTTTTATTTTCTTGTGTTTTTACGATTAATTCTCCCAAAAATCCAGCCAAAAACAATTGAGAGCCAAGAATCATAGCTACAAGCGAAATGTAGAAAAATGGATCGTTGGTTACCAATCGTGCGGGTATTCCTTGGGCTAAAAAATATAATTTCTGCACACCGATGAACAAGGCTGTCAAAAAACCGATGATAAACATAATGGTACCTGCTGCACCAAAAAAATGCATGGGGCGATAGCCAAATTTCCCTACAAACCATAGCGTGATTAAATCTAAAAATCCGTTGACAAATCGGCTGGTGCCAAATTTGGATTTTCCGTGTTTTCTGGCAGTGTGCTGCACGGGCTGTTCTGTAATTTTAGTAAATCCTGCATTTTTTGCCAACACAGGAATATAGCGGTGCATGTCGCTATTGAGTTTTATGTTTTTTACCAATTCTTTGCGATAGGCTTTCAGCCCACAATTGAAGTCGTGGAGTGGAAGACCGCTTGTTTTTCGCGCTACGCCGTTAAATAATTTTGAAGGAATATTTTTGGTAAGAACAGGGTCTTGTCTTTTTTGTTTCCAGCCTGAAATTAAATCCAAATTTTCCTGAATCATGCGATTGTATAGCACGGGAATTTCTTCTGGAAAATCCTGCAAATCAGCATCCATTGTGATGACAATATTGCCTTCTGCTTTCTCAAATGCGGCATTGAGTGCTTGTGCTTTTCCGTAATTTTTTCTGAATTTAATTCCCTTTACTTGATTGTATTTTTGAGCTAAATCTTGAATGATTTTCCAAGAATCGTCTGTGCTACCATCATCTATAAATATGATTTCGTAGGTTTTTTGTAATTGATTTTCAATACTATCGGCAATTCTCTGGCGTAATTCTATGAGAGAATCTTGTTCGTTTAAAAGTGGGATTACAATTGAAAGTTCCATGCTAATTGTGTTTTTAAGCATTTGGTTTTGAAGGTGTAGTGCGGACTTTCCACAAAAGTGCCATCATGATTCCGAGCGAAAAATTGAAAAATGCAATTACAATCGAAATCAATGAAAAGGTTCTGATATTCAGAATATTGGTATTTCTTACTTCTTGGCTGTTCACAACTTTTGCCACGCTGTCGTAGTCGCCGGCTTCCTTGGCATCGAGCAAGCTGTAGTCTAAATATTCATTTTTAAATTGCTCAATCCAATCAGGCTGAATATAATAGAAAAAGGCAAAAATCGCAATTAAACTCATAAATCCAGCCAACACTCCTGGGCTAAAACAAAGCCCAAAAACCTTGAAAAAATGTAAATTTGGGTGATTGGTTTGCTTAATCATATTGTAAGCAGCCATAACGGCATAGAGCGTAGTAAGCACAAAAGCATTGCTCACAGCTGTTGCAATAAGATATTGAAATTGAGAAAATTGAAAATATTCTTGCGTTCTAAATAAAACCTGAACCAAAGTAAAAATAACCATGGTAAGGAAAAATAAAATCGCTGTAGATTTAAAAATGATGTTTTTTAGCATTATAGTCAAATTATCCGCAAATTTTGATTGAAAATCTACGATTGGTTTTTAATGTGCTAATTTACGAATTTTTTGTGTTTTTTGTAGATTAATTTTTGCTTAAGCTCAGTATTTTTTAGAGCCATAAAAAAATCGCAAGAATTAACTCTTGCGATTTTTTCTAATTATTCTGCCAAATATCCAAATTTTCCATTTTTAAAATCTTCGAAAGCTTGGATAAGTTCTTTTCTAGTATTCATTACAAATGGTCCATGTGAAGCGATGGGTTCATTAATTGGTTCGCCACTTAAAATCAAAACGATTGCATTTTCTGTGGCTTTGATATTAAAAGTATCTCCATCGTTTGCCATTAATACTAAATGATCTGTAGGTGCATTGTGCGTATCATTTACTACAATTTCTCCTTCAATTACCAACAAAACAGTATTATAATTAGTCGGAAAATTAAATTCTGTTTTTGAGCCTGCGTTTAATTTCGCATTGAACATGTGTAAAGGTGTAAATGTTGAAGCCTTGCCTTTTAAACCATTGTATTCTCCTGCAATCACTTCAACAATTCCGTTGTCATTTGGCAAAACAAATTTAGGAATATCTTGATTTTTAATGCTTTGATATTTAGGTTCACTCATTTTGTCTTTGGCTGGTAAATTTACCCATAATTGCACCATTTGGAATATTCCGCCTTTTTTACTCCATTCTGTTTCGTGGTATTCTTTGTGTAAAACGCCACTTGCTACAGTCATCCATTGCACATCTCCTTCGCCAATTACGCCACCGCCACCATGGCTGTCGTGATGTTCTACTTTTCCTTTGTAGGCAATGGTTACGGTTTCAAAACCGCGATGTGGGTGAACACTTACACCTTTTGGAGTGTCGGATGCAGGGAAATCATATTTAGCATTATAATCCATTAAGATGAAAGGATTCATTCTTTCCATTTCTAAATGATATCCACTTGGGATAAAGTTGTGAACTCTAAAACCATCTCCTACCCAGTGTGGTGCTCTTGGACTTGCTACTAATTCTACATTTTTTGTTTTCATAAAAAATCTCTTTTATTAATTATGATGCAAAATTAAGCAGCTCTAGATTGTAGTGCATTGATGTATGTTAAGAAGTGATTTTACAATTTTTTTGAGCTAAATCTTTTCTAATTCTACTCAAACTTTCGGGAGCAATTCCCAAATAAGAAGCTAGCATATTCTGTGGAATGCGTAAATATACTTTTTTGTATTTTTTTACAAAATGCATATACCTTTCTTCTGCAGATTGGCTAATCAATTGCATAATGCGCAGTTGCAAACTCCCAATATGTTTATGCAAAAGCAAATCATTAAAATCATGAAAATTTGGAATTTTCTTGGCAATGTTTTTTAATAATTCTTTGCTGATGCAAAGTACTTTGCTTGGCTCTAACGCTTGAATATTGTAAATGGATTTTTCGTCAAAAAATAAACTTTCTCTGTCTGTGATGAACCAATTCTCTGGCGCAAAATATAGCACATGTTCTTTCCCTTTTTTGTCGATATAAAATTGCCTTAAAAGTCCATTTTCTACGAAATAAATATATTTACAAATTTCATTATTTCTAAGCAGATATTCGTTTTTCTCAAGGTCTAAAGTTTCGCAATTGGCGAACAATTGATTGAGCAAAGCGTCGTCGATTGACAAATGAGATTTCAGATATTTAATCAAGTTTAAATCTTTCATTATTACATTAAAAAAGATTTAGATTTTATCAAAGAAAACCATTGAAATTAATGTTTCCTTTCCACGACATAGTTTAGCAAAGTTTTGAGCGAGTCTTTGGCTGGAGAATCCTCAAAATCATCCAAAATTCTAAGTGCGCGGTCGCGATAATCGTACATGGCTTGCTCGGAATAATTGAGTCCGCCGTGATTTTTTACGTATTCTATGACTTCGCGCACACGATTTTTGTCTTTATTGTATTTTTTTACCGAACGAATGAGCCATCTTTTCTCGCTAGGAGATGCGGTGTTGATGCTGTAAATCAATGGCAAAGTCATTTTTTGTTCTTTGATGTCAATCCCGATGGGTTTCCCGATGATGTTAGTATTGGTATAGTCAAATAAATCATCTTTAATCTGAAATGCAATCCCAACAAGTTCCCCAAAACGGTACATTTTCTTTGCCACTTCTTCGTCTGCACCTACTGAGCGGGCCCCGATTTCGCAACAAGCAGAAATCAAAGCAGCTGTTTTCTGGCGGATGATTTCAAAATAAACTTCTTCGGTAATGTCTAATTTTTTTGCTTTTTCGATTTGTAGCAATTCGCCCTCACTCATTTCTCGTATGGCGTTTGATACCACCGTGAGCAAATCAAAATCTTGATTTTCTGTAGCCAAAAGCACACTTTTAGACAATAAATAATCGCCCACTAAAACAGCAATTTTATTTTTCCATAAAGCATTGATAGAAAAAAATCCTCGGCGCATATTGCTATCGTCTACCACATCATCGTGCACGAGCGATGCGGTGTGAATCAGCTCTATCATAGAGGCACCACGATAGGTGCGTTCGGTGGTTTTGCCTATGAGTTTTGCCGTCAAGAATACAAACATAGGTCGCATTTGTTTTCCTTTTCGGCGAACGATAAATTGCATGATTCGGTCGAGTAGGGACACATTGGTCTTCATCGAGCGATAGAATTTATCCTCAAAAATATTCATCTCTTCGGAGATAGGATTCTTTATTTTGTCAATTATTTTAGTCACTAAATTAAATGGCTATGGGTTAAAAATCGGCTAAATATAAGTAAATTTTATTTTAGCTGAAAACTAGTGATGTTTTGTGGGGAATTATAGATTTTTCTTTTAAATCTTTCTGCACTCACCCAAACTTTTTTGTTTGAAAAAATTTTTACGCCTTCTACTTGTCCCATATCACCAGCGAATCCTAAATGATATTTTTTGAATTTCCCGTGAGTCATAAATTTGAAATCTGGCGTATTTGGCTCGGCTTCTCCCATGAGTAAATATACTTTTCCTCCTTTGGTGTAGCCTACAAAAGCCATGTATAATTTGCCATCAATCACTTTGGCATCAGCGGCTGTCACCAAAAAGCCTGTATTGTATTCTTCTACGAGCCAAGCGGGTTGTTTTCCTTTTAAGACATCAAGCGTGTAGTGGTGTGTTTTTGCACTTTGCCATTCTTTGGTAAACACATGGATTTTTCCACCAAAATAAAACATCGCTTCGGTATCAAAATCGTGTTTGTGGGGTAGTGGATTGTAATCTTTTTGCTCAGGGTAAAAGAAATTAATCGTATCTGCCGTAACAGAGAAATGAGGTTCTGGATTATTCAATAAATTTTTATCGAAATAAAAGATTTTCAAATCTTTACGGTTTCCGTAATTGTTTCCAAATTCCCCTACAAAAACCAAAGAATCGCTCATCGCAATTTCTTCCCAATCTTTGTTTTTTGCATTTTTGATTTCTACTGTTTTTTGGATTTCGGCAGGATCGCTTGGATTGAAGCCATAGATTTCATTTTCTCCGCCGCTGTCGTTGATTCCCCAAAAAAGATTATTGTAGATTTCCAAACCCGAAATTTCATCGATTTTTTCAGGCAAAAGGATTTTTTCAGTCATTGAAAAATCTTTGTGCGCTTGCACATCTGTTTTCTGTGTGGCGCAAGATTGTAAAATGATTAAAACTAAAAGGATTAGGCTAAATTTTCTCATAGGTTTTGGGCAATTTTATTCTTATTGGCTAATTGTCCGCAAGCGGCATCAATATCTTTACCACGGCTGCGGCGAACATTTACAATGATATTTTCGTTCTCAAGTGCTTGGATATACATATTAGTCACATCTTCAGTCGCTTGAGAAAATTTATCATCGCCAATGCTATTGTATTCAATCAAGTTTACTTTAGTCGGCACTTTTTTGCAGAATTTCACGAGTGCTTTTACATCTTCTGGCGTGTCGTTTACATCTTTCCAAATGATGTATTCAAGCGTAATTCGGCTTTTAGTTTTATCGTACCAGTATTGTAAACTTTCTAAAATTTCGGTCAATGGGAATTTATGGCTAAAGGGCATGATTTGGTTCCGTTTTTCCTCAATGGCTGAGTGAAGCGAAAGTGCCAAGCCCACTTTTAAATTCTCGTCGGCCAATTTTTTAATCATTTTGGGAATTCCCGATGTCGAAACGGTGATTCTACGCGGCGACATTCCGAGCCCGTTTGGGAATGGCGTTGTGATTTTTCTAATCGAATCCACCACATTGTTGTAGTTTAAAAGTGGCTCTCCCATGCCCATATACACGATATTGCTGAGCGGAATGCCATAATTTTCTCTACTTTGCTGATCGATTAAAGCCACTTGATCCACGATTTCGGCCACATTTAGGTTACGCATACGCATAAGTTTTGCCGTGGCGCAGAAATTACAATCCAAGCTGCAGCCCACTTGCGACGAGACGCAGGCAGTAGTGCGCTTTTCAGTCGGGATTAGAACGGATTCCACCACATTGTTGTCAAAAAGTTTTATGGCATTTTTGATGGTGCCGTCTTCACTTTTTTGGTGTTCTTCCACTCGAATTGGCTGAATCACAAAATGCTCATCGAGCAAAGAGCGTAATTCCTTGGAAAGGCTGCTCATTTGCTCAAAAGTATGTGCATTTTTATTCCAGAGCCATTCATAAATCTGTTTAGCTCTGAAAGCTTTTTCTCCATGAGAAACAATAAAATCCTGAATCTCCTGAAGGCTTAATTTTCTTATGTCTTTTTTACTTTGGCTCAATGGATAATTATAAAATTAACATTGCGTCTCCGTAAGAATAGAATTTGTATTCTTTTTTCACAGCTTCTTTGTAGGCTTTCATCACAAAATCATGACCTGCAAAGGCAGAAATCATCATCAATAAAGTTGATTTTGGTGTGTGGAAATTGGTTACCATACAATTCGCAATACTGAAATCATAAGGTGGGTGAATATATTTATTGGTCCAGCCTTCGTATGGGTTCAATCGTTTGTTGGCAGACACCGCAGATTCAATTGCACGCATAGAAGTAGTCCCTACGGCACATACGCGTTTTCCGTCTTCCAAAGCCTTGTTTACACGATCGGCAGTAGATTGCGGAATGATTACACGCTCAGATTCCATTTTGTGTTTAGTTAAATCTTCCACTTGTACAGGCGAGAAGGTACCTAGCCCTACATGAAGGGTAATTTCAGTAAAATCTACCCCTTTGATTTCTAATCTTTTAAGTAAGTGTTTGGAAAAGTGGAGTCCCGCTGTGGGAGCGGCCACAGCCCCCTCTTCTGTGGCATAGATTGTTTGGTATCTTTCTTCATCTTCCTTATCAGCCTCGCGCTTAATGTATTTAGGGAGTGGAGTGGTGCCTAGCTCTTTTAATTTTGCACGGTATTCCTCATAAGTCCCATCAAAAAGGAAGCGCAAAGTTCGCCCGCGAGAGGTGGTATTATCCACAACCTCAGCGACTAAACTTTCATCATCACCAAAGAATAGCTTATTGCCAATTCTAATTTTTCTGGCAGGGTCCACTAGCACATCCCACAATTTAGTTTCTGGGTCGAGCTCACGAAGCAGGAACACCTCAATTTTTGCGCCTGTTTTTTCCTTATTTCCGTATAATCTAGCGGGGAATACTTTGGTGTTATTTCTAATCAAAACATCATCTTCGTCAAAGTATTCAATTAAATCCTTGAATTCTCTGTGTTCAATGGTTTGTGTATCGCGATGAAGCACCATCAGCTTAGCTTCATCTCTGAAGCGCGAAGGGCGGTCTGCGAGTAATTTTTCAGGTAATTTAAAATCAAAATCAGATGTTTTCATTCGTTGTATCTCTATAATTAAAAAACGCCACAAATATACGAACTTAATGGAGGGGAAGTCAAGTTTTTTGTATTAAATAAATTTAAGATTTTGTATTTCTCAATATTTTTCGGTAAATTATCAGCCCTATCGCCATTCCCGCGCCTCCTCCTAAGGCATTCATAATGGCCAGTTCCTGTGTTACCTCCTCTTTTTTTAGGAAAAATAAATACAGCCCCACAACTGCAATAAGGGTGCTAATGATGATAAAACGGTTGCTATAATCTTTCATACATTTAATTTGGGTTTAAATGTACTTTAAATCCTTGAAAAATCAAATTTTGAAGGTTTTTTCGTGTGAAAATTTTAATCTCGAAAAATTTAACCTGAATAAAATTCCGAATTTTTAAAAACCAAAATATCTTTGGCAATTTGATCTTTCAGATCTTCGAGCGAATCAAATTTTTGTTCGTCGCGAATGCGGTTTAGGATTTCAACTTTTAATGTCTTTTCGTACAAATTGTCTTCAAAATTAAAAATAAAAACTTCGATTCGTTGATTTTTTCCTTCACCTTCAATTGTAGGGCGAATTCCCACATTCATTAAACCTTGGAATTTTTGCCCATCGATCCAAACATTCACGCCATACACTCCGTTTTTGGGAACAAGTTTTTCATCATTTACGGCTAAATTTATCGTCGGGAAACCTAAAGTGCGCCCGATTTTGTCGCCATGAATCACCTTGCCCTCAAGCGAATATGGCCTGCCGAGTGCTTGCGTTGTATACGCTATATTGCCCTCCGAAAGTGCATTGCGCACCTTGGTCGAGCTAATTGGATTTTCGTTTTCCTTAATCGCTTTGAGCTGGCTGAGCTCGAAATTGTAGAGTGATGAAAATTCCTGCAATTGGTGGAAATCGCCGGCACGATTTCTTCCAAATTGGTGATCGTGTCCGATGATAAGTGCATGGATATTCAGCTGTTTTACAAGTGATTCTCTCACAAAATCAAGCGAAGAAGTACGCGAAAATTCAAAATCAAACGGCTGAATGATTAAATAATCTAAATTGTATTTTTCTAAAAGCTGAATTTTTTCGTCAATCGGGCTTAAAAGTTTAAAATCCGAATCAGATTGTAGCACATGGCGCGGGTGCGGATTGAGCGTAAGCAATGCCGAATGCCCGTTTACAGCTTTGGCTTTTTTATTTAATTGATTAATAATGCTTTGATGCCCCTTGTGTACCCCATCGAACATTCCGATCGTGAGCACAAGTTTTTCAGATTCAGCAATGGGCTGTATGCCTTCTACAATTTTCATTCAAACAAAATATGTTGCACAAAGGTACAAAATTGAATGATTATACATTAAAATATGAATTTTGCGAGCGGAAAAAGTGAGCTAATTATTCTTTAAGATATAACCTCTTGTGCATTTAGGAAAAAAAATAAAAAAAGATTGTTCATTCGACTAAAAAGTCGTATATTTAATTAGTTATCAATTGATTAAATACATGAACAATCTTATACAAAACTACAAAATTATTTTGAAAGAACTGAAAGAAACTTGCAAAAATATTCCTGCTAAAAAGAAAATCCGAAAACCGAAATTGTCTGATATGGAATTAGTGGCACTGAACATTACCGCGGAATATATGTCGATAAACTCTGAACTTCAGCCATTTAGATGCATCACTGGAACAGAATTAGACAGCAAAATAGAAAGAAGCGTTTCCAAAAGTCAAGTCAAGAATTAGAAAACGTATTGAGACGAATTTTTCCCAGCTGTGCGGACAGTTTTTAATGGGCATCAACTTAGCCAAAACTTTTCAGGGATTCATTACAAGAATACTGTCAAAAATCACTTCTTTTACCATGATTCAGTATCTCAATTTTTTCGTATTCAAGAGAGATTTGAACAAAATTAAAGTGAATTTGTGCTAAATGCACAACGGGGTGATATTGTTTATTTCTTTTCGGAGCTCGTCTATTTTTTTATTGCCAAGTTCTAATGCTTCTATCTCCTGCCATTCATAGAGGCTATTATATGCCATACATCCGATAAGAATGGAGATAAGTATATATCCCAACCGTATTGCCTTATAGAAATTTCCTGACCGCTCCATTATTTTAATGACATTGATTTTTGGAACATGAATAAAAGTTTATCTTTTTCGTTCATGCGGATATTATCAGAATAACCGTCTTTTGTTATTTGATACCCACATGGCTTAACCATAAAAATGCCTAAGCCCTTAGTGTACGAACTTACTTCTGAGGCATAGTCTTTACTTGTATTTAATGGAACTTTCCCTTTAATATGACACCACTCATTATTACAACTGATGTCTTCAATCTCAGACATCATTTTTTGCAAATCTGTAATAGCTTTGGAACTTGCCGCTTGGGGTATCTGCAACTCAAAATAGAGCATCGGTTCGAGAATGTCCACACCTGACTGTTGCAAAGCCAGCCTGAAGACATAAGGGGTCAGCTGTCTGAAATCAGCAGGTGTACTTACCGGGCTATAATACTCGGCTTGAGTAAAAGTTACTTTCAGATCTGTCACTTCCCATCCATGTAAACCAGATTGGCAAGACATACGAATCCCTTCAAAAACGGCATTTTGAAAAGAATGGTTCAGATAACCATAGGAGATGTCACTTTCGATTTGCAACCCTGCCCCTAACGGTAAGGGTTCAAGAGTCAGCCCTATTGTGGCCCAGTAAGGGTTGGGTGGTACTTCGATCTGAATAATCTTATTGACCTTTTTTATAGGTCGTTCTTTGTAGATAGTCTTGATCTCATCAAAATGGACCTTTACGGAAAATCGTTCTTCCAGCAATGTCTGTATGATTTCCTTTTGTGTCAAACCATATAACGAGATTTCCAATTCATCACTATATGAGTTTATGGAAAAGGACAAAGACGGGTCTTCAATCCACAATGTATTCAGAGCGGATATCACCTTGCTTCTCTCTTCGGGCTTATTTGGCCGGACGGAGGATTTGAGAGCGGGATGCTGATGAGATAATCCTTGAATCAAACAAGGTTTAGCACCTAAATAATCTCCGATTCGAAAATCTTCTATATCTTCTACAATCGCGATATCATTGGCACCCACTTCATCAACATTTATCTCTCTGCCCTGATAAATAGTCTTTAGATTTTTAATCTTGATGAATTTTTCCGAATCGTTGATTCTTACAACGTCTCGAAGTCTCAGACTTCCGTCAATTATTTTAAGAAAACTTCTTTTATGCCCTTTGGGGTCATGCTCTATCTTATAGAGATAAGCTGAAAGTCTGTTTGAGACTGATGCCGGAGGAAGTATAAAAGAAGAAATGGCGTCCAACAACTCATTGATACCGATATTGAACATTGCTGATCCATGTAGCACCGGATAGACTTTGGCTTTTGCCACAAGAGCGATTATCGTATTCCAATAATCAGCCGGTGAAATTTCGCTATCCGCCAAATATCGTTCTAATATATCGTCGTCATGGTTGCATACAAATTCTTTGTATTCTTCCTTTATATATGTTTGGGAGCAAACCGGATAAACCGATCCATCGACAACAGTTTGCATAAACAGGACATCTTGCGACAGATTTGTTTTTATATCCATATACAAACGCTCCAAATTCACACCGGCACGGTCAATCTTATTGATAAATATAATTGTCGGGATTTGCAGCTTTTGTAAAGTACTGAACAGCAACTTTGTCTGCGCTTGTATGCCTTCCTTTGCGGATAAGATGAGGACTGCTCCATCAAGCATTTTGAATGTCCGCTCCACTTCCGCAATAAAATCCATGTGTCCCGGAGTGTCAATGATATTGCATTTCACTCCATTCCAGATAATAGATGTCGTAGAAGCCCGGACAGTAATTCCTCTACGTTTCTCTATATCCATAGAGTCCGTTATGGTGTCACCATTATCCACACGGCCGCACTTTTCCGTTGCTCCACTGGCAAACAGCAGATTCTCGGTTACGGAAGTTTTTCCTGCATCAATGTGAGCAAGAATTCCTAAATTTATAATATTCATTTGATTTGGATTAAGCAATAAATTACAAAATTACACAAAAAAATATATCTAACAACCCCTTGTGCATTTAGGAAAAAAAATAAAAAAAGATTGTTCATTTGACTAAAAAGTCGTATATTTAATTAGTTATCAATTGATTAAATACATGAACAATCTTATACAAAACTACAAAATTATTTTGAAAGAACTGAAAGAAACTTGCAAAAATATTCCTACTAAAAAGAAAATCCGAAAACCGAAATTGTCTGATATGGAATTAGTGGCACTGAACATTACCGCGGAATATATGTCTATAAACTCTGAACTTCAGCTATTTAGATGCATCGCTGGAACGGAATTAGACAGCAAAATAGAAAGAAGCGTTTCCAAAAGTCAAATCAAGAATTAGAAAACGTATTGAGACGAATTTTTCCCAGCTGTGCGGACAGTTTTTAATGGGCATCAACTTAGCCAAAACTTTTCAGGGATTCATTACAAGAATACTGTCAAAAATCACTTCTTTTACCATGATTCAGTATCTCAATTTTTTCGTATTCAAGAGAGATTTGAACAAAATTAAAGTGAATTTGTGCTAAATGCACAACGGGTTAAGATATAAAATTTAAGGGTGGAAAAAAGACATTAATCATATTCTTAATCATTTAGAAAGTTAGTTTTTTGAGAATTGTAAATAAAATCTATATTTGTAAAAAATCTTAAAATCATTATGAAAACACTGGACGGAATCAAATTAGCCAAAGAAATTAAAGCGGAAATTAAACAAAAAGTTTCGCAATATGCTCAAAATCATCGCGCACCGCACTTGGCGGCTGTACTTGTAGGGGAAAACCCTGCGAGCAAGGCCTATGTGGGAATGAAAATCAAAGATTGTGAGCAAGTAGGCTTTCAATCCACCCTGTGCAAGAAAGATGAAAATATTACCGAGCAAGA
The DNA here is from genome assembly GCF_022832975.1 of Ornithobacterium rhinotracheale. Taxonomy (NCBI): domain Bacteria; kingdom Pseudomonadati; phylum Bacteroidota; class Flavobacteriia; order Flavobacteriales; family Weeksellaceae; genus Ornithobacterium; species Ornithobacterium rhinotracheale. The sequence continues at coordinate 1,645,585 of NZ_CP094846.1, read as the reverse complement.
ATTGCTAGATTTGATAGGCGAGCTAAATCGTGATGAAACACTTGATGGCTTCATCGTGCAACTTCCTCTGCCTAAGCACATAGATGAGGAGAAAATACTCCTAGCCATAGACCCTAAAAAAGATGTAGACGGCTTTCACCCACAGAATGTAGGGCGAATGACCCTCGGTATGGAAACCTTCCTCCCAGCTACACCGTATGGGATTATGCGCCTGCTAAAACGCTACGAAGTACCCACCTCCGGAAAACATTGTGTGGTGATAGGGCGCAGCCACATTGTAGGGCGCCCGATAAGCATTCTGATGAGCGAAAAAACTAACCCAGGGAACTGCACCGTAACACTTTGCCACAGCGGAACAAAGGACTTAGAAAAGTATACCAAAGAAGCAGATATCATCATCGCAGCACTAGGGCGCGCAGAGTTTTTAAAAGCCGATATGGTAAAAGAGGGCGTTACTGTTATCGATGTGGGAATCAATAGGGTAGAAGACCCAAGCGCGCCAAAAGGGCATAAGCTCGTGGGCGATGTGGATTATCAAGGAGTGGCGCCTAAGTGCGAATTTATCACCCCTGTGCCAGGAGGAGTGGGGCCGATGACGCGCGCAATGCTGCTAGAAAATACACTTTTGGCCTACGAAAGATTTTATTTGAATAAATAATTTGTACCTTTGTAGCCTGAAAATTAAAAATAAAGCGTGCCAGAAACCTATTTTGGCGCGTTTTATTTGCTTAAATAAATACTATGGTACAGACACTTACCCCCGAACAAACCAAACTAATGAATGCTGGAAAGCTCCTGCCCATTATGGAGGATTTCTATACCCTACAAGGCGAGGGCGCACACACAGGCGCGGCCTCTTATTTCATACGCATCGGGGGGTGTGATGTGGGCTGCCACTGGTGTGATGTCAAAGAAAGCTGGGAGGCAGGCAAGCACCCGCTCACGCCCGTAGATGAACTGGTGGAGCGCGCTAGCCAACACGCTAAAATGATTGTGATAACGGGAGGCGAACCGCTGATGTGGAACCTTGATTATTTAACTCAAAAACTGAAAGAAAAAGGCTGCCAAATCCATATTGAAACCTCTGGCTCTCACCCTTTGAGTGGAACGCTAGATTGGATTTGCCTTTCGCCCAAAAAGCGCCTTCTCCCAAAGCAAGAGGTGCTGGAACGCGCTAGTGAGTTGAAAGTCATTATATTTAATCATCACGATTTTAAATTTGCCGAGGAATACGCTGCAAAAGTTTCGCCCGATTGTGTGCTCTACCTTCAGCCTGAATGGAGCAAGAGAGAGGAAATGACGCCCAAAATCATTGATTATATTTTGGGAAATCCAAAATGGAAAATTTCGTTGCAAACGCATAAAGTGTTGCGTATTCCGTAAGAATTTAATTTAAACTAAAAATTAAATCTAAAAAAATGCAAAAATATTAACTCAAGTTAATCTTTTTTTTGTTTTGTAATGCGAAAAATGTATCTTTGAGAGGATTAAAATTCGGTCATGAGGATAAAATACAACAATACGCCGCTTATTGCAAATGCTATATTTGGATTATTTATGATTGGATTTGTAGTGCAATCAATGTTTTATAACAATGAATTGTTTTTGCTCAATTATTTAATGCTAGCATTTGGTGTCATCTACTTTTTACTTTTTGCATTGCGAATTGGTCGAGATTTTGTAATCATTTCCGATGATAAAATCATGGTCAATAGAATTTTAAAAAAAGAAATTGCGTTTAAAGATTTGCAAGAAGTGAAATATTTTGCGGGTAATTATATTTTTGCTTCGGTAAAAAAGAAAATAATTATCCCCAAAAAATCCATTAAGCCCGAACAACAGACCGAATTCGAAAATTTTTTCAACCAACTTTTAGCTCAAAATATTCAAAATAAATTATGAAAATTCAGTTTAGTGAAAAATATATGTATATCAATCTCATTTTAGGGATTTTGTGGATTGTTTTGGGCTTGTATTTTGTGTTTATTTCTGAAGATGATTGGTGGGGATATTATTTATATTTGGTTGTAGGAATACTTTATTTTCTCGTTTTTTTAACTCAGATTTGGAGGAATTATGCGGAAATCAAAGAGGATAGGCTTGTAGTGTATGGGATTCCAAATAAGGAAATTAAGTTTAAAGATTTGCGCGAAGTGAAATATTTTGCGGGCGATTATATTTTTGTTTCAGACCAAAAGAAAATTAAAATTCCTAAAGTATTAATCCAAAAAGACCAGCAACTGGAATTTGAGGCTTTTTTTCAGGGATTGCAAAAAGAAATTTGATTAAACCCCATGAAGCTCAACTCGAAATATTTTAGAATTCGCACGGTCTGATTTTTGAGTTGTTTAATGTTAAATTCCAAATTCGTTAAAAAAAATTTATAACTTTAAAATCAAAATTTGAGGTTATGAAATTTACAAACTTTTTCACGCTTTGTATTCTTTTTCTAGGACAATGCGTGATGGCACAAGAAAAATTGCCAACCAGTACAGAATCTCACATATTTTGGCAGCCTGAGACAAAAATAACTATCGATGACTACCAAGGAAACCCGAATCCCGAAGTTGAGAAAATTAATAATAAATACGGAATTGCAGCTAGTTCAAGTGTAGGGATTTGGAGTGTATTAGATATTCCAAAAAGAAAACGCGATAGACTTCGGAAATTTGAAAAAGTATATATTGCTCCTGCATTTGAAAAAACAACTTCCTACTATACGAAAAGAGACACGCTCGAAATAGCCAAACAGAATTTATATTTTGATATATGCGAAGTTTGTGCAAGAATTGCAAGAAAGATGTTTAGTGAGCTGCAATCCGAAACGAATTCTACTGGAATCATAAGCATGGAATACACATCAGTGATTAATAAAGTCAAGCGTTAAAGAAACAAATGTTTAATCAATATTTTCGTGATGTTTTTATTGATAAAAAAGCGGGAGCTTTTGATGCATGGAAAAAAGAGGTGAAAGAAATGTTGGACGAAAATAAGGAATGGGCAACTACGCCTAAAGATTGCTATCGTATGGTGATCAAACAACCGATTGATAAGGACTACATAATGTCTCCCAACCTATATGGAGAGCTAAACTAAATGGTAAAGGAAATCTACGAAAAAAAATCCAATTTTATAGGTTTTTCTATCTTGAATTTCTAAATTTGTACTAGTGAGCCAAATCTAAAACTCGGTATAAATATGCATTTTTCCAGTCTGCTTAAAAATTTAGTCTTGATTCCCATAATTATGGTTTTGCATTTCATATATCAAATCATGGTAGGAAGTTGGTTATTTAAACTAGTGGGGGGCGTGCAAGAAGGAGCTCATGGCGATTGGACACGATTGGGCGGATCTGTGGCATTTGAAATACCTTTGTTCATACCTAGCAGTTCGTTGCTTTCGATGAGTAACATCGGCCCGTGTGCGTGGGATGCAGGATTGTTAGAATTTTTCGTATATATCATTACAAATCTTATAGTATCGTTTGTTACGGTTCAAGTATTGCAGAAAGTTTTTAACAAATCCCAGAAAATTTGGGGGAAATACCATTGGAGATTAGTAGTCCTAATCCTTGGTTGGGTTTTTGTTCTTGTGCCAATTGAAATGTCCTTGGTTTACAATTACACTGTTTTATGCTAAAAGAAATCATTAAATTCTCGATTTATTAAAGCTAAAGGAATTCGCATTTTAGTGATGATTTAGAATAAAATCGGCAAAATTTTTTATCTTAAAAAATAAAGAAATTTCATTTTTTTAATTAAATTTACTGAGTTGTAAATAGAGAAATCATGAAAAAAATTATTTTTAAATCATTCGTTGTGGTAGCAATTTTGGTGTTTTTTGTAGGTTGTTTTTCTCCAAAATCGGCAATCTCAACAATAGTGGGTGTAGATTATATAGAGAAGAAAAACGCAACACAATACATGGTTTTCCCTTACGGCAATGTTTTTATCCCAGGTAAGTGGAAGGAAACACGCTATTTTAACCATAGCAGGCAACAATATTTTGAAAATGAAAACGGAAATGAAATCTCAATTTCATTTGGACCCATCAATAAAATTGAATTTAATCAAGATGGTTCTAAAAAGGGATTTGATTTTTTAAAAGCCTATTTTGAATGGGAAAAAGAATATTTTACCAATAGGGTAAAAGTAGATGTGAAGTTGATTGAAGAAAACCCAAATGATAATTATTTAATATTTCAAATTTATAAAAAAGAAGATGGCAGAGTAAAGGTGAATAATTATTTCTTTATAACAGAGAAACATAACACTTTTTATAATTTTTCGGCTCAAGTATTGAAGGACTGGAATCAAGAACAAGCCATTAACTTTTTAAAAGAAATTGAATTTAATTAAATTATTAAAAAAAAAGTTTGAAATGTATTGATATTTAATTTTTGAAAAAAAATAAAAACCGAATTAAAAGCATTTTTAGTAATATAAAATATTTAATCATGAAAAAAATTATTTTTACCCTTATCGTTTTTAGTACGATTTTCTCGTGTGGGAAAAATAAAAAACAGGAATCATTACAAGAACTACAAAATACCACAAATGTTTTATCTGAAAAAAAATATAGAGACTTCAGCCGAAAAAATAGCACTTAATTTTGCAGATTCTTACACGCAATTTATGCGAAATGATGTTGATTTTTCCGAAACCAAAAAGTGGATTGAGCAGAATGAAGAAGTAACAGCAGCTTTTAAAAAATCGTGGATAGATATGTTGGAACAAGCCGAAAAACAAAATCCTGAAATGGGATTGGATTTTGATCCTATAATCAATGCGCAAGATGTCCCCGATGATGGTTTTGAAGTCGTTTCTTTTGATGAAAAAACAAACATCGTTACACTGAAAGCCAAAGATACGACAGATTTTACGCTAAAATTGAAAATGGTAAATCAAAATAATCGCTGGCTAGTAGATGGAAGTGGGGTTGTAAATATGCCCAAATAAAAAACCTTTATGAAACAGTTTATAAACTCAACAATTCAAGTTTTATCAATAATTTTAGTCATTGCACTCATCATCCATTTTTTTGTGGATTTTGGTGCAAATGGAAAATTTTGGTTATTCTCAGCCGTGTTTTTTGTCATTGGGCTTAATTATTTTGTGTCAAGCTTTAGCGAAGAAAAACTTTGGGTAAAGGTTGTTTTTATTATTTGTAGTCTTTATTTAATGGTTTTTAAATTTGTGATGGAGCCCGATACTATAATTCAAAATTTATTAGGATTTTTTGCGATTTTTGCACCTATCGTTTTGGGCTACTCAGGATACACCACAAATTATTTGAAAGATGAAGAGCTGGAAGATTAAAATCTAATTAAAATCATATTTTCTCAAAACTAAAAACCGATTTCAAAGCATTTTTTTGTTGTAATTTTACATGCATTCTTAGTTAAAAAAAACAAAGGTTTTAATCATGAGAAAAAATATATTTTTGCTATTATTTTTATTTTGTATCACAAATACTTTTGCACAAAAGGATTGGGAGAAATTACCCATGACTGAATGCGAAGACCGCTGGGTGGTTACTAATAATGGTGGGCTCGACGATTCGATGGGTTTTGTGTATATGGATGCCTACAAAGGTATTACCCTTAATTATGTAGGTAGCATAAAAAAAGACGAAAATGGTAAATTTTCTTTTAAAGAAGATTCAAAAAAAGAAGTTGTATTTCATATCAAAAATCCAAGCACAGTATATCTCGTTCCCGATGAAGTGTTAGCACAGCTCGGTTTGCCTAAAAAGCCTAAATGGCTATCTGCCTACAAGGTGGGAGATCATGACATCAAAGGGCTGTATGCAATGGGAAAAGCCTATTTTAAATACGATATGCGAGATAAAGCGCTTAAATATCTCAAAAAAGTAGAAGAAAAAGATGAAAATTACCAAAAGGTTCAATATTATTTAACAAGAATTTCTTGGGATTTACATGATTACGAAGAAACCTATGTGCACGCTAAAAAGTTTTATGATGCCAACACAGAAGATTGCTATGCCATGATGTTGCTCGGGAGTGCCTATGCTCGTATTGCAAAGATAAGCGACGCTGAACAAATGTATGCCAATATGCAGCAAAAATGCACATCCAAAAGATTTAAACTCAAGCAGCATTTAGCCACCGATATTTCTTGCGCTTATTTAAAAGATGGAGATGAGCCCCAATACTACAAATGGAAAAACCTTGTACTACAAAACGAAAAAAATCCAGAATTGAAGAAACAAAAAGAATCCTATTTCAAATATTTGGAAGATAATAAAGAAAAAGTGTCCCATAAAGCCAAAGAGAGTAATCAATAATTACACGATTATTTCGATAAATTAGATAAGGAAATAAAGAATGAAATTTAATTGAGTTAAAATTTTGTTTTGCAAGGCTAAAAGTGATAACTTTCAGCGCAAATGAAAGAATTAGTCAATGATATTTTACAAGGGAAAACACTACTTAAACGACTACCACAAGAAAGTGAGCTTGGCCGCGCAAGAGGAGGTAAAAGAAATGTCGAAGCGAGCATTATCGCCGCAAGAAGTGCGCGAGCAGATTCAGCGCATCAAACAACAGATGGAGCAAGAATCGCACAGGAAAATGCGCTAGAACAATATGCTAAAGAGGAGGGGATCTGGATAGAAGATTTCCAAACACGCTATGGCGAGTATTTAGACCACGGCGCAGAAAATATTGTGTACTGGGACGAGAAAAATCCGAGCGTGGTGACCAAAGTCAACGATTTTTATTTGCACGAAACGCCACTTGAGTTTTTTGATCGATTGTCTATTCACAATGCCTTGTTTCCAGAAGCGGCTTATACGGTGCTTGGCTTCACGAGAAATCCATTGCGAGAAAATGCTTTTTCGGTGATTATTGAGCAGCCCTTCATCATCGGCGACTACGGAATGCCGTATGAAGAGGTAAAAGAACATATGGAAAAGCTGGGTTTTACCGATGAGGGCAAAACCTATGTCAACGGCAGCTATATCGTCGAGGATTTACACCCAGGCAATATTTTGAAAACACCCAAAGGCAACATCGTAGTGATAGATGAGGTAGCTTTACTCAATACGCCCGACGACGATTTTGACGGCACTATGGAATATGGTGATATCGATGTTTGATGGGAATTTACAAATTATTTTTAGACGACATTCGTGAGGTGCCCACGGTGTATCCCTCACTTAGTAATGATGATTTTATAATCGTTCGTAATTTCTATAACTTCAAACAAATCATTATTGAACGGGGGTTGCCCAGCTTCATCAGTTTTGATAATGATTTAGGCTTAAATCCCGACGGAACGCTTGCGCCAGATGGGTATGCAGCAGCTAAATGGCTTGTTTACGAATCGGGTTTAGATTTAAAAGAATTAAAATTTAATGTGCATTCGGCGAATCCTGTTGCCAAAAAACAAATTGAAAGTTTGCTAAATAATTACCTTAAATTCTTGAGCAATCAATGATGGGGATTTTCGGATAAAAAATTATAATTCAATAAATTTAAGCATTAGATTGAATTAGCTTTTTGTAAAATGTACACCTTTTGATGAATATCAATATTTATTAAAATATGATTTATTTCATTTCTGAAAATCAATCAAGTTTTGAGAAAATATTTAATTTTACGGGCAAATATTTAAAAATTATGTCGAATAAAGAGAAATATGTGTATTCCTTCGGTGGAGGTAAAGCCGACGGAAACGAATCAATGAAAAACCTCCTTGGAGGGAAAGGTGCCAACTTGGCCGAAATGGCAGGAAATCCTAATTTGCAATTACCTGTTCCTCCTGGTTTTACGATTACTACAGAGGTTTGTACCTATTATTATGATAACGATAAAAAATATCCAGCAGAATTAGAACAGCAAATTCTAGATGCGCTAAAAGAAGTAGAAGAATTAACAGGCAAAAAATTCGGAGCAAAGGAAAATCCGCTATTGCTTTCCGTGCGTTCAGGTGCGAGACAATCTATGCCTGGTATGATGGATACCGTGCTTAACATTGGTTTAAGCTTAGACAATATTCAAGGACTAATCGATGCTTCTGGAGATGAGCGTTTTGCATATGATGCATACCGCCGCTTGATTATGATGTATGCTGATGTGGTAATGGAAAAAGCAGGAGGCTTAGAGCCAGCAGAAGGAGTGGGGATCCGTAAATTAATGGATGAAGAGCTAGAAAAAGTTAAAAAAGAAAACAACTATAAAAACGATACAGAGCTTACAGTTCCTCAATTAAAAGAATTAGCTAAGCTTTACAAAGAGTTAATCAAAAAACACCACGGACTTGAATTCCCAGAAAATCCAATGGATCAATTGATGGGAGGTGTAGGAGCCGTGTTCCAAAGTTGGAATGGAAAAAGAGCTAAAGAATACCGCCGTATCGAGCGTATTCCAGATGATTGGGGTACTGCTGTGAATGTTCAAACTATGGTATTTGGTAACATGGGAGAAGGTAGCTGTACTGGTGTAGCCTTCACAAGAAACCCTGGTAATGGAGATAATCACTTCTATGGTGAGTACTTAGTAAACGCTCAAGGAGAAGATGTGGTAGCTGGTATTAGAACTCCATCGCCAATCAATGAAACTTCTAAAAACGACCAAAGTAAAGACCTTGAAACGCTAGAAGTGTTTATGCCAGAACAGTATAAAGAACTAGACGAAATCCAAAGCCGTTTAGAAAAGCACTACAAAGACATGCAAGACATAGAGTTCACCATTGAAAACGGAAAACTCTATATGCTACAATGCCGCGTAGGAAAAAGAAACGGTGTAGCCGCAGTGAAAATGGCTACCGATATGTATGAAGAGGGCTTAATCGATGCGCAAACAGCCATTATGCGCGTAAAACCAAACCAATTGGTGGAGCTACTCCTCCCAATGATTGACCCAGAAGAGGAAAAAACACACAAGCCAATCGCAAAAGGCTTACCAGCAGGACCAGGCGGTGCCGTAGGGCGCGTAGTCTTCACCTCAGATGATGCCGTAGAATGGGCGTCAAGAGGTGAGAAAGTAATCCTCGTGAGAGAAGAAACCTCCCCAGAAGATGTAGATGGAATGCATAAAGCAGAAGCCATCTTAACTTCAAAAGGAGGTATGACTTCTCACGCTGCGCTAGTTGCCAGAGGTTGGGGTAAATGTTGTATCGTAGGTTGTGGCGATATAGAAATCCAAGAGAGAGAGAAATATTTCATCGATAAAAACGGAAATAAAGTACAAGAAGGCGACCTTATCAGCTTAAATGGAACCAAAGGGCTTGTGTACCAAGGCGAATTAAAATTAAAAGATATCGACTTAAACGATAATAAAGCCTATTCAATCCTAATGAAGCTGGTAGACGAAAACAAATCTATGGGCGTGCGCACCAATGCCGATACACCAAAAGATGCAAAACAAGCCATACTATTCGGAGCAGAAGGCATCGGGCTGTTCCGTACAGAGCATATGTTCTATGGTGAAGGAAGCGAAAAACCACTCTTCCTACTCCGTAAAATGATTATGAGCGAAACTACCGAAGACCGCAAAAAAGCATTAGACGAATTATCCGTTTTCGTAAAATCAGACATCAAGAAAACTCTAGAAGTAATGGAAGGTAAAGCGGTAACCATTCGCTTGCTAGACCCGCCATTGCACGAATTCGTGCCACACGACGAAAAGAAACTAGAAGCACTTAGCAAAGAGCTAAATGTGAGCATGGCAGACCTAGAACGCCGCATCTTAGGCCTAAAAGAAAACAACCCAATGCTAGGACACAGAGGCGTGCGCTTAGGAATTAGCTACCCAGAAGTTACCGAAATGCAAATGCGTGCTATTTTCGAAGCTGCACAAGAAATCATCAACGATGGAGGAGAAGCTTATCCAGAAATTATGATTCCTGTAACTTGTACTTACAAAGAGCTTGAAAACCAAAAAGCAATCTTTGATAGAGTAAACAAGGAAGTGGCAGAAAAATATGGAGTAGACAAGGTGGAATGCCTATTCGGTACCATGATTGAAATCCCAAGAGCTGCATTACTTGCAGATAAAATGGCACAAGTGGCAGACTTCTTTAGCTTTGGTACCAATGACTTAACACAAATGTCATTCGGATTCAGTAGAGATGACATAGGCTCTTTTTTACCAAAATATTTAGATCAAAAAATATTACCAGAAGATCCATTCCAAACAATTGATACTGAGGGTGTAGGGCAGTTGATCAAAACTGCAACCGAAAAAGGTAGAGAAACCAAACCAAAATTAAAAGTAGGTATTTGTGGAGAGCATGGTGGAGACCCAGACAGCGTAAGATTCTGTCAATCCATCGGGTTGAACTATGTGAGCTGTTCGCCTTATCGTGTACCAATCGCAAGATTAGCAGCAGCACAAGCTTATTTAGAACAAAAAAATAAATAAAATTCAAATTTTTATTTATAACTACTAAAGCTCTCCTTTCTAAATAGTTAGGAGAGTTTTTTTTATGTTTGAAAAAATAAGTTTTTGTAATTTTTACAATATTAAATTTTTGAAAAAATATTTTTTGTTTTAATAAATATTTAATTACATTTGTATTGATAATAAAATTATGAAGAAAAATCTTTTAAATAATAACAACCTTAATAATAATTCTTACCATAGGTAGGAAAAGGCTGTTCATTGTTTAAAAATTACAAAGCTCCTTATCCTGCCTCGTACGATAAGGAGCTTTTTTTCGTTTAGTGAAAATAATAATCAAAAAATAGAAAATATGTGTGGAATTGTATGTGCTTTTGATATTAAACAAAGCGCCGAGGAACTAAGACCTCAAGTATTAAAAATGGCTAAAAAACTTCGTCATCGTGGCCCAGATTGGAGTGGGATTTATAGCGATGAACACGCCATCATGGCACATGAGCGTTTGGCGATTGTAGATCCTACTTCGGGCAAGCAACCCCTAATCAGTGCAGATGGAAGATATGTGCTTGCCGTAAATGGTGAAATCTACAACCATAGAGAAATCCGTGAACGCTACAAAGATTTGTATCAATTTCAAACCCAGTCGGATTGCGAGGTGATTCTTCCACTATTTGCAGATAAAGGTGCTGCGGGAATCGATGAGCTAAACGGAATGTTTGCTTTTGCAATTTACGATACACAAACACAGGAGTTTATGGTGGCACGCGACCATATGGGAATTGTGCCACTGTACATGGGATTTGATAAGCAAGGGACTTTTTATGTAGCTTCGGAATTAAAGGCACTAGAGGGACATTGCAACTCAATCAAGGTGTTTTTGCCAGGGCATTACTACCACAGCAAAGAGAAAAAACTGCAAAAATGGTATTCTCGCGATTGGGAAAAATATTCGGCAGTGGAGCATAACAAGTCCGATATTGATTTATTGAAAAAATCTTTGGAGGATGCAGTGCACCGCCAATTAATGTCTGATGTGCCTTATGGCGTATTGCTTTCAGGCGGATTAGATTCTTCGATTATTTCAGCATTGGCTAAAAAATTTGCGGCTAAACGCATTGAGTCTGATGACAAAGAACAAGCATGGTACCCGCAATTGCACTCATTTGCCGTAGGATTAGAAGGTTCTCCAGATTTGGCTGCGGCTCGCAAAGTTGCCGACCACATCGGGACAATTCATCACGAAATCAAATTCACGATTCAGGAAGGTTTAGACGCTGTGCGTGATGTGATTTATTATCTCGAAACTTATGACATTACCACCGTTCGTGCCTCTACTCCGATGTATCTTATGGCAAGAGTGATTAAGTCTATGGGAATCAAAATGGTGCTTTCGGGCGAAGGTTCAGACGAAATTTTTGGTGGCTATTTATATTTCCACAAAGCACCAAACGCCAGAGAATTTCACGAAGAAAGCGTGCGCAAATTAGAAAACTTGTATAAATATGATTGTTTGCGTGCCAACAAATCTTTGATGGCTTGGGGAATCGAAGGGCGTGTGCCGTTTTTGGACAAAGAATTTTTGGATGTAGCCATGTGCATTAATCCAGAAGATAAAATGATTAAGCCAGAAAAAATGGAAAAATGGATTTTACGCAAAGCCTTTGAAGGTTATTTGCCAGCTGAGGTAGCATGGCGCCAAAAAGAGCAATTTTCAGACGGTGTAGGCTACTCTTGGATTGATAAATTAAAAGAATTGGTAAACGCAAAAGTTTCCGACGAGGAGTTGAAAAATGCACATCACCGTTTCCCAGTACAAACGCCTACTAGCAAAGAGGAGTATTACTATCGCAGCATTTTCGAAGAGCATTTCCCATTAGATGCCGCAGCACTCACTGTGCCATCTGTGCCATCAGTTGCATGTAGTACGCCTACGGCTCTGAAATGGGATAAATCTTTTCAAAACTTAAACGATCCGAGCGGTAGAGCCGTAGCAAAAGTGCATGCAGATGCCTATGTGAAATAGAAATTTTATGTATAAAAACTGAAATTAATTATTGAAATATTTATAATTTCATTAAATGTTTTATCTTTACCAAAAATTTTTTACCATGAAAAAAATACTTACTTTATCACTTGCGAGCTTATTAGTTTTTTCTTGTTCCAAAAAGCAGGAGGCAGAGCCTATCTCAACAAGCGCACCTGAAATTACAGCTGCAACTAATGATTCTATTTCTGAAGGGGAATATACCTATCATCCAGAAACTACAAAACTTACTTGGACTGCTTACAAAACACCAGAAAAAGTAGGGGTAGAGGGAACATTTTCAGATTATGAATTAACGGACTATCATCCAGCGACAATAAAAGAAGATGTGTTGAATGGGGCTAAATTCAAAATCAATAGCTTGTCTGTAAACACAGGAGACGATTCAAGAGATAATTTGCTTCGTACATTATTTTTTGGAAGTATGACATCGCCAGAGATTGAAGGTAGCTTTGGGCAATTCAATAATAGCGTGGTACCTGTTACTTTAAAATTAAACGACCACGAGGTGACTAAAGATTTCAAATACACATTTTATGACAATAAAATTGTAATCACTGGAACTATCGATGTGTTGAAAGATTTCGATATCCAAAAAGGATTTGATTTATTACACAACGAGTGCAAACTTCTTCACCAAGATAAAACTTGGACAGATGTGAGCATAGAAATCATTACAGAGCTATAAAAAACACTTTTATAAAAAATAAAACCCCCGTCGCACTCGGGTGCGATGGGGGTTTTATTTGTATAGGCAGCGCCTTATTTCTTGCTCAAAACATAGCTATCCGCAACATCGCCTGTATTTTCCTGTAAATCCGCATTGAGCTGAATTAATTTACCTTCTTCCACTTTGAAATGGCTAACTTGGTCTGGTGCATTCTCTGGCGTAAGCGTCACGATTGTTCCGTCGTTGTTCCAAGTATAAGTACCTTTATCGGTAAATTTATTGTTGATTTCTTTACCCAAATACTCAGTCTCTTGCACAAAAGTATTGTCAGCATTCAAAGTTAGAGTAATCTTCATTCCTTCGCAATCTGCACATGGCTCCACACCTTCGTACTCACCTGCATAGTCCTTCACCGCAGGAGCTGCAACACCTTCGGCTTGCTCAGTGGTTACTTGCGTTTCATCTACTTTTTGCTCTTTTTTTTGACATGAACTCAACGCCAAAGAGGCTACGGCTACAGATAAAATGATTTTCTTCATGATTAAATTTTAATTTTAGTTATAGTCTTAAAAACAAAATCAATGCCAAAAACAATTTTTTAGTTATTTTAATAAAAAGAGATTTTAAAAAATATAGCTAAATTGAATTTTTAGTCTACCACCTCGGCATATAAATCAAACTCGGTAGCATCGGTGATTTTAGCATTTACAAATTCACCAATCGATAAATAAATGTCTTCGGCTGGTATCAAAACTTCATTATCCACATCGGGCGAATCAAATTCTGTGCGTCCCACAAAATAGTTGCCTTCTTTTCGGTCGATTAAAACTTTAAAAATCTTTCCAATTTTTTCTTGGTTCAGTTCCCATGAAATTTGAGATTGAATTTCCATGATTTCTGCCACGCGTTGTTCTTTTACTTCTTGAGGCACATCATCTTCCATGTTGAAAGCGTGCGTGTTTTCCTCATGCGAATAGGTGAAACAGCCCAGTCGGTCAAATCGTTGCGTTTTTACCCATTCTTTCATTAATTCAAAATCTTCTTCCGTTTCGCCAGGGAACCCACAGATTAAGGTAGTTCTAATTGCCATATTTGGCACTTTTTCACGGAATTTATCAAGCAATCTATTGGTTTTTTCTTCCGTTGTACCACGGCGCATCGCCTTTAAAATAGGCGTAGAAATATGTTGCAAAGGGATGTCGATATAGTTACAAACCTTTGGTTCATTTTTAATCACATCTAGCACATCTTCAGGGAAACCCGTCGGGAATGCATAATGCAAGCGAATCCACTCGATGCCTTCTACTTTTACCAATTCTTTGAGCAAATCGGCAAGGGCTCTTTTGTTATAAATGTCAATCCCATAATAAGTTAAGTCCTGAGCGATTAAGATTAATTCTTTGGTTCCGTTTTTAGCCAATTTTTTAGTTTCGGTCACCAAATCCTCAATTGGAGTAGATTTATGCGCTCCACGCATCAATGGAATGGCACAAAAAGCACAAGGTCTGTCGCAACCCTCCGCAATTTTTAAATAAGCATAATGTCGTGGCGTAGTCGTCAATCGTTCGCCCACCAGTTCATGCTTGTAGTCTGCCCCCAAAGCCTTTAATAACAAAGGTAAATCTCTTGTTCCAAAATATTGGTTTACATCTGGGATTTCTTTTTCTAGATCGGGCTTGTAGCGTTCAGAGAGACAGCCTGTTACAAAAACTTTTTCTACCAATCCGCGTTGTTTTAAATCCACGAAATTCAAAATAGTATTGATGGATTCTTCTTTCGCGTTTTCGATAAAGCCACAAGTGTTAATCACCACAATATCACCCGCTTGCTCGTGTACTACTTCTTTTCCGTTGGCTTTAAGTTGTCCCATTAAAACCTCAGAATCATAAATATTCTTTGAGCATCCGAGCGTTACGATGTTTATTTTCTTTCTTCCTGTGGATTTTGTACGCATAATTTTTTGGTATTAAAAAGCGGGCAAAGTTATTAATTTATTTTTGAATTGAAAGTTTTAAGAATCTTAAACCGATATAAATCATTTAAAAATATATCAAATTCCGATTTTAGCGTGATGTCACCTTGAATTTGATTCAGGGTCTTACTTAATAAATCACAGAGATTCTAAAATAAATTCAGAATGACAATCAGGGCGAAAAGCTTTGGATTCCGAATCGGAGTTTAGAATGATAAAATATATCAAATTCCGTTTTTTCGCGTGGTGTCACCCTGAACTTGATTCAGGGTCTTACTTAATAAATCACAGAGATTCTAAAATAAATTCAGAATGACAATTAGAGTGAAAAGTTTTGGATTCCAAATTTGAGTTCGGAATGATAAAATATATCAAATTCCGTTTTTTCGCGTGGTGTCACCCTGAACTTGATTCAGGGTTTTACTTAATAAATCACGGAGATTCTGAAATAAATTCAGAATGACAATCAGGGCGAAAAGCTTTGGATTCCGAATCGGAGTTTAGAATGATAAAATATATCAAATTCCGTTTTTTTGCGTGATGTCACCTTGAATTTGATTCAGGGTCTTACTTAATAAATCACGGAGATTCTGAAATAAATTCAGAATGACAATTGGAGTGAAAAGTTTTGGATTCCGAAACGAGTTCGGAATGATAAAATATATCAAATTCCGATTTTATCTAAATTAATCTTCTTCGTCGTCTTCCTTGAATAAATCTAGTTTAGGGTCTGAAAATTCTTTATTGCTAAATCTTTCGTAAGTGAGTAGGAGAGAAGGGAGTAATATCAAATTGGCAAACATCGCCATGAGCAGGGTCAAAACGACCAAGCCACCTAAGGCTACAATCCCATTAAAGCCACTGAACATAAACACGCCAAATCCTGCAAATAAAATCACCGAAGTGTAGAACATGCTACTGCCCACATGCTCCATAGATTCGGCAACGGAAAGGCTAATCCTTTCGTATTTTTTCAAGTCTTGACGATAACGCGCCAAAAAGTGAATGGTATCGTCCACCGCAATACCAAACGCAATACTGAACACCAAAATAGTGGAAGGCTTGATAGGGATACCCAAATAGCCCATGAATCCCGCTGTGGTGAGCAATGGTAAAATGTTAGGTAACAAGGCAATAAACACCATTTGTGGCGAACGGAACATAAATACCATAAATACCGAAATCATTAAAATTGCAATGGAAATCGAGATGAATAAATTATGAGTCAAGTATTTAGTTCCTTCTTGGAACACAAAAGCCATACCCGTAACATAAGTTTTATAACGCCCATCTGGGAAAATTTGTTTTAATTTATCTTGAATGTGTTGCGTGCTGAACGCCAAAACATCACTATCCATATTGCTTAAAAGTGTGGTTACGCGTGCTTTGCTTTTGGTGGAATCGAGATAGCTACTTAGCATATGCTCGTTGCCACCTTTAGACTTCTTGATTTCGCCCAAAATAAAACTACGCTCTTGGCGTGTCGGTAATTGATAAAACGCTGAATCGTTGTTGTAATATGCCTGTTTTGCCATTTTGACTAAAGGCACAATTGAGAGCGGTTTAGACGAAATATTTAAGCTATCGATATATTCGCTAAATTGGTCAAGTTTTTGTAAATTGTTGATAGAAGTAACGCCGTTGGGACGCTTGGTGTCTACAACGATTTCAAGCGGTAAAACACCCCCAAATTCTTTGTCAAAAAAGCTAATTTCTTTGTAAAAATCGGTGTTTTTAGACATATCATCTAAAATGTTTCCGCTACTTTTCATCAACGAAATTCCAAGGAACGATAGCGCCAAAAGTGCTGCAACGGTGATGTAGACTTTTTTGCGATGATGAGCAATAATATTTTCAATAAAAACAAAAACTTTGTTGGTCCAATTGAATGATAAATGCGAAAGTTCTTTTTCTTTTGGCTCTGGAAAATAGCTTAAAAGTGTAGGCACAATCAAGAAAGATAAAAAGAAAATTCCTACAATGTTTAATGAAGATACAATCCCAAATTCCTGCAAAGTTTTGCTATCGGTAAACAGGAAAGTAAAGAACCCAAACGCCGTAGTAAGATTGGTAAGGATTGCCGCATTCCCCACATGCACAATCATGCGGTGTAGTGCTTTAATTTTGTTTTTATGCACCACATATTCTTTTTGGTATTTATTGATGAGATAGATGCAGTTTGGGATTCCAATCACAATCAGCAATGGCGGAACAAGCGCCGTAAGAATCGTAATATCGTAGCCCAAAAATGCCATAAGTGCAAAACATGACATTACTGCACATGCCACTACGGCAACAGCAATGAGCGTGTTTCTGAGCGAACGATAGAAATACAAAAATAGCAAACATGTCACGAGTAAAGAAGCCCCAATGAAAGTAAAAGATTCGCTTTTTACCGCTTGGGAATTCATAGTTCTTATGACAGGCATGCCCGATAAATAGAGCGGAATCTGCGTTTGTTCTTCAAATTCTTCTACCCAATCGTTGATTTGCAAAGTTTCCTTGGCTCGCTCGGGCGAGTTCATGATTTGATCGTCGATGTACACCAAAATTTCTTTGGCATTGTTTTTTGTATTGTACAAAATCCCATCATAAAACGGGAAATTCTCTAATTGTTTAATTTCTTCATTATAATTCTCATTTGCAGAGATGATTTTTTCAGTTTTGAAACCACCATTCACCGTATCACGAATGAGTTTTATTGCATCTTCCATCGAGAAAACCGATTTCACACCATTGAGTGTAGCAATTTTTTGTTGCAATTGTTTAAAGGCATCATAATTCGGTTTTTCGTGCATTTTTTCATCATCATACCCGATGACGACCACATTGCTCTCGTTTCCAAAAGTTTGCTGGAAATCGCGTAGATTTACCATGGCAGGGTCTGATGAAGGTAGGAGCTGAGCACTTGTGGTGGAGAATTTTACGCCATAAGTCATAGAAATAAACACCATGGCGACTAAATATATCACGAGAGAAATAAGAATATAAGCTCTATTTCTCAGAATAAACGAAGCAATTTTATTCCACATAGGGATTGTTTTTTTTACAATATTCGCAAATATACATTAAATCAAAGGGCTAACCTTGAATTTAAGAGAATTTAATAGCTTAAGAAATGATGTTTAAAAACTAATAAATTTTAATCTAAATGAAATTGAAAATCAAATAAGTATGAATTAAGAAATAAAAAAGCTACAAAAATATTTGTGAGATAAAAAAATAAGTTATTATATTTGCATTCCTTTTGAACGGCGAGGTAGCTCAGTTGGTTAGAGCGTCGGATTCATAACCCGGAGGTCGGCAGTTCGATTCTGCTCCTCGCTACATAGCAAAACCATTGAAAATTATGATTTTCAATGGTTTTTTGTTTTCATAATTTTTTACTGATGAGTATAAAACTGAGTACTAAGTGAATGAAATAAATTATTGAAAAAAAAAGGCTTAAAATATCAATTTTAAGCCTTATGATTTTATTTTGTTGTTTCGTCCAAGCACTCCCAAAATGCCCTTAAAAGTTTTATTATCTCAACATTCTATCGATTGATAAATGAAATTCCTACATATGCTTTTTGCGCGCCTACACGTAATCCGTTTGCGGGCAATATTGCCAAATGCCAAATACCATCTCTAATACTAAAATCATACCCCATAATACCACCTTCGTGCTCAAAATGTGTTATTATTGGAAAGAAATTTTTTGCACTTACTTGTAAGGTGTAAAGGGTATTTGCTTCGAATAAGCCTAAAATGGTTTGTGGAGTTTCTGGAGCTGTAGTTAATGTTCCATCTTCTTTTACGGCAACAGGCTTTATAGTTTCTTCACTTGTTGCTGTGGAGGAATACAAATCTTTTATTTTCACATTGCCTTCAGAAATCTCTAATTTTTCAGTAGGAGTAGAGGTTCCTATCCCCACATTTCCATTTCCTTCAAAAGATAGGTTGTTTCCATTCATTTTCACAACGCGATTGGTAGGTAAAACTCCATCTCCTGAATATAAGGTAACTTCGTTACTGGTGCTAGCGCTGCCCCCTATTTTTGTCCATTTTTTGGTAGAAGTATCAAAGTAGTAAAAACCTTTTCCTTGAATTTGAGAGGCTGTGTTGTTTCCAGTTACACCATCTGTGATATATACCAAAGTAGACTCTGGAACTTCTTCGCCCATCGTTTCAGCCCTTTGGGTAGTTACTCGGGGAATTAAAACTCCTTCTATGCCATTTTCTTTTTTAGAAGTTTGAATTTCTACCGTAGCTTTAGGGGCGGTAGTATTGATTCCCACTTGAGCAAATGATAGTGAGAAAAATAAGTTAAATGAAATAATTGCTGTGTATTTAAGACTTTTCATATATGTATTTTTTTAAACAAGCCCGCAAAACTATAGCAAATTTTAAATCTCACGAAAAAAGTTGATTGTATTCTTTATGAATTTAGGGTTTTTAACCTTATGGGGGAAGAACTATATTTTATTTTTATTTTAATTATTTGTTTTTCAGTTGAATTATATGCAATCTATTAAGGCGTATTTATAAAAAAAAGACTTAAAAATAAGTATTTTAAGTCTTTTTGATATTATATTGTTACTTCATTTAGACATTCCAAAATGATTTGGCAGCCTTTTTCGATTTCCTCCATGCTAATCGTGAGTGGTGGTGTAATACGCAGGAATTGAGTCTCGTACAGAAGCCAAAACAGAATTAATCCTTTTTTCATCGCCAAAGCCGAAACTTTCTGCACGATTTGTTCGTTTTCGAGCTCGAGAGCGAGCATCAGCCCTTTGCCTGGAAATGATTTAATGGCAGGGTGCACCAGCAATTTTCTAAACAAATCTTCTTTTGCCTGAATGTCTTGAATATATGAGCCTTCATGCAGTTCTTGCATGGTAGCCAATGCCGCTGCTGCCACAACGGGGTTTCCGCCAAAAGTTGTGATATGCCCTAATTTAGGATTGGCTTGGAGTTTTTTCATGTGTGCGGCAGAAGCCACAAAAGCACCAATCGGCAAGCCACCCGCCATGCCTTTTCCTAAAACCAAAATATCGGGTACCACACCATAATGTTCAAAGGCAAACCACTTGCCTGTGCGTCCAAAGCCTGGTTGAATTTCGTCTAAAATCAAAAGAGCACCTACTTCTTCGCAGCGTTGTTTCACACGCTTTAGCCAGCCGTTGTGTGGCTGAATAAAGCCTGCCGCACCTTGAATGGTTTCTAAAATTACACCCGCTGTTTTTTCTGTAATACGCTGAATGTCTTCTTCGTTATTAAACTGAATAAAATGCACATCGGGCAACAACGGACGGAATGCTCGTTTAAAATCTTCGTTTCCGCTCACGCTCAACGCTCCGTGCGTGTTTCCGTGATACGCCATTTTTGCCGAAATAATTTCTTGTCTGCCCGTTACGCGTTTAGCCAATTTTAAGCTGGCATCAATCGCCTCGGCACCCGAGTTTACAAGATAAGTCACTTCGAGTGGATCGGGTAGTGTTTCAGCCAAAAGCTTGCAGAGTGCCACGGGCTTTTCTTGTGCATATTCGCCATACACCATCACATGCAAGTGCTTGTTTACTTGGTCTATAATTGCCTGATTGATTCGCTCGTTGCCATGTCCTAAGGTGTTGGCAGATACGCCCGCTTCAAAATCTAAATAAGCCTTGCCATCTGTGCCAAAAATATAATTTCCCTTGGCGTGCGAAACTTCAACGCCAGAAGCAAACGCAGTGGTTTGTGCTTGGTATTTAAAAAAATCTTCTCTCATTTTATCTAGTTAAAAAATAAATAAATCCGCCCATCAAAGCGTAACTTGTAAAGGTAAGTGCATCGCTACGCCCACGAGAAAATACACGATTTTCTACCGAGCTAATTTGATTTTTATTGAATTTTAAAGTCTTTTTCTTGAATCCGATTGTTTCAGTTTTTAAGGAATCACCTTCCCATGCAATGGCTTTTATTTTGTATGAAACTCCATCGCTTATTATTTTGTATCTATGTTGTGGCTCAATTTGTTTTTCGATAGATGTTTGAGCCTCTCTTGAATCGCTTGGTCTATAAATGTAGCAACTGCAAAGGGTGCAGAGGCTAAATAATAAAAATATATTTTTCATCTTTTCGTGTTTAGTAAATTCATGATTTTTTCGGCAGATTTTCTGCGCGAAAAATCTTGAATGCTAGCATAATTATCCCACAAATCTAATTGATTTTCTTTGAACTTTTGGTATAAATCATCAAGATAATGATTTAAACTTTCAGCATCATTTCGTTTAAAAATTTCGCCCGCTTTGGTTTGGCGTAAGAGTGTCGCCAAATCGCTGTCGGGATCGCCCAAACATAAAATCTCTCTGCCCGTCGCTAGATATTCAAAAAATTTCCCAGGAATGATTCCTTTTTGGTTTTCGGTGTCGTTGATGAGCAGGAGCAAAACATGGCTTTTGCACATTTCTTGTATGGCTTTGTCGTGCGACAAATAGGGAACGAATTGTGTGCATTGTGCCAAGTTTTTTAAAGCTAAAATTTCTTCTTTTACTTCGCTGGCAATGTTGCCAATTAGGTTTAAATTAAATTGTTGGCAAAATTCGTTTTCTTGGCATTTTTGGTCTAAAAGTTGCCACAAAACCGACGGACTTCTGTCGTGATTTAAAGAGCCTAAATAATTAATAGTTAGTTTTTTATTTAATTTAATTAAACCGATACTTTTAAGATCAGATTCATCGTAAGCATTAAAAACTACCTCTACATTTCTGCCTCCGATTTGTGCTAAATCATTTGCCCAAGTGGGCGAAACGGTGGTTACAATATCGGCTTTAGAAATTACTTCTTTTTCTAATTTTTTGTGTTTTTTCAATGCCCAACGAGTTAGTGGGAGTTTGCCAAAATAATCAATATCTGTCCATGGATCGCGGAAATCTGCCAGCCATTTTAAATGCGGAAATTTCTGTTTTAATTCAAGGGCAATTAAATGGCAAGTATGCGGTGGCCCTGTGCTGATGATTGCATCAAAATCGTTTAAATTCAGCTTTTTTAAACATTCTTTCACTGCCGAATTTTTCCAAAAAATGCGTGTGTCTGGAATGAATAAATTAGCTCTAATCCACAAAGAAATTTTAGATAAAAAAGATTGTTTTTTGCTCGGTTCGATTTGTCCTTTTTGATATTGCTTGTTTTTAGGATTTATTTTTTGGGCTAAAGCATACGGTTCCCAAATCGGTGTTGTGATGACTTCAATATTGGGTGCGACATCTTTTTGCAAAGTTTCGTCTAAAATCGGGTAGGCGGCCCCTTGTGGAATAAGCACACTGAGCGAATAATTTTTGGCTAAAAATTTACTCATTTTCAGCCACCGTTGCACGCCAGCACCGCCAGAAGGAGGCCAATAATAGGTGATTAAGAGTACTTTTTGCATAGGGTGTTTTTTGTTATAAAAAGAGGCTAAAGTTTGAAATAACAGGAGGGGCGACAGATTTTGTAACCTTTAATCTTACATCCTTAACTAAGTAAGTTTTAGGTAATTTGATGATTCTTTTATGTCCCACGGATTCACCTTCGGCAATTTTCACCCAGCGATTTTTGATTTTGGCTTCGATTATAAATTCTCTGATTCTTTCTCCTTTAGCTATATCTTCTTGAATAATGATTTTTTGGATTTTTTCAGGATTTTTCAATCGGATTGAAAGCGTTTTGCCCGTTCCTTTTTGTGTGGCGATAGGATTCCCATACGCTTGCTGAATGGCTTCCCCAAACTCTCTTAAACGCTTTACATCACCATCATCAAGCAGCCCGTCTGGATTAGGTGTGAGTCCTAAAATCAGTGTAGAGTTTCTCCCAACCGATTTTTCATACATATCCATCAAGTGGGCGAGTGGGTACACTGCCTCTTCGTCACCTGGCTCCCAAAACCACTCGTGTCGCCCATTGTAGCCTCTAAGCGGAGAGTCTGCCATAGCGGGAACAAAATATTTTCCGTTTGGGTCTCCGTGTTTTAACAGAGATTGATAGGCTTTTTGAGTGTCGTTGTTTTTGTTATGAGAAAATGGCGTAGGAAAACTTGAATAATTAGGATAGCCCACTGTGCCAGATTCCGAGCCACCCCATCGGAAATCGGCGCGGTCTACATTGTGATAAAAAAGGCAATTCGGATTATTTTTGCTTACAATTGGCTCTACATCGGGTCCTAAATCTCTTGGATCATCGGCACCTCCATCAAACCAAACGGCAAATAAATCGCCATAGCGAGAGGTGAGTTCGTGAGTCATGCCCTCGCACATTTTTTTGTACCATTTTTGTCTTCTTTTAGCAAATTCTCCGCCACCTTCTGCTTTGAAATTGTGAATGCCTAAAAATGAATTCCAACGGATTCCAATATAAATTCCTGGTTTTATTCCATATTTTCTACAAGAATTTACAAAATCTCGCACAATATCTCCTTTCCCGTCTTGAAATTTCAAAGCCTTCATACAATACGGGTTTACATCGCTTTGGTAGAGGGCGAATCCCGTTTCGTGTGTTGCCGTAAGGATAGCAAATTTAGCTCCCATAGCTTTGGCGGCAGCAATCCATTGATCGGTATCTAAATGTTTAGGATTAAATATATTATAGTCTGGAATAGGTGTGATTCTGTTTCCTCCTTGTCCATATTTTTCATTATCAAAAACATGTAAATCATAATGGAAAACCACTCCTAATTCAGCATTTAAAAAATCAAGTTGATTGGGTTTTGGAGTTGGGATATTTTGTGCTTTAATCAAGCTAAAGCACATTAAAAATACGGCAAAAATTGTTTTTTTTATTGTTTTCATTTAAAGTTGTTTTGTCTAAAAATTTTATTGAAAAAATAGGCTATTTCTTCGGTGAAAATATCAATAGGCAGGCTGTGTTCCATTTGGTTGTGCCAATGAATTTCCATTGAAGCATTTTTTAAGTCATCTGAATTTAAAATTTTAAAAGTCTCTAGAGGTGGCACTACTTTGTCTTGTGCTCCAATCACGACTTGCAAGAATTTTTCTCTTGGGGCAAGTTTTGGTAAATTGATGTAATTTTTGGCAAAAGGCAAGGCTGGATTAAATAAAATTGCAGGAATTTGCAAAATTCCCGATAAATAATAACCGAGCAATCCGCCCGCACTTGATCCCACAATTAGATCCATTGATTTATATTTTTCTACAAAAATATCTAATAAATCATGTTTTCCTTCATAGTCGATAGATGGGGCAAGTATCTCTATGTCATAGTTTTGCAGTGTTTCTCTGCGATCGTCGTGCAAGCAAGAATTAAGCCCATGTAAATATAAAAGTGTTTTCATTTTTTTAATGCTTTTTAGATTGAACGCCACAAAAATCAAGAACGATTTTATCTTTTAAGTCTAAATTTTTAAACTCATCATGTGCTATCAAAATAGCGATAATATCTGCTTTTTCTATGGCTTCTTGATACGGCGTAAGTTTAAATATTTTGTGAGAGGCAATGTTGGGTTCTACAATGTAGTAATCCTCGTCTTGTGCGTCTTGCAAAACTTTTTGCACAATATATTTGGCAGGAGATTCTCGCAAATCATCAATATTGGGTTTAAAGGCTAAACCCAAAAGTGCAATGGCGGGAGATTTTCCGTTTTTTATCTCAAAATCTTTCCTTGCTTTTTTGATTTGTTCGGCACACCAAAAGGATTTATAATTATTGATTTCTCGTGCTTTGCCGATTAATTGAGATTCCATCGGGAAGTTTGACAAAATAAAGTAAGGATCCACCGCAATGCAATGGCCGCCCACGCCACATCCAGGGTTTAGGATATTCACGCGTGGGTGCTTGTTGGCTAGTTGAATGAGTTCCCAAACATCGATGTCTGCCTTTTCACAAATCAATGAAAGCTCGTTGGCAAATGCGATTTGCACATCGCGTGAGGAGTTTTCGGTGAGTTTGCACATTTCGGCAGTTTTGGCATTGGTTGCGTGCAATTCTCCTTGCACAAATTGCGTGTAAAATTGTATGGCTTTTTCGGTTGCTTTCTCTGTAGTGCCGCCAATCACACGATCGTTGTAAATCAATTCGTGCAAAATATTACCAGGCAACACACGCTCGGGGCAATACGCAAAATTGATTTGATTTTTTAATTCTGGGCGAAGGCTAAAAACTAAATTTTGCATTCGTTCGGTCGTACCAATGGGCGAAGTCGATTCAATGATGATTAAATCTTCTGGTTGCAAATGTGGCGTAATGTTTTCTATCGCTTTCTCTACAAACGAAGTATCGGGCTGGTGGTTTTCCTTAAATGGCGTAGGTACCACAACTAAATAGGTTTTGGCTTGAATGATCTTTGTACTAGCTTGTAATTTTTGGCTTTGCACAGCCTCTGCCACAAGTTCCTTTAAATCTGGTTCAAAAATATGAATTTCCCCACGATTGATGGTTTGCACCACATCATCATTAATATCTACGCCCCACACATTCAGTCCTTTATTGGCTAAAATAGCGGCGGTGGGCAATCCAATATAGCCTAAACCCATAATTACAACATCAGCCTTCATTGGTTTAAATTTTCTGTAAAGTTAATAATTTTTTCGCAGGCTTTGCCATCGCCATAAGGGTTGTGCAAATTGCTCATTTGTGCATAAAATGCTGAATTGTCGAGCAATCGAGAAGTTTCATCAATTATTTTTTGCGTATCGGTACCTACTAGAATCACTGTTCCGTGTTCTAGTGCTTCGGGACGCTCGGTGGTGTTTCGTGTTACCAAAACGGGCTTGCCTAAACTCGGTGCTTCTTCTTGAATGCCTCCGCTATCGGTAATTATGATTTTGGATTGATTCATCAGCCAAATAAAATCTTGATAGGCGAGTGGTGGAACTAGTAAAATATTTTCTGTATTGCCCAAAAGTTCCTGAACAGGTTCTTTGATTTTGGGATTTAAATGCACGGGATAAATAAATCGCTTTTCGGGATATTTTTGAGCCAAAGCAAGAATGGCTTGACAAATGTTTTGAATGCCTGTGCCGTGATTCTCTCGGCGATGTCCCGTGATTAAAATTATTTCTTGATTTTTAATTTTATCAATTAAATCTTGATGAACGATACTAGGATTTTGTTTAATTTTCTCTACCGATTGCATCAAAGCATCTATAACGGTGTTGCCCGTAACGATGATATTTTTTTCTGTTATTCCTTCGTTGATTAAATTTTGTTTAGCGCGTTTCGTGGGTGCAAAATGATATTGAGCCATGCGAGCCGTTATTTGGCGATTCATCTCCTCGGGGAAAGGAGAAGCTAAATTATAAGTGCGCAATCCTGCTTCGATGTGGCACACGGTGATTTGCTGATAAAAACTTGCTAATGCTGCCGCCATGCTCGTGGTGGTGTCACCGTGCACAAAAACAAAATCGGGCTGAAAATCATCTAAAACCGATTTTAGCTGAATTAAAATTTCTGCCGTAAGTTGATTTAGATTTTGCTCTAGTCGCATTAAATTTAAATCATAATTAGGTGTAATTTGGAAAAAATCTAGCACTTGGTCGAGCATTTCTCGGTGTTGTGCTGTAACGCACACTCGGGTTTCAAAATTTTGCGTATCATTTTGAAAGCCTTTTACGAGCGGAGCCATTTTGATGGCTTCAGGGCGCGTTCCAAATACAATTAAGATTTTTTTCATAATGCTAATATACATTTTTTTGCATGAAAAATAAGGCGTTCAAAGGCAAAGATTAAATTCTTTGCCTTTAGGTTTTTTATTTAAGAAATCAAATCTTCTTTTTACTTTTTTGGGGTGTCTTTGCTCACTACTTCAACATCAAAAATCAAAGTAGAACCTGGTGCGATGTCTTCGCCAGCTTTCGAGTCGCCATAAGCTAATTCTGCTGGAATATAGAATTCGTATTTAGAACCTACTTTCATAAGCTGTAAACCTTCTACCCATCCAGGGATAAGGGCACCGTCTTGCAAAAGGAAATCAATTCCTTCTGGTTGGTTTTGCTCAGAGCTATCAAATACTTTTCCGTCGATGGTTTTTCCTGTGTATTTGATTTTTACATGATCTCCAATTTTCACATTATCGCCAGAACCTTCGTTCAACACTTTGTAAGCCAAGCCAGATTGCGTAGTCTTCACTGCTGGGTCTTTAGTCTTTTCAGCGATAAATTCTTTACCTTTTTCTTTGTTTTCTTTTGCTTCTTTAGCTTGCTCTAGTTGCATTTTTTTCTGCTGATTGTTGGCATAGCTATTCATCACGATTTCCACAGAATCTTTTTTGATTCTAGTTTCTTTCTTATTTAAATAATCGCTAAAACCTTTGATGATTTCATCTCGGCTTAAACCATCTTTAAGCATTTCGTTTTCTAAAACACCATTGATTTGTTTTGCAATATTAATTCCGTATGCATAAGAACTCATTTTTTCTTCGTTGTTAAAGTAGTCTTTCACTCCTTTTTCAACTTCGCTGTAATTGATTGAGTCTTTGTTTGCAGGATTGTTTTTGAAGCCTTCTAATTGCTCTGCCAATGTCATACCAAAAGCATAAGACGCATCTAAACCTTCTTGACTAACTTCAGAATTTACTTTGCTGTCGTTATTTTTACAAGCAACAAACACTGCTGCTACAGATAGTGCTAAAAATATTTTTTTCATAAAAAATCGAATTATCCTGCAAGTTTACAAAACTTTAATGAATTTAAAAAGATAATTTTTGTTTTTGTTTGGAGTAGAGCACTGATTTTAGCCATGTTTTTTTCTTATTTTAAATCATAAAAAATTAGACTTTTGGTAATGAAAAAAAACTGAAAATCAACCTTAAAAATAGCCCGAATTAGTATTTTTGTATAATCTAAAAATCAAAATGTATGTGTAAAAAGTATCAAAATGTAACGGATTACCCGAATAATAACACTATTTTCTCTGTCTGGATGTTGAGAGAAAACACCGATTATGTTTCTGTGTTTAAGGAGCTTTGTGCATTGGTCATTAATCTAAATAATACGGCTGCTGTGCGTTTTCCAAATGATCAAGCAAGTATAGTTTTGGGCATTGGCTACCAAGCGTGGAAAAAGCTAAATTTGCCCGAGCCTCTGCCTAAAGAGTTAAAAGATTTTGTAGAAATCAAGGGAGCGAAATATACGGCAGTTTCTACGCCAGGGGATTTGCATTTTCACATCAGAGCTAGAGAAAAAAGTTTGTGTTATGACATGGCAACCGAGATTGCTAAGGTGTTGAAGCCTGTGGCAGATTGCATAGTAAATATCGAAGGGTTTAAATACTGGGATGGGCGATCGATTCTTGGTTTTGTAGACGGAACCGAAAATCCAAAAGGAGAGGATCGTGTGCGTTTTGGCGTTGTGGGAGAGGAGGATCCAATGTATACGGGCGGAAGTTATCTTTTTGCACAAAAATACTTGCACAACATGTTTGCTTGGAATGATTTAAGCATCGAGGAACAAGAAAAAGTAATCGGGCGAAGCAAACAAAATGATGTGGAAATGAGCGATGATGTAAAGCCAGACAACTCGCACATTGCCCTCACTAATATCGAAGATGAGAATGGAGAGGAGTTAAAAATCATTCGCGAAAATATGCCTTTTGGGAATCCATCTACACAAGAAGTGGGAACTTATTTCTTAGCTTATGCAAGTACATTTTCTACGACAGAGCATATGTTAAAGCATATGTTCATCGGAGAGCCAGAGGGGAATTATGATAGAATTTTAGATTTCAGTACGCCAGTCACGGGAACTTTATTTTTTGTGCCAAGTTTGGATATGCTAGAAGAATTTGCTGAATAATGCTCATTTTTATTACTACTTAAAAAGCCCGTTCAAATCAAATTGAACGGGCTTTTTGTTTTTACACTAAGTTATTTTTTAATCTTTAATTTCATTGATTACTTCTTCCAAAACTTCTATTTGCTTTTTCAAATCATCGTTTGGATATTGTTGATAAGTTTTTTGTTTAAGCTCAAGTGCATTGTTTGCCATTGCACGCAAGAAAGGAATTGCCTCTTTTTGGTTCTCTTTCATAAATTTATAATAGTTGCTATATACTTTGGCAATCGCTTGGGTAGAAGCTAAATCGTTGGTAGAGAGAATCCAGTCAAAAGCCATTTGAGAGGCCTTAGTATACTCAGGTTTTATGTATGGGATGAGTGCATAGAGAGCGGCCATTTCATTTAACTCGGGAAAATAATTGATTTTATTTTCTTGTCGCCATTGTGGAATTAATTTTTCCAACAATCTCGGAGAGTTTACGGCTAGTTTTATATCTAAATCTTCTGATTGATTGTCTAATTCCTCTGGTGCATTTTGACTTAAATAATCAATTGCAGCACCTTTCACCGCAAAAGATTCTGATTTTAAAGCATTTTTAAATAAATTCAAATACTTTTTGTCTTTGTCTATTTGAGCTAATTTCTTTAAAGCTTCGGCACGAACTAGCGTTTTTGGATCGCTTTCAGCAATTTTAGCCAGTGCTTCTTCCGCTTGCTCTTGCACCACAGAATCGGTAACATCAAGCGATTCTATGGCTAATTTTCTGATACCAGCAGACGGATCTTTCATTGCAGTAATCAATGTAGAAAGTGCGTTTTTACTTATCAACTGATTGTATGCCAATTTTTTAATAGCTTGCATTCTTGATGATAATTCATCTTTGCACAGTAAATATTGCTGAGCGTATAAATCCACAGTTTTCTCTTCATTAAACTCAGCCACAATATCATTGATTCCATCTACCACCACCAATTGTGCTTTTCCTTGTGTGTTGAATTTAAAAGTGTTGAGTGGCTCTTTTTTTACCCAAACGTTGTGGCGAGTTCTTTTGCCATTTTCGTATACATCAATCGCAAGAGGAAACTCAAATAGTGGAGATTGTGTTTGTTTTAAATTTACAACGACTTCGTTGGGTTTATATTCGGTGATGGCATTAATCTTTGGATGCCCGTGTCCATAAAACCACTGATTGAAAAACCAGTTTAAATCCTTTCCTGTAACATGTTCAAAGGCTAAGCGCAATTGTTGTGCTTCTGCTTTTTGAAACTCATGATGGTGCAAGTAGTACTTTATAGATTGAAAAAATGCATCATCACCAAGGTAGCTTCTGAGCATGTGAAGAATGTATCCTCCCTTGTTGTAGGTTACTCTATCGAACATGTCGCCTACTTTTTTGTAATTAAAGCGAACTAAATTTTTATTGAAATTATTGCCCGAATAATAATCGTCTAAATCTTCAATTCTTAATTCATCGGCATAGTCTTTCCCATATTTATGTTCGCGCCAAAGGTATTCGCTATAATTGGCAAAACCTTCGTTTACAGTGAGATTTGCAAAACTTTCGGTAGTGACTAAATCTCCAAACCAGTGATGTGCCAATTCGTGTGCGATGACATCTTCCCATACATTTTTATCCACCAATTCGCCATGTTTTTGTTGAGCTGTTTCTGAATGGCTCACAGCGGTGGTGTTTTCCATGGCACCTGTTACAAAATCACGAACGACCATTTGAGAATATTTATCCCATGGATATTCGTAGCCAAATTTTTCAGAGAAAAAAGTCAGCATTTCAGGCGTTTTACCAAAAATTTCTTTGGCTACAGATTTATATTCTGGCTCCACATAATAATTTACAGGGCGGCCTTTCCATTGATCTTCTACAACAGCAAAATCACCGACTCCGATAAAGAATAAGTAAGGCGCATGCTTTTGCGTTTGTCGCCAATTATCGGTGCGAGTTCCATTAGCATTATCGATTTTAGAAGTAAGCGTTCCATTCGAAAGTGTTACGAAATTTTTAGGAACCGTAATACTTATTTCTTGTGTGGTTTTTTGGTTAGGGGCATCAATTGTAGGGAACCATCCAGAGTTATCGGTAGATTCTCCTTGAGTCCATGCCTGTGTTGGGATGTAGGAGTTTTTCCCTTGTGGGTTGATGAAATACAAGCCTTTATCTTTGGAATAGTACTTTTTATCTCTTCCAGGAACCCCTTCAGGGTAAGCGGTATATTCAATGTAAATCTTATAAGTTTGATTACGGGTATAAGTTTTATTTAGCTTTATTTTTAATTTTTGCTGATTAAGGTCGTAATCGTATTGTAATGGCGTGGAATTTCCATTATTATTTACGAGAGATATTTTATGAATCAACATATTTTTGGCATCCAGCGTAAGAGAATCTGTAGGGTAGAAGTGAGGCCTAAGCGTAAGCCACTCCTTTCCATCAATCGATTGATTTTCGAAATTTAATTTAACATCCAATTTGGTGTCAATTAAATTATTGATTCTTTCTTGTTCTGGTCTGTATATCTCTTTACCCGTATTCTGTGCATGAACATAGAGCCCTAGGCCTAAGTATAGCAAACTGATTACCGCTTTTTTCATGAAAACAAATATAGCGAAAAATTAATTTTTTGATGAGATTTATGGATAAAAAAAAGAGTAAAAATAAATGTAATAAATAATGCACCTGAGTATCGTGTAGCGAAATATACAGAAATCAAAAAGGTTTGTTTATAGGTTTAGGTTAAATTTTAATTCAAAAATAAATCGCTCACGACACGGTGCATCTAAAATATATAGGTTATGGTTTGTTTCCTTATTTCATTGATTCTAAATCCCCCAAAAGGTTCCCAATCGGGGGATGCGAAATCAAAATTTAATTACTAGGCTTAGGTTCATTTAATAGGTTTGTCTCTTCTTATTCTTTTTTCGGTTTTGTTTTTTTATCATAACAAAAAAAATCGCTGCAAGTTTTAAGGTTGCAGCGATTTTAATTTATGTTATGACTTTTAATCTCCAAATTTTAGCATAAATTCATCGCTGCACCACTAGAGTGATACATCATAATAGAAATCTTATGCATAAACTTGTTGTTCATAGGTTTGTCTTAATTGTTTAGCAAATGTATAAAATGTTTTTGAACTTACAAAATAATTAAGTGTAAAAAAAAACATATGAAAATTATATTTTACTTTTAATCAATCATTTGTGGTGGTAAAATTTTTGTCTAAAAAAATAAATTTAGGTGTATTTTCTAAAAAATATGCCGAAAATGGAATTTTTATACACTCTGTGCGTTGACGGATAATAAAAAAGGCTTCAATCATAATTGAAGCCTTTTCGTTTAGAGATTTTTTATTTCTGATTATCTCTTAATCTTTGTTGTTCCTGCGCTTGTTTCATCGCTTGGTCAAGTTTTTCTTGCCATTTACTTTTCTTGCGCTTTTTAGGATTTTGCTTGTTGCTTTGGATTTTTGCGTGGATCTTATCATCGTCTATCATTACATTTTTGATGAATAAAACCAATCCAATGTTAATCGCGTTGGATACGAAATAGTACCATGAAAGTCCTGATGCGTAGCTGTTCAAGAAGAAGATGAACATGATAGGCATAATGTACATCATAAAACGCATATCTGGCATTCCTTCTTGTTTTGGTGTTTGCATCATGTTTCCAGAGAATTTAAAGTAAATCACCATGGTTACCACATATAATAGTGCAAACAAACTCACGTGGTCGCCATAGAATGGAATGTTGAATGGCAAGTGCATGATTGAATCATATGCCGTTAAATCATCTGCCCATAAGAATCCTTTTCCCCTAAGCTGAATAACATTTGGAAAGAAGTTGAACAAAGCATAGAAAATAGGAATTTGTAGCAATGCTGGCAAACATCCCGCGAGCGGGTTCACGCCAGCGGTTCGGTACAGATTCATTGTTTCCTGTTGGCGTTTCATTTGGTTTTCAGGACCTTTGTATTTCTCGTTGATTGCCTCCATGTCGGGTTTTAATACACGCATCATTGCACTTTGCTTATACTGCTTGTACATGATTGGCGATGTAATTAATTTTACTACAATAGTGAGTAGAGCAATCACCCAACCGTATTTTAGGCCCCAGCTTGCCATGAATTTAAAAGTAGGCAATATCGCCCATTCGTTGATCCACCCGAAGATTCCCCAACCAAATGGAATGATATGCTGGAAGTCTTTATTATAAGTCTTTAATAAATCAAAATCTAGAGGCAAAAAGTACCAAGTGTAGGCTTGATTTATTTCTCCGTTTATCGCTAAATTAGTATCAAAATCGAATTTTTTAGAGTGAACGGTATCTTCTTTTGGGTCGTCTGTTACATTTAATTTTACATGTTCCCAAGCAACTTTTGGTTCCAAAATCGTAGAGAAAAATTGCTGTTTAAACGCCACCCAATCTACCTTGTCGTCGTCGATTTCTTTGTCGCTACGCGTATAACTTTCCTTGCTAAAGTTGTTTAAACTATAGTGAAAATCAGTCACACGCTTTTCCCAAGATTTACCTTTTTCTTGCGAAAGGGCGTTCATATTGATGGCTAAATTCGCGGTTTTATCATTGGTTAAATTGCTTAAACCATTAGATTTAATCGAGAAATCTAAACCATAATCACCATTTAATGTATAAATGTATTGGATTGTTGCCCCGTTTTCTTGGGTAGTTAGGGTTACTGTATTTCCGTTTTGGTTGGCGGTAAACATTCTTTTAGATAAATCAAGTTTTCTACCTTGCTTATCGTTGAATTGTAATGCGAAATTGGTATTTCCGCCATTTATTAAATAAAGTGGTTTGTCGTGTTTTCCAGATTTTTCGTCGTAAGCCTTGAAATCTTTAAGCTCAACTTTTGAAATCTGCGCTCCTTTATTAGAAATTTCGATAATGACTTTATCACTTTCCAATTTATAAGTTTGCGGGGCGATAGAAGACTGCGCTACCGCTGGTTGAGATGTTTCAAAATCGGCTGTAGTATCTTTATTTTGATTTTGTTCAGCTTGTTCTTTCTCTTTTAAGGCTAATTCTCGTTTTTTCTTCTCGGCTTCAATCTGCTCAGGAGTAGGTTTAGTGAAAAACCAATATCCGATGAGCAATAAAACCATCAGCCCAAAACCGATGAGCTGATTTTTGTCAAATTTACTTTCTTGCATTTATTAAAATGTTTATTTCTTATGATTTTTAAAGTTTAGACTTGCCTCCAAAAAGGCTTTGAATAGTGGGTGTGGAGACGCCACAGTACTTCTGTATTCTGGGTGGAATTGTACCCCAATATAGAATGGGTGATTTGGATATTCCACGGTTTCTACAAGCGAAGTGTCTGGGTTTACCCCACTAAGCACCAATCCTGCTTTTTCAAATTCATCATAATATTCATTATTGAATTCATAGCGATGGCGATGACGCTCTTGAATGGTGTTGTTTTTATAAATTTCTTTGATTTTGCTACCGTCTTTTAGGTCACATTTCCAGTTTCCAAGACGCATCGTTCCACCTTTGTAGGCTACATTTTTCTGTTCATCCATCAAACTGATTACAGGGTTTGGTGTTGCGTGGTTTGTCTCTGCGCTTTCTGCATCTTTTAAACCTAAAACATTACGCGCAAATTCAATGACCATCATTTGCATTCCAAGGCAAATTCCTAATAAAGGCACATTGTTTTCTCTTGCATATTTACACGCCAAGATTTTACCTTCCAGTCCACGATCTCCAAAACCTGGAGCAACCAAAATTCCGTCTACATCGCCCAAAACTTCTTTTACATTTTGCTCAGTTAAGTCGCCTGAGTAAATCCATTTTACTTTTACTTTGGTCTGGATTCTGGCACCTGCGTGTACAAATGCTTCTGTGATTGATTTATAAGAATCTTGCAAAGAAACATATTTACCCACGAGAGCAATTTCTACTTCGTGTTGTGGTTTTTTATGATTGTGTAAGAATTTTTCCCAGTCTTTTAGGTCTGGTTCGTTTTCGGCAGGGAGATTTAGCCCTTCAAGTGCGATTTTATCAAAACCTTGTTTGTGAAGCATCAACGGAACATCGTAAATTGTTTTAGCATCACGACATTCTATCACGCTACCCAATCGAATATTACAGAATTGAGCTAATTTTGATAAAGTTTCTTTTGGAATTTCGTGTTCGGTGCGGCACACAAGCATATCGGCTTGTATTCCGCTTTCCATTAAGAAACGAACAGAGTGTTGAGTAGGTTTTGTTTTTAATTCACCACTTGCGGCGAGATATGGCACCAAGGTTAAATGAATCATCAAAGAATTGTCTTTTCCTAAATCGTAACGCAATTGGCGCACAGCTTCGATAAAAGGCAAAGATTCAATATCTCCCACCGTACCACCGATTTCTGTGATAATGATATCGTACTCGTTGTTTCTACCGAGCATTTTGATTCTGCGTTTGATTTCGTTGGTAATATGTGGGATAATTTGTACCGTTTTCCCTAAATAATCGCCGCGTCTTTCTTTTTCTATCACCGATTGGTAAATGCGTCCTGTGGTAACATTATTGGCTTGGGTAGTTGGGTGATTCAAGAATCTTTCATAGTGTCCC
Source organism: Ornithobacterium rhinotracheale (assembly GCF_022832975.1). Lineage (NCBI taxonomy): Bacteria > Pseudomonadati > Bacteroidota > Flavobacteriia > Flavobacteriales > Weeksellaceae > Ornithobacterium > Ornithobacterium rhinotracheale. The sequence goes on along the minus strand of NZ_CP094846.1, from coordinate 1,610,217 downwards.
AAATCCAAATCTGTTTCGGCACCATCTTCGGTAACATAACATTCTCCGTGCTCGTATGGATTAAGAGTTCCTGGATCGACATTGATGTATGGGTCGAGTTTCTGAATTGTAACTCGGTAGCCTCTCGCTTTGAGCAATAGCCCTAAACTTGCGGCAACAATTCCTTTCCCAAGTGAAGAAGTAACCCCTCCGGTTACAAAAATGTATTTAGTTTCTCTGTTTTCCATAAGACGAATTTTTTGCAATCAAAGTGCAAAAATAAGTCATATTTATGGGCTTACAAAAGTATTTTTTTGATTTATGAATTAAAGAAAGCTAAAAACGGAAAGTTATAGGGATAAAAAAAGGCAAGCTTACTACATCACACCGCTACGACCATTTACCCTTGCTACGTTCCCGTCCTGGGGGAGTTCAATAGGAGCTGGTTGTGTAGGACTTGCCTTAGGCTTGCAAATATACAAATAAATTTTTAAATCAAAATAAATTTTTCGAGAAAAATCATCTAAAATTACTTATCTTCTTGATACCAATCGGGTTTAGGTAAATCATTTTCGTAAATATATTTTGCAATTGCTTCTACATCTTCACGATTGAATCCATTATTAGGCATCAAGCCATATTTTTGAATCGCTTCTTTCATTTTTGCAGCTTCTCGCGTTGGCTGATGTGTGAAATCTACAAATTCTTTGATGAATTGCTCTTCCGAAACGCCTGGTTGCAGATAGGCTTTTTTGATTTCGAATAAAGTAGGAGCTGCTCTATTCCCTTCAGGGGCAGTAGGGTGATGGCAAACATAGCATTGGCTTTTTACATATTTTTCTCCTGGAGATTCTGGTGTTGCAATAGTCGTTTTGCTCTCAGAAGTTTGTGGTGTTTCTTTTTTTGAACACGAAAATGTAATTAAGCCAATTAAAATATAAGGGATTGTTTTTTTGAACATAAATAAATATTACAAATTATACATGAAAAAAAAGGCTCGATCAAGACCAAGCCGTTTGAATTTTATATGAAAACAAGTATTAATTATACATTTCTTCTGCTTCCTTGATTAGGTCTTTTGAATTATCTTTAGCTTCTTTTTTCAAATTTCCTAATTCATCTTTAGCTTTTTCAAGTTTTTGATTTACATTTTCTTTTAAATCTTTAGCTAAGCTTTCAGCTTCTTTCTTAGCAGATTCCAATTTTTCTTTCATGTCTTTAGTGGCAGAATCTAATTTGTCTTTCAATTCTTCTCTCTCTTCAGGAGTCATTTTGTATTTATAGTATGCAAATCCTCCTAAACCTAATAAAGCTAATAAAGCGGTTAATTTTTTCATAATTCTTGATTTTTAATATTATTAATTAATGTATATACTTAAATGAAAATTTTATGCCAAAATTTATATTTTGAGTTATTTTTTTGAACTATTTATTTTTTGAAGATAGCTGGATATTCATCAGGTTTCGCCTCGCTCATTAGTTGGTATACACCTTCTACAACATCGTCTAGCGATGGTTTGGAGAAATAATCTCCATCTGTTGCATACGCAGGGCGGTGCTCTTTGGAGGTGATGGTGAGCGGTTTGCTGTCTAATTGATAATAGCCGTTATTTTGCTCTAGAACTTGTTGTAAAATGTATGCCGACGCGCCACCTGGTACATCTTCGTCCACCACGACCAATCGATTGGTTTTAGCCAAACTTTCATTCACTTGTTTTGAAATATCAAATGGGATTAATGACTGAACATCAATCACCTCAGCATCAATGCCAAGTGCGGTTAATTCTTTAGCTGCTTCGGTTACAATTCTCCAAGTAGAGCCATAAGTCAAGATAGTAACATCTTTTCCTTCTTTGGTGATTTCTACTTCCCCGATTGGGGTTTTGAACTCGCCTAAGTTGTTTGGCATAGGTTCTTTTAATCGGTATCCGTTCAAACTTTCTACTACAAATGCAGGCGTTTTTACTTCCATTAAACTATTGTAGAATCCCGCAGCTTGTGTAAGGTTTCTCGGAACCAAGAAATACATACCTTTAATTAAATTTAAAATTCCCCCCATAGGTGAACCCGCGTGCCAAATTCCTTCTAATCGGTGTCCGCGTGTTCTCACAATCACGGGAGCCACTTGGCGTGCATTGGAGCGATAGCAGAGTGTGGCTAAATCATCGCTCATGCCTTGCAAGCAATATAGCACATAATCTAAATACTGAATTTCGGCAATTGGACGAAGCCCACGCATAGCAAGACCAATTCCTTGCCCTAAAATAGTGGCTTCTCTAATTCCTGTATCGCTCACTCGGTCGATTCCGAATTTTTCTTGCAAGCCTTCAAGCCCTTGGTTCACATCTCCGATTTTCCCTGAATCTTCTCCAAAGGCTAAAACTTTTGGATTTTTTTCAAATATTTTTTCGAAATTATCTCGCAAAACAATTCGCCCATCTACCTCTTCTGGATTTTCATTATAAGTTGGTTTCACGGCTTTTGGCAAATCCTTGAAATCCTCAAAATACAATCGGGTAGAGTAGTGCTCATATTCTTCTGCCATAGCTTTTTGATACCATTGGCTCAGAGCCTTGCGAGCTGGATAGTTCTCCTTCGCTGTTAGGCGTAAAGCTTTTCGCACGGTGTAGAACACGCTTCTCTTATAAGTAGAAAGTTGATTGTTTAAATCGTCTAATTCTTTTTTCAAGAAAGTGGCATTGCTTGATTGTGCAATGTTTTGTTCAATCAAGGCTACAGCTTCATCTTTTAATTTTTGAATGATTGCAGTATGGTCTGCCCAAGCTTTTTTCTGTGCTTGGCGAGCATCGGTTTTAGCTTTTTTGTCTAATTCCTGAATTTCTTCTTCGGTGGCAATTTTTAAAGTAGTGCCATTTTGTTCACCCTCAAAGGAAAGGATGAATTGTTTTAATTTTTCGATATTATCGTTTTCTTTTTCCCATTGCAATCTTTCGGGTGATTTGTATCGTTCGTGCGAACCTGAGGTGGAGTGTCCTTGTGGCTGTGTACAATTTCTCACATGCACCACCACAGGTGTATATTCCTCTCTTGCAATTTTTTCTGCTTTTTGATAGCTTTCAAGCATGTGGGCATAGTCGGTGGCAGAGGTAGTGATGATTTCAATACCGCGCTCGTTGGCAGTTTTTCTAAAGCCTTCAAGCATTTCGCTTAAATTAGATTTAGTACGCTGAAATTCTGCATTCACAGAGATTCCATACTCATCGTCCCAAATCGAAAGCACTACAGGTACTTGCATAACTCCAACGGCGTTGATGCATTCCCAGAAATGCCCTTCGGAAGTGCTGGCATCGCCAATGGTTCCGAAAGCGATTTCTCGCCCATTGATAGAGAATTGCTTATCGGGATCAGCACTTGGTACATTTTTATAATATTTAGATGCTTGCCCTAGTCCTACCAAGCGTGGCATTTGTCCTGCGGTGGGAGAGATATCTGAAACCGAATTTTTTTGTTCACTCAATCGATTCCATTCGCCCTGCTTATTTAGGGAATGTGTGGCAAAGTGGGAGGTCATTTGGCGGCCTGCAGAAGCGGGTTCCAGCTCTTCGTCGGTTGTGGCATAGAGTTGTGCAAAAATATTTTCTGGTGTGGTTTCGCCTATGGCAAGCATTAAAGTCTGGTCACGATAATAGCCCGAACGGAAATCTCCTTTTTTAAACACTTTGGATAAAGCAATTTGTGGTACTTCTTTTCCGCCACCAAATATTCCAAATTTGGCTTTTCCCGTGAGCACTTCTTTTCGTCCTAAAAGACTAATTTCTCGGCTCAAGCGTGCGGTGTAATAATCGTTTAAAATTTCGTTTTTAAAAGTTTCAAAGGAAATTTCTTGGCTTAAAATATTATCGTTTTCTTGCATAATTGTACACTTTATGTCTTTACAAATCTACAAAAGAAATATGGTAAATAAAAGTGATTTTTTTAAAATTATAGGTTTTTTAGGCTGAATTTTATTGGATTGATTATTTTTTTGATTTTGGTTAAATATGTAAGGATTAAATTTTTGGGCATGAAAAAAAGTTCAAATCGGCAGCGCCTATTGCCGATTTGAACTTTTTAAAAAAATGCGATTTTGGGTGTTTTTATCCTATATTTTTTTTTAGAAAGGATAATTGATGCCAAATTGAATTCTCGGTTTTAGTAAGTTTAAGTTTTTAAACCATCTATCTCCCTCAGGGTAGGCGGGATCGTGCAATTTGTAGGCGAAATCTAGGCGAGCAATCACAAAAGTGAAGTCAAGTCTGGCCCCGAAACCGCCACCGATACCTAATTGTTTGTAAAATTGATTGATTTTAAAACTGGTTCTATCGTTGATGTTTTTCACGCTCCAGATGTTCCCCGCATCTATGAAAGCCGCTCCGTTCAGTACACCTGAAACGGGGAAACGATATTCGGCGTTCATCGTAATTTTCATATCATCTACATAAGTTCCTTGATCATCTGGGCGTAGTGGGGCAGGAGAGAGCTCGTAGGCTTTCCATGCACGAACATCGTTAGAGCCACCACCGAAGTAAGAACGGCTAAAGGGTATGGTGCTTGAATTTCCGTAAGGATATGCTATACCGAATAGTCCGCGTAAGGCTATGGCTGATTTTTCTGTGACATTGAATGTTTTACGCACATCTAAATCAAAACGCAAATATTCTGAATAAGGCACACCACCGATGAGTGAGGTTTTCTTGTCGAAGAAATTGTCTTGTTTTTCAAAATTTAGAATCATATCTGCCAATCTTAGAATAGCTCCACTCACGGCTACTCTTGTGTAGATGTTCCATGGGTTTTTCTTATCTATTCGCTTATTTTCGTTATAGTGTAAAGACACGGCGATGGGCTGAATGAAAACATCTTGTGTGATGCTTCTTTTTCTGAAAAGCATATTTCTAAAATCGGTATAATCTTCAAAATTGTATCCTTTTCCTTTGTTGGGTAGTGATTTAGCAAAGCTTTCATCTAAGTATATGAGTTGTTCCAATTCAACTTCTCTGATTTCTTTTTCTTCGTATAATTTTTCTACATCTGGGCTGTATTTGAAGAAAGCGTCAAATGTTTTTTCTCTTATTTCATTATCTAGCGTAAAAACGCGATAGTATTTATCTTTTTCGGTATTTCTAATGTATTGAAAGCTTAGTGGCTCAATTAGAATGTCGCTTACGCCTGGTTGAAATTTGTAATCCATATAGGCGATGTAGTTTCTACTGCCCAGTCCTATGTTTTTTTGTCCGCTTAGTCCTAAACCAATTGATGATTTAAGATTGTAGCTTTTAGGGAATAAATCTTCTGTATTGAATGGTAGAAGCCATCGTGGAAATGTCATTTCTGTATTGAAAGCCAGCTCATAGGCGTTAAAAAATTGACTGTCGTTTCCTGCTTTGTTTACGGTTCCTACGGTGCCTTTTAAATTAAATTCTAAGTTTTCTCCACCTTTAAAAATGTTTCGGTTGAGGAGTTTAAGTCCTGGAGATATTCCAAAGTTTAAAAATTGTGAGTACATCCCCTCAAAGGAAAGCTGTAAATCGTATTTAGGTTTGGGTTGTAAGAAGATTTTAAAATTAATTAAGGAATCTTTTTCTACTTTTTCTGGTACCATAGAGGTGAGCGTAAAATTCTCACGATCAAAGATGAGAGCTCTGGTTTCATCAATAGCTTTGTCACTATAAACATCTCCTTCCTTGATAGTGATTGCGTCTGTAAATACGCGCGGATTGAATTGAAATTCTTCATCCGATTTAATGGTGTAGCCTTTGTATTCTCTAATATGTTTGATGTTATCGCTACTGTTGTTTGAAAAAATATCGATAGTTCCCCAGCGGTATTTGATGAAATTCTGAATTGAATCTCCTTTGGGTTTTGCAATACGCATAGTAATGCCCAAATCTTTGCTATCGGTACTATCAACTTTAAAAATTAATTCTTCTCCAAATTCATTAAAATTATAATATCCATTATTTTTGAAAATTCGGGTTAATCGGTCTCGTTCCAATTCAAAATTTCTTACATCAAATCTTTGCCCTTGCTTTACTTCTGTTTTTTTAATATTTTCATTGTACAGATCTTCTAAATCCTCATTGGTTATTACTTGGTTATAATCCTTAATATAAGATGGCTCGTTAAGTTTTATATTGTAGGTTACTCGTGCTTTTTGTGAAGAAGTATCAATCTTAAAAGTGGGGTTTACCTCGGCATCAAAGTAGCCTCGTTCAAAAAACATTTGCTTCAAATTACGGGCAGAGGAGTAGCTGGATGTAGTGTCTAAAATAACAGGCTCAGCACCCCAATTGTAAAATTGGCGATACAAAAAATTGTTTTTTCCTACATAATTTTTCAGTCCATTTTTAATATAAAGGCTATCTAAAAGTTGCTGATTTCTTTCCTTTCTGCTGTAAGAATAATACGCCTCAAAAGTGGAATCGAACTTAGCGGGCACCAAGTTGTACATCCAGTCTTGTAGCGGAAATATTCCAAACATTCTTGCATTAGGCTTTTGCGAAACATAATCTTCTAAATCGCTTTTAAATGCTTTTTTGCCCTCAAATTTAAAAGAGTTGGAACGCAAGTAGTATTCATTGTCGTTCAGTTTTTTGGTCAAACTACACGACTGAATGCTTAAGAGAATTCCGCCAAATAACAATAAAATTAATATCTTTGAATATCTAAAAATCATAACCCGTGTTTATTCTTTTAAAAATACAAATATATGGTATCTAAATCTACAATAAAACTAATTAAAAGTTTACAGCAAAAAAAATATCGAAATAAGCACCAGTTATTTGTGGTAGAAGGAATAAAATCGGTGCAAGAATTTCTAAAAAGTAGATTTAAGCTAAATGCAATTTATTGTTTAGAAGAATTGAAAAATGATTTTAAAAACGCCGAAATAGTATCAGAAAAGGAATTATCTCAAATTTCTGCGCTCAAAAATCCACAAAAAGTTCTAGCTGTTTTTGCCTGCGAAAAAAACGAATTTCCTACTAATTTAGATGAGCTAATTTTAGCCTTAGATAATGTGCAAGATCCAGGCAATTTGGGTACGATTTTGCGCCTTGCCGATTGGTTTGGTATAAAAAACATTGTTTGCAACAGTGATACGGTGGATTGCTACAATCCCAAAACCATTCAAGCAAGTATGGGGTCGATCAGTCGTGTGCGTGTTTTTTATACAGATTTAAAGGAATTTTTAGCCCAACAAAAAAATCCTATTTATGGCACTTTTATGAATGGCAAAAATATTTACAATCAAAATTTAGCTCAAAAAGGAATCATCGTTTTAGGCAATGAGGGGAAGGGCATTTCGCCTGAAATCGAAAAACTTTGCACCCAGAGAATCAGCATTCCGCAAGTGGGCAATTCCACAGAAAGCTTAAATGTCGCCATGGCAGCATCGATTGTGATTAATGAATTTTGTCGTCCACAATTGATGAAAATATAGACGGAAACAAAACAAAAATCAGATATCTATAAATCCCATTCCTTTAAATAAAATTTGTATCTTTGATTTTTGAAAAACAAAATTATTTTAAGAAATGAAAAAATATCTTCTTCCACTGGCTGCCTTTGGAGTTTTGACATTTAGTGCCTGTACGACTTCCAAAAATGCCGAAACTAGCAATGCGAAAAATAAATCTAAAAAACCGAATATTATTGTTTTTTTGGTAGATGACATGGGGTGGCAAGACACCTCGCTACCATTTTGGAAACAGCAAACACCACTGAATCGTCGTTACCATACCCCTAATATGGAACGCCTTGCCAAGGAAGGAATGATGTTTACCAACGCTTATGCATGTGCTGTGAGTACTCCCTCTCGCGTGAGTCTTCTGAGCGGAATGAACGCAGCTCGCCACCGAGTGACTAATTGGACAATGTATAAGGATAATATCTCTAATCGGATCAGCAACAATAACTTAAAAGAGCCCATTTGGAACATCAACGGAATGATTATGAGTGATACGCTCCGCCATGCAGTGCATGTGCCACAAACTTTGCCTAAAGTATTGCACGACAATGGCTACAAAACCATTCATGTAGGGAAAGCACACTTTGCGGCGTATAGTACGCCTGGTGCCGATCCACGAAATCTAGGCTATGATGTAAATGTGGCAGGACATGGTGCAGGGCAGCCAGCAAGCTACTATGGCGAGGATTGCTATGCAGATCAAGGCAAAAACCGATTTGTGTATAATGTGCCAGATTTAGAACCTTATTACTACACCGATACTTTTTTGACTGATGCTTTGACACTCGAAGCTGAAAAAGAAATGAAAAAAGCGGTGGCAGAAAACAAGCCATTTTTCTTGAATTTATCTCAATATGCGGTGCACACACCTATTATGCCAGACAAGAGATTCTTGGCTAAATACAAAGCACAAGGACTTGATGATACCGAGGCAGCCTATGCCACTTTGCTAGAAGGTATGGACAAAGGGCTTGGCGACATCATGGATTTCCTTGAAAAAAATAATTTGGCAGATAACACTATTATCATGTTTATGTCAGACAATGGTGGGCTTACCAGCTACACCCGCACGGGCGGAAAAGGAACACACAATTTGCCATTGCGTAGCGGCAAAGGTTCTATCTATGAGGGAGGCGTGCGTGAGCCTATGATTGTGAAATGGCCTGGCGTGGTGAAACCCAATACCAAAACCGACCAAAATATCATTATCGAAGATTTTTATCCTACCATTTTAGAAATGGCGGGTGCCAAACCAAAAGGAAAATCACAAGTGATTGATGGTGTGAGTTTTGTTTCAACACTAAAAGGTGCCAAAACCGATAACGAAAAACGACCAATCATCTGGAACTATCCAAACGATTGGGGCGTTGTAGATGCAGGAACCAATTTCTTTACAGGAATAAAAATAGGAGATTACAAATTCATTTATTTCTATGATAATCGCCCTGCGGAGTTGTATAACATCAAAGAAGACATTGGCGAAAAATACAACATCATCAAGGAAAAACCTGAAATCGCTAAAAAAATGGCAAAACAATTGTCCAATGCGTTAAAGGAAATGAAAGCCCAACGCCCATCAAAACCCGATGGAACACTCACCCCTTATCCCGATGAAGTGATTAAATAAAAATCATAATTTAAAGGATTTTCAACTTGTTTCGGTGCGTAAAAACCATAGAAACAAGTTGATTCTTATATGGAAATTATCTAAAAAACCGATTTTTTCCTTCTTTTAATTAATTAAAACTCAATATGCAAAGTCGCAGAACATTTATAAAAAATACCATGATAGGTGCAGCGGGATTAGCACTTATGCCTAATTTTGCTTGGGCTAAAGGCTACCCAACCAAACGCCCACCTTTAAACCAAAGAAAATTCACTTCGCCCGCTGTGGAACAATTAATCAAGCAGATTAAATCACAAATCAAAGACGAAAAATTGGCTTGGATGTTTGAGAATTGTTTTCCCAACACGCTTGATACTACCGTTTCCGTGGGGACACTCAAAGGCAAGCCAGATACTTTTGTAGTAACGGGAGATATCGAGGCGATGTGGCTCAGGGATTCGGCAGCACAGGTGTATCCTTATTTAAGTTTAGTGAAAAAAGATCCAAAACTTAAAAAATTAATCCAAGGTGTGATTCATCGCCAGACCGATTGTATTTTAATAGATCCGTATGCCAATGGGTTTAATAAAACTGCCCTTGCCGACAAAGATAACCGCTGGGCGCAAGACACGGGCATGAAACCTGAAATCCACGAAAGAAAATGGGAAATAGATTCTTTGTGCTACCCGATTCGCTTGGCATATAATTATTGGAAACAAACGGGCGACACCAGCGTGTTTGACAAAGATTGGCACCAAGCGGCAAAATTAATCATCAAGACTTTTAAAGAACAGCAACGCAAAGAAGATGGAAAAGGACCTTACAGCTTTTTGCGCGTTACCGATCGCCAGCTAGATACGGTATCCAATGTAGGTTTTGGTCGCCCATTGAAGCCTGTTGGTTTGATTAATTCAACCTTCCGTCCGTCGGATGATAATACTACTTTTGGATTTTTAATTCCGTCTAATTTATTTGCTGTAAAATCTCTACGACAAATGGCGGAGATTTTAACCAAAGTGGTGCACGATAATGTAACAGACCAAGAAGCTAAAGATTTAGCCAATGAGGTAGAAAAAGCAATTCAGCAATATGGCATTGTAAATCACCCAAAATACGGAAAAGTTTATGCCTATGAAGTAGATGGTTTCGGAAACCATACCTACATGGACGACCCGAATGTGCCGAGCCTTTTGGCATTGCCTTATTTAGACTTGGTGAGCAAAGATGACCCTATTTACAAAAACACCCGAAAACTGGTTTGGAGCACCGATAATCCGTACTTTTTTGTAGGAAAGGCGGCACAAGGCATTGGCAGTCCGCATATTGGAACTTATGACATGATTTGGCCGATGAGTTTAATTATGAAAGGAATGACAACCGATGACCCCAACGAGATGTTTGAATGCCTGGAAGTGCTGAAAAACACCGATGCCAATACGGGCTTTATCCATGAAACCTTTCATAAAGACAATCCAGAAAAATTCACGCGAGAGTGGTTTGCATGGGCAAATACGCTTTTTGGAGAATTGGTGATTAAGTGGGTACAAGCAAAAAAATGATATATTTGCAAAAATTAAAAATTAAATAGAATGAGCGAAGCAGTAATTTGCCCAAAATGTAATTCGGAGTACACTTACGAGAATGGAGATTTAATGGCGTGTACACAGTGTTTTTATGAATGGAATCCAGAAGAAGAAGCCAAGAAAAATCAAATTTTGGATGCCAACGGAAATCCTCTGGAAAACGGAGATGCCGTGGTGGTGGTAAAGGATTTGCCTGTGAAAGGTGCAGCCAAACCGATAAAAGCTGGGACTAAAGTAAAAAATATAAGACTTAATCCAGATAGCGACCACAATATCGATTGCAAAATCGACGGATTCGGTGCCATGGCATTGAAATCAGAATTTGTAAAAAAAGCGTAATTTTTAGGACTAAAGATTTTAGCTATAAACTGAATAAATAAAAAAGGAAGAATTTTTAAATTCTTCCTTTTTTTGTTGGTTTTGTTTTTAATTTTAGAAATTAAAAAGCGGACGATTGTGCATTAAATCGTGTACTTCTTTTGCCGTATTTTGCAAAGTTTTTTCGTCATCAGGATTTTGAATCACGCGATCGATCAATTCCGCGATGGTTTCCATGTCGTTTTCTACCAAACCACGAGTGGTGATTGCTGGAGTTCCCAAACGAATTCCCGATGTAATGAATGGCGATTGCGTGTCAAAAGGCACCATATTTTTATTACAAGTAATGTGTGCTTGCACCAGTGCATTTTCAGCTTTTTTACCCGTAATGTCCTTGTTGCGCAAATCAATCAGCATACAGTGATTTTCAGTTCCACCCGAAACGATTTGGTAATCTCTGTCCATAAGAGCTTTAGCCAAGGCTTGGCTGTTTTTGATGATTTGCTTTCCGTATTGTTCAAAATTTGGGGTAAGTGCTTCGCCAAAAGCAACTGCTTTTGCAGCAATACAATGCTCTAGTGGCCCTCCTTGCGTGCCTGGGAAAACAGCCATATTCAGTAATTCAGACATCATGCGAGTTTTGCCTTTCAAAGTCTTGCCAAACGGATTTTCAAAATCTTCTCCCATCATGATGATTCCTCCACGAGGTCCGCGAAGTGTTTTGTGCGTAGTTGAGGTTACGATATGGCAATGAGGCATTGGGTTGTTAAGCAAACCTTTGGCAATCAATCCTGCAGGGTGCGCAATATCTGCCATTAAAATTGCCCCCACTTCATCAGCCACTTCTCTGAATTTAGCATAATCAATATCGCGAGAGTAGGCAGAGGCACCGCAAATGATTAAATTTGGTTTTTCACGGCGAGCCGTTTCAGCCATTTGCTCGTAATCGATAAGCCCCGTTTCTTTGTTGAGGCCGTAAGAGCAAACTTCAAAACGGATTCCAGAGAAATTCACAGGCGAGCCATGAGTGAGGTGCCCGCCATGTGCCAAGTCTAGCCCCATGATTTTATCTCCGTTATTCAAGCAAGCTAAATATACCGCAGCATTGGCTTGCGAACCAGAGTGTGGCTGAACATTGGCATACGCAGCACCAAAAAGCTCTTTAAGTCTATCGATGGCAAGCGTTTCGATTTTGTCTACCACCTCGCAGCCGCCATAGTAGCGTTTTCCAGGATAGCCTTCGGCGTATTTGTTGGTAAGCACAGAGCCGAGTGCCTTTAGCACTTCATCACTTACAAAGTTTTCTGAGGCAATAAGCTCAATACCATTAATTTGTCGTTGTTTTTCATCTTCGATGAGCGAGAAAATTGTGTCCATTCTTATTTTGTGAATTAAGTTTTAATCATTAACTCCGTAAATATATGAAAGCTTTTGAAATTTTAAATATCAGAATTAAAAATTTGAAGTTAAATGAGAAAAAGAAGTGCATAGAGGAATAGTCTTGATATTAAATCAATTATCAAAACATACCCAACCTACTAAGTCGTTATCTGCATCTATTACAATACTTTGAGAGTGGTCTAAAGCACAGTAGCTGTTCAAATCTAATATCTTGCAGACTTTAGACATGATCGTTTCAATTTCGCCCCATTCTTTTTCTCCAAAATTAATGTGGATTCCATGAAACCATTTTTTGTTTTTCTCTTCGAGATTTGCGTAAAAATGGAATTTTCCATCGTTTTCTTTTAGGAAGTTTAAGACTTCATCAAGCTTACTTTTGGATGTTGGCATTTCGATACAATAGCCCTCGCCAAATTCCGATAATAAATCATTAATAATTTGTAGTTTAAACTGCATAGTATTTTATTTTTTAAGGTTAGAAAATATGTTGAATTTAAGTTTTCAAATATTTAAAATCTGTATTTTATAGTTTTTTGAGCAGATTTTTGGTGAACCTTAAATGTACGGAATTTTATTTAGAAAAAGACAATTGTATTGCGATGAATTCTAAAAATGAACCACCCTAATTTTAGGGTGGTTTATTAATTTAATCATCATTCGAATCTTTCATCTCCAGTATCCTAGAGTTTTCTTTATAAAATATACTTAATCGTTTTATCCCAAAAGAGTTCATCAAGCCCCACAAAAGAGTTTCAATCCCATTTTCAAACTCCTCTTGTTTTAAAGGTCTTTTACTAGAATAGCCAAAGAAATTTAGCTTAAGATGTGAATCTTGCGGAAAAGTTCCGCCTGTTAAAAGAGTACAATCTTGAATTGCACAACTTAAGTCCATAGTAAGATCAAATTTTGTGTGTTTTAATTTTGAGTTTAAGACTACGGAAAAAGTTTTTTCATCATTATCTTTCTTAGAAAATACAGATTTATCAATATATACTTCAGCTGTAAAAGGCGTGAAACTATTTTTTTTCAAATTTTTCATATCAGGAAAAATTTTTTCATCAGAATAATCATTGGGGTAGAGACAATAATCGTGTTCAATTCTAAACCTCTTATCCTTTGGCTGTTGCCCTAGTTGCTGACCAGTAAGCGCCCTGTAGGCACGCGTAGCTAGTTGAAATTGAACTTGATAGGCTATAATGCCTAAATCTTCAAAATACACTCGAAAGTTGTAATAACCTTTAACAGCACCCATGAGAATCATTTTTAAAAGTTAGACATAAATTCCAGGCATGCGCAAAACCTTCGCATCCTTTAAATCGCGTAGAGTAGTAGTTTTTCTCTTTCATGTAAAATAAATTTAATTAAATTACACTCACGAAAAATCATAAATCTTTTGAAGATAAACATTGTATTTTGGCGAAAGCCCTCATACTGAACCACCGTGGATTTTTTTCTCTCGGTTGGTACAAATCTTTTTAGGATTTGATTCTTGATGAATGTATGTTGCAAATATAGTAAAATTTCCTTAAAAGTCAAGGGTTTAGACTGTTAAAGTCTAAGCTAAAACCTACCGCGTCATATCAATCAATTTTTTTACAAAATCATTGTTAGGATTTTCCCACACCTCATCAGATTTTCCAAATTGTTGAATTTTCCCGTGATCGAGTACCAAAATATGTGTACTCAATTTGAACGCCTCGTGTATATCGTGCGTAATAAAAACGATTGTGCATTGCGTTTTTTGATGAATTTCTTTTAAATCCTGCTGTAATTGATAGCGCGTAATGGAATCCACAGCACCAAACGGCTCATCCATAAGCAAAATATCTGGATTATTGGCATAAGCTCTCGCAATGCCCACGCGCTGCTGTTGTCCGCCCGAGAGTGCTTCGGGATAGCGATTTTTCACATCCAGTGGTAGCCCTACGAGTGCAAGCATGTTATCTACAATGGCATCAATCTGTTGTTTAGATTTTTTCTCCAGTTTAGGCACAAAACCTATATTCTCATACACCGTCATATGCGGGAAAAGCCCATTTCCTTGAATCGCATACCCGATGGTTCTACGGAGTTTAATCAAATCTTCATTTTCAATATTTTTTTGATGGACCAACACTTCTCCCGAGTCTGGTTTTATCAGTCCATTGATCATTTTCATAAGAGTCGTTTTGCCCGAACCAGAAGTCCCGACAATGCTTAGAAAATCACCTTTGTGAATCGTTAAATTAAAATTTTTAAGCACAGGACGCTTGCCAAATGATTTACAAATATTTCTAAATTCAATTATTTTTTCCATAGGTTTTCAAAAAAGTATTTTGCGGCATTTTTGGGGCTTATATGGCTCGTTTCTACCATTTTATTCAATTCAGCCATGTTTTTCTCATCAATACTATGATTGAATTGATTTAACAAGTTTTTCAGCTCAGGATATTTTTCAAGTGTTTCGTTTCGCACCACAATGCCTGCCATGTATTTGGGGTAAAATGACTTATCATCTGTCAGCGTAACAATTTGTGGATTAGAGATTTGCCCATCGGTCGTGAAAACCGTCATTACATCGATTTTTCCACTAAACATCGCTTTGTATTTTAAGCCATTGTCCATATCAATTGCTTTTTTAAACTTGAAATTATAAGCATCGCTCAGCGCTTTAAAACCATCTTCGCGTTCAAAAAAATCATATTCCGCCCCAAAAATCATATTTTGGGCATTTTGGGATAAATCACTAAAAGTTTTAAGCCCCAATCGGTCAGCGATTTCTTTGCGCACGCCCAAGCTATAAGTATTATTAAACCCAAACATTCCAAGCCAAGAAAAATTATAATTTTGGGTATATTTTTCTTTCAATTGTTCAAAATCTTGGTCGGTGTACGGAGCTTTTTCTTTCAATACAATTTGCCAAGCGGTGCCCGTGTATTCAGGATACATATCAAATTCGCCATTCAGCAGGGCAGGGTGGATGTTGGATGTTCCGCCGCCCACGCCGTGTGTGATTTCGGCCTTTAAGTCTGAATGCTCTTCGATGTATTTTTTCATGATTTCGGCCAAAATATAGCTTTCCGTGGTTGGTTTAGATGCGATGCGAATGATATTTTTTTGATTAAATGAATGAAACCAACTAAAGCCTAAACCTAAAATAATTAAACTTAAAAACACCCAAATTATCGATTTTGAACGATTTTTTTGTTGGGAAGAATTTCGAGATTCAATTCTTTTTTGGATTAAGCCTAAAACAAAATCTATGATTAAAGCTAAAAGCGCAATCATAGCACTTCCTGCAAAAATCAGCGTTTCGTTGTTGGTCGTGATGCCGCGATAAATCGCCACGCCGAGCCCGCCCGCCCCCACAAAAGATGCAATCCCAGCCAAGGCAATCGTCATAATTACCATATCTCGAATGGCCGAAAAAATGACGGGAAAAGCCAATGGTAATTTAATTTGCCAAAGCGTTTGGATTTTTTTACTACCCATCGCTTCGCTCGCTTCGATGATGTTTTTATCGATGCTGGTGATGCCCATATAGGTACTGCGCACGATAGGGAGTAGCCCATATACGCTCAGCGCAATGATGGCTGTAACATTGCCAATTCCTGTGACCGAAATCAAAAAACCTAAAAGTGCAATCGACGGAATAGTGTAGACGATGTTTACAATCGAGATGACAAACCCTGAAAATTGTCTTTTTTCTGAAATCAGAATGCCAATTGAGAGTCCTAAAATCAATGAAATAAGCGCAGAAATAAGCGTGATTTGCAAATGTTCTATAAGTAAATTTTGGAAGAAATCGAAATGGTCAAAAACCTCAAAAAACGCTTTTTTCAACATGACTAAATGGTTTGACAATTAATATGTGTTGCAATGTAAGGAAAGCTACATCAAAATAAAAATTCGTGTAAATTTTATTTTTAGCTTAAGTGAGAATTATTTTTTCGTAAATTTGTCTTGTCGGAGTTTGTAAAGTCCTTCAAGATGGATGCTTGCATGACAAAAGAAAGTGCTTCATACCTATACCCCCGCTGGTCTTACATGGGCGGATTTTACATTCTCTTTTCTTTGTTTTTTTCTAAAAAAAAACTCTGATTTCAGATTTTATAATAAAACCTAAATCTAACTATGAACAAAGAAAAGATTTTTCACATCGGCCTGATTGTACTTGCCATTTTTTTGATTGGTTTAATTATAAAATTTGCATTTTTCAATAGTCCTAAACTAACAAATACACAAAAAAACAGAATTGATTATTACGCCACGCAGGCTTTAGATTATTGTAAGAAAAATGATTTAAATACGAATTATTGTATTTTGGTGGATTTTAGCCAACATTCGGGGAAAAATAGAATGTTTGTGTATGATTTCAATAAGAAAGATGTAATTTACAAAGGAATTGCTGTGCACGGAAAGGGCGGAAATAGCAAAGCTAACTATGTGAAATTTAGCAATGTGCCTGGCAGCAATTGTTCGTCCGAAGGAAAATATAGAATCGGTGCGCGTAGCTACAGCAATTGGGGTACGCATGTGCATTACAAGCTACACGGTCTTGAATCTACCAATAGCAATGCTTTTAAAAGATATATCGTTTTGCACTCATACATCGGTGTGCCGTCTACCGAGATTTATCCTATTCCAGCGCCCAAAGTGAGCGAAGGCTGTCCCGTGATTTGCAATGAATTGATGCAAAATATAGACGACCTTTTAAAAAGCATCAAAAACCAAAAACCTGTAATGCTTTGGATTTTTAAATAAATTATTCGCTTTTTACTTGGATTGATTTGTCAAAGAGATTTACACCGCCTTTTACTCCAAAATCGAGCGTAGTAACATTGTAAGCAATTGAAATGTTTTCTTGCTCAAATCGTTTTTTTACACGCATAATAATATCGCTCATGGCTCGGCGATAATTGTCATTGGTGTCAAATTTTATCCAAAACCTTAATTGAAAATTATAACTAGAATTTCCAATTTCGGTAAAATACATATCAATCGGCTGGTCGAGTAGGGCGTCTTGCGTTTTGTGCACTTCTTCAAGAGCACATTTTCTTACAAGGTCCAAATCATCGCCGTACGAAACGCCTGTTTCCAAAATCACGCGACGCATTCCGTAGGTGGAATAATTGGTAAAATTATTATTATACACCACTTGATTGGGCACAAAAACTTCTTGACCAGGCACCGTTTTAATGCTCGTTGTAATCCAGCCCACTTGCGTTACGCGCCCGTATGTCCCGTTGATGTTTACCCAATCGTCTTTTTTAAACGGACTTTGTGCTTTCAGTAATAATCCTGCAAACAGATTGGAAGCCACATCTTTGAATGCAAAACCTGCAATAATCCCCACGATACCTGCACCAGCTAAGATTTTGGTTAAAAATTTCTCTAAACCTAAAATTTGCAGGGCTAAAATTACGCCAGAAATTAAGAAAAAGAAATAGATTAATGATGAAATCAAATAGGCAATTTCGATATGTTTTTTGAAGGTTTTGTCATAAAATTTAAGGCTGAGATGCTTAGCACCTTTAGCCAAAAAATAAAATAAAATTAAAACTACAAGTGCTAAAAAAGCTTTAGGCAAAAAATATAAAGTGGAATCTTCCCACGAGCGTATTATGTCGTTTAAATATTCAATATTTGTTTTCATATTTTAAGCTTTTTGATTTTTAAGTTCGTTGATTTCGTCTCGCAATTTGGCGGCTTGTAAAAAATCCAAATCTTTTGCTGCTTTTTCCATGGTTTTCGTTTTTTCTTCAATGAGTTTTTCGATGTCCACTTCGCCATAAGATGCTTGTTGTTCAGCCACTTGTCTTAAGCTGGCTTCTTTGCGCACATACGGATTTTGCTCAAATTCTGCTTCTTGCTGAATGCGTGTGATTTTCTTGTGTAGCGGTTGTGGCGTTTTGTTGTGGTCTTTGTTGTATTTAATCTGAATTTCTCTGCGTCGGGCGGTCTCATCAATGGTTTGTTGCATACTACCCGTAATTTTATCGGCATACATAATCACTTTTCCATTCACATTTCGAGCGGCACGCCCTGCGGTTTGCGTGAGCGAACGGTGATTTCTTAAGAATCCTTCTTTGTCGGCATCTAAAATGGCCACGAGCGAAACTTCTGGCAAATCGAGCCCTTCTCTCAAAAGGTTTACCCCAACGAGCACATCAAAAAGGCCTTCGCGCAAATCTTGCATGATTTTCACACGATCGAGCGTATCCACATCTGAGTGAATGTATTGCGTTCTTACGCCGTAGCGTGTCAAGAATTTAGTAAGTTCTTCCGCCATGCGTTTGGTGAGCGTGGTCACAAGCGTGCGTTCATCGATTTCGGCGCGTTTTTGGATTTCTTCCATCAAATCATCCATTTGATTTTGAGATGGTCGCACTTCAATCACAGGATCGAGCAATCCCGTCGGACGAATGATTTGCTCTACAATTACACCGTCTGATTTTTCTAATTCATAATTTGCAGGCGTTGCAGAAACATAAATCACTTGGTTTTGGATGGCTTCAAATTCTTCAAACTTGAGCGGGCGGTTGTCCATTGCGGCAGGTAGCCTAAATCCGTATTCCACCAAATTTTCTTTTCTACTTCGGTCGCCCCCGTACATGGCGTGCACTTGTGGCACCGTAACATGCGATTCATCAATCACCATAAGATAATCGTCTGGAAAATAATCGAGTAAGCAGAATGGGCGGGTGCCAGGCAATCGGCCGTCGAGATAACGAGAATAGTTTTCAATTCCCGAGCAATAACCGAGTTCTTTCATCATTTCGATATCAAATTCGGTGCGTTCTTTTAGGCGTTTGGCTTCAAGTGTTTTACCAATGTCTTGAAAGTATTCAACTTGCTTTTCTAAGTCTATCTGAATGTTTTTTATTGCATTGTTTAAGGTCTCGGGCGAAGTCACAAAAATATTGGCTGGATAAATATTAATTTTATCAAATCCCGAAATTCTTTTCCCTGTTTCTACATTAAAGGATTCAATCTCTTCGATTGTGTCGCCATAAAAATGAAAACGGATTCCGTCATCGGCATAAGCGGGAAAAACCTCCACCGTATCACCCTGAATACGGAAGTTTCCTCGACCAAAATCTACCATAGAACGGGAGTAGAGGGCATTTACTAATTGATGCAGAAAGTGTGTTCTAGAAACTTTTAATCCCACTTCGGCTTTAATCACATTTTTGTGAAATTCTGTAGGATTTCCGATACCATATAAGCACGAAACCGAGGCAACGACCAAAATATCTCTTCGTCCCGAAAGTAGGGAAGAAGTCGCACTAAGCCTCAGTTTTTCAATCTCGTCGTTGATGCTTAAATCTTTTTCTATATACACGCCAGAATGCGGAATGTAAGCTTCTGGCTGGTAGTAGTCGTAGTAGGATACAAAATATTCCACAGCATTGTTTGGGAAAAATTCTTGAAACTCCATATAGAGCTGAGCTGCAAGCGTTTTGTTATGTGCCAGAACGAGCGTAGGCCGTTGCACTTCCTGCACCACATTGGCAATGGTGAAAGTTTTTCCCGAACCTGTAACCCCAAGCAGCGTTTGGTATTTATCATTATTTAAAATACCTTGAGACAGTTGTTTAATCGCTCTGGGCTGATCTCCCGTAGGGCTGTAATTTGAAACTATTTTAAAATCCATTAATGCAAAAATACAATTAAACAAAATTACACAAAACGCTCGGTATAAAAAATATAGAATTTTGGGTATTTTTATTCATATTTGTTATTCTTGCTTTAAACCCTGATTGTCGTTCTGAATTCATTTCAGAATCTTTGAGACCTTAAGGTGACATTTCGTAGGAAGTGGTGTTATTCCGAACTCGATTCGGAATCTTGGCTAGCAAATGAAATTTAAGGAAAAGTTAGTTTATTGGTATTTTTAATAATAGTAATATGCCAAAAATCTATCAAAAAATATTTAATAATACGGATTAAAATTTTACTTTTGAATTTTAATAGTAAAATACAAAATAAATGAGAATTTTCGCAGGAGTAGAAGAAGAATACGGCAAATATGAAACCGCTAAAGCAGTGCTAATTCCCGTTCCATACGACGGGACAAGTACATGGATTAAGGGAGCAGACAAAGGACCAGATGCCTTTTTAGATGCAGCCGATAACATGGAGATTTACGACATCGAAACCAAATCAGAACCCTACAAAAATGGAATTTTCCTTGATGAGCCAGTGACTGAAGACGCTTCGCCAGAAGCCATGACCGATGCGGTGCACGATCGAGTTAAGAAATATTTAGACGACGATAAATTCGTAACACTTTTTGGGGGCGAGCATTCTATCTCGATAGGGAGTATTCGTGCTTTTGGAGAAAAATATGGCAAAATCACGGTTTTGCAATTAGATGCCCACACTGATTTGAGACCAGAGTACCACGGTAGCAAATGCAATCATGCTTGTGCTGTTTTTGAGGCAAATGAAAAGCATCATCTTGTGCAAGTGGGAATCAGAAGTATGGACACAAGCGAAGTGCAGTATTTAAAAGAAGAAAATGTATTCTTTGCACACCAAATCGCTGAAAATCCAAATTGGATCGAAGATGTATTCAATCGCTTGGGCGATAATCCTGTGTACATTACCATTGATTTAGACGGATTTGATCCTTCGATTTGTCCATCTACAGGAACGCCAGAGCCAGGTGGATTGCCATGGTATCCAACTTTGAAATTATTGAAAAAAGTAATTCAGCAAAAAAATGTCGTAGGTTTTGATATTGTGGAACTTGCACCAAACGAAAACGAAAAATCATCTGATTTTTTAGCGGCTAAATTATACTATAAAATGTTGGCTTATCAATTCACAAAATAAGTAAGCATGAGAAAAAAAATTCTTCTTTGTTTATTGGGGTTAAATTTTGGAGCAACCCAGGCTCAGAGCGATAGCATTAGTCTAGCAGAGAAATACTTACGCGGGAAAAATAATCATTTTCGTGATTTTTGGGATGTTAAGTATTATGATCTTCAGCTAGAAACCCATACCGAAAATAAGAGCATAAAAGGAGAAGTCGTTATTGATTTAAGTCTTGATAAACAAGGAAGATTTTTACAAATAGATTTGCAAAAACCTATGCAAATCACCCAAGTAGAACAGCTTCTATCCTCTAATAAAGTAAAAAAAATTCCGCTAAATTCTATTTTAAATAAGGGGGATCATTACTTTATTCCTACTAAAAAATTAAAGCAAGAAAAAAACATCAAATTGCGTTTTTTGTTTCAAGGAAAACCCAAAATTGCCTTGCAAGCACCCTGGGATGGTGGATGGATTTTTACCAAAGATTTAAAAAATCGAAATTGGCTTTCGGTTGCGGTGCAACGCCAAGGGGCGAGCCTGTGGTTTCCATGCAAGGATTATCAAGGCGATGAGCCAGACCGAGGGGCAATGATTCGTGTAAAAACCGAAAAAAAACAAGTGGCGGTAGCCAATGGAAATTTAATTTCAAAGGAAAACGGCGTGTACACTTGGCAGGTCAAAAATCCCATTAATGCCTATAACATTACGCCAAATATTGGGAATTATGTACATTTTTCGGACATTTATCATGGCGAAAATGGGAAACTTAAATTAAATTATTGGGTGCTTGATTATAATGTAGAAAAAGCTAAAAAACAATTTAAACAAGTGCCGATGATGCTTAAAGCTTTTGAGCATTGGTTTGGGGCGTATCCGTTTTACGAAGATTCCTATAAATTGGTCGAAACGCCGTTTTTAGGCATGGAGCACCAGAGCAATATCGCCTACGGAAACGATTACCAAAATGGCTATAGAGGCATGGATCGCTCGGGAAGTGGTTATGGCAATTTGTTTGATTTTATCATCATTCACGAGTCTGGGCATGAGTGGTTTGGCAACAATATTACCACCGAGCAAATCGCTGATATGTGGGTGCACGAGGCGTTTACCACTTATTCCGAAGCCCTTTTTGTGGAGTATTATTATGGCAAAGAGGCGGCGCAAAAATATTTGCAAGGCTATCAGCGACAGATTTTAAACGATCGCCCGATGCAAGGCGTGTACGATGAGCATCAAGAGGGGAGTGTGGATATGTATAATAAAGGAGCGTGCATGATTCAGACATTGCGCGAATGGATGAACGATGATACCGCATTTTTGGCATTGATGCGTGGCTTGAACAAAGATTTTCGTCATAAAATCGTAACGGGCGCACAGATTGAACACTACATAGAGGATAAAACAAAATTAGATTTAAAAGCATTTTTTAATCAATACCTGCGAACCACACAAATTCCCATTTTGTCCATCAAAAAAGAACAAAATCAATATTTCTATCGTTGGGAAAATTGTGTCGATGGATTTGCAATGCCCGTTCAGTTGGAAAACAAAGACTGGATTCAGCCGACGAAAGAATGGAAAGTTTTGTCCCAAAAAGATGTTGATGTTTTGCCTAACAAAAACCTTTTGATTCAATTTAAAAATTATAATTCATGAGGTTTTTAATCATCATTCCTGCACACAACGAGGCGGCACACATTGCAGATTGCTTGGATTCGCTTGCACGACAAACTTATCAAAACTTTGATTGCGTGGTGGTGAACGATGGCTCAACAGATGATACTGAAAATCAAATTTTAAACATAATTAAAGACCGAGAAAATTTTTCATTATTAAACCTTAAAACCTCGCGGCATGCACCAGGTGCAAAGGTCGTTCGGGCGTTTGAGGCAGGATTGAAAACCAATCAAATTCAGGATTTTGAGATAATTTGTAAGTTTGATGCAGACATTATATTTCCGCCCAATTATTTGCAAACGCTGCATGAGGCATATCAAGGAAATCCGCATTTGGGCATGGCGGCAGGCATTGTAAAAATTGCCAAAAACGATTTTTCTGATGAAGATATTTTGGACTTTAGCAATGAAAAGCAACATTGGACTTTTGAAAACATTTCATCTAAACAACACATTCGTGGCCCAATAAAATCCTATCGCAAAGAATGTTTTTTAGCCATGAATGGACTAAAACCCGTTCTAGGCTGGGACAATATCGATGTGCTTTTGGCGTATAAAAATCAATGGCAAACTCAGACATTTCCCGATGTTTGGGTAAAACATTTGCGTCCAACGATGTACAAATACCAAGCGCAAAAAGCGGAAAAATTAGGCATTTACTTTTATAATTTAGGATTAAATCTGCCTTTAGCTATGCTTTCTTCGGCTAAATCTGCCTTAAAAAATCGTTCGCTTAAAGAATTTATAATCAGCACAAAAACATTTTTAAACCAAAAGCACGAGCGGGCATTGAATGCAGAGGAAATTACCTACATCAGGCACGAAAGATGGCGTGGGATTTTGGGCAAAATTCCCGTTGTTTCAACATTAATTAAAAAATCATGAAAACCGCACCCAAAGTTTGCTCTATCATCGTTACCTACAACGCCGAACGCTGGATTGTAGATTGCCTTTCGACTTTGCGAGAGCCCCATCTTGATATGGCTATTTTATTGATAGATAATGGCTCAACCGATGCTACGCTAGAAATCGTTCGCAGGCAATTTCCGCAAGTGCAAATCATAGAAACGGGCGAAAATTTAGGTTTTGCCCGAGCCAATAATTTAGGTTATGAGCATGCTAAAAAACTCGGTGCAGATTATCTTTATTTGTTAAACCAAGATACCAAAAGTTATCCAAATACGGTTTTCAACTTGGTGCAAATGGCAGAAAAATATCCTGATTTTGCCATTTTAAGCCCCTTGCATCTTAACGAAAAAGGCGATGCGTTTGATTCTAAATTTGAGGCGTATATTGATGCCAAAAAATGCCCTAATTACATTTCTGATGCGAGTTTGGGGACTCTGAAAGAGATTTATACCATAGATTTTGTAAACGCTGCGGCGTGGCTCGTTGCTGTTTCCGCATTGGAAAAAACACACGGATTGTTTTCCGAGGTGTTTTATCATTATGGCGAGGATCGAAATTTTGTGCAGCGTGTGCAATATTTTGGGGTAAAAGTAGGCATTGTGCCAAGCTTAAAAATCCATCATTGTCGAGATGAACGCAGCGGTGCTTTTTCGCCTGTTTTTGAAAGAAAGAAACTAAAAATCAAATCTTTGGTTTTGATGCATAACATCAATCAATCGTATGGGCAATGCACATTTGATGTTTGGAAGGAAGCGCTAATGCAATGGGTGAAATTAAACATTTGGCAAGGTTTAAAATTGTTTTTTTATCCTATTTTTTCGGCACCCAAAATTCTTTCAGCCCGTAGGAAAATGAGGTGAATTTTCCATTCAGACAAAAAATCCATAACTTTACATTTTAAATAAAAGTATAAGAGGAATGGATTTACAAGACCAGCTAAAAAAACTTTTTCCGGATCATGTAGCCGACGAAACGCCACAAGATAATGCGTCAAATGAAGAAGGGCTTTGGATTCCTGATGAAACGGTTTCTTGCCACTTTGAAAAACGAAACGGCAAGCCGCACACCATCATCAAAGGCTATACGGGGCATGCGCAAGACTTTAAGCAATTGGCTAAAGATTTAAAAAAAATGCTTGGTGTAGGAGGTAGCGTGAAAAACGAGGAAATCATAATTCAAGGTGATTATCGCGACCAAATTATGGCGTATCTTAAAGACTTAGGAATGAAAGTGAAACGAGTAGGTGGCTAAAAATAATTGAATAAAAATTCCTATTTTCGCATAAATTTTAGTACATTCACGACCTAAATAATGTTATATTATGGATTATTTACCCTTTGAGGAACCTATAAAAGACCTGCAAGAACAGTATGTAAAATGTGCGCTTGTGGGCGAACAGAGTGGTGTAGATGTAAAAGAATCTTGCCGACAAATTCAAGATAAAATCAATGCTAAAAAGAAAGAAATCTATGGAAATCTCACTTCTTGGCAAAAGGTGCAATTGTCTAGACACCCAAACCGTCCGTATAGTTTGGATTTAATTTATGGCATTACCGATGATAATTTCATAGAATTGCACGGCGACAGAAGTTTTGCCGATGACAAAGCCATGGTGGGCGGATTTGGTGATGTGGATGGGCAAACTGTGATGTTCATAGGGCAACAAAAAGGAAAAAACACCAAGGAACGCCAATATCGCCGTTTTGGAATGTCTAATCCCGATGGGTATCGTAAGGCGTTGCGATTGATGAGATTGGCAGAAAAATTCAATAAGCCGATTGTTACTTTCATTGATACTCCAGGTGCTTACCCAGGATTGGAAGCAGAGGAGAGAGGACAAGGGCAAGCCATCGCGCTCAACATTTACGAAATGTTTAGAATCAAAGTTCCGATTATTTGTATTGTCATCGGAGAAGGGGCTAGTGGAGGCGCACTTGGAATTGGCGTAGGAAACAAAGTTTTTATGCTTGAAAACACTTGGTATTCGGTAATTTCTCCAGAATCTTGTTCGTCAATTTTGTGGAGAAGCTGGGATTATAAAGAAACCGCAGCCGAGGCTTTGAAACTTACGGCCAAAGATATGCTTGAGCAAAAATTAATCGATGGCATCATTAAAGAACCACTTGGTGGCGCACATTACGATTATTATGAAACTTTTGCTTTAATCAAAAAACAAATTTTGACTTCGTTGAAAGAATTATCTAAATATTCGGGCGAAGAGTTGTGCAAAATGCGTCAAGAGAAATTTTTAGCCATGGGCGTATATCGTAGCTAAAAAGAGATTTTTAAACATTTTGTTGATAATCGAAGAATAACTTTGTTGATAAAAATAATGAATACCTAGCACCTTTATCAAGGTGCTTTTTTTACTTTTGCATTTACAATGGCAGAACAAGCAGAAAATAGAGAGCGTTTTAAATCAAAAAGGATAAATATGAACTCGGAGGAGTTCAAACGAGCTAAAAAACCACCCCAAGCGGTGGAGCTTGAAGAGGCTGTATTGGGCGCTATGATGATTAGCAAAAAAGGACTCAATGAAAGTATTGAGATTCTGGAGGAGGAATTTTTTTATCGTCCGCAACATCAGCATATTTTTGCCGCAATTTATACTTTATTTAACAATGCAGAGCCAATTGATATTTTTACCGTTGCAGAACAATTAAAAAAAGATGGAAAGTTTGATACAGTAGGAGGGGATTTGTACTTGGTTTCCTTGACAGAGAGAATCACATCTTCTGCACACATTGAGCACCATGCGCGCATTATTCAAGAAAAATATGTTCAGCGTAAATTAATTGAAATTTCAGCGCAAATCATAGAGAATGCCTACGATGATACCGCAGATATTTTTAAACTTTTAGACCAAACAGAAACCGAGATTTTTAAAGTTACCGAAGGAGTTTTGAATTCTGAATATAAAGATGCAAAATCTCTTGTGCTCGAGGCTGTGGCTCAAATTGAAAAGCGAAGCGAACAAAAAGGATTGAGTGGTGTTCCTACAGGTTTTAGAGAAGTAGATG
The DNA here is from genome assembly GCF_022832975.1 of Ornithobacterium rhinotracheale. Lineage (NCBI taxonomy): Bacteria > Pseudomonadati > Bacteroidota > Flavobacteriia > Flavobacteriales > Weeksellaceae > Ornithobacterium > Ornithobacterium rhinotracheale. The sequence continues at coordinate 1,583,455 of NZ_CP094846.1, read as the reverse complement.
AATTAACCTCGGGACTAAACCCTTCAGATTTAATTATTTTGGCAGCTCGTCCTGGTATGGGGAAAACGGCTTTTGTGCTTTCCATGGCGCGAAACATGGCGGTGCAACATAAAGTGCCTGTGGCAGTATTTTCTCTAGAGATGCCTAGCGTTCAGTTGATTACGCGTTTGATAGTAGGGGAAACAGGGCTAGATAATGATAAAATAAAAAAAGGAACACTAACTAAAAAAGAGTGGAATCATTTATACGCCAAGGTTAAAACATTAGAAAAAGCCCCACTATTCATAGATGATACTCCAGCGCTTAATATTTTTGATTTACGGGCTAAATGTCGCCGATTGGTAGCGCAGCACGATGTAAAAGTTGTGATTATCGACTATTTGCAATTGATGACCAGTAAAAATAGCACGGGTGGAAACCGTGAACAAGAGATTTCCACCATATCGCGTGGTTTAAAAGCGATTGCTAAGGAGTTAAATGTTCCAGTAATTGCACTTTCTCAGCTTTCTCGTGAGGTGGAAAAACGTCCCAATAAGCGTCCACAACTTTCGGATTTGCGTGAATCGGGGGCAATTGAGCAAGATGCCGATATCGTGTCATTTATCTATCGTCCAGAATATTATAAAATTGATACATGGGACGACGAAGAGCAAACACCTTGTGCTGGCCAAGCAGAATTCATTGTGGCTAAACACCGTAATGGAGGGTTAAAAAATATTCGTCTCAAATTTATTGCAGAGCAAGCTAAATTCGAAGATTTGGTAGAAGATGCCTTTTATACACAGCCTGTGTCTATGGTATTTGAAAGTAAAATGAATGCTCAGCAGCAAGAAGTAGCAGAATTGCCTGTGAGCGATCCAAAAGATTCGTTTGATTTAGGAGATGATGATGAGTATGATGATCCTCTACCAGAAAATGAATCACCTAACGAGTCTGCTCAAGGTCCAGATTACGATACAACTAATTTGCCTTTTTAGGTAAATTTAATATGATTACAAAATCGCAGAGAATATGATTTTTTGCGATTTTTTTATGTTAGAAACTTTGTTTAGATGAGCAAGAATTAAAGCCTTTATTGTTTTTAAAATTACAATTTCCACTTTCCACTTTTTTAATTTGTTAGTATTATACTAAACTGGTAAACTTTTTGCTGACGATTTACAATAATAGCTAGAGCCCTGATTTTTGGGGCATTTAATATAATTGTAAATTTATAAGGAGCTATTAACAAAAAATATAGGCCGTTCCCCCATAATAACATCATTATTACCATTATTAAGATAGCAATTTTATGAAAAAAATACCATCAAAAGTAATAGTTTATTTGATACCATTGTTTTTTATTTTAAATGGTTGTTCGTCTAATGGGTTAGGTGATAATTTAACTGTCTTTGAGGGAGATAGGGTAGAAGATAGAGTAATTATCTATTGCACAGGATATAGCCTGAGCTCTTGCAAAGGGGGAATATATGTTGTACCAACTTTTGAAAATCATTATGATGAAAAAGGGAATTACGCTGAATATGTTGAATCGGCTAAATCTAATAATGATTGGATAATTGCCAAAACAATACGAATAAAAGACAAGAAAGAAAACTACTGGATAATTAAAAAAGATTTCTCTTTAGAAAATGTTGATTGTAATAAAATAAATTGTGACAGCATTATTCAATCTCATGTTATCAGTTCATTAGATTATCGTGAATTTTTAATAAAGACAAAAGAATTAGGAATTAACTTAAAGTTAGAATAGCAATAAAATATAATGCTAAATCTAAAATTTAAAAAAACAAAACCCCGTTGTGTGATTCACACAACGGGGTTTTATATGTTTGATAATCGAGACTATTTCTTTTTATCTTTCTTTTTTCTGAAGATTAAATCCCAGCCAAAGAAAATAACTAAAATGATTGCTCCTACCCATAGATAACTTGTTTTGTTCGGTTCGTCGTTGTTTGGAACAGTAAACCAACGCTCAAAACGCCAGCCATCTTTTGGCTCAAAATGCGCAATTTGGTTGAAGTTTGCCCAAGTAAAGAACGGCTTCCCGATGATGTGCGTTTCTGGAACAAAACCAAAGAAACGAGAATCAAACGAGTTGTCGCGGTTGTCACCCATCATAAAATAATAATCCTGTGTAAAGGTATATTTTGTTGCAGGTTTGCCATCAATGGTGAGTTGATTGCCTTGCATTTTGATGTTTTTACCTTCGTAATTTTTAATCACATCGATGTAATTTCCAAGATTTTCAAGGTTTAGCTCAATGGTCATTCCTTTTTTAGGCACTTGAAGGGGACCATACCAGTCGCGGTTCCAAGGAGCACCTTTTGGGAACACGGCACGATCCGCTTGGCCTTGTGGCAAAATCTCCTTTTCGATGCTTATGACATTTGGATTGTTTTTCAATTGTCGGTACATCTCTTCGTCCAAACCAAAGAAATGATACGCAAAGCCACCCTCCACTTGCGATACAGTATAGTCAGCCTGGTTTTGCAAAGCCGTAGGGTCGTAGCTCAATTGATCGAGCTGATCTTTTAATAATTTAGGACTAAATTGCGTTTTAGAAACCACATTGTACGCATATTGAACTTTGGCATCTTTTTTCGGAACAAATTTTTGATTGTTTACAAACAATTCCGACGCTTTGACTTCGATGATATCGCCAGGTTCTCCTACACATCGTTTTACATAGCTATCTTTTCTATCAATCGGAGAAAAAACCGAATCTATCGGGAAATTGAAAACAACAATATCGTTCTTTTTTACTTTTTGCCAGCCTGGGATTCTCTCGTATGGTAATTGCAGTTTTTCTACAAATAAGTTTCTTGAAAACAAATCAGCAAACGGCACCGCTACGGGCGTAATCGGCAAGCGAGTTCCGTAGACATTTTTGCTCACAAAAAGTGCATCGCCAATTTTAATGGTGCTTTCCATGGAGCCCGTAGGCACAATCATAGGTTGCACAAAATAAGTGTGAATGGTAGTGGCTAAAATTACCGCAAAAAGCAAGGCAGAAATTACGGTTTCTTTGCGTTTTTCGGGTCCTGTGTAGGCAGGTTTTTCTACATAGTTAAGATAATAAATGTAGAATCCGCAAGTTACGATGACCAAAAGTGCTTCTACAAAACTTCTTTTGCCAAACGAACGAATGAAATCTACCCACAAAATCATAATCATAATAGGAGAGATAATCGGTAGAAAAAGAAGAATTACCCACCATTTTGGGCGTTTGATGATGTCTAAAAGTACAATCGCATTGTAAACGGGAACAGCAGCTTCCCATGCCTTTCTTCCTGCATTTTGATAAAGTTTCCAAGTGCCCAGAAAGTGAATGATTTGCACTACGATAAAAAAGATGAACCAGCCGGTCCAAGTACTAATCCACATAATAATTTGGTTTATAAAATAGTTCTCAAAAGTAATAAATTATTTTGAATAAATTTTAATCTACCCTATTTTCACAAATGAAATAAAACTTAAAATGAACAATAAGACTAGTCCTAAATAAAAAAATAGCTTAAAACTGATTTTATCGCGGTAGCGCAACCAGCTTGTAGAGAGTAATAAGAATAAAAGAACAAAGCTAATCCAAAAAGAATCATAATTTATAATGTTCTTATTTAAATAAGTATTTTTAATCAATTCGGGCAACCAAGCTAAAAAATAAGCAAAAGCAAAAATACCATAATCTTTTTTTCTCTTAATGACTGAAAATGAAGAATATTTTATCGCAAAATGCAATAAAATGGAATAGAAAACAAGCCATAAAATATTGTAGATGAAAACTGCAATATTTGGCTTAATTAGGCTTAAAAATGAATTGTTTTCATCTATGTATTGAATGCTATTGATGAAAGAATGGAAAAATAGAAAAAGCAATATTTCTATAAAGCCTAAAATATTTAAGGTAATTAAAAAATTACTCCAAAATTCGGATTTCAATTTGTCTACAAAAAAGGAGGCAACGGTAGCACCTGAAACGCCAATCATCAAAAGAATTTTAAAATTTACAAATTCAAGGTTATAAAATCCCTTAACTAAGTAAATGATTTCAATAGCAAACGTGAGAATTGCAATAATTAGAATTACAATGTTGAAAATTTTGTTTTTGTAGACTTGAAACATGATGTGTGAGTTTTTAAATTCCTAAAACATCTTTCATCGTAAAAATCCCTTTTTTATCATAAATATATTCTGCAGCTTTTATAGCTCCCAACGCAAAACCATCTCTTGAATTGGCTGTGTGTTTTAGCTCAATTGAATCGATGCCCGAAATATACTCCACAATATGTGTGCCAGGTACTTCTGGTTCGCGCAAAGCATAAATCGGAATGTCTTTTTTGCCTTCTTTTTTATCCAAAGACCAATGCTCAAAACCTGTTTTTTGCATAATTTTTTCGGCAATGGTAATCGCCGTTCCGCTTGGAGCATCTTTTTTTTGCGTATGATGAATTTCTGTCAGTTTTAAATCATATAAATCTTGATCTTTCATCAGTTGAGCCGTTTGCTGCACGATTTCAAAAAATAAATTCACGCCTAAGCTAAAATTTGATGCGTAAAGAAACGAACCATTGTATTGCGTCACTTTTTGCTCAATTTGGTCAAGTTTCCCAAGCCAACCCGTTGTGCCGCACACGGTAGGAATGTTGCTACCGAGCAAAACATTCAAATTTTCGAACGCAGCATCGGGATGAGAAAATTCGATTGCCACATCAATGTTGTGATCTCTCAATTCTGAGTGCGTAGGCGTTTTATCAAAAATCGCGGCAATAGTATGCCCTTTTTCTTTGGCTAAACGCTCAATGGTTTTTCCCATTTTTCCGTATCCTACAATGGCTATATTCATAATTATTTATTTTAATGTAAAACTTAAAGCAAGCCCAGGTTTAAGCTCGTTGGTGGATGGACTATAAATAGTTACAGGTTTTATTTTTAAATCTTTGTCTTTTCTTACTTCGTATAGATGCGCATCCACGGTCGCGTCTAGGATGTTCACCGCATATGCCACAATGGTAAGCGCAATGGCATAATCACGATTTCTTTTTTGGTAATCTTGCGCTTGGGCAAGCACTTCTTTGGTATAAATGCCGTGGTATTTATTCGGCTTTCCATTGAGTTCTGCAATATAGGCATCGCGGTATTCATGATAACTTTTTTGATACCACAAGGTTATTCCCACGCCTGTGCCGATTAATCCCCAAACAATGGGTGCTTTCCAGTAGCGTTTGTTATAAATTTGCCCTAAGCCTGGTAAAACAGCAGAGTAGAGCGCCGCTTTCATAGGATTTTTCTTAAAAACTTGAACGCTGTCTAAAGGCTGAGAGATATAAATAGAATCTTGCACAATTTCTTTGTTATCGGTAATTTGAGCAAAAACCGAAAACATCAGAAAAAAGCTAATTATGCTGAATTTTATTTTCATTGAAGCAAATCTTTTAATCGTTGGAAATCAGCATCCGACGAGAAATTTAAAATAATTTTCCCTTTGCCTTTATTGTTTCGTTTGATTTCCACTTTAGTGCCCCATTTTTGGCTCCAGTCGTTCTGTGTTTTCTTAAAATCATTTGGCAAAGTGTTTTTTTCTTTAGGAGTTTCTGCCGAATCATTATTTTTTAAACTCTTCACTAATTGCTCCGTTTGGCGTACAGAAAGTGCTTTTGCAATGATTTTTTCGTAAACTTCAAGTTGCTCTTCGGGAGATTCTATCCCAATAAGTGCCTTTCCGTGCCCCATAGAAATCATGCCATCTCGGATTCCTGTCTGGATAATTGGGTCTAGTTTTAATAAACGAAGATAATTGGTAATCGTAGAGCGGTTTTTTCCCACTCGTTTGCTCATTTCTTCTTGCGTAAGGTTGATTTCATCGATTAAGCGTTGAAAACTTAAAGCCACTTCTATGGCGTCCAAGTCCTCGCGCTGAATATTTTCTACCAAAGCCATTTCCAGCATCACAGCATCATCTGCCAAGCGAATAAAGGCAGGGATTTGCTCTAACCCAGCTAATTGTGAGGCGCGGTAACGGCGCTCGCCAGAGATTAGCTCAAATTTATCACCATTTTTTCTTACTGTAATTGGCTGAATAATACCAATTTCCCTAATAGATTGGGCTAATTCTTCAAGTGCAGTTTCGTCAAAATAAGTTCTTGGCTGATTGGCATAGGGCACAATTTTATCTATCGCGATTTCCACGATATTGCCTACTAAATCCTTAGCGCCCACATCATTAGCAGAGTTTACATTCTCATCTTGTGCCACAAGCAGGCTAGAGAGTCCGCGGCCTAGTGCTCTTTTTTTTTCTTTTGCCATAGTATAAAATGCTGAGTGATTTTATGAAATTAATTAAATTTTATCCTTGTTATTTTTTAAAAATTCGTGAGCTAAATGTAGATAATTTTCTGCGCCACGGCTTGCGGCATCGTACTTTATAATGGATTCGCCGAAGCTTGGTGCCTCGCTCACACGCACATTTCGCTGAATGATGGTGTCAAAAACCATATTAGGGAAGTGGCTGCGCACCTCTTCCACCACTTGGTTTGAGAGCCTGAGCCTCGCATCAAACATAGTGAGCAAAAGCCCCTCAATATCAAGCGATGGATTGTGATACTGCTGCACACGCTTGATGGTGTTTAGCAATTTACCCAAACCTTCCAATGCAAAATATTCGCACTGGATTGGGATAATTACAGAATCTGCCGCAGTAAGGGCGTTTAAAGTAATAAGCCCAAGCGATGGTGCACAATCTATAAAAATGTAATCGTATTCGTCTTTGATAGGTGCCAAAGCTTTTTGCAACATAAATTCACGCTCTTCTGTATCTACCAATTCGATTTCGGCAGCCACCAAATCCACATGCGCAGGGATTAAATCCAAATTCGGAGAATCTGTTTTTACAATTGCATCTTTGGCAGAAACCTCATGTTCAAGCACTTCATAAGTTCCCTTTTCAACATTTTCTATATCAATGCCCAAGCCCGACGAAGCGTTGGCTTGCGGATCTGCATCGATAAGAAGCGTCTTTTTTTCTAAAATTCCTACCGCTGCCGATAGATTAATGGCTGTGGTGGTTTTTCCTACACCGCCTTTTTGGTTTGCAATTGCTATAATTTTACCCATTAATTTCTGAATATTATTTAGAAATGTAAAAATACTATATTTATCAATGTTTATAGCAAAAACTGCACATTTTTTTTTCAACAATTGGAGTATTTCGCTTATTTATAGTAAATTAAAGTTTAATTCTTGATTTTAAAAGTTTAAATATTTAATTTTGAGAACTATAAAAAAGATTATGAGCGTAGAAATTTACAGATGGTTTTTAAAAATCCCGATTTTGATTTCGGTGTTATTTTTCTTTGTATTTCCTTATTTTTTGAATAAAGGAATTAAGCTTTCTACACCAAATAGATTCATTCGATTTATGATTTTACTTTTCTCGTGTTTATTGGTGTTTGCTTTTGTCACATGGCTGATGACTTATTGGATGGAAGAACTTTCCAAAGATTTGCTTTTGGTAAAAATGGGCGTGAATACAGATTCCTTTATACACGAAGAAATGTTTGAACAAGTGCCACCCAAATATCTCGCCCAAGCCAAAGAAATTCACGAGAGCCAAATGGGAATTGGCTGGCCACTAAAAGCGATGTTTACCTATATTTTTCTTGTTTTGCCATCGAGTGTAGTGTATTGCTTGATGTTGGTGTTTGTTGACAAAATTCATCTAAATAAATCTTAATATTTTTTGGTGTTTGAAAAATAAATTTTTAAATTAGTCGAGTAAATTTATGTAAAATTAACTAGCATGAGAATTAAGTTTTATTGGAGTATCTTTATGTTACTCTTGATTAGTAGTTTCTCCTTTGCTCAAGTTACGGGTAAAGTTGAGGATGATTATGGACCACTTGAAGGGGTTGGTGTTACCGTAATAGGTGGTCAACATGAAGAAGTTTATACAAATTCACAAGGTGAATTTGATGTGAATGCAAAAATTGGTGATAAGTTAAGGTTGGTAAATCCACACAATTTATCTGAGAAGGTTGTGAATGTTACAAAGAACGATTTAGGAACAATCGTAATGAAAGAAAAGGAGATTAACTTAGATGTAGTTGTAGGATACGGTTCCATAAAAAAAGAGAGTTTGACAGGGTCGTTAAGCACTATCAATCCTAAAGATTTGAAGGATGCTACCACGCCAAATGTTGAAAATCTTTTAAACTCAAAAGTTTCAGGTGTTTATGTAGCGCCGGGGTCAGGTCAACCAGGTTCTCGTGGAGCTGTTATAATTAGAGGGAAATCAACGGTGAATGGTAGCACAGCGCCTTTATGGGTTATTGATGGGGTGATTGTAGGTTCTAATCCAGGGGCTTTAAACCCTAGTGATATTGAATCCATGACAGTTTTAAAAGATGCTGCTTCTACTGCTATTTATGGCTCTCAAGGAGCTAATGGAGTTATTTTGGTTACAACTAAAAATGCGAAATCTGGTGATATCAAAACATTTGTAAACTCTAAAATAGGATTTACAAAATTAAATAATGGGAATCTTGAAATCATGAATGGTGCGGAGCTTTATGAGTATTACAAATCGTTTAGCAATAGTGATATTATTAATTTCCCAAGATGGAATGATTCATTGAGAAATGCTAATTTTGATTGGTGGAAATTTGCAACACAAACTGGGTTTATTCAAGATTACTATGTTTCGTTGAATGGAGGAAGTGATAAATTGAAAGGTTTTTTCTCTGCAGATTATTATAATGAAAAAGGAGCCGTGAAAGGATATAAATATGATAAATTTGATTTTAGATTTAAATTAGATTTTGCTCCAGTTTCATGGTTGAATGTAAAGCCCGCAATCTTTGTTTCGAAAAGATATACCGATAATAAAGAACACTCAATTACTGCAATGTATTCTAATTTTCCATGGGATAGCCCATTTGATAAGAATGGAAATGTTATTCCAAATCGTTCAGATAAATGGGTGAATAGTACAAGAACAAATTATGTGTATGATATGCAGTGGAATAAAGGTAAAAGTGAAAGTTTAGAAAGTTTTGGTAATTTAGATTTTGATGTAAAACTCTTAGAGTGGTTAACTTTTTCCTCAATCAATAATATTAAGATTATTAATTCTAAATCAGACTATTATACAGATCCAAGATCTTCCGGAGGAGAAGGTGTCAGAGGTAGATTAAATAAAGCGTATGGAGATGTTACAAGAAGATATACAAACCAATTATTCAGAATTAAAAAATCTTTTGGATTACATGATTTAAATGGTGTTGTTGGGTATGAGTATAATGATTTTAATTCTGACGAAGTTGGGGCTCAGGGAACAGGATTTATTCCTGGTTTCGAAGTGCTAAATGTTACTGCATTACCTGAAAAAGTATCTGGTAAAATTAATGAGTGGGCTGTTCAATCCCTATTGTCTAACTTTAACTATTCATATGATAATAGATATATGGCACAATTAAGTTTGAGAAGAGATGGAGCTTCAAACTTTGGGGAAAATGCAAAATATGGTAATTTTTATTCACTTAGCGCTGGATGGAACATTCATCATGAAAAATGGTTTGATGTTAAGCATGTTGATACTTTTAAATTGAGAACTTCTCTAGGGACTGTCGGTAATAGACCAAATGTATTGTACCCACAATACGATTTATACTCAGTTACTGCGAAATATAATGAAGTATCTGGAGCTTTAATTTCTCAAATTGGTAATAAAGATTTAACTTGGGAAAAAACTAGAACAATTGGAGTCGGATTTGATTTAGGTATTTTTAAAAGAATTAATTTGACTTTTGATTATTATAATAAGTTTACAGATAATTTACTTTATTATGTGCCAATTTCTGGTTTAATGGGTGTCACTGGTATTTGGAGAAATGTAGGTGAATTAGAAAATAATGGATTCGAATTTACGGCTGATGCTAATGTGGTAAATACAAATAAATTCTCATGGGATTTGAAATTTAATATCAGTAAAAATAAAAATGAAATCAAAAGCCTTTATGGAGATAAAAAACAAATTATTATTGGAGATGGTATAGGTATAGCAGGATCTGCTAATAGAATCCTTAAACCTGGATATAGCGCAGATACATACTATATCAGAGAGTGGGCAGGAGTAAACCCAGATGATGGTTCTCCGCAATGGTACAAAACTGTCAAAGATCAAAATGGGAAACAAACCAGAGAAAAAACTTCAAAATACGCTGAAGCTGATCAAGTAATCCTAGGTAGTGCTACGCCAGATTTCTATGGAGGTATTGCCACAACATTAAGATATGATAAATTTGATTTGACTATGACATTTGGTTTTTCAAAGGGAGGAAAAATATATAATTACTCAAGAACAGAGTATGATTCAGATGGAGCATATGTAGATAGAAATCAAATGAAATTGCAAAAAGGATGGTCTCGTTGGGAAAAAGCTGGAGATAAAGCAACTCATCCGGTCGCAATATACAATAATCCGTCAAATTCAAATAAAGTATCATCAAGATACTTAGAAGATGCGGATTATTTCAAAATGAGATCGCTTACTTTGGGGTATGAGTTAGATTTAAGTAAATACAAACTTCCTAATACAAGAATTTCATTATCAGGAGAGAATTTATTTACTATTACTGATTACTCTGGGGTAGATCCGGAGCTTCCAGCTTCTGGAGGATCTGTTTTAACCTCAGCAGGTCCTGCAGTTTATCCTTCTACAAGAAAATTTTTAATTAGCTTAAGCTTTAACCTATAAAAAAATTAAAATGAAAAAAATAAGCGTATATATATCAGCGTTATGTTTGGTGTTTGCTTCTTGTGATATTGATCGAGAACCTTACACTGCAATGTCATCTGAAAAAATTAAATCAGCTCCAGATGCTAGTTTAGATGGTATTCTAAATGGTGCTTATGCACAATTAAAACCTTGGTCAGATGTTATGCATCGAGCAGGAGAATATGCAGGAGACAATATTATGATTCGGGGAGCTTCTACTGATGCTTTTTATGAATTTATATCGTATAATAGGACTCCAAATAATTATCGTTTACAAGGATTTTGGGACAATAGTTATAAAGCGATAGCTCAAACATCAAATATTATTAATTTAGTAAAAGAAGGTCAAAGTGAAGAGGTTGATAGCAAACTTGGAGAATGTTACTTTCTAAGGGGATTAATGTATTTTTATTTGGTTAGAGCCTATGGTCGCCCATATTATCAAAACCCTGAAATAAATTTGGGTGTTCCAATAGTAAATGGCACACCAGAAGATGTTAAGACCGCAACATTGCCAGATAGAGCAACTGTAAAGAAAACTTATGAGCAAATAATCTCAGATCTTAAAAAAGCAGAAGAATTACTTAAAACTAATAGAGGTCCTGCGTATGCATCAAAAGCAGCGGCGCAAGCAATCCTTTCAAGAGTTTATTTGTATATGAGTGGTACCTATTCAAATCCTAATACTCAAAATGCTCAATTAGCCATTGAATATGCAGATAAAGTAATTAATAATCCAGATTATGCCCTTTTAGATACAGGCAAATTTAAAGTTTATAATACAATTCTACCAGAAAATAATCCCGAATCTATTTTTGTAGTGAAAAGGGTAGCTTCTGAATTTTCTGGATATGATCACTATTACGGTGTTGGTGGTATGTACGCCAATATTGGTGGAATGGGCTGGGGTGAAATGTACGCAAGTGCTAAGTATATTGATCTTCTAAATGAAACAGGAGTAAATGACTGGGTTAATCACAAATATTCAGATGTTAGAGCTAATTTTATTGAACCTCAATATAGGAAAGATGTAGAAAAAAATAAAGTTTTCAGATTTATTGTTAACAAATACAATAAAGAAAATATACAAATAGGTTATACATACATTCAAGCTCCAGTTGATTATGATTATAGTTTAAATAAACCAATTGTAAATGATGGTAAAATTGAAATTACTGTTCATGAACAAGGTAAAGAAACTAAATATAAAATAACACCTTCAACAGAAAAAGAGGGATTGTATACTGTAACTTACAAAGATGGCAAACAATATAATGGAGTTATAGATAATCTTATGAAGCTAAATCGTGTTTATCCTATGTTCTATATAGTTAAAGCTTCAAGAGAAGGCGAAGAGTCTCATTTGCACTCTCCAGTAATTACAAGATTAGGTGAAGTTTATTTAAATAGAGCAGAGGCCTATGCAAAATTAGGAAATTATGGTAAAGCTTTACTTGATTTAAATAAAATTAGAACAAGGTCTATTAATAACGGTGCATACCAAAATCTTGATGTGTCTAACGCAGCTGAAAGAATTGACAAAGAAAGACAATTAGAGCTTGCTTATCAAGCTGAAAGAAGCTATGATGTGTTTAGAAACGGAGGCTCATTAGAGAGAAAATATCCAGGTCCACATAATGCATTAGAAGTTGTTAAGCCTACAGATTATAGGGTGATTTACTTCATCCCACAAGATGCAATAAATGCATACCCTGGGACATTAACACAAAACCCCACAAGTAATTAATTGTTTGAAATAATTTTTGTTTTGTTTATGAGGTAGTAACTTTTGCTACCTCATTTTTTTGAAAATAGTCTTAAAGTGTTTGAAAAAATCACTAAATTTATGGTTTCTTATTTTTATAAAAAAAACACCAAAAAAATGAAATTTCCAATCACATTATTTGACAAGCATATTTTGTTGCACAGCAACGAAAACATCATTTTAGTCGATACAGGTTCGCCCGTTACCATACATTCGGAAAACCAAATCACTTTTTGTAACCAAACCTTTGATTGTTCCAAAGAATATTTTGGTGTCACAGTAGAGCACTTATCCGACATGCTGGGCTCGCCAATCACAACTTTAATGGGAACCGATATTTTGTCTGAGTTTATCGTGGTTTATGATTACGAAAATCAAATGATTGAGTTTAAATCTCACGAAAATCAATTAGAAGGAAATATAGTAGAAATCACTCAAAATATGGGTTTGCCGATGATTGATTTAATTTTGCAAGGCGAGCAAGTGAAAGTTTTTATTGATACTGGGGCTAAAATTTCTTATATAGACAAAAAATTTACCCAAGATTTTGAAAGCCAAGGCACGCTGGAAGACTTCAATCCTATGATTGGAGAATTTTCGACTGAATCTTATACATTAGACGCTGATTTTGAAGGAAATACATTCTCTGTTTTGTTCGGAAATTTACCCGAAATGTTTCAAGCCATTTTGTCGCTTTCGGGTGTTGCTGGAGTTATCGGGTATGATTTCTTCAACCATTTCAATGTTTCAATGGATTTGAAAAATAACTTATTATCTTATAAAAAATAAAAAAATGATTCCATCTGATTTTGATTTATCTCAGCTTAATTTCAAAAAAATGATTCTTGATTCAAATGGCGAAAACAAAATTTACATTTACGATTATTTTTGCGCCATAAGACTCAAAGATGTTTTTTATTTCTTTAAAACTCCCCGTTCCGAATGTTTGGGTAAAGTCTACGCAAGCGATATCGATCCCGATATCATCGTAGAGCTCGATCGTCATTGTGGCGTTTTGGTGGATGTGTCAATTGGCCAACATGAAGTCTATTCAAAACTAAAAAATTATACGGGATTGATGCCTTATTTTTATCCTTATGGAACATTTTTTAATGAATACTCTCAATTGGGCAATAGGATTAATACCATTGGTGGCTATATTTTTATTCGCAGTAGTTATGAAGATGACTTTTCTGTGTGCAAACCTTATAGTTTAATCGATAGAGATGACCTTCTTGCATTGCTTTGCTATCAAAGTATGCAGCATAGTGATGATGTTGAAATCAACACAGTCAATGAGTTGCTTAATTATTTTGTGAGAGACATCAATGGCCTATCGTAAGAAGATGAATTTTTTAAAGTTAAAAGAGGAGATAGAGAAATAACAAGACAAAAATCACCCTATAATGGTATAAATTTCATGTTTGGTGCCGTGGCAGGAGATGTGTTGGGCTCCATTTACGAGTGGCACAATGTAAAAGAAGTAAACATCGATTTGTTAAACGACCGATGCTTTTTCACCGATGATACCGTGCTCACAGTGGCAATTGCGCAGGCTTTGCTCACAGAAAATGATTTTGGAAAAAGCATTCGCAAATATGGTAAAATGTATCGTCATAGTGGTTTTGGAGGAAGATTCAAAAGATGGCTCGATGCCGATGAGCGCGCTCCATACGGCAGTTTTGGCAATGGCTCGGCTATGCGTGTGAGCCCCGTGGCATATGTTGCAAAAACTATGGACGAAGTATTGGATTTGGCTAAACAAACTGCCGAAGTTACACACAATCATCCTGAGGGAATTAAAGGTGCTCAAGCTGTGGCCGCAGCTGTTTTTATGGCAATTCATCAAAAATCAAAACAAGAAATCAAGGAATTTATTACCCAGCAATTTGAGTATGATTTAGATTTTACGCTCGATGAAATCAGACCAACTTATCATTTCGATGTAACATGCCAAGGTTCTGTTCCACAAGGAATTGTAGCCTTTTTAGAAAGTCATTATTTTGAGAGTGCTATACAATTAGCCATTTCAATAGGAGGCGATTCAGACACCATAGCTGCGATTGCAGCTCCGTTTTATGGGGGTGTTCCTTCGAAATACCACACTTTTGTGGAAAGAAAATTACCTATTGGATTTAAAGAAGTAATAGAAAATTTTTATTTTAAAATTCACACTAATTCTTTAAATTATTGAAATATAAAATATTACAAGTATTTTTTTTATTTTAGGTAACGAATTAGTAACTCAACTTACTTCTTTTGATTTCATTGATTTTCATTGAAACTCAACACAGCGAAGATACAACATATTTACTTTTTGAACAAATTCTTATAACTTTGCCTCGCCTGCACGGTGCAAGCGTGCTCCTCTATGGATGCCGACTCGCACCGTGCAGGCGAGGCAATATAAGTTAAAAGATATGTTTTCCTTGCCTAATGACTTTTTTATGATTGTTCCGTAATTTTGTAGGAAATAATTTTAAATATTTAAACAATATGGAACAGTATTTTGAAAAAGTCTTTCAAGACATCCACAGAGAAGAGGAAAAGGTAACACTAGATGTAGCAACCGTTATCCCTGAAGCATTGGAAATGATTCATTATTTATCCAAAGTTTTAGAAGATGCAAGAGTATATATCCTTGAAAGAGGATTTAATAATGAAAAAGAAGAGATTCATTTCTTCAGAAACATCAAACCTAAGATTTATGGAAAGCTGATGTATTACAATCGTATTTACAAAATGGAAATCATTCGTCCTACTACAAAGGGCAAAATTTACGAAGACTATTTCACAAAAGAGAAAAAACGATTGAAAAGCAGACACAACCATTTTCTAAAAACAAATCCTTTCTATATTTACTATCACTCTGGTAGAACCGATGAAGACCAAAAATACTTTTTAAGGTCTTCTTTTAATTTTCAAGAAGGATTAGAAAATCACGCTTTTGATTTAGATCGACGGTTTTCAACTTACTACGATTATTTGACTGCTCGTATAATTGGTAGAGAATTATTTTACGAGTATCTCCACTTTCGTACCACCACACAATTTGATAAAATAGCCAATGAAAACCATCGCTCAATTCATTGGACAGAAAGTAAAGCTGCTCTAGTCGAGCTTATCTATGCATTACATGCTGCAAAAGCCATATCAGGTGGACAAATTAGTTTAAATAAAATCGCCGTAACTTGTCAAGCCTTATTTAAGATTGAATTACAAGATATTCATCACACTTTTCACCGTATGAAAAGTCGTTCAGGTTCAAGAACCTTATTTTTGAATCAATTAGTCAATTCCTTAGAAATATACATGGATAAGAATATCTAAGAATTAACCAGCCTGCTAAGGGGCTGAATCAACTTTGCCCATAATTACCCATTGGCAAACCACACTCTCACTACTTACTTTACTAACTTCAAGATGATTATCAGTCGCTTTAAGCGTCTTTTTTTTTTGCTCTAAATTTATGATTATTAAGGCATAAATATAAATGCGCTAATTTTCTATCTACCCATTGGCAAAACTTGGCGTTATCATCGCCTCAGTCTTCTGAACTTTGTCCTCAGATAAACGATAAAATCAGAAGCAATGAAATTAATCACTATTGAAGAGAACCAATGGCTACAATTACGCCAAGAAATCCAGTTTATAAAAGCGTATATCCAGAAGCAATCCCAATCGACAGAAATCATTGACCAATTATGGCTCAATAACCACGAAGTATGCCAATACCTCCATTTAAGCGAGAAAACACTTTGGCGTATGAGACAGAACAATGAAATCACTTACTCTAAAGTTCACGGACAATACTTCTACACTTTAGGAAGCATCCGACAATTGATGGAATTTCATGTGATAAAAAGCACAGAGGATTACTTAGAAAGTCTAACTCAAAAAGCACACTCGTATGTTAAAAAAGGAAGACATCTTAAGTAAGACCAATAACGGGCTGGAAGTATTTCGTCATTATGTTTCAGGGAATTGGAAAGTGGGACAAAACTTTAAAAACCCTTTTTATGATGATAAAAATCCCTCTTGTAATATTTACAAGGATAAAAAAACAGGCATCTATCGGATTAAAGATTTTGGGGATCCTCGTTTTAATGGCGATTGTTTTTCCTTAGTTGGCTATTTATATGGTTTGGATTGCACACAGCCTCACGACTTTGTAGAAATCCTAAAGGTTATCAATCAAGATTTAAATTTAGGGTTAGATATTTCTTATTCTAATCCAACTAAACGCCCCCAAAGAAAAATCAAAGTAGAAGCCAATCCTACGGCAACTAATGAACTACCTAGTTATCGTCCCTATAGAATAGTCGATAAGAACTTCAGTAAAAGAGAACTCGAATATTGGAAGACTTTTGGAATAACGAAAACCATTTTAGACACATTTAGAGTGAAATCCTTGCAATCTTTTGAAAGCATCAATAAAAAAGGACACCCCTATCGAATAGAATCTAATGATGAGGAGCCTATTTTTTCATATCAGAATGCGGAACTTATAAAAATCTATCGTCCTCTTTCCAAACATCGTTTTCTATATGCGGGTATTGCTACGGATTATTGTTTTGGATTGGAACAATTACCGTTAGAAGGTGATGATATTTTGTTTATTACAGGGGGAGAAAAAGATGTGATGAGTTTGTATGCAAAAGGCTTTTCAGCCATTTGTTTTAATAGTGAAAATAGTCATATTCCCATCTCTCTTATCCAATCTTTAAAAGGTCGCTTTCGTCATATCGTATTATTGTATGATGTGGATCATGCAGGAAAAAAAGCGGTACAAAGTCATTTGGAAAAATTAGAGGATCTGGTAGAAGTATTAGAACTTCCTCTATCTGGAACGAAAGACGATAAAGACATCTCAAACTATTTTCAACAAGGTCATACCGCTAAGGATTTGAAAACATTGTTTTTGAAAATGCTTCAAAAAAAGTATAAGCAAGGGCTTTCCTTATTACAGTCCTGCGAAATTCAATGGGATCAACCACCCGCCAAGCAAAAGACCATCATCGCTTTAAGAGAAGCAGCGATTGGATTGCAAAGTAGTCTTTTAGGCGTTACAGGAGGGGAAGGAACGGGAAAAAGCCATTATGTAGCTGCAATGATTGCAGGAAGTTTATATCAGGGCAATCACGCCATAGATTTATTAGGACTCAATGTAACCTATTGTGATAATCATGCGGTTTTATTTTTCGATACCGAACAATCCGCAGATCAACTGTACGACAACATTTCCATATTGCTAAAACGAGCCCAGCTCGATGCTATGCCCTCAAATTTTAAAGCCTATTGTCTTACTCAAATTCCAAGAAAAGAGCGTATGAAAATCATTCGACAATGTATGGATATCTATCTTTGTTTGGTATCGTTGGTTATTAAAAATTTTGACCTCGATTAAAGTCTACCAAATATTGTGTGGGGATTGTCAATGAAATTGCATTTATGTTTTGATTATGACCAAATTGAAATCTGTGATTTTTAACAATATATTGTATGCATTCATTACAGTTAATTCTATGAATTATTTTACCTACTCCTGCTGAAAAAGCATTACTGAAATATATGGGGAAGTTTGCAATATTTTTATAAGAATGTATTCTTCCTTCACTTCCCCAAGCACCTTGATTTTCATTATGTTCCCAATGAATAGAAGTTGTTCCATCATTTTTTGATAGAAAGCCAAGTGCTTCAAAAAATTCGCTATCCGATGCAAATTGTATTTGCTGTTTTGTTCCGAAAACTAGTTGTGTCATATCTTTTGGGCTTAAAGATCATTATAGATATTTGCTAATTTTGTTTTTATTTGTCTGAAAGTTAAATCAAATTTCAATTCTTGACTAAGTCCTGTGTTGATACAATAAATGAAAGATTCTTTTCTATAATACAATTCGTTTTTCTTCAGAGACTTTTCAATGCTATCCGATTTTGCAAGTAAGCAAACTAGTTGATAATCTGGGCTTATTGTGTCTGTTTTGTTGTTTGGATGTGCTTTTGTGAAATGTTGTGTTGCTGTCAGTTTAATTAAGTTTTCTAAATAGTGAGCAAGTTGAGGAAATTTGCTTTTAGGGAATATATGATGAACTTGTGTTGCGTCACCATTTGCCCACTGGTCTTTTACTTCACTTTCATTATACATTTTCTTGATTTGGTTCATTGCTTTTTGTACCAAATAGGCATTAAATGGGGTATCAGATAATATATTTTGTTCACTTTTTGCATTTGCTTCTTGTCGAGAAATAGTCTTGTCTTTTGACAAATCACGCCAATTTTTACGGTTATACATTAAGTCTGTATAGTAAAATTCATTATCAGACATTCTCCCCTTGATAGAACCGGGTAAATTATTTTCACAAGCATAAATATTTAATAATTTTGGAAAAATACGCCTAACCTCAACTTCTCCGTTGATCGCAGTATTTCCGATAATGAATTTTATAAAACGTTTTTGCAAATCTTCAAAATCTACTTTTGTCAATTTACCTTTCCCGTATTTGTTTTTATATTTTTCAAAGAACTTTATTTGTCCGCTATCGGACATTACTTTAACAAAGTATTGATAAAGGAAATTGTATGCGTTTCTGTCTTTTAAAGAAATATACTCCAAAACTTTAAGATTTGCAATTTTATAATGATTTTTTGTTCCTCTTTTTTCAATATCCAAAACACCTGCATAGGCCAAGAGTTTTAATGGTTGCTGAATAAATTTATCGTACTCACTTTTTGTCGTTGGATTTGTGGCAGATGGTTTATTGAAAATCGCTTTCACATTTTTGATGAAATATTGAGAATCCCAAATGTCTTGAACTATAAACTCTTTTTGAGGTTCACTTTCTCTTAAATTCATTACACAATCAGCAATAATACAAACTACATCAGGTGTACATTTTTGATCCATAAATCTAGCATCATTACTTTTTCTTATATCGTAATTTTTACTCTTTAACAATTTTTCTAATTCTGTCATCTATTTAATATTTTTTAAAAGCCCGAAGAAAAAAACGGAATTGTTATCAATATTCAATGAACGTGTACCAAAATTACGAGCAACACGATAAAACTTCTCAAATTCTTTTGAGCCATAATATTCCAAATCTTTTTCCGTTGGAAGTCGACTGCCATTTTTCAATGTAAGCAAAGCAACAGAACCATCTGTAATAGTATTCTTCGGCAAAAAACTTGCTCTTGGATAATAAGTAAGGTTTGGAATCATTACAACATCATCACGATTAAGAAATTTGGCAACAGCCAAATTTTCTGTATCATCAACATAACAGTCGTAATTTTCCAATTCTTTTATTTCGTTATTACCCACATTGCGAGATTTCAAAACCCTATATTTACCATTTTTTTTCGTGATTTTCTTGGTAATTTGTCTGTCTCTGAAACTCTGAAAAACATCAAAATTCATTTTATTTGAAATTTCGTCAAATTCTTCATTTCTATAAATTAACCAATATGGAAAATTTTCTGAAAGCAAATAATCCTTTCGTTTTTCTTCGATGTTTTCTGTGATATAACTTTCTATAACAATATTTTCTTTTTGTTTTTTTGTTGAAGTTTCAAGCAAAAAACTAATTGTTTCAATCTTTACCCCTTTGAAACCTTTTTCGCCATAATCACAAATTTTTATAAGGTTTTGCTCTTTCAAAATTTCTCTTGTGATATTGAACTCTGGGGAATTGATAAGACTTTTCGGAACAATTAAAGATATGAAATTTCCTAATGAAATTGCTTTTTCAATGAAAAACGAGAATAAGTTATTTGTTTCGCTATTTCTTGCATTGAATTTATAAAGTGATACTAATTCTTGGTTGTTTGTGAGTTTTTTGTATGGTGGATTTCCAACAACAATATCATATTTTTCGTTGAAATTGTGTATAAGAAAATCCGTATTAATAAAATTGAATTTAAACTTTTTAGGAAGTTTTAATTTGTCTAAAATATTTCTTAAAACAATAAGAGAATTACTATCAATATCAACCAGATCAAAAGTTACTTCTTCCTTGTCCTCGTATTTATCAACCAACAATGGAATGAAATTACCGATACCAACTGACGGTTCTAAAATCCTAATTTTCTTTTTCCTTTTCAGTTCAGGTAAATCTTTTACAACAGAAAATGCAATGTCTTTTCGTGTAAAAAATGCTGAATTTTCTTGACGACTTGAATTTGCATATTCCGCAATTTGATAAATGTTTTCAAGTCCTAAGTTGTCAAAGTCAGAATTGATGAACGAAAGTAAATTTTCAGTTTTATTTAACTCTTCATTTTTAATAACATTGTTTATTTCAGTTGTTGAAAGAAATTTTTGGCTTAAGACTTCTTTTATTTTTTTAGCAATGCTTCCGAAAACACCTGTTGGAACAGCTTCTCCAATGCAATGGCGGATGTTTAGTTCTTCTTTTTTCAAAAACATTTTCTTTTCAAGTAAATTCATTCTGTTCAACTTTTCAGTTGATTGCATTGTCCATTGAAAATTATCAGGGATACTCATCATCAACATGAGTTCTCTAATACTGAAAACTCTGTTTTCTTCTGGATGAACTGTGTTTTGGCTTGACAAAATATCATTTCTTGTATGTACACAAGGTCCTTCTCTATCCCAATACCAACGGGCATATTTGTCTCCGTTTTTGCTTTCGTTGAAAACAATTTTTCCATTTTTTATTTGATGTGGTATTCTTTCTTTTTCAGTGTTTTGAAATGCCGATTCTCCTTCGTTCAAATTTTCAATCCAAGGTAGCATTTTAGGATTGTACTCTCTAAACGAATGAAAAATATCACTTTGCGATACTTGTCCCATTTCATTCAATTGCTCTAATTTAGCAAAAAGTTTACGAAGCGTTTTTGGTTTGTGTTTTTCAGGGAAAATATCAAACGGACTAATATTTTGCAAATCTTTGCGAACTCCAATTACAAGCGTTCTAGTTCTACTCGAATGAGAACCGTAATCTTTGAAGTTTACAACTTTAAAAAGAATATTATATCGACCTCCTAAATTCAATTTAATTGCATCTTCAATAGGTTTCTCTGTTCCGTCAATATCGGTACAAGTTGTTCTTAAAAATGCCCTTACATTTTCAAATATGAAAAATTTTGGATTGACTGCTTTGGTGATTTTTATTGATTCCACAACTAAAGAATTTCTTGTCAACTCCTTATTTTTCTTATGATTTGCAACCGACATTCCTTGACACGGTGGCGTTGCCACGATTACATCAGGTTCAGAAATTTTATGTTCAGTTTGCCATTTTTTGATTTCAGCAAAGAGTTGGTTTTTAATTTCTTTTTTTGAAATATCTCCTTCTAAATAACCTGAATTGTATTTACATTTGTTATTAAATGTTTGTATTTTCAAGCGTTTTGTAAGAATTTCATTTGTCGCAATACATTCAAACCCTTTTTGTTTAAAGCCAAAACAACCAACGCCTGCGCTACTGAATAAACTTATGTATGTCAATGGTTTGTTCATAGTTTTAAAATTTTATTTCGGCTTGTTTAGCATTTATACTTTTTAGGTAGTTTACTTTTTCTTCTGCAACCATTAATGTTTCAGAGGAGCAATTGTAAGCGTACATCTTTTTAGCGAATTGATCGCCAAAATATTCTACCTTTAACTTTTCAAAATCAAGGTCAAAAGCATTTGCTAATTTATCTAAGCGTTTTTCGTCAAATTCTCGCTTTCCATTTTCAATTTTACTCAAATTAGCAGAATCAAGTTTTAGTAATGCTGCAAGTTCAGTTAAGGTCAAGCCTTTATTTGTTCTTAATTCTCTGATGTATTCCCCAAAAGTTGCTTTCATTTACTTGTAAAAATTTACTTGTCAATAGATGACAAATTTACTAAAATATTTTTGTTTTGCCATTTTTTTGTCGTATTTTTTTGTCGTATTTTTTTGAGCGTTGGAAAAATTCAATCCCTTTTGATTTTTAGCATAGGATTTGTGTGCTTGGAAAAACAAATGCAATTAAATATTTATGTGGTATTTAATAGTTTTTTATAATGCCATTATATACGGAAGTGACTTTGCTATCGGCTATGGAATCGGCAGGTAAGGATTTGGAAGATGAAAATCAACGACAATTACTCAAAGGTACTGGTATTGGAACTCCTGCTACTCGAGCGGCAACAATAGAAACTTTGTTGAAACGAAACTATATCAAACGCCAAAAGAAAAGCCTAGTTCCCACCGAAAAAGGGGTTAAGAGTGTATGAATGGGTCAAAGACCGAAAAATCGCCGATGTAGCATTAACGGGTGAGTGGGAAGCCTCTCTCAATGAAATTGAGGAAGGGCAACTCCCGCCAGAAGACTTTTTACAAGCGATGAAAGATTATACCCAAAAAATTACGGAAGATTTTTTAGCGATGGAAATCGAAGGGGTTGCTTCACCTACACTGATTTGCCCTGTTTGTAAAAAGCAAAGCGTTCGCCTATATGAGAAAGTTGCTAAATGTATGGAAGATGATTGCGAATGGTTATTCTTTAGAAATGTTTGCGGAAAACAGGTAAGTGATCAAGCGGTAATGGCATTATTAGAAAATGGAAAAACAACGCTTTTAAAAGGGTTAAAGAACAAGGCTGGAAGAAGTTTTGATGCTTATTTGGTATTACAAGAAGATGGTTCTACCTCATTTGAGTTTCCGCCTCACTCTAAAAATAAAAAAGGAAGACGAAAACGAAAGTAATCTAAAACAATTGGTTTAAGCAATGAATATTTAACGGCGATAAATGCCGTCAATAGATAATCATCTAAACCTTATTATTTGAAATGTTTGCGTTCATACTCAAAAAGTGAGTATCAATGCAAATACATAGATAAAATTTAATAAATATAAAAATTATGGCAACACAAGAAAAAGAAATTTCGTATTACGAATTACGATTAAAGGAATTATTAAATACCAGTTTCCCTAATCTGGCATCTGATGAGGAATTTATCCAAGCAAGGGGGGATTTAGCTGCACAGGCATATCAAAATGCGTTTGAAGCGGGAAATGATGTGCTAGAATGTCGTCGAATCGCAAATGAAATCTTATTTGAAGGTTTGTACTTTTCCCCTTTTGATATGGTATATAGCGTAGTAAGTAATGAGTTTGATAGAGAAATACCAGACAATGAATTACGCTCATTTGCTTTAAAAATGTTTCCGTACTGTGTAGAAGTTTTTGAAGACTACAACATACACAAAGATTTTGAGTGTACGTCGTCAAACTAAAGTTTACTGAGGCTAATATAGTAAACAATTAAATAAGTCCAAAACAATAATTTAATTTTCTTTGATTTAAAGTATTTATTTTCACTTGTTTTCTTAGTTTTAAGATTTGGTCTTGTCTACCTAGGTATACATCTTCAGGGGTTAAATTATTTAAAGCTTCGTGATATCTTTGCGAGTTGTAATATTGCACAAATTTATCAATAGCCCTTTCGAGTTGCTCGGGAGCATAATAATGGTGTAATTTGACTACATTTTTCATGGAACGATGATACCGCTCGATTTTCCCTTGTGTTTGCGGATGCAATGGTTTTCCATGTATGTGTCTAATTCCATAAGTGTTCATTAAGTAATCTTTGAGCTCCTTAGCAATATAACAAGGTCCATTGTCGGAGAGCAACACTGGCGGTTGCCTTCTATTTTTTATTTTGGCTTTACTGATGGCGTTATCAATGGTTCTTTTGACGTCTTGTGCAGTCATACTAGGACATAGTTCCCAATGAACGATATATCGGCTGTAGTCATCAATGACGGTGGATAAATAATACCATCCCCAACCGATAATTTTGAAATAAGTAAAATCCGTTTGCCACATTTGATGCACGAAATTGGTTTTGGAATGAAACTGATCTGCTGCCGCCAAGAACCTATGCGGTGTATCGGCCAATAATCCCTGTTTTTTCAAAATGCGATAAACGGATGATTCTGATATGAAAACGCCTTGTTCATCAATGAACCTTGTGGCAATGAGCCTTGGTGTTTCCTGGGGATATTGCAAGGCAATCTCAACGACCATTTGTTTGATTCTATCGGGAATGCTATTCCATTGTTGCTTTTGATTACGTTTCGCTTTAAGGCCATCAATACCATTTTGGCTGTAGGCGTGATACCAATTATAAAAGGTTCTTTTGTGAATGCCTAATTGCTTTAAAGTCCTATTAACGCCTAATTCAGAGTTTTTTACCACCTCTATAATCTCTGCTTTTTCTTCTGCCGTTAGTCTCATATATTTTTTAAATTGAGGGGTTAATCCAACAGATTTAAGCTTTTTTTTACAATGTCATAACGAATAACCAAATCGGCCAAAGACTCCTTCAATACGGTATTTTCTCTGCGTAAATCTTTGACTTGCTCACTGGTAGCTTCTCTTGTTTCGTTACCCGAAAGACGTTTCTTTCCTGCTTCAATGAACTCTTTACTCCATTTGTAATAAGTAGCTTCGCTGATGCCATATTTTCTGCACAGCTCTGCTACACTGAGCTCTGCACGTAAGCCTTCCATGACGATTAAAATCTTTTGTTCTGCATTGTACACTTGGCGTGTATTACGGCGAACTTCTTTAATAAGCTTTTCGCTTTTTGTTTGTTTTTTTACCATGTTCTAAGTGGTTTTTGTAAAGTTAGTTTTTTCTTTTTTTAACTATACTATTTTTAACCTAAACTGGTAAACTTTTTGCTGACGATTTACAATACACAAAGATTTTGAGGACAGTCCCGAATACGATCAACTTTACACAGAATTGACAGGACAAATTCAAATATGGATTGAGGAAAATGGCGTTCAATAAGAAACTACATTTAGAACAAAACATTCAAGCCTTACAAGTTGCTTTTCAATTAGACCAAGAAAAGCGACTTGCTACTAATGCTGAAAAAGAAATCTTAAAACAATATTCAGGTTTTGGGGGACTAAAATTCATTCTAAATCCTGCTAATGACTATAGAGATATTCAGAGTTGGACAAAATCCAACCAAATGTATTTTAAAATTAATTATAAGTTTTGTACTTTTGTAAATGAATTTTTATAGTAAAATCATGAATCACTGGACAAAACTTAGTATTGAATATGCAAATCAAAGATCATATTTAGATGATTTATTTCAAGTCTACCCAACAATTCCTGATGGAATTAGAGGTATAAATGAAATCCTTTGGAAGGATATAGAAGAGGCTTTTGATAAAAAAGATAACGCTACCTTGATTACAGAATTGTTAAAACTTGACCTTTTCCCTATTAAGGATAGTTATATAGCATATTTGAAAAGAGATAAAACGGCAATTACAAGAAATCCACGAACAGTTAATCGAATATGTGGGCGTTTATATGAGATGGGAATAGACAAAATATTCGAGAGATGTAGTGAACCTAAAGAAACTAATAGGCAAATTGGACCTATGTTTAGGAATTGGTTAAGAAACAAATCACTTGGAATAGAGCCTGTTAAACTATGTGATTTTATGGATAATGAAGATGATGCAATTCTTGATGCAGGTGATGCGGGAATGATGAAATTTGCCAGAGAATATTTGGGGTATAATCATAATAAAGGATTAGATTTTGTAGGACGTTTTAATAAAAAATATGTAATAGGAGAAGCCAAGTTTTTAACAGATTTTGGCGGTCATCAAAATGCTCAATTTAATGATGCTATTCAGACTATTCAAACGAAAGATGTGAATGCTATAAAAATTGCTATATTAGACGGTGTTTTATTTATAAAAGGAAGAAACAAAATGTATAAGGCTATCACAGAGACCTATAAAAATGAGAATATTTTAAGCGCATTAGTACTTAGAGAATTTTTATATCAAATATAACAAATGAAAAATTTACTCATCAAAGGAAATAATATAAATGGACTTCATTATCTACTAGAAGATAGGAAATTGAAAGGGAAAGTAGACCTCGTTTACATTGATCCTCCCTTTGCGACAGGTAGTAATTTTATGATTACAGAAGGGAGAGCCTCTACAATTAGTAATTCTAGAAAAGGGAACATTGCTTATTCAGATAAACTATTAGGTGATGACTTTCTTGATTTTATAAAAAAAAGACTAATTCTTTTAAGGGATTTACTCTCTGAACAGGGATCTATTTACTTACATATTGACTATAAGATAGGACACTATGTTAAAATTTTAATGGATGAAATTTTTGGTATAAATAATTTCAGAAATGACATAACTCGTATTAAATGTAACCCTAAAAACTTTAATCGAATAGGTTATGGAAATATGAAAGATCTGATACTATTTTATTCGAAGTCAGATAAGCCTATTTGGAATGAGCCTAGAGAAAAATATACAGATAAAGATTTAGAAAAGCTATTTCCTAAAAAAAACGAACAAGGTAGACGTTATACTACAGTACCAATTCATGCTCCTGGGGAAACAGAAAAAGGGAAATCGAACCAACTATTCAAAGGTATTATGCCTCCTAAAGGAAGACATTGGAGAACAGATATCGAAACTTTAGAAGAATGGGATAAGGAGGGATTGATTGAATGGTCTAGAACAGGAAACCCTAGAAAGATTATTTTTGCAGATGAACGAGAGGGAAAAAGAGTTCAAGATATTTGGGAATATAAAGATCCTCAATATCCTACTTATCCCACCGAGAAGAATTTAGATTTATTAGATTTAATTGTTCGGACTTCTTCTCAAAAAGGAAGTATTGTCTTAGATTGTTTTTGTGGATCTGGAACAACATTAAAAGCAGCTCATAATAATGGAAGATATTGGATTGGCATTGATGAATCTGAACATGCCATTAATGCAACAATGGATAAAATAGAAACAATTAATATTGATTTATTTATCCCTAAGCCAAGTTACGAATTTATTGATTTAAAAAATAAAAGCAAATCTTCTTTTCTATAAAATAAAGAAAATTCCACTTTTTTTTCAAATTTGACTATTTGTTGGATGAAAAGAAAACTTAGAAGTTAAACTAAAAACCATACGCCACGATATTGAAAATCGTAAGGATGATATTGTCGATTTTCAAATGATGGGAATTGATCATTTGTTGGTTGATGAGAGCCATAAGTTTAAAAACCTGATGTTCAATACACGACATGATCGCGTAGCAGGGCTTGGAAATATGCAAGGTAGCCAAAAGGCAATAAATTTATTGTTTGCCATTCGCACCATTCAAAAAAGGTCTGGTAAAGACTTAGGAGCTACCTTTCTCTCGGGTACTACCATCTCTAACTCCTTAACGGAACTTTATTTACTATTCAAATATCTACGTCCCAAAGCACTAGAGAAACAAGGTATTACTTGTTTTGATGCTTGGGCAGCTATCTATGCTCGTAAAACTACTGATTACGAATTTTCAGTGGCGAATAATATTGTACAAAAAGAACGCTTCCGCTATTTTATCAAAGTTCCAGAATTAGCACAATTTTATTCGGAAATCACAGACTATCGAACCGCCAAGGATATCGGTATCGACCGTCCTGAAAAAAATGAGATTTTATATAATATTCCACCTACCCCCGAGCAAGAAGTTTTTATTGAAAAATTAATGAAATTTGCTCAAAATGGAGATGCTTCATTACTAGGAAGAGAACCCCTGTCTCAACGAGAGGAAAAAGCTAAAATGCTAATTGCAACAGATTATGCACGAAAGATGTCATTAGACATGCGATTGGTTGATAGTAAATATGATGACCACCCTGATAATAAAGCCTCTCATTGTGCTAAGAAAATCTATGAATATTACGAAAAATACAAGGCTCAAAAGGGGACGCAGTTTGTGTTTTCAGATTTAGGAACTTACAAACCTAATGAATGGAATCCTTACTCTGAAATTAAACGAAAATTGGTAGAAGATTACGGCATTCCGCCACAAGAGATTCGTTTTATCCAAGAAGCTAAAAACGATAAATTACGAAAAAAGCTCATCGCCGATACCAATGAGGGGAAAATCCGTGTGCTATTTGGTTCTACCGATATGCTCGGTACAGGTGTCAATGCTCAAAAAAGAGCCGTAGCTGTTCATCATCTGGATACGCCCTGGAGACCTAGTGATTTACAACAACGAGATGGTAGAGCCATACGAAAAGGGAATGAAGTGGCTAAATATTTTGCAGGCAACAAAGTGGATGTAATCATCTATGCTGTGGAAAAATCTCTGGATTCTTATAAATTCAATCTACTTTTCAATAAACAACTCTTTATCGACCAACTTAAATCCAATAAACTAGGGAAACGAACCATTGATGAAGGGAGTATGGACGAACAGTCTGGAATGAATTTTTCAGAATATGTAGCAATTCTTTCTGGAAATACCGATTTATTGGATAAAGCTAAAGTGGAAAAGAAAATAACCGCTTTGGAAAGCGAACGCCAGGCTTTTATGCGAAATAAATCTTCCTCACGATTTAAGTTGGAAACATTAGTAGAAAATAAAGAAGCTGCAGAGAATAGGTTGATGAGATTAAAAACAGATTGGGATAATTTCAATGCAAGAGCCAAGAAACTGCCCAATGGAGATTTTGTTAATGCTTTGCAATTAGATGGAATATCACAAGGTGCAAGTTTGGAACAATTAGGCGAAAAACTAACTGCCTATGCTAAAAAAGCACGAACAAAAGGCGATTATGAAGAGCTTGGGAATATATATGGTTTTCAAGTTTTGGTTAAAACAGAACTCACGATAAAAGAAGGGGTGGACATTCGTCAAAATCGTTTCTTTGTGAAAGGAGAAGGTGGCATTCGTTATACGCATAACAACGGAAAACTGGCACAAGATCCCAAATTGGCCGCAATGAGCTTTATTAAGGCTTTGGAAAAGATTCCAAACCTTATTAATGATAATGAAAAAGAGCTTAAAAAAATTACTGAAGACTTACCAATACTTCAACAAGTGGTAAATAGTAAATGGAGTAAAGAAAAGGAACTCTCGGAGCTTAAAAATGAACTGATCTCTATTGAACGGAAAATTCATTTGTCGATAGGTGAAAATACTGACAAATCATTAGATGAAAGCCAAGAAGCACCAAAAATTAAAGACGAAACCGTTCAACCTCCGAAAAAAGAGATAACACCACTTGGTAGAAAGTTTAAGATGTAAAAAAAAAATCCGACTTTACAAGATGCAAGCAAAGTCGGATTTTAATATTTATTGTTTGATAAGTTTTATAAACATATCTATTTGATTCATAATGTACTGTTTAAGTGGCGAGTGTTCAATATAAATGCCACACCCTTCACAAAACACAGGATAACCATCAAAAGAGACTCCTATTTTACGAGCACATTCTTTACAAAACTCTGCCATTATGTTATTTTAATTTATCAAAAGAAGAATTTACGGTGAATTCGATAGCATTTAAGATTGAATTTTTTCCTTCCTCTGTATTCAAATCAATACCACAAAATAAACTACCATTAGCTTTAGCGTGTAGATTAAGATAATATGTTCCTCCTAATAATAAAGCAACAACACCTCTAATATCTATGTTAGATTTAGCAAATTTTTCGTCTATTAAAGAAAATAGCTGTTCACCAAGCTGCTCTCTACGGTCGGCTACCTTTCTTAACATCTCATTTTCTTCACTAATTTCCCAAGTGATTATTTTTTGTAGAGCCGTATCATCTCTGAATTTCTCAAAGTGGCTTTTCAAAAGAAAAATCATTTTTTCATTATCTAAATCTTCTGCCTTAGTCAAAAGTCTATTAAGCAATTCATTTGAAAGTCCTTCTTTCCAAAATTCATTCTTTTTTATATATTCTTCTACTAAGTTTTCGACTCCATTAAAATAAGTCCATATAAGTCTTTTATCAACTCCAGCAACATCTGCAATATTCTTAGCACTCTTTAAACCTGTATAACCCTGACTTTCTAATACTTTACCAACGGCTTCAATAAGGTTTTTTTGAGTTCTTGCTTTATCTCTAATAGATCCAGAATATCTTTTTCTTTTTTCTTGATTTTTTTTCTCCATCTTTTTTAAAAAATCACTTAGATATTTTAATTTTTTTATCAATATGTTCAAATGTGTTCAAAACTTTATCTAGGTGTTCAAAAGTATGCGTAGCTAGTACACTCATTCTTATCCTAGAATCCTTTAAGGAAACAGCAGGATACATAATTGGATTAGTATAAATTCCATTTTCTAACAGCATTTTACCTACCAAACTGTTTTTCTCAACATTTCCAATTTTAACAGGTATAATCGCAGACTCTGTTGTACCTATGTTTAATCCTAAAGTTTCAAACCCTTTTTTTAGATAGTTTATATTTTCCCATATTTTATTTCTCCAATGAGGTTCCTCATCAATTAAATCAAGTGCTTTTTTTACACCAATAACACTTGCTGGGGCAGAAGCAGAAAAAGCGTATTGTCTGGATTGATACCGTAAATAAGATACTATATCAGGATTATTTGAAACAAAAAAACCACCTATATTAGCCAATGTTTTACTAAATGTTCCCGTAATAAAGTCAACTTGAGATAAAACATCATAAAGCTCCATAGCACCCCTACCTGTAAATCGTCAGCAAAAAGTTTACCAGTTTAGGTTAAAAATAGTATAGTTAAAAAAAGAAAAAACTAACTTTACAAAAACCACTTAGAACATGGTAAAAAAACAAACAAAAAGCGAAAAGCTTATTAAAGAAGTTCGCCGTAATACACGCCAAGTGTACAATGCAGAACAAAAGATTTTAATCGTCATGGAAGGCTTACGTGCAGAGCTCAGTGTAGCAGAGCTGTGCAGAAAATATGGCATCAGCGAAGCTACTTATTACAAATGGAGTAAAGAGTTCATTGAAGCAGGAAAGAAACGTCTTTCGGGTAACGAAACAAGAGAAGCTACCAGTGAGCAAGTCAAAGATTTACGCAGAGAAAATACCGTATTGAAGGAGTCTTTGGCCGATTTGGTTATTCGTTATGACATTGTAAAAAAAAGCTTAAATCTGTTGGATTAACCCCTCAATTTAAAAAATATATGAGACTAACGGCAGAAGAAAAAGCAGAGATTATAGAGGTGGTAAAAAACTCTGAATTAGGCGTTAATAGGACTTTAAAGCAATTAGGCATTCACAAAAGAACCTTTTATAATTGGTATCACGCCTACAGCCAAAATGGTATTGATGGCCTTAAAGCGAAACGTAATCAAAAGCAACAATGGAATAGCATTCCCGATAGAATCAAACAAATGGTCGTTGAGATTGCCTTGCAATATCCCCAGGAAACACCAAGGCTCATTGCCACAAGGTTCATTGATGAACAAGGCGTTTTCATATCAGAATCATCCGTTTATCGCATTTTGAAAAAACAGGGATTATTGGCCGATACACCGCATAGGTTCTTGGCGGCAGCAGATCAGTTTCATTCCAAAACCAATTTCGTGCATCAAATGTGGCAAACGGATTTTACTTATTTCAAAATTATCGGTTGGGGATGGTATTATTTATCCACCGTCATTGATGACTACAGCCGATATATCGTTCATTGGGAACTATGTCCTAGTATGACTGCACAAGACGTCAAAAGAACCATTGATAACGCCATCAGTAAAGCCAAAATAAAAAATAGAAGGCAACCGCCAGTGTTGCTCTCCGACAATGGACCTTGTTATATTGCTAAGGAGCTCAAAGATTACTTAATGAACACTTATGGAATTAGACACATACATGGAAAACCATTGCATCCGCAAACACAAGGGAAAATCGAGCGGTATCATCGTTCCATGAAAAATGTAGTCAAATTACACCATTATTATGCTCCCGAGCAACTCGAAAGGGCTATTGATAAATTTGTGCAATATTACAACTCGCAAAGATATCACGAAGCTTTAAATAATTTAACCCCTGAAGATGTATACCTAGGTAGACAAGACCAAATCTTAAAACTAAGAAAACAAGTGAAAATAAATACTTTAAATCAAAGAAAATTAAATTATTGTTTTGGACTTATTTAATTGTTTACTATATTAGCCTCAGTAAACTTTAGTTTGACGACGTACAGTCCGCAATTTCTTTTATTTGTCGGTATTGATTAATTATAGGTTCTTTTTTTATAATTTGTTCTCCTCCTTCTTCATCTTCTTCAGTTTCTTCTGTCTCCGAAATCCATTCAAACAATTTTTCGATATTTACTTTATTTTTAGCTCTGTAGCTTATATCATCCCAATCTATCCAATTTTTCATTGCAGGATTCCCTACAATTGTTTCAAAAATTGTGTATTTATTTGACTGAAATTGATCTCCATAGTCACTTTCTTTATATTGTTGAATCAAGGACAGTGTTCGAAGACTTCTTCTTAACTTATGTTTTGTTATTCCCAAAGATTGACAAACTCCCTCTTCAGTTTTATTATATTTTTTAATCAAATCACTTATTAATTGAGCTTCATTTACAGCACTCCATCGTTTTTTACCACTTATATGATGAAGCCCCATTGTTATCAAATGCTGTGCAGGATCTTCATTTTCTATTTTAACAAGATTTATACTTTTAAAGTCTGCCTCTTCTAATTTACCTACGTCATCTCCATTTTTAAACTTTTCCCACAAATATTTTAATGTAGCGATTCTTCTATTTCCCTCAATAACTAAAAGTTTATCTCCATCAATTTCTCTCACTTGTATCTGATCAATATCTAAAAAACCATTCGTTCTAAAGCTATCAATTAGGTCTTGAATATTTTGTTGATTTTTACCCAAAAGAAAATTGATTGTCCTTTGTTGTATTCGGGAATCCGCAGCTTGTTCGACTGGAATATGCTTATAGTCGGGTTTATCTATAAATCTATAATTGTTAGGATCTAGGATAAGCCTATCAATATGCTTTGTAATTCTTTTAGTATTTTCCATTATTTACTAACTTGAAAAGTTTACCACAAAAATACAAAAAACTCCCTATAAATCAGCCATTCCCCGCCACAAAATTCCAAAACAAGCCAAGAATATAACCCGTTGAGAGGGGGCTTATACATTTGCCAAAAATTCATAAAACAATAAAAAATGGCAAAACAAAATGTATTTAAAACCGTCTTATTAGGAGCTGTATCCTCGCATCAACTGTCCTATTTGCCCAAGGTAACGGCGTGGGTGGTATCAACGAAGCCACCAAAATGGTTACTTCTTACTTTGACCCCGCTACCAAACTTATCTATGCGATTGGTGCAGTGGTTGGACTAATCGGTGGCGTGAAAGTCTACAATAAATTCTCTAACGGAGATCCTGATACAAGTAAAACCGCCGCTTCGTGGTTTGGGGCTTGTATCTTTTTGATTGTAGCCGCTACCATTCTGAGATCTTTCTTTTTATAAATAGAACGCTTATGCAAAAAAAGAAAAAAAGCTATGCCATCAATAAAGGTATCGGCAGAACGGTAGAATTTAAAGGACTCAAAGCCCAATACCTGTTTATTTTCGCAGGTGGTTTATTGGGTGTCCTGCTAATTACGATGATACTCTATATAGTGGGCGTAAGTCCTTATATCACGATGGGTTTAGGTGTCCTATTGGCGAGTTTGGTCATTTGGCAGACTTTTTCGCTGAACCGAAAATATGGCGAACACGGCTTAATGAAAATAGCCGCCAATAGAAGACATCCTAAATTCCTTATCCACCGAAAGGCTGTCCATCGATTTATCCAACCTACTAATTCCCATACCCATGAGAAATAAATCCAAAACAGCAACATTGGAGAGTAAATTTCCTTTGTTAGCCATTGAAGATGCTTGTGTGCTGTCCAAAGAAGCCGATATTAGTATCGGTTTTGAGATAGCCCTTCCCGAATTATTTACAATTTCTTCTAATGATTACGACAATCTACACTCGATATGGCATAAAGCCGTCAAAGTATTACCCAATTTTTGTATCGTTCATAAACAGGATTGGTTTACCAAAGAAAACTACGAGCCGAATATTCAAAAGGAAAACCTAAGTTTTCTTACGCGTTCGTACGAAAGACACTTTAACGAACGTCCATTTCTAAATCACCGTTGTTATCTATTCATTACACAAACTACTGAAAAGAGAATGCGTGCCCAAAGTAACTTTTCATCTCTTTGCAAAGGGCATTTTCTTCCCAAACAAGTCACCAAAAAAGAACATTTTACTCGCTTTTTAGAAGCGGTAGCACAATTTGAGCGCATCTTAAATGATAGTGGCTTTTTACAACTCACTCGATTGACCGAAAAAGACTATATCGGCGATAAAAATTCCAAAGGCTTATGGGAACGCTATTTTAGCTTAACCCCAGACAGCCACCCTAGTTTACAAGATATCTGTCTATCGGCAGAAGAAATGCGTATAGGCAACCAACGCCTATGTTTACATACCTTGTCTAATACAGAAGATTTACCCGCCAAAGTATCCCCTGATAGTCGCTACGAAGGCTTATCAACTGATAGAAGCGACTGCCGACTATCCTTTGCAAGTCCAGTCGGTTTGTTATTGAGTTGCAATCATATCTATAATCAATACCTTTTTATTGATAACTCTGAAAAGAATTTACAACGATTTGAGAAATCCGCTCGGAATATGCACTCGCTCGCTCGGTATAGCCGTGCCAATCAAATCAATAAGCAGTGGATTGATAATTATCTCAACCAAGCTCATTCTTTTGGTTTAACCTCTATTCGAGCGCATTTTAATGTCATGGCGTGGTCGGATAATCCACAGGAACTCCGCAAGATCAAAAATGATTGCGGTAGTGCTTTAGCTGCTATGGAATGTAAACCCCATCATAATACGGTTGATGTTGCCACTTTGTATTGGGCGGGTATTCCTGGAAATGCTGCGGATTTTCCTAGTGAAGAAAGTTTTTACACTTTTATAGAACCTGCCTTATGTTTCTTCACGCAAGAAACGAATTATCATAGTTCGCCCAGTCCTTTCGGAATAAAAATGTCGGATAGACTGACAGGCAAACCTATTCATCTGGACATCTCGGATTTACCGATGAAAAAGGGCATTATCACCAACCGAAACAAATTTGTTCTCGGTCCGTCAGGAAGTGGGAAGTCATTTTTTACCAATCATATGGTTCGACAATATTACGAACAAGGTACTCATGTACTCATGGTAGATACGGGGAATTCTTACCAAGGTATTTGTAAACTCATCAATACTAAAACCAAAGGTAGAGACGGAGTTTATTTCACTTATACTGAGGATAATCCGATTGCTTTTAATCCTTTCTATACCGATGATAATGTGTTCGATATAGAAAAAAGGGAAAGTATCAAAACGCTCATTATGACGCTTTGGAAACGCGAAGACGAACCTGCCAGACGTTCAGAAGAAGTAGCACTATCTAATGCGGTGAATCTCTACATTCAAAAAATACAAGCTGACTCTTCTCATATTCCTTCGTTCAATGGGTTTTACGAGTTTGTTAAAGAAGAGTATCAAAAGGTTTTAGAGCAAAAACAAGTCCGAGAAAAGGATTTTGACTTGATGAACTTTTTGAATGTTTTAGAACCGTATTACAAAGGTGGCGAGTACGACTATCTTTTAAATTCGGACAAAGAAATGGATTTGCTCAATAAACGATTTATCGTTTTCGAAATAGATGCCATCAAAGACCACCCGATATTGTTTCCTGTCGTTACCATTATCATTATGGAAGTCTTTATCAATAAAATGCGAAGACTCCAAGGGATTCGCAAAATGATATTGATTGAAGAGGCATGGAAAGCCATCGCCAAAGAAGGAATGGCAGAATACATTAAATACTTATTTAAGACTGTTCGTAAATATTTTGGTGAAGCGGTGATTGTAACGCAAGAAGTGGACGATATTATTCACTCTCCAATAGTAAAAGAGTCCATTATCAATAACTCCGATTGTAAAATATTGCTCGACCAGAGGAAATATATGAACAAGTTTGAGGATATTCAAAGAATGCTTGGACTTACCGAAAAAGAAAAATCACAAATCCTTTCGATCAACCAGAACAATGACCCCAACCGATTGTATAAAGAGGTGTGGATAGGCTTAGGCGGTACGCATTCGGCGGTTTATGTCACTGAGGTAAGCCCCGAAGAATATTTAGCCTATACGACCGAAGAGTCCGAGAAATACGAACTCATGCAATTAACTAAAAAACTTGATGGCAACTTAGAGTTGGCCATTCGCCAAAAGGCACAAGAGAGACGAGAAGAACTTTATTAATGTAACCCCTAAATTTTAAATAAATGAAACGATTGATTATGACTGCATTGGTTGTACTAGCAATAGGCGCCAGTGCACCTGCTAACGCTCAATGGATAGTAAGCGACCCTGGGAACTTAGCACAAAGTATTGTGAACACAGCTCAAGAAATCGTACAGACTTCTTCGACCGCTGCCAATACACTTAAAAACTTCAAAGAAGTTGAAAAAGTGTACAAGCAAGGAAAGAAATACTACGATGCACTCAAAAAAGTGAAAGCCGTCGTAAAAGACGCACGAAAGGTTAGAGAAACCGTCTTAATGGTGGGGGATATTTCCGAAATCTATGTAACCAACTTCAAGAAGATG
Source organism: Ornithobacterium rhinotracheale (assembly GCF_022832975.1). Taxonomy (NCBI): domain Bacteria; kingdom Pseudomonadati; phylum Bacteroidota; class Flavobacteriia; order Flavobacteriales; family Weeksellaceae; genus Ornithobacterium; species Ornithobacterium rhinotracheale. The sequence continues at coordinate 1,546,424 of NZ_CP094846.1, read as the reverse complement.
ACCCAAGACCCCAATTTTAGCCCTGATGAATTAGAAGCCATTGCTTTTGGGTATTCTCAGTTATTGGAAGAGAGTTCAGGCTTACTGAATGATTTAAAGAAAATCATCAATGCGTCTTCATTGTCTATGAATGATAAGGAACGAATGGATATCATTGACCAAGTATATAGAGATGTTAAGGAATATCATAGCCTTATTCGTTATTACACGAAGAAAAACATATCGGTAAGTTATCTAAGAGCAAAAAAGAAAAACGATACCAAACGCGTATTGGATTTATACGGAACCGAGTCTAGGTATTGGTAATCATTTCCCATTTATTCACAACATAATTCTATACCAATGATATTATTAGCCGTTGATTTTACCAACCTACACGAGATGCTTCGCAATCTCTATGATGAGATGATGCCATTGGCATCTCAGATGAGTTCCGTGGCTCGTGGGATTGCTGGACTAGGTGCTTTATTTTATATCGCTATGCGTGTCTGGCAATCCTTAGCACGAGCAGAACCTATTGATGTTTATCCGATGCTCCGTCCTTTTGCAATAGGGTTAGCCATTATGTTTTTTCCTACGATTGTGCTTGGCACACTCAATACGGTTTTAAGTCCTATCGTAACAGGTACCCATAGTATTTTGGAAGGACAAACTTTGAATTTACATCAGCTACAAGAGCAAAAAGACCTATTAGAAAAAGAAGCCATGCGTCGAAATCCTGAAACCTCTTACCTAGTAGATGACGAAGAGTTTGATAAAAAGTTAGAAGAATTAGGCTGGTCACCCAAAGATTTAGCTACTACGGGAGCCATGTATGCTGAACGAAGTATGTATAAATTAGGTCAGCAAATAAAAAATATGTTCCGAGAATTATTAGAAATTCTTTTTCAAGCCGCTGCTTTAGTGATTGATACAATACGCACCTTTTTTCTGGTCGTCCTTTCTATCCTCGGACCGATCGCCTTTGCCTTTTCCGTCTGGGATGGTTTTCAATCCACCATGAGCCAATGGTTTACAAGGTATATTAGTGTTTATTTATGGTTGCCTATATCGGACTTATTCAGTGCCTTGCTTGCTAAAATGCAAACCTTAATACTTGCTAATGATATTGAGCAATTATCCAACCCCGATTTTATTCCTGACACTTCGAATACTGTTTATATCATTTTTATGATTATCGGTATCGTAGGATATTTCACCATTCCATCAGTAGCTGGTTGGGTGGTTCAAGCGGGAGGTATGGGCAACTTGGGCAGAAATATTAACCAAACTGCACAAAAAGCTGGAAACATTGCCTCCGCAGGGGCTGGAGCCGCCGCTGGATATGTTGCTGGAAAACTCTTTAACAGAGGAGGAGATGAGGATGAGAAATAAGCATTTCATCCTACATTCAAAATTATAAACTCAAACAACATTAAATTATGGAATTTAAAATCTTAAGAAACATTGAAATTGGATTTAAACAAATCCGAATGTATGCGATTATTTTCGCTAGCTTGTGTCTTGTTATCACACTTTTTTCCATCGGCTATGCGTATTATTTCGCAGAACAACAACGAGAAAAAATCTATGTGCTAGACAATGGAAAATCCCTCATCTTAGCCCTTTCACAAGATGCTAAGCAAAACCGCCCCGTAGAAGCCTGTGAGCATATTAGAAGATTTCACGAGTTCTTTTTCAATATCGCACCTGACAAGGCCGCTATTGAAAGCAATATGAAAAGAGCCTTTTTCTTAGCCGACAAAACCGCTTTCAACTATTACAATGATTTAGCCGAAAAAGGCTATTACAACCGAATCATCTCGGGAAATATTCGTCAAAGAATACAAATCGATAGCATTGTATGTAATTTTGATAAGTATCCCTATCAAGTTCAAACTTATGCCAAGCAATACATCACTCGAGCCAGTAATATGACCGAGAGAAAATTAGTAACCGCTTGTCAATTGGTTAATTCTGTTCGTTCGGATAATAATCCCCAAGGCTTTATCATGGAGCAATTTCGAGTTATAAAAAAAGAAGATGTGCAAACCGTCGAACGCTAATTTAATCACCATTAAAAACAAAATCGTATGGAAGAGAATAAAACAAATCAAGAAGAACCAAAAAAATTCAGTGTGCTACTTACAGATGAAGAGCAACAGGCACAAGAAGAACAGGAAGAAGCGCAAAGAGAAGAAAACCGAAAACAACTCAAAAAATGGTTCATTTTTGCTTTGATGGGCTTGGCTTTCTTAGGCTGTATGTATCTATTGTTCTTTATGGGGAACGAATCTGAGGATAAATTAAAAGTAGAGCAAGATCTTATACCAGAGCCTACGGAAATTTCATTACCTGAAGATAAGGGAGAAGCCTATGAACAAGCGTTATTAGAACAAAAGCGTAAAGAAAAGCAAATGGCTATGCAGTCGATGGGCTATTTTTCTGAAGAGGACGAACCTCTAACGGAGGAAGATAAAACAGCCATTGGTTCCTCAATGGCTTCTTATCAAAATATCAATGAAACATTAGGTAATTTCTATGAAGAGGATACTAATGATGAGGAAAAAGTTCAAATGCAGGAAGAAATTAACCAACTCAAAGAGCAATTAAACCAAAAAGAGACTCACGATCCCTTGGAAACTCAAATGAAACTTATGGAGCGTTCGTATCAACTAGCCAATCAATACAATCCACAGCAAAGTGGACAAGGAATCACTAATGAAAATCCCGATGTTGCTCCCAATAATACTGAAGAGGATAAAGCTTATATAGGGAGTGATAAAGAAGCCAATATTACGCCTGTATATAGCGTATCTAATAAAGTGGTAAGCCAACTTACAAGAGCCTTATCCGATGAGAAATTATTAGAAAATTGGGTACAACAGAATCAGAGAGGTTTCCATTCTATGGAAAGCCAAAAGGAAGAAAAGCCAATGCTAAAAAACAGTATTAAGGCGTGTATTCACACCGAGCAACGCATTGATAAAAATAATCGTATTCCTTTACGACTTTTAGAACCTATTCGAGTGGCAGGAATGGTACTGCCCAAAGGTACGCTTTTGACCGCTATGGCAAAGATTGGCGAAGGAAGACTGTTGTTAGACATTCGTTCATTGGAGTATCAAGGGCGTATCGTTCCCGTATCGGTAACTGCCTACGACTTAGATGGACAAAGGGGACTTTATATCCCTTATACACCTGGTGCCAATGCTTTTCGTGAAGTCGCTGCTGGACTCAGTCAATCTTCTGGAACCAATTACACTTTTAGCTCCTCTGCCAAAGAACAAATTTTGTCCGAGGTAGGTAAAGGCGTATTACAAGGCACGAGTTCGTATATATCCAAAAAGATAGCCCACCCTAAAATCAAAGTAAAAGCAGGCTATCAACTTTTATTAGTATCAAAACCTTAATTCATTCAAAAAATTTAATATCTATGAAATCATTACACCCATTTTTTATCGCCATTTTCTCTCTAACAGTAGGAAATGTCAATGCACAAACAGAAACGCCAAACCTCGAAACGGATAGTATCTATTATGAAAATGATACAATCTCTGAAACTAAAGTGTCAGAACCTGTAACACCAGGAAAAATTGAACCTTATTTTTTAGAAGTGGCTTACGACAAAACAACGCATTTGATATTCCCTTCACCGATCACTTATGTAGATTTAGGAAGTGAACATCTCATTGCTGACAAAGCCCAAAACGCTGAAAATGTACTGCGTGTGAAGGCCGCTACTCCAGATTTTCTAACCAGCACTAACTTATCAGTGATCACCCAAGACGGTCGCTTTTTCCATTTCGATATTTTCTATAATGAAAATCCTACAGTAACAACCATGGATTTTAAACGCATTATGAATGAGTACAATATCGAGGATTTTAGCACAAAAACGGATATTATATTTACGGATATTGGAAACCAATCCCCCGCGGTGGCTCAACTTATTATGGAATCCATTTACCAACAAAAACGAAACTTTATCAAGCATATCGGTTCTAAAAATGCTGGTATTCAGTTTCTACTTAGAGGAATCTATATTTATCAGGGAAAATTATACTTTGATATTCGTATGAAAAACCGAAGTAGCCTGCCTTATCAAGTGGATTTTATCACTTTTAAAATCGTTGATAAATCCACAGGAAAAAAGGAAGTCGCCCAAGAAATTCCCATTCAGCCTTTACGCACCTATCATGAACTACAAAGAGTAGAAGCCAAAAGTAAAGCCAATGCCGTGTATATGCTAGAGCAATTGACCTTAGATGATGACAAATTACTCAAAGTGGAAATCTTTGAGAAAAATGGCAGTCGATACCAATCTTTTAACATTGGTAATGAAGACTTAATTTACGCAAGAGAAATACAACAATTCAACTTAAAATTATAACTTGATGAAAAGATTATTTTTAGTGATGTGTGGTTTGCTTGGGGGGATTGGTCTGTTGAATGCTCAACGACTATTCCCTGGGCAACAAGGATTGGAGGCAAGTATAAGCTTGCTTCCAACTTCCTTGAAACTTGATGCCCAAGACTATGATATTCGATTAGGCTATGTTCGCTATATCCGTGAGGGAGATTATTGGCAGTTTGGAGTGGCTTACACTCGTCATGTTTACACCTATCGAGAGCAGGATTTACCCATTGAAACCTTTACTGCCGAAGGTGGTTATTCGCTAAGCCTTATGGGGAATAGTAGCCGAAATGTATCACTCAGTGTTGGATTGAGCGGCGTGGCAGGCTATGAATTCATCAATCGGGGAAACCATACGCTGCCCGATGGTGCCGTTATCAATAATAAAGATGCCTGGGTCTATGGAGGACTTGCACGCTTGCGTTTGGAGCGTTATCTCATAGACAATATGCTCGTATTTGTACAAGGACAAACACAGATGCTGTGGGGAACACAACGAGAACAACTGCGTCCGCACATAGGTTTTGGACTCAGAATCACTTTATAAACTTTTAAAATTCAAAAAGATGAAATATTTTGTAAAAATTAATGTAGCAATAATAATCTTGTTAGGGCTTATGGCTTGTGAAGACAGGCTGGATATACAAACCAGCTTTCCTTTTGAAGTCAAAACAATGCCTGTGCCTAATGATATTCAGCAAAGGCAAATGGTAGAAATTCGTTGTCAAATCGTATCAGAGCAAAAGTACAAAGATGAAACTTATACTTTGCGGTACTTTCAGTTTGAAGGTGATGGAACGCTGCAATTTGCCAACCAAGAGCCTTTCTTACCGAATGATATCTATGTAATCCCTGAGCGAACTTTTAGACTGTATTATACCTCGCAATCTAACGACACGCAAAATTTTGAGGTTTGGATTGCCGATAGCAAAGGCAAAGAACAAAAACTGAACTTTGAGTTTAATGCTAAGAAGGAGGAGGAGAAAAAATACTAAGTATTTAAGCATTAATGTAATTAAATTTTGTAACTTTGTATTGTATATTTGATTTATGGTTTTATTAGACGGTTATCACGGAACAAGTTTAGAGTCTGCTAAGGAAATTATCAAATCTAATTATGCTCTTTCAATAGGTGATAGAGAATGGTTGGGAGATGGAGTATATTTTTTTGTTTCGGGAATTAGCAGTAATCCTGATAAACAAGCGGAACAATGGGCTATTGTACAATCGTGGGATAATAACTGTAAGAAACAAAAATATGTAGAGTATTGTATTATTTATTCTAAAATAGAAGTTAAAGATTCTGAGTTTTTGGATTTAACGACAGAAGAAGGTGTAGAAATATTAAGCTATTTAGCGGATAAATATGATGAAAAATTACAGTCAATAGGCAGAAAATTAAGATATAGTGATGGGTTATTGATTAACCTCGCAAGAAATGAAAATATAATACCATTAGAAGTAGTTAGAGGTAATTTTTACATAAAATTTAAAAAGGAACGAAAAAAGAATATAAATTTAAGAACTAGTAATTGCACTATTTGTTCTGTATTTAATCCTGATAAAACAATTATAGAAAATAAACTACTAAAAAGAGGGAAGGTATGAAATTAGAAGAAGTAAAAGATAAGATTGATAATTTTTTTGAAACAATTTCTGCGGAGGAATTGTATAGAATTTCAATTTTAGATTATGGTTTTAAAGAAATTTTTGAAAATTGTGGAACTTTTAAAAGGGTTAAGGTTAACAATATTCATGATAAAGAGAGATATTCCATCTTTTCTAGTGATGAAGAAGATAATTTATCGTTAGTAGCATAAAATTTAGAATTATGAAAATTCAGTTACAAGATTGGAAAGTATCACGGATTGATTTTCGTGTATTTGATAAGATTTTAGATAGTAAGGGAGAGCAATTTGAACTAGAAGTAGGAAATTATTTTTCTAAAGATATAGATGAAAATATATTTGGGGTTAAATTTAAACTAAGTATTGAAGATGAATTATTAAATCTTAATATAGAAGCATTATTTAATTTTTGTGTTATTGATGAGGATATTACAGAGGAGTTTAAACTATCATCTTTTCCAAAAATTAATGCTCCAGCAATTGCTTTTCCATATTTAAGAGCATTTATATCAAACTTGACATTACAATCTGGTTTTCCGCCAATAATTCTTCCATCGATAAACTTTGTAAAAATGGCAGAGGATAATATTAATGGTAACGATTAAATAAACTTCTGTTTTTTTAATCGCTAATATATTTCTCTTTGTTAAGTAATCAATTTTTGTAAGTTATGATTTTAGCAATTAGCACAGACTCCTTTATGTTAGTTTTTGGTATCATCACCTTCATATTAGGGATAGCTTTACGCTATTGGATTAACCGTAGAAGATTTTACCGTAGAAATGTTGCAGGAAAAGAAACCTTTTCGAGTTATGAAAAAGCGGTTATTGTAAGAATTTTAGAGAGGTTTGGTAAGTTGATTGCTTGGGCATTTATTTTACTTGGTTTACTAATGAGTATTGCATCTTATAGAAGTATGAATAAAGAAACAGATAAAAAAGAACCTGAGAGGATTGAACAAAAGAACAATCAATGATTATAAACTAATATTTTTTCAATTTTTTATTTTTTATGGAACATCTTTTTTATCTTTGTTGAAAGATTTATCTGTTATGTCTAAAATACTAACCATAGAAGTGAACCCAAATACAAAAAAAGGAAAAGCCTTTTTAGAGATGGTTGATTTGTTTAGAAATCAATCAGGGGTTAAGGTGGTTAATATTGACCAAGAAATTCCTACAAAAACGACACAAAGCAAGGCTTCTTTTATAGAAAAAATCTCGCAAGAAACTAATAAAAAATTAACCAAAAGGTTACTTGCAGAGCATAATATTGTGATATAAACCTTTCCAAAAACTGCCACCCACTTCCAAAAGCGACCGTCTTTACTTCACCGAATTGCATTCAAAGTATCTTCGCTCCAAAAGATACCAAATTATGGATGTTATAGCTATTGAAAAGAGAGTAAACAAATTAATCAAAAATTAGGGGACTTACTCAAACAAACCAAGTCCGTAGTAGAAACGCATCAAGCCATTTGTCAAGACAAAAAATGGTTGGACACACAAGAGGTCTGTCAATTGTTGGGCATCAGCAAACGCACCCTCCAAAACTATAAAGACCGAAACTTAATACCCTATTCCTACATCAATCGAAAAAACTACTACAAGCGTAGTGATGTAATTGAATTATTAGAAAATCAAACTACAAAAACGGAAATCTAATGGAACTCTATACAGAACAAACGGAAGAAATGGCTTATTATCAAAAGCAAATACAAGAACTCAATGAATATGTAGAGTTTTTGTTAGAACATTTTAGACCTGTATTTAATGGCGAAATCTACTTATCTGGAAGAGAATTGTGTAAACTATTGCATATAAGCCAAAGAACGCTGCAACAATATAGAGATGATGGCTTTTTGCCTTATGTTCAAATTGAAGGTAAAATTTTGTACAAGGAGAGCGATGTGCTAAAAATATTAGAGGATAACTATAAGGCAATGTAACGATTATTCAAAAGTTTACGAATTGTTTTTTTAGCATCGATTATTATAAGGCATTGAATACTCAAAAACCAACATCTAATCCATTTCTAAGGTGGGGCTTTTTTTTGCTTCTTTTTCTTTGCCTTAGAAAGAAAAAGAAGTCCGCAAAAAATCTCAAGCGTTTTGCTTATGGAGCGTCGTACTTGTACGGCGTTATAAGCAATAGGCTTGTATCCTTTGGTTTCCGTTTAAAAAGGTTTCTAAAGTAGCGAATAAACTAAAATAACTTCGGGTATAGCCGAGTTATATGAGTTGCATTGAGTGAATGAAGAAATCTTTTTTGAACCGCCTTTGCCTTATAATGGCAAAGGCTGCGTGCGGTAGTCCTTTAAATTCAAAAAGAAACCTCTGTGTTTTACAAATCCATTGCGAAACATACCCCAAAGTAAAGAAGTATCCATTTGTGCCAATGTAGAATTTATAAACAAATCTTGCTTGTGTAAAGCATCTGCAAGTGAACAACTCGGTGTGTCGTCTATTTGTTCGGATTGTTTTAATAAGTCGGCAAATTCATCGGTAATAAAAGGGAGTTTTTTTATGGTCGTGAATTTTTCTGACTTTGGTTGTGAGTGTTTTCCAATGGTGGATAAAATCACTTGTCCTGTATGCTGGCTGTTTCCAAAATCAAACCAATATCTTGGTTGGGTGCGTTGAAAATGACCACTATTTTGCGAACAATTATTAATGATGTCCGCAATTTCAAACCTTGCTTGTACACTATCCACACACGAAATATATAAATTACTGACAATCTCGTGAGAATTGTTTTTCTGACAATCCTTTGTGAATTTGATAGTCTTGGCTTTCCAATTTGTACCAAAAAATCGGTTTAGCCTATTGATTAGAGCAATGGATTTATACATACCCACTTCGCTCTCGGCAAAAAGTTGTCTTCCTAAATTGGCTTGACTAATCGTATCATCGTCCCATAATGTTAAGGCAAATCCTGCGTGTCCTAATTCTATAAGTGCTGTATTCATTCTTGCAAGGGCGGTCAAAACTTGCGAACCTGTGCCACCTGCACCAATCAAGTTAATACTAATAGGGTTCGTCGCATTGATAAGACTATTATCTGTGTAATGTATTTTATCTTTCGTTTCCATTATAAAATATCTTTTAGAGTTTTGCTATTTTCTTTCAGTTCTTTGGTTGGGAATGGCTTATCCGTGTTAATAATTTGTTTCCAAATACTTACACAATTACCATTGATAGGGTTGAAATTTTGCAAATGACTGAAATAACTTTCAAAAAAATAGGTTTCCCACGCTTGTATAAAGTCCTCTAATGAGGTCGTTTCTTTAATATCTATATTTACACTCCCCATACATACATTAGAATTTTCGTAAACATTAAAAAAAGGCGCATAATACAATTTTGTATGTTCTTGAGGTCTGCGGTTAGACTTTAAAGCGTATATACTTAAACTTTGCTTGGTGGCTTTCCAAAGTAAAGGAGGAGTATAAGCCGTTCCGCTTGGTATCTCTAAACTTTCCACAAAATATAGGGTTCTCTTTTGTGCTTTGGTGTACCATATCAAACTGCCTTTTTTACTTGGGTTGATGTGCAGTACATTGGTGGGGATTATTCCCTTTGGTTTTAAAAAAGTTTTATCTCTTTCTTCTTTGGTGGTTAAGGCTTTCGATAAATTTTCGCTCTCCCTTACACTCAAAGGGTGGGCATTCATCATTCTGCCTTGCTGGTCAATATCAAAATGTTCTACAGGATAATATATGGGGTTTAGCTATCATTTTTTTAGTGGTAAATGTCATTCCTAAATTAAGAATTTAGGAGAGATATTCTGGTTGTATTACAGAAATTTGTACCTTTGTGCTATTAAAATAAGCGAAATAATAATAGTGAATTTATATATAATTAAAGAATATGAAATTGAGAATAGAGGGAGGGGCTTGTAAAAAAAAAAGAAAAAATAGATATGGACAATATTTTACTCCTAAAATTGTTGCGGAGTTTATGATTGATTTAGCTAAAATAACACCTGAGTCAAAAATTTTAGAACCATCTTCAGGAAAAGGAATATTTTTAGATATACTCTATAACAAAGGGTACAAAAATATTACTGCATATGAAATTGATAGAGAACTTGGAGTAGATTATAATTTTGTTAAACATGAGAGCTTTGTCTCTGCAAAAATTAATGAGAAATTTGATTTGATTATTGGGAACCCTCCGTACATAAGGTGGAAAAATTTAGAAAAAGAGCTAAAAGAAGAATTGGCTAATAGCAAACTTTGGAATAAATATTTTAATAGCTTATGTGATTATCTCTATATTTTCATTTTAAAGTCTATTGAAATATTAAATAACAATGGACAGCTAATATTTATTTGTCCAGAATACTGGATAAATACAACCCATTCGAGCTCTCTCAGAAATTATATGGTAGAAAATGGATGTTTCGAAAAAATATATCATTTCAATGAAACACCAATTTTTAACAACGTATCAGTATCTTTTATTATATTCAAATATATAAAAACCAAAACAAAGTTAAAAGAAATTAACGTTACAAAATATTATAAAAATAGAGTACTAACAAATAATGTTCTTCTAGAATTAAAAAAATCTCAAACAAAAAATACAGATATTGAAAAGTATATTGTCCCTCAATTTGTAAAAAATAAAAGGTGGTTATTAACTAATCAAAATGAAATGGAAATAATGAATGATTTTGAAAAATCTTGCTCTACAAAAATAGAAATTCACCAAGATTTATTTAAAAAATCTAAGAATATAACTTTTCCAACAATAGGTGAAAAATGTAATATAGGTAATGGAATGGTGAGCGGATTAGATAAAGCTTTTCAATTAAATGGTCAAAAATTAACAGAATACGAAGACTCTAAAACCATTAAAGTAGTTAAAGCAAAGAATCTTGAACCATTCGTGTATAAGGATATTACTAAGTATATCTTTGCAAATGATATAAAGTCAGAATCTGATTTTAAAGAAAAATGTCCTAATTTTTATCAGACCCTAATTCTACATAAAGAAAAATTAGAACAAAGATACCTGTATAACCGGAGTATAAATTATTGGGAATGGGTATTTTTGAGAAACTACAATTTATTCAACTCCGAAAATCCTAGAATATTTGTACCTAGTAAAGAGCGGATTTCTAATAAGGATTATTTTCGGTTTACTTATGTAGAAGCTAGAATTTTCCCAACACAAGATGTTACTGCTATTTTCAAAAAAGAATCAACAAAAGAAAGTCTTTATTATATTTTATCATTCCTGAATAACCATAGAGTATTTACATGGCTTAAAAATAAAGGTATTGTAAAAGGCAATGTTGTAGAATTTTCGGAAAGGCCTATTTCGACTATTCCTTTCCGAGAAATTAACTGGAACGACAAAAAGGAAGTACAGTATCACAATGAAATTACGAGTCTAACAAAAAAATATATCCTTGAAAAAGAAGATTTAATATTAGATAAAATAAATGATATATTTGATAAATTATTATTAATAAAATGAGTATAGTAAACTATGATAATTTGTTAAAAACAATAATAGGTTCATCTGTTCCCAAACCAATATCAGGAACTTTATCAGGCCACGCAGCAGGCGAGCCTTTTGATAAGCATGTCTATTCTGAGTTGAAAAAAGTCTTTCCTAAAAAAACGTTCAGACAATATGAATATTTGAATGATTTGTTCAGTAAAAACCCATCAGTTATTACATTTGAGGATCGTTTAAATCTCTTTAATTCTCCCACAGTAATGTTTCTTTTAAGTAGAGGTAAATCTGCTACGACAAGATGGAATATAGACAACCCCTTTGAAGAAAAACAAAACGATACTGCAGACATCTTAGTGGTTGACGAAAATTTCTATGAGATTATTGATATTAAAACGAGGAATATTAGTAAAAAAGCGCAACCACCAAATATTATTTCAGCATACAAACTAGCTCAAACTTGTGCTAAAATGATAGATAATCAAGAGTTTAATAATTTCACTATCCAGTATTTTGGAATTGATTGGAAATTAGAAGATAACAAACTTGTATGTAAAAATGCACACACTGTAAATTTATTCAAAGCACAACCAGATACTTTATACATTAACTGGGCAGCAGCAATGCAAATACAATTTAATGTTGCCGATTTGGACCAGTCTTTTTCTGAAAATATGGAGAAGTGGGCAAAAGGATATTTAAGACATTTTGTCGCACAAGCTAAACAAAGAGCCGAAGATATGATTATTAGATTTGTCAAACCTTTTGAAAAATACATATAAAAAATCAATGACTGTTGAGATAATAGTTCCCATTTGATTTTACCACACATAATGACGAGTCTGTAATCTAAATGAAAATTTATAAATCAAAAATTAAAACAGCAAAGATAAATTAATTCTTTGCTGTCCTATTAGCAGAAAAGGTTTAACGAAAATTGAGCGTGCGTTGGCTAATCGCTGTCTTGCTCCTGAGGTATGGCGAATACGAACCACATTATTCATATTTTTAAAAGCGGCGTTCAGCGTATTTTGGCAAACTATTCGTATAGGCGTAAAGGCGGCTGTGATACTTCCGCTTCCGTCGTGACTTGTGGTTAAGAAAATATACTTTTCCGTTACATCATCGCCGTTCCCCACTCGGATATAATCGGGTAATTTGGCTGTGATAAATATGCGTTCGCCTTTGCCTAAAGCCCCTGCGGTTTCGTACAATATTCCATCGCCTCCTCCTACAATTTCATCAAAAAAAGGCAAATGCCTCTTGGTTTTGTACAACTTGATAATCTCTGCCCACTACGCCTAAAATCTCATTGTTATCATCTCGCATCGTGGCAAAGGCGTTCGGCACTTCGATTTCGCTGTCGTAAAACTCTATTCCCTGCTCGGTGGTTTTCAAACCCTTACCCTTAGTGTATAAAGGCTCTTTGCTGACTTCAAAGTCTAATCCTGCGTGTCTTATCGCTTCTGCACTTGTTGGGTGTTCGCTTACGATTTGTCCCAATCCGTGCCAAGCCTTTTCCTTTACGCTGAAAAAACTATACTTTCCCGTTCTGCTGTTGTAATTAATGTTATGTGCCATTGTTCTAAAATTTTAAATGTTCATAAATTGTTTTTTGTTACTCTGTTAATTAAAATGGTAAATCATCTTCGGTTTCCTCAATCGGTTGTGGTGTTATCACTCCCTTTCCGTTGGTTGTTTCCGTGTTCTGTCTTTGTCCACTTGCGTGTAACTTAATTTTTGAGGTATGAAAATTAAGCCCTGCTTTGGGGGCGCCGTCCTTGCCTAGCCACGCCCTCGCACTTACTCGCCCAGTGAGTTCCACTAAAGCCCCTTTGGTTAAAATCTTGGCTACATTAGTACCCAACCAATATGCACAATCGAAAAAAGCGGTTTGCTGTATGTCTTCGCCCTGCTTGTTACGATAGTGGTCGTTTACGGCAATTGAAAAGTTTACCACCTTTCTGTCGTTAGGAAGTGCTTTCACCTCCGCATCTCGTGTTAGTCGTCCTGTGATGTTCATCTTGTCTAATTTTTAAAATTGATAATGCTTATTTAAATACCCATTCTCTCATAGCCTGCCCACGCTTTGCTCTCTTACGAGGCTGTGTTGAAATTTTTTATTATTCGGTAATGAGAGGAAGAGCGGTTTCGTTTTAAATCCATTACTAATAAATCCTGTTTTGTATGCTTCATATTGACCTTTTTTTTATTCGTCTAAAGAGCCGGAATATGCTGGTTTCGTTTCGAGGGCTTATAAAAAGTAGTGTTTAGCCTCCACAAGGTTTTTCAGAAAAATACGCTCCTTGGAGGAAGATTTTTTTGAAAACCCCAGGGCTTGACCTTGTGGGGGCGTTAAGAACACGGAAATACTTTTGCCCTTCGAGTACGAAAACCGCATTACGGTCATTTAACGCTCCCGAAAAAAAAGTGGAAATAGAAATCCTAATACAAAAGACAAGCATTAGGTAAATGGAGCCCATCGAAACTCTAAGCTCTGTATCGATTACCGAATATTTTTACCATTATATAAGGTTTATTTCTAAATAAAATTACCGCTGCAAAACAGGAAGAAAGGCAATGTTTTGTAGCGGTAGTTTGAGTAAGTTTGAAAATTCTTGGTAGCTCTTATAGGGTTTTTCACAGGAAAATTATAACTAATGTGCTACTAAGAATAAAACACATCATTTTTAAGTATAACTCAAAGATAAATTCTGCAACTTTTGTGAAGCTAACTCCATATCTTTACTAATCTTTGTATTTGTAATTTTTGCATAAATTTCTGTGGTATGAATATGTTTATGCCCCAACATCTTACTGATACTTTCTATGGGAATATCCTCCGTGAGCATTAAGGTGGCAAAACTATGTCTTGCCCAGTGAAAAGTAATCGGTTTATCACGAAAAATACCACATTCATTCATAATTTTTTTGATGTATTTATTACAAGTAGTATTACTTGGTACAGGGAGTAAAGCACCATTTTTGCCTAAACCTTCATACTTCTTTAAAATCATTTTTGGAATTTCCAATACTCGGACATTACAAGGTATTTTTGATTTTTGTCGCCGTTTGATGAGCCACTTATGACCATCAAAAAACTCTTGTAAATGCATTGGGCTAAGTTGGTATATATCAATGTATGAAAAACCTGTGAAACAACTAAAAAGAGCTAAATCTCGAACTAATTCTATGAGCTTTTTCATTCTTTCAGAAAAATCATCACAAGGTGTGTATTCAATGAGTTTTATAATCTCTGATTTTAAAAGATAACCTCTATCTTTTGGTACAAGTGTATTTTTATAATGTCGAAAGGGATTAACAATGATTATATTATCGTTTAATGCTCTTTTTATGGTTCGTAGAAGCGGTCCCATTGAACCATAGATACTATTATGATCCAATCCTCTTTCTATTCTAAGATAATAATCATAGTCATCAATGAAATTTTTATCAAGCTCTATCAATTCTATATCATCTCTATGAAGTTTTTCTTTAAGAAATCTCTCTAAGTTTCCATAGGCAGTTTTATGAGTATTATAACTTCCTGGTGCTCTTAATTTTTTCTCAACTTTAAGTGCAAAATCTTTAAGTAAGCCTTGAAAACATTTTAATAGGGTATGTCCCGAATGTTCTCTGCCTAAATATCTATCTTTTACTTTTTTTGCAGTTACATATCCTTCATATTTAAGCATATCACTATAAATATTTTGGATATTGGTTTCAATGGCCTTTAATTTTTTATTAATTTGTTTGGCTTCATTAGTTTTTCCGCACACTTGACTATTCTGCAAGTCCAACGAAGGAGATAAACTCAACTTGGTAGAAAAGGGTTCTTTCTTTCCGTTAATGGTAATTCTTGCCATAATAGGAATCGTTCCATTCGCTTTTGGATTTTTTCTTTTTAGGTAAAACAATACTGTGAATGTTGTTCTTTTGGTCTGTTTCATCACTCCATATTTTATAGTTACTAAATTAGTTTCTATTGAGTAACAATGAAAGATGAAATTTTACGCAAATTACTGAAATATAACCTCTTTAATGAAAAACTTTCTATACAAATCAAGTAACTGATAAGTAACTCAACTTTGTCATTTGAGTTCAAATCTCAGTAAATCACAGTCTGCAAGTTAGAGGCAAATAAACAATTAATTTTCTATTTTATAGTTAGTTACGATTTTTTACGTAATTTTGCTTTTTGGTTAATTGTTTATTTTAAATTCATTCAGGAAAATAAAAACGAAAAATAATTAAATTTAAAGCCAAAAATCAAAAAATAAATATGCAAAAAAGAGATTTTTATAAAGAAGTATTGTTGGGTGTTGCCGTGGGCGACGCGTTAGGTGTTCCCGTAGAATTTACGAGCAGAGAATCTTTGCAAAACAATCCCGTGACCGATATGCGCGAATACGGCACCTATCAACAGCCCGCAGGCACTTGGTCCGACGATAGTTCGCTCACCTTTTGTTTGGCCGAAGCCTTAACACAAGAATTTGATTTGTATAAAATCGCCGAGAATTTTGTTGCTTGGGCATACGATAGTCTTTGGACACCACATGGCGAAGTGTTCGACATTGGAATTTCTACTCGCAAAGCCATCGATAAACTCAGCCGCGGTACAGAGCCTACCGAAGCGGGTGGTAAAGAACCAGATACTAATGGAAACGGCTCTTTGATGCGCATTTTGCCTTTGGTTTTTGAGCTAAAAGGCAAAACCAATCAAGAAAAATTTGAGCTCGTGCAAAAAGTTTCATCGCTCACGCATGCGCACATTCGTTCCGTGATTGCGTGCTATTATTATTTAGAATTTGCACAAAAATTAATGGACGGCAAAGACAAAAAATCCATTTATTTGGAATTGCAAAAAGAAGTTCCTACATTGCTCGAGCAAGTGGGCGTTTCGCAAGAAGAAATTCAAGTTTTTGATAGATTATTAAAAGCAGATATTTCGGAATTGCCAGAAAACGAAATCGATAGTGGGGGCTATGTTATGCATTCCATCGAAGCCAGTATTTGGTGCTTGCTCACTACCGAGAATTATTCAGAAGCGGTTCTTAAAGCAGTAAATTTAGGTAGAGACACCGATACGACGGGCGCTATCACAGGTGGTTTAGCAGCGCTCACTTATGGGCTCGATGATATCCCGATAGAGTGGCAAAAAGTTTTGGCGCGCTACAAAGATATTTTGAGTCTTTCCGAAAGGTTGAAAAATAAATATGAATCTTAAATATCAAAAAAAAACTAAAAAACATGAAAAATAGACAATACTTACAAATCATTCTCGTGGTTGGTTTTATCCTAAGTGTGGTGGGTTGTTTGGGCAAAATTAATGCAATCCATTCAGCCACGCCCATGTTATTTTTTGGCGGCATATTATACATCGTCGGCTGGTTTTGGGTAATGCTTGTTATGCTAAAACGCCAAAAACAAAATCGATTTTTTTGGCTCTTTTCGATGTTTCTTTTCTATTGGATTACGCCATTGGTGTACGCTTTTAAATTTAAATTTAAGTTTTAAGAATGAAGAAAAAATTAATCATCAATATTCTGTTGGGGATATTGATGTTTGTTCTGCTCATAGACATTTACCAAAAAATAGAAAACACCGAAAAACAGAATTTTTATTACAAAGAATTAACGCAAAATCTTGAATTGACGCAACAAACTGAAGTTTCCGACGCGCAAGTGGAGAAAGCTCTCCAGATGATTGAGTTTGATAAAGCTAAATTACAAGACATAAAAGAAGGTGGGTTGTTACCTTTTAAAATTCCAATCTTGTTTGAAGTTTTGTTGATTGTATTTTGTGCAAAATTCTTTTTTGAAATTCGGTTTAGGGGAAAGGAAAATGAATAGATTTTAGCGAAATCAATTTTAGTTTTTTTATAGTAAAAAGGCTCAGCGTGGGGGCGTAATTACGCCCCCACGCTGAGCCTTTTCTTTTAAGTAGTATTTTAATTTTCAGCCATAAAAAAGAGAAAACAAAATCGTTTAAATTTCATTTTCTCTCTTTAAAAATTATATCAAAAATTGATTTTTTATTTATTCATAGAAACCAAAAATTCTTCGTTGCTGCGTGTGTGCTCGATTTGTTTTTTAAGGAATTCCATCGCTTCTACAGGATTCATGTCAGACATGAATTTGCGCAAGCCCCACATTCTTTGCGAAGTAGGCTCGTCAAGCAACAAATCATCTCTTCGTGTGCTAGATGCAATCAAGTCTATGGCTGGGAAAATTCGCTTGTTGGCAATTCTTCTGTCCAATTGAAGTTCCATGTTACCCGTTCCTTTGAATTCTTCAAAAATCACTTCGTCCATCTTAGAGCCTGTGTCTATAAGTGCAGTAGCGATGATGGTGAGCGAGCCGCCACCTTCGATGTTTCTTGCCGCTCCAAAGAATCTTTTTGGCATGTGCAATGCATTGGCATCCACACCTCCTGTTAAGATTTTGCCCGATGCAGGTGCTACGGTGTTGTAGGCACGCGCCAAACGAGTGATTGAGTCGAGCAAAATTACCACATCGTGCCCGCATTCTACCAATCTTTTGGCTTTAGAAAGTACGATGTTGGCTACTTTTACATGGCGTTCTGCAGGCTCATCAAAGGTAGAAGCTACTACTTCGCCTTGCACATTGCGCTGCATATCGGTTACTTCTTCTGGGCGCTCATCAATCAATAGAATGATTTGATAAACCTCTGGATGATTGGCTGCGATAGCATTGGCAATATCCTTCATGAGCATGGTTTTTCCTGTTTTAGGCTGAGCCACAATCATACCACGCTGTCCTTTCCCGATAGGAGAGAAGAGGTCTACGATGCGTGTAGAAATGGTGCGATTTTTTTCAGCAATGTGAAAACGCTCTTCTGGAAAAAGAGGTGTTAAGTGCTCAAAAGCCACACGATCGCGCACATAATCGGGATCTCTCCCATTGATTTCTTTAATTTTTAATAATGGAAAATATTTTTCGCCTTCTTTTGGTGGGCGTACTTCGCCTGTTACAGTGTCGCCTGTTTTAAGTCCAAAAAGTTTAATCTGAGATTGCGAAACATAAACATCATCTGGCGATGAAAGATAATTGTAATCCGATGAGCGTAGGAAACCATAACCTTCGTTCATGATTTCTAACACACCTTCTGCATCAATGATTCCGTCGAATTCAAAATTTGGATCCAAGAATTTATTTCTCGGTTTTTTGTCTTTTTGATTTTGTTGCGGATGATTGTTTTTTTGATTTTGCTGTCCAGTATTGCTAGTATCTTGCGTATTGACTTCTTCGTTGTTTTTCTGCTGGTTGTTATTAGGCTGATTAGCCTTTTGCTGGTTGGCGTGGTTTCGCTGATTATTGTTGCGATTTTGTTTTTGGTTTCCGCCGTTGTTTGGATTATTGTTATTATTTTGGTTGCGATTATTTTGCTTATTGTTGTTGCGGCGGTTATTATTATTGTTTTTAGACTCGTTTTGGTCTTTATTTTTGATTAAATTCTCGTCTTTAGATGCAACATCTTGCGTATTTTCGGACTCTTTTTGGTGAACATTTTTGCGTTGATTCTTTTCTTGCGGTGCATTATTTTGTTCGTTTTGATTTTTCTTAGGGCGTCCTTTTTTATTGTTTCTATCGCCTTTTTGAGATTTTTCTGCTACTGCATTAGAGGCTTGTTGATCTAAGATTAAATAAATTAATTCTTGTTTTTTTAATGGCTGAAACCCTTTGAGCCCCATGTCTTTGGCAATATCGCGAAGTTCAGCAACTTTTTTACTTTTTAATTCGTTAAGGTCGAACATATTTGGTATTAATAAATTGTATAATTTTGATTGTTTTAGTTTTAAATCTTAAAAACGCTAAGTTTTTACGCTTTTAGATTGTTTTAGAAGTGTGTTTTCTGAGTGCAATTATACGAATTATTTTAAAAAATAAATATTAAATAGGGGTGTTTTTTTATCAAAAATCAAAAATTTAAATTTTACTAGAAATTATTTTTATTGAATTAAATGAATTCTGATATTTGTCAATCAATAATTTTAAATTTTAGTTTAGTTTTACAGATTGAAATTATTATTAATAAATAAAGATTTATGGATACGGAGATTTTAGCAAGGATTCAATTTGCATTCACAGTAGCATTTCACTATATCTATCCGCCGCTTAGCATTGGGCTGGGGCTGATGATGGTGATTTATGAAAGCCAATATATACGAACCAAAAAGAAAGAATATGAAGTGCTTGCTAAATTTTGGACCAAGATTTTTGCACTTACTTTCGGGCTGGGTGTGGCAACGGGAATTGTGATGGAATTTGAATTTGGAACCAACTGGGCAACTTATTCAAAATATGTGGGCGACATCTTTGGTAGTGCGCTCGCTGCCGAGGGAATTTTTGCCTTTGCACTAGAAAGTGGATTTTTGGGTGTTTTGCTCTTTGGGTGGAATCGTGTAAAACCTTGGGTGCATTTGGTTTCTACGATTGGCGTATTTTTCGGTTCTATGTTCTCTGCGATATGGATTGTGGTGGCAAACAGCTGGCAACAGACGCCCGCAGGCTACAAAATCGTGGGCGAAGGCATGGAAGCTCGCGCCGAAATTACCGATTTCTGGGCAATGGTTTTCAATCCGTCTTCGGTAGATAGAATCATCCATGTGTGGCAAGGAGCTTTCTTGGCAGGTGTGTTTTTGGTGTTGAGTGTGCACGCATATTATTTAGTTAAAAATCGCTATGTCGAGATTTCAAAAACCGCCTTTAAATATGCCTTGGTTGTAGCAACAATCGTGAGCCTTTCTCAATTGCTTTCAGGTCACGCAACAGCCGATGGTGTTGCAAAAAATCAACCAGAAAAATTAGCGGCTTTAGAAGGGCATTATGCCAAAAACGAAAGCGCCAATTTATACATTATGGGCTGGGTAAATCAAAAAACGCAAGAAGTTACGGGGCTTTATATTCCAGGCGGATTGTCGTTTTTGTTGCATCAAGATTTTAATGCACCCGTACCTGGACTCAATAGTTTTCCGCAGGATGAAATCCCTACGCAAGTCAATGCGATTTTCCAATTTTACCACATAATGGTCGCCATTGGGATGTTCTTGATTTTGCTCTGTGTGTACGCATCGATTCAATTGTATAGAGGGAAATTATTTGAACAAAAATGGCTTTTGAGAATTTTTGTTTTCAGTGTGATTTTGCCACAAATTGGTAATCAAGTAGGGTGGTTTGCCGCCGAAATGGGACGCCAGCCGTGGGTAGTGTACAAGCTTTTGCGCACAAGCGACGCGCTGAGTAAAGCCGTGAGCGCCAATCAAATTTTGTTTTCTTTGGTATTATTCACCCTAGTATATTTATTACTTTTATGCTTGTTCTTCTACATGCTGAATAAGAAAATTATGCATGGGCCATATGATGAAAGCGAAGAAGAAAAAAGACCACAGCAAGAAGAAATTGCTCATTTCTTTGATTCAAAATAATGCAAAATATAGATTTTCAAAAAAGTGCAAAAAATATCATTTTTTGCACTTTTTTTGTGGTTAAAATTTAAACCAAATTGGTAATCTATGAGCAGCGTAAAAAATATAATTATTGATATTTTGTACTATTCAATTACATTTGTTTTTGAATTTTTTTTCTGTGCCGTTTTAGCATTGTTGTTCTACTGGATTTTGGGTTTTGTGTTTAAAAAATTCAAGCTAAATCAAGATTTTTTAATTTATAAATACAGAAAAATTATTGCTGTTTTGCTCTTGCTAGTTTTGATGTTTGGTCATTGGTATTTTACGCAATATCCATTGCCGAGTTTTTACGAAAAACATTATGAAATAGTTACCAAGCAAGAATTGCCTGCATCGGCTAAGATTATTTCTAAAAAATACAAAGCACCTTCATTTGGTGGAGTTGATTATCAAGTAATAATGCGCATTGAGCTTACGCCAGATGATTATAACAAGCTTTTAGCTCAAATGAAAAAAGAAGATAAGATGTACAGGGTAGAGCCTAGTAAAAATTTTAAAGACAGCATTTCGTTTATGTTTGAAAAAATGTCTAAATATGAAATTGAATATGTTACATTTTATAAATGTACGTCGTCAAACTAAAGTTTACTGAGGCTAATATAGTAAACAATTAAATAAGTCCAAAACAATAATTTAATTTTCTTTGATTTAAAGTATTTATTTTCACTTGTTTTCTTAGTTTTAAGATTTGGTCTTGTCTACCTAGGTATACATCTTCAGGGGTTAAATTATTTAAAGCTTCGTGATATCTTTGCGAGTTGTAATATTGCACAAATTTATCAATAGCCCTTTCGAGTTGCTCGGGAGCATAATAATGGTGTAATTTGACTACATTTTTCATGGAACGATGATACCGCTCGATTTTCCCTTGTGTTTGCGGATGCAATGGTTTTCCATGTATGTGTCTAATTCCATAAGTGTTCATTAAGTAATCTTTGAGCTCCTTAGCAATATAACAAGGTCCATTGTCGGAGAGCAACACTGGCGGTTGCCTTCTATTTTTTATTTTGGCTTTACTGATGGCGTTATCAATGGTTCTTTTGACGTCTTGTGCAGTCATACTAGGACATAGTTCCCAATGAACGATATATCGGCTGTAGTCATCAATGACGGTGGATAAATAATACCATCCCCAACCGATAATTTTGAAATAAGTAAAATCCGTTTGCCACATTTGATGCACGAAATTGGTTTTGGAATGAAACTGATCTGCTGCCGCCAAGAACCTATGCGGTGTATCGGCCAATAATCCCTGTTTTTTCAAAATGCGATAAACGGATGATTCTGATATGAAAACGCCTTGTTCATCAATGAACCTTGTGGCAATGAGCCTTGGTGTTTCCTGGGGATATTGCAAGGCAATCTCAACGACCATTTGTTTGATTCTATCGGGAATGCTATTCCATTGTTGCTTTTGATTACGTTTCGCTTTAAGGCCATCAATACCATTTTGGCTGTAGGCGTGATACCAATTATAAAAGGTTCTTTTGTGAATGCCTAATTGCTTTAAAGTCCTATTAACGCCTAATTCAGAGTTTTTTACCACCTCTATAATCTCTGCTTTTTCTTCTGCCGTTAGTCTCATATATTTTTTAAATTGAGGGGTTAATCCAACAGATTTAAGCTTTTTTTTACAATGTCATAACGAATAACCAAATCGGCCAAAGACTCCTTCAATACGGTATTTTCTCTGCGTAAATCTTTGACTTGCTCACTGGTAGCTTCTCTTGTTTCGTTACCCGAAAGACGTTTCTTTCCTGCTTCAATGAACTCTTTACTCCATTTGTAATAAGTAGCTTCGCTGATGCCATATTTTCTGCACAGCTCTGCTACACTGAGCTCTGCACGTAAGCCTTCCATGACGATTAAAATCTTTTGTTCTGCATTGTACACTTGGCGTGTATTACGGCGAACTTCTTTAATAAGCTTTTCGCTTTTTGTTTGTTTTTTTACCATGTTCTAAGTGGTTTTTGTAAAGTTAGTTTTTTCTTTTTTTAACTATACTATTTTTAACCTAAACTGGTAAACTTTTTGCTGACGATTTACATCCTACCACCAAGCTCATTAAAAAATTAGAAAAGAATAAAAAAGACAGCCAAAAAATGTTTGAAATAGTACAAAAGTTTCAAGACCAAACGCTGAAAAAAGAAGACGAAAAACCTAACAAAAAATAAATTCTCATATGGAAAAAGTAAGAGAAATCCCTGTCAAAAAAACGATAGCACTCGTAGCGCACGACCACAAGAAAGAAGAGCTTGCGCAGTGGGTAGATCGCCACGAAGAAGAGCTTAAAAGACACAATCTTGTAGCTACACAAACCACGGGAAAAGTGCTCGAAGAAAAACTAGGCGTAAAGGTGAGCCGCGTAATGAGTGGGCCACTTGGAGGCGATCAGCAATTAGGAGCCATGATTGCTGCAGGCGAAATAAATATGGTGATTTTCTTTTGGGACCCCATGGAAGCTCAGCCCCACGACAGTGATGTAAAAGCCCTCCTTAGATTAGGCGTAGTGTGGAATATCCCGATGGCGTGCTGCCCTGCCACTGCCGATTTTTTGATAAAATCCTCTTATATGCACAGCGATTACACGGCAGAAATTTCAGACTATAGTAATTATCTAAACCGTAAAGTATAGAAAAATATTAAAAAATCGAAATTTCACTAAACGCTCCCACATTCGAGCGTTTTTCTTTTGTTGAAAAATACTAAAAAATGTATTTTTATGGCTTAAAAATTGAGGAATAAAATCCACATTAAAAAATATCAAAAAACACGATTTTTATGAAATTAGATGTATTAGCCACCGGGCCGCACCCAGACGATGTAGAACTAGGTTGTGGCGGAACACTTGCCAAAATGGCAAAACAAGGGTATAAAATAGGCATTCTCGACCTTACACAAGGAGAATTAGGAACGCGTGGAAGTAGAGAAATCCGAATGAAAGAAGCCAAAAAAGCTGGCGAAATTTTAGGCATTTCGGCAAGAGAAAATTTAAAAATGAAAGACGGATTCTTTGTAAACGATGCCGAACATCAATTAAAAATCATAGAAATCATTCGTAAGTATCAGCCAGAAATTGTAATTACTTCGGCACCGAGCGACCGCCACATTGACCATGCGCGTGCACACGAATTGGTGAAGAATGCTGCTTTTCTTTCAGGATTAAAGAAAATTGAAACAGGACAGGAACCATGGCGGCCAAAACATATTTTTAGCTATATTCAGTGGCAGCCGCTCACACCCGATTTTATTGTGGATATTACGGGGTTTTTAGACCAAAAAATTCAATCTTGCTTAGCTTATAAATCACAATTTCACGACCCAAATTCTACCGAGCCCGAAACGGCGATTTCAAACAAAAACTTTACCGAAAGTATTGAATACAGAGCCAAGGACATGGGACGCATCATCTGGAAAGACGCAGGCGAAGGTTTCATAAAAAATGATAATCTAGGCGTGGATAATCTTATGGCGTTTTTGTAATTAAAAGTCTTGATAATCTGAAATTTAATCTCCCAAATGATTTTTTTGTGAAAATTATTTACTTTTTTGTGTTTAAAAATTACATTGGTATAAATTTTGAGAATTAAATCTATTAAACTAATAAATGTTAAAATTTTAGCCATGAAAAAAATATTTTTGATGATCTCGGTGATTTTGTCAAACACAATATTTGCACAAGATGATTTGTTTAATAATATTTTCCCTGAAAAATCAGTCGATTACGCTAGTTTGATTAGTTCAAAAACTTTTGAGGGCATAGATAACGAAGGGTATAAAAAAGTAGTAGAGCGTGGTGCTATTTTGGGAGCTGTTGGCGACGATTACACCCGCTGGCAATTGGATTTCACTTCTGTGAAAAAAGATTCCCAAAATCCTTATATTTATAATGTTACGGGAAATACAAAAATCGGAAACGGAAATTTTGTTCCTTTTACTGGGACTTTTGAATTAGTAGAATCAAAAGTTTATAAAAAACCGAAAAGCAAAAATTTTGTTATTGATGGAATAAAGGGGAAGGCTAAATTCAAAGTACATTTAGACATGGATAAAAAAGCGAAAAACGCAGGTTCTTTCGATGGGGAGTTTACATCAAAATATATTTTGACTAATGATAATCATTTGATATATGATGGCGTGGGCTTTGTATCGGATAGTTTTAATAATAATTATTTTACAGGACATTTTACCGATTACAAAACAAACAAACAAATTCCTGCTAATTTTGGAGATTATAGAATCCCTAATAGCGGTGATTTAGATATAGGCGTGGCAGAGTTTAGTCCCAATGAAAAGTACCTTAAAAATGGCTGGGAAAATTATAATCAATAACAATAACCAATTAAGAAAATGCAAGAAATTAATTTCTTGCATTTTTTTATATTCTATTTCAGCATTTAAACGGAAAACTTAAACTTATTTTTAACCAAAAATTTTATAGCAATTATAAAAAATCTATCTTTGCAAACTTAAGTGAGCCGCCTTGTCGCGTGCCTGAGCGAGGGTACGAGGAAAGTCCGGACACCATAGGGCGACGCAGCGGGTAACACCCGCCACTTGTTTTTCTTCGGAAGGGCAAGGAGGACTAGTGCAGCAGAAAGAATGTACAGTACGGCTGTAGTGAAATCAGGTAAACTCTGCGTGGTGCAATGCTATGTATATTGGCTGATAAGGGCGGCTCGTCCGATGCCAAGGGGTAAGCAGCTAGAGTTTAGCAGTAATGCTAAATGTAGATAAATGGCAAGGCGTTTCTCGTGAGAGAAATGACAGAATCCGGCTTATAGGCTCACTTTTTTTCTTGAATTAAATCAATCCTTGGGTTTCAAAATATTGAATAATCGCTTTTTTCATCAAAAGCGTTTGCTCGTTGGCTTTCAATTGGGGCAATTGTTCAAGCACTTCAAAATGTGGCCAGCCATCGGCATCTTTGCCTTCAAATCGGTAGTATCCATAAGGCTCAAGCAATCGGCACACGGCAATGTGCATCAAATTCACTTTTTCATCTTTTTTATACCTGCGGTGTCCCATGCCTAGCTCCTGCACGCCAATTAAAAATAGAATCGTGTCGAGATTGGGCGTTTCGCCGTCGGTGAGATGTTCTTTGAAAAAATCGAGCACTTTTTCCCAAGCAAGTGCTTCGTGCGAAGGATTAGGCATTTTGTAATTTTTCTATGATTGCTAAAGGATTTTCAGCTTTAAAAACGGCACTTCCTGCGACCAAAACATTGGCTCCACATTCAGTGAGTTTTTTGGCATTGCTCGCATCCACACCACCATCTACTTCGATGAGGGCAGAAGCGTTTTTTTGTAGAATTAAATCTTTTACTTCGGCTACTTTTTTATAAGTATTTTCAATAAACTTTTGTCCGCCAAAGCCAGGGTTCACACTCATAATCAAAACTAAATCCAAATCTTGAATAATGTCCCCAAGCAAATGCACAGGCGTATGCGGATTTAGCGCCACACCCGCTTTCATTCCTTCGTTTTTAATCTGCTGAATGTTTCGGTGCAAGTGCGGACAAGCTTCGTAATGCACGCTTAGCAAATCGGCGCCGCAAGCTTTAAAAGTCTGCGTATAGCGTTCGGGCTGGGTAATCATTAAATGCACATCTAGAAATTTGTCGGTCGCTTTGCGGATCGCTTCTATCACAGGCATTCCGTAAGAGATATTGGGCACAAAAACGCCGTCCATAATATCAAGATGAAACCACTCGGCAGGGCTTTCATTTACCATTTGAATGTCTTTGTCTAAATGTAGAAAATCTGCCGCTAGCATAGAAGGTGCTACAATTGCCATAACTTTTAAATTTAATTCTTGGGCGAAGATAATAATTAAACTTTTAAATTTAAAATTAAAGCGATTTTTAAATATTAAATAAAAATTAAAAACGAATAGTTTTCAATGAAATTTGAATAAAAATTTGTACCTTGTAAAATAAATTTAAAACGATATGAAATTTTTTATAGACACAGCCAATTTAGACCAAATTCAAGAAGCGCAAGATTTGGGTATTTTAGATGGTGTAACGACCAATCCTTCGCTCATGGCAAAAGAGGGAATTACGGGGAAAGAAAATATTTTGAAGCATTATCAAAAGATTTGCGAACTCGTTACGGGAGATGTGAGTGCCGAAGTCATTGCCACAGATTTTGACGGCATGGTGAAAGAAGGGGAAGAGCTAGCAAGCCTGCACGAGCAAATTGTAGTAAAAATCCCGATGATTAAAGACGGGGTGAAAGCGATAAAATATTTTGCCGATAACGGAATTAGAACTAACTGTACACTAGTATTTTCCACAGGACAAGCCTTGTTGGCAGCCAAAGCGGGGGCGACTTATGTTTCGCCATTTGTGGGGCGTTTAGATGACATCTCGCAAGACGGAATGCAATTGATTTCGGATATCCGCACGATTTATGATAATTATGGTTTTGAAACAGAAATTCTTGCGGCATCGATTAGGAACCCGATGCACATCAATCAATGTGCGCTTATTGGGGCAGATGTAGTGACTTCGCCATTGAACTCGATTTTGGCATTGCTTAATCATCCATTGACAGACAAAGGATTGGCGCAATTTTTAGCCGATTATAAAAAAGGAAATTAATCATTTTAATTATTTTTATGGTTTCTCTTCGCTCAGTCGTTTTGGCTGAGCGATTTTTTTGCGGATAAAGTTTGCGGGGATTTTCAATTGAATTAGATTTTTTGCTAAATTAGCTATGGTAAACTTTAGTTTGACGACGTACACTTTATTTCTTAATTTTCTAAAGGTTAAATTGATAATATTTCTTTTAATAATTGGGAATAATCTTTATTTCTAAAAATTTTATCCAAAAATTCTCCTATCTCCTTAATTTTCATTCCTCTTTCAAATAAAAATTTAGTATTTTCATCTAATCTTTGTATTGGACTAACATAAAATTCATGACTTTGTTTAAAGAATCTATCGAATTCATAAAGAAACAAAATACAATTTAATATTTCTCCTTCTACAAAAAAAACATATCCATTATCGTAAAAATCAATATTCAAACTATTCTTTTTTGATAGATAAAAGTAAGTACTTAAACTCTTTTTTTCTATATTGAATTGAAACATTGATTTCTTATTTATTTCTTCACAAAAAAAACTCAATTCTTCAGTGTTAATTAGACCATTATCATTCCATATGTAGATTTCTGTATTATTTATTATTCGCTCCATTTTTTTAGTATAACTTTTGTTTTTACATTAAATTTTTCTCCTAAATATTTAAAGAGATTTACGCTATCGTCATTTTTATTGTACGTCGTCAAACAAAAGTTTACCGTAGCTAATATAGTAAACAATTAAATAAGTCAAAAACAATAATTTAATTTTCGTTGATTTAAAGTATTTATTTTCACTTGTTTTCTTAGTTTTAAGATGAATTAAAAACCTATTAAAATGTTCAAAATAAACTTTTCATTACTCTTTTCATTTTTAGTATCAATACACTTGAATGCTCAACAAAAAGTGTACACACCGCCCAACGAGATAAAATCAGTCGTTAATTACATAAAAATAGGCTCTAGCGAGGGCGTTTTTTATTCTTTTAAAGGAGATTCTTTTCAAAAAACGGAAATAATAAATTTTAACAAAAAACTAGATAAACTGATTAAAGAAAAATATCCAATCTATAATGAATACTATAGAGTGTTTCCTGGCTCTATTATTCTTTTAAATAGATATAGTTATGACGTTTACTTAATACCTAAAAATCATGTAGCTAACAAAGACTGGAAGGAAAAAGGATTTCAATCATATGGGCAAGATAAAGTAGTCGTTTTATCCTATATCCCATCTGAAAAAAAGGTATGCGTAACTTCTACAAATTCTGTTTTCTTTCCTGCTGATTAGCCTTTGTAAATAATAATTTTTATCGCAAAAAAAAATACTAAAATCCATATTTTATAGATTCCGAATCGAGTCCGGAATGACTACCGCACGAGTTTAGCCATAAAATCCAGTCTAAAAATCCAAAACAAAAACGATTTTTGACTAAAATTAGAGCGAATAAAAGAAATACATTACCTTTGTAAAAATGTATTTAAAAAAGATTCACTTAATCAATTTCAAGAATTTCGAGGAGAAAGAATTGGAGTTTTCCCCAAAGATTAATGCCTTTGTGGGAAACAATGGCGTGGGCAAAACCAATTTGCTCGATGCAGTGTATTATTTGAGCCTTTTTAAAAGTTATTTCAATGCCAGCGATGCCCAAAATATTAGGATTTCGCAAGATTTCTTTTTTGTGGAAGGTTGGTTTTTCAAAAATCAAAAAGAGGAATGGGTGCAGTGTGGCGTGAAAAAAGGCGAAAAGAAAAATGCCAAACGCAACCAGAAAACCTACGAGCGCATTGCCGACCATGTGGGGGAGTTTCCCGTGGTGATTATTTCGCCCTACGATCGCGATTTGATTACCGAGGGTAGCGATGTGCGTCGAAAGTTCGTTGATCGCATCATTTCGCAATCAGATTCGGCGTATTTTTCTAATTTATTGAGATACAATAAGGTGCTTTCTCAGCGCAATGCCTTGCTTAAATATTTTGCCGCCAATCGCAGTTTTGATGCTGTGCAACTTTCGATTTTTGACGAAGAAATTTTAAAATTGGGCAAAGATATTTTTGAAAAAAGAAAAGACTTTTTAGCATCATTTCAACCTAAGTTTCAGAAATATTACGCCTTTATTTCGCAAGAAAAAGAGGAGGTGGAAATCGTGTATCAATCTGATTTGGAAGAAAATGCTGAAAATTATTTAAAAGAATCTTTAAATAAAGACAAATTGGTGCAGTACACCACGCAGGGCGTGCACAAAGATGATTTGAAATTTAATATTCGAGGGCATTTAATCAAAAAATTCGGTTCGCAAGGGCAGCAAAAATCTTTTTTAATTGCCTTGAAATTAGCTGAATTAGAAAGCATCAAAGAACAAAAAAATGTAACGCCGATATTGCTTTTAGACGATATTTTTGATAAATTAGACGAGTCGCGTGTGGAGCAATTGATAAAATTGGTAAACGAGGAACATTTTGGGCAAATTTTCATTTCCGATACGCACCCTGAGCGTACTCAATCAATCATTGCCAAAATCAATGACGACCATAAAGTGTTTAAATTATAATTTAAATTTTTATGAAGAAAAAACAGAATTTAGTGAGTTTGGCAGAGGGACTTTCCAACTTTGTAGATAAATATGGCTACCGCAATCAAGTGAAGGAGAGCCAAGTTATCGATGCATGGCACGCGCAAATGGGCGATTTTGTGAAAAATATGACCGAGACGATTTTTGTTAAAAATCAAGTTTTATATGTTCGATTGACTTCTCCTGCGTTTAAATCAGAATTTAGTTATGGCAAAGCCAAAATCATAGCTCATATCAACGAAAGTTTGGGCGAAGAGTATTTAAAAGATGTACACTTTATTTAATTAACAATAAAAAACAAAAAAACAATGCAAGACAACTTTATAGACCATGTAAGAATCAGTGTAGCCAGCGGGAAAGGAGGAGCTGGTTCTGCACATTTGCGCAAAGAAAAATATGTGCCCAAAGGAGGTCCCGATGGGGGAGACGGTGGGCGTGGAGGAAACATTATTATCGTGGGCAATAGCCACCGCTGGACGCTTTTTCATCTAAGATATACACGCCACTTAAAGGCTGAAAATGGTGGAAATGGCGGCAAGCAAAGGAGCACGGGTGCCGATGGCCAAGATGTATATATTGAGGTGCCACTTGGTACAGTAGTGAAAGATGAGCAGGGGCATCAGCTGTTTGAAATCACCGAAGATGGGCAGAAAGAAGTGTTGCTCCACGGTGGGCGTGGAGGGCTCGGAAATTGGCATTTTAGAACATCGGTAAACCAAACACCTCGCTATGCACAACCAGGCGAGCCAGGCAAGGAAATGCAAGCTACTTTTGAGCTAAAAGTACTGGCAGATGTGGGCTTGGTAGGGTTCCCAAATGCTGGAAAATCCACCCTACTTTCGGTGCTTACGGCGGCCAAACCGAAGATTGGGGATTATGAATTTACGACACTCACCCCGAATTTGGGTATTGTAGAATATCGCAATCATGATTCATTTGTGATGGCGGATATACCTGGAATAATCGAAGGGGCATCGGAGGGTAAAGGTTTAGGACATAGATTCTTACGCCATATTGAGCGAAATGCACTTTTATTGTTTTTGATTCCAGCAGATGCCAAAGATTACGCAAAGGAATACGAAATATTGAAGAATGAACTAGAAAATTATAACAAAGAATTGCTCGATAAGGATTTTGTGATAGCTATTTCAAAATCGGATATGCTCGATGATGAATTGAAGGCGGAAATTGCAGAACAATTGCCAAAAGATGTGCCGCATGTTTTTATCTCATCGGTGGCACAAACGGGACTTCAAGAGCTCAAAGATTTACTTTGGAAAAAACTTAATGAAACTATTTAGTTAAAAGAATTTGAGATAATCCTCCAATAAGATTTAAACTTCTTGCGCTTGGCGTGGGGATAGGTGAAAGACAAGCTACAAAGCTCATCATTTTTGCTTTTGGCTTGTTTTTTTATGATTATAATTTCGTGGTGCAAGTGGTTATTAGTTTTATTTAGACCAAAAACTTCCACTCGATTTTTATCCTTTTTTAAATTATAGATTTCCAGTTCTTCTTTCAAGATTTCTAAAATATCCTTTATCTGGCTATTGGGCGAAAAAGTAGAACCAAAAATTCGGATTTCTGCATCATCTGGTTCGTTGCTAAACACACGCCCATCGCCATTGGTAGGCTCAGGCTCGGGCTTGAAATTGCTTGGATAATTCATGCAAATATCAAATCGGTTGTTGCAATATTCCACATAATTTGTGATTTCATTTTCAGAAATATCCATGGGTTTGGCAACGATGATTTCTTGTTCCACTTTGCCTTTGCATGAGAAAAAAAATAATACTAAAATTAAATATTGCCCGATTTTCATTTGCCTAAATTTTTATCAAATATACAATAAATGATTTTTTTTAAGGTTAAAAGCAGAATTTGTTTTTAGCTAAATTTAAGAATGCTAAAAAAATAGTATTTTTGCCCAAACTTTAAGCAAAAAAACATTCAAAATGAGCATTTTTTTACAAACTACCAATTTCACAGACCAAACCGAAAAATCCATTGATTTTGTAAAAGGTTCGGTACAGGATCATTATCACAATTTTTTGTCGAATTTACCGAGTATTTTTGTAGGTATTTTAATCATTATTTTAGGGTATTTACTGGCTAAAATCATCACCAGTTTTTATCAAAAAAGATTTTTAAAGAAAGCCAACGACCCGTTGATGGCCAAATTTTTGTCTCGCACGGTACAATTAGTTTTATTTTTAATTTCGGCAATGCTGGCGCTTGAAGTAGCAGGACTCAAAAGCGTGGCAAGCACCATTTTAGGCGCCGCAGGTGGAATCGCTTTGATTTTAGGTTTTGCTTTTCAAGACATTGGGAAAAACTTTTTGGCAGGAATTATTTTAGCCTTTAATCGTCCGTTTAATATCAACGATAGTATCCAGATAGATTCTCATTTTGGGAGCGTGCAAGCCATGAATTTTAGATACACCCACATCAAAACCTCAGACGGGCGCGACATTTTTATCCCTAACAGCGATGTGCTTACCAAGCCCGTTGAAAATTATACAATTGATGGTTTTTACCGAATGGATTTCATCGTGGGCATCGGTTACGAAGACGACATTGACCAAGCAAAAGAAATTATCCAAAAAATCTTAGATGAGCACCCAAATGTAATGAAAACTTCTACCCACAAGAGTTTTGTGATTGAAGATGAATTGGCGGCAAGTGCCGTGAATTTAAAAGTTTTGTTCTGGGTAGCGACCAAGGACTACAAAGTAGCGGCAAATGTGTTGCGCGGTAGAATCATTCGTGAAGTGAAAAATCAATTGGTGGCGGCAAACATCAATCTCCCTGCAGACATTCGCGAATTGAAATTGTATGGTACTGAGAAAAATTTAGCCATAAAAATTGAGCAGGACATTACAAATCCTTGATTAAATCCTAAAATAATAAGCTTAATTCCAAAATTTTTGTATTTTTGGGCAAATTAAATTCAAAAAAATTAGACCATGGATATGATGAAAATGTTGGGACAATTACAAGAATCTCAACAAAAGATACAAAATGCAAAAGACGCAATGAAAAACGAATTTTTAGATGAAAAATCATCTGATAATTTGCTAGAAGTAAAAGTTTCAAAAGCGGGAAGAGTAAAAGAAATAAAAATTGAAGACGAGCTTTTAGAAGACAAAGAGCAACTAGTAGATTATTTAATTCTCACTTTAAATAAAGCACTTGAAAATGCTCAGAACCAATACGATGCAGAGCTAGAGCGCGTGGCGAGACAAGGTATGCCACAGATTCCAGGAATGCCGTTTTAAGGTTTATGATCACAAGATATTGAAACAAAAAAGCTATCCACCAACATCGATGTATGTGCGGATAGCTTTTTCTATTTTGAATTGAAAATATTTTATGGAAAAACTCAAAAAACAGCAATTTGCATGGGCATTTTATGATTGGGCAAATTCGGTATATTCTTTGGTAATTACTACGGCGATTTTTCCGATTTATTTTGGCGCCGTGCTCAGCGGACAAGAGGGAGTGAAAGTCTTTGGCATTCAGTTTTCTGACAAAGATATTCTGTACTCGTATTCCATTACCGCATCCTTTGTGATTGTGGTTTTGCTTTCGCCGATTTTATCAGCCATTTCAGACCAAATTGGGAACAAAAAACGATTTTTAAAGATTTTTTCGGCTTTGGGCTCTTTTGGATGTGCCTCTCTATTTTTTTTCACTAATGAAGAAACACTCTGGATTGGTGTTATCGGTAGCATTATGGCGAGTGTGGGCTACTGGGGAAGTTTAGTATTTTACAATGCCTATCTGCCCGAAATCGCCGACAAAGAAATGCAGGATAAACTCTCGGCACAAGGCTTTGTGTATGGCTACATCGGCTCGGCAATTTTGCTTATTTTCTGTTTGGCGATGATTATGTTTGTGAGCGAAGAGCTTACGCGCTATTCGTTTTTGCTCGTTGCACTCTGGTGGATTGGATTTGCGCAATACACATTTAAAAACTTGCCAAACAGCTACACCCAGCCCGAAAACAAATCTCCCAAAGTATGGCGTCACGCACATCGTGAGTTGTTTAAAGTAGGGCAGGAGCTATTCAAAATTCAGCGATTAAAATACTATTTATTGGCATTTTTCTTTCTCAGCGTGGGGATTCAGACCATTAATTACATGGCGAGCCGTTTCGGTGACGAAGAATTAGGCTTAGATTCCAATAAATTAATCATTGCGATACTTTTAATCCAATTTGTCGCGGTGGCGGGCTCGTATCTTTTTGCGTATTTATCCAAGAAAATGGGCAATTTATCTGCCTTGCAAGTGGGACTTGTCATTTGGGCAGGAATTTGTGTTTCAGCGTTTTTAATGCATCGAGACGATACTTATGTAACCGCTGAATTTTATGCTCTAGGAGCCGCCGTAGGCTTAGTGTTGGGTGGCGTTCAGGCACTTTGCCGTAGTTCTTATTCCAAGCTTTTACCCAAATCAAACGACAATACCATTTATTTCAGTTTTTACGACATTGTAGAAAAAATTGCGCTTATTCTGGGTAGTTTTCTCTTTGCGCAAGTGCTTTATTTAATGGGAAGTATGCAGTATTCCGCTTTGTGTTTAGGCATCTTTTTTATCTTGGCAATTATCTTTTTGCGATTGATAAAAGATGATAAAAATTGATTTTTGGCTAATTTTTTGAACAACAAAGATTATATGATGAAAAAAATACTGATATTTTCGATTGTTATGATGTTTGTTTCATGTAATAATTATAAAAAAACAACGGATTACTACGGCGGAACCAAAGAATTCAACTTGTCTTATGGCGAAAACAAAAGACATCGCATGGATTTATTCTTGCCCGCATTTCGTGATGATAAGCCCTTGGTGGTCATCATTCACGGGGGTGGCTGGGTTTTGGGCGAGCCTTGGCACTTGCGTATGATTCAGAATTATTTGCATAAAAAACAATACCCTACGGCGAGCATCACTTATCGCTGGGCCAACAAGAAAATTAATTATAAAGACCAGCTGGCAGATGTTTCGCAAGCCATAGAATTTTTAAAAGAAAATACCCAAAAATATCATTTACCCAAGTCTCCCTATATCGTGCTTGGCGAAAGTGCAGGCGGGCATTTGACATTGATGTATGCGCATGAGCATCCAGAAAATGTGTCTAAAGTGATTTCGATGTCGTCGCCTACGGACTTTTATTCAAAGGCTTATACTAATGAGAAATTCTACTACTGGTACACCAAGCGCACGATGTCTATCGCTGTGGGAGACAAATACAAGCGTGGCGAGAAAATCCCTGAAAGTTTTAAAGAAGCCAGCCCTTTGTTCAACTTGGCTAATAAACCAACATTGATGTTTCAAGGAACCACCGATTTGTTGGTGAATAAAGCACAAGGTTTTGCGCTTGACAAAGCACTGACCGATGCGAAAATCCCACATCGTTTGGTAGTGATGAAAGGTGCGGGACATGTGCCAAGATACCGACCAAGCTGGCGAAATAAAGTGATTTTTCCTGAAATTTTAAACTTTATTGAGCGTGATACCAAAAATTTAGGCATAGAAAAAATTGAATATTAATAGATTATGAGAGACGATAATTATTTCCCAGATGTTTCACCAGAAAAAAGTTTCGGTTTTAAACTGGTTTTGATACTCGTGGCTGCCATGACGATTTCTTTTTCGGTTTTTAGAATTAAAAGAATCATCGAAAATCCTGTGCAGCTCGACCCTACCATTGGCATTGAGCCACTTTGGTATAGCTACACCGTACTTGCCATGGCAATTGTAACGCTCGTGGGACTTTGGTTTACCTATCAATACAAAAAATGGGGTGTTTACGCCACCGTTTCGGCTTTGTTTATCATTGTAATTTTAAATCCTGAGTTTTCGTTGCTCAAGACTTTGTTACCGATGTTCACGCTTTTTACTTTTGTGGGTTACGGCTTGTTTGAAATCATTCCGCGATGGAAATATTATTCGTGATGATTTTAAACTTAAAAACATCAAAAAAGGCAATTTCTAACCGTGTGAAATTGCCTTTTTAATTATAATAGGGGAGAAATTTTAGTATCCAATACGCACACCTATGGAGAACGGATACGATTTGCTCGGTGCGTTTTCAAACAATGGTGTGAGCGTGTATTTGGCATAAAAAATCCAAGTACCATAGCCAAAATGTGCCGAAACGCCATAAATCCATTGAGTAGCGTCTAAATTGTTTTTTACTGCTTCTCGCATCTTGCTACCATTCTCATTTCGGTAGCGCAAGACTTGTTTTTCGTTTAGCAAAGTTCCTGCATAGGCACCTACGCCCATTCTAAAACCTTCAGCAGTAGTCCGAGAAGGAAAATTATAATTAAATGTTACGGGCAGAATCAAATAAGTAGTTTTAAGCTTTGATTTACTTAAATCTAATGGATATTGCTCTACCGATGTCACGCCATTTTTATTCACAAAATAATCATTGTTTTTAAATTTTAATTTATCAATCATAAGCGACAAACCATAGTGAAATGTAAGCGAATTATCTTTTACCAAAGTTAAGTTTCTCGCATAGCCAATCTCAATCGATTTGGAACCCCAAACTTTAAAATCCTTTGCAATATCGCCATCCAATGCGTGCAATCCAATGGCTAAACTCAATCCCGAATAGCTATTGATATATCTCACTTTTTTGCGCGTATCTTTTCGGTGCGATGAAGCCGTAATCTTGATTGAATTTTTCTTACGAACAATCACAATCGTGTCGGTCGCGTTTTGGGGATTTTCCGTTTTGATGTTCTGGCTCACTTGTTGGCTCAAAAGCAAATTCAATTTTTCTTTCTCTTTTTCCACTTTTTGATTGATGTTTTCGCTTGATTTTTTCGCGGCATCCAATTTCATTTGTTGGGCAGTGGCTTGGTCGATTTCCCTTTTTTTGAAAGCTTCATCAATCTTTTTAATTTCAATTTTTAAAAGATTTTTTTCGCTTGTCGTGATAGAATCAATTCGGTTTTTAATGGTTTTTACTTGAGATTCAAAAGACTGCGCATTGACCAATCCTGTGGAGCAGAGTAGCACAAAACTAATCCATAAAGTAAACTTTTTCATGTGTGTATTATTTTGAAATTTTATTCTGAAGGGCTAAATGTATTTTCTTTAAATTTTTGGAAATAAAATCCAAAAGTTGCGGAGATTTTTCGCTAAAGATTTCGTCTTCCACTTGTGCCAAAAGCTGTTGCGAATTCATATTCACATACTCATACGGCGTTTGTGGCATTTTCTCATTTTCTACACTGGCGAGTAATTCCTGCGCCGAAATATAGCTTGTGGTAGGTGCATTTTTTTGCAAAGAATCTTTCAGCTCTGGATGAGCAGCAAGCAAATCATCAATCTGCTGAATTGATTGTAAAATTTCGTTTTTTAATGCTTTTTTTTTGGCTAAATCATCCGTAGGTGTGGCTGCTGCAATTTGTGTTTTTTCTTTAGGCTGAATTTCGGGCGTTTTAGGCTCAATTTCAGTTTCTTTAGTATTGATTTCTGGATCACTTTTATGTGTTTCTACTTTAATTTCGGGCACAGAAGTGGTTTGCTGAACGGCCACTTTAGGCGTAGATTTTTCGGGATAAAAATAAATACCTAATCCAATCAAAAGCAAAACCGAAGCCGCCACTGAAAAATATGTCCAAAAAAACAATTTTGGTTTTTCGGTATTTAAATTCTGTTCAATTTTATTCCAAAGGGCATCATCGGGCTTAATTTCCCTTTGGTTCATTTTATCTTGTAGCTGATTTTTCCAATTATTATTGTGCATAGAGTGTTTCTTTTGATAAATTCGTTTTTAGTATATTTTTGGCATACGCCAGTTGCGATTTGCTCGTTCCTACCGAAATGCCTAATTTCTCAGCGATTTCGTGGTGTTTCATGTCTTCTAAAACATAGAGAACAAAAACAATTCTGCAACCTGTGGGCAAGATGTTTAAGATGTTTTCGAGTTCTTTTTCCGTCAGTTGCGAAAGGTCTGGCATGGCAATTTGCTCGTGCATATCTTCTAAATAGTTAAACGAATTTTTAGCCATTTTACTACGCAGAAAATCCAGACATTCATTCACGGCGATTTTTCGCATCCAGCTGTAGAGTGCTTTTTCTTCGGTCCCTTTAAATTCAGCAATGGAATTAAAAATCTTTAAAAAAGCCCGACTCATCGCATCTTGTGCAAACTCAAAATCTTTAATATACCAATGGCAAACACTCAACAAGCGTGGCGCAAATCGCTCATACAGCTCGCGCTGCGCTCGGCGATTGTTTTGCTGCACCGCTCGGATAAGCGTGTTGGTGTTTTGCATTGGAATTATTTTGCCCATAAAAATTGCTTTCTATCTATACAAACGAATTTTTTTGTCAAAAGGTTGGAAAGTCTTTCAAAAAAATTTCAATAAAGGTAAAAGTTTTAAGCCATAAGCCACAAATTAAATTTTTAGAAAAAATAAAATTAATACCTTTGCTTTTATGTGGAAATCAGTTTTATTGGCCCTAATTGCGGGCTTGCTTTTCGTTTTAAGTTGGCCTATCAATGGCTTTTCATTGTTGGTGTTTTTTGCCTTCATTCCTTTATTATTGATTGAAAGACAATTTTCTGAAGCTGAATTTGGCAAGAAAGGACTTAAAATTTTCGGATTAAGTCTGTTTGCGTTTTTAATCTTTAATATGCTTACTTATTCATGGCTTAGCCATGCGCATCCCGAGACCGATGCCACTTCGAGCGAATTGCAACAAGCTTGGTTTGCTTATCTTTTTGCTTTGATTGTCAATAGTTTATTGATGTCGCTTGCTTTTCTGTTTTTCCACAAAATAAGACTTAAATTCGGTAATTTTTTAGGTTATGCATTTTTGCCCATGATTTGGATTTGCCTTGAAAAATTACACTTAAATTGGGATTTTGCTTGGCCTTGGTTAAATTTAGGAAACGCTTTTGCCAGCTTTCACAAGTGGGTGCAATGGTACAGCGTAACGGGAGCCTTGGGCGGAACGCTTTGGGTAATTTTAGTCAATGAATTTTTGTTTTTGGGCATTAATTCATTTTTGGAACATCAGAAAGCGTGGGGCAAAAAAATGCTAATTTTGGGCATTTTCACCATACTGTTGCCGATAGGTGGTTCCTACATTATGTACGATAATTATGTAGAAAAATCAGAACAATCGGTAGAAGTTGTTTTGCTTCAGCCTAAATTGGATCCGTATCGGGAAAAATACCAACTATCGGGAGATCAGATTTTGATGGATTTGCTCAATTTAGCCCAAAAAGGAATTACGGATTCTACTCAATTTGTGATTGCGCCAGAAACGGCTTTTCCAGGGCTGGACAATGTGGTGTTAAATGATGTAGAGAGTGATTATTATATTCAGAGAATCAAAGAGTTTGTACGCTATAATCCGCAAGTGAATTTTATTTCTGGTATGGATGCCGTAAAATTCTTTAACCAAGAAGAAATGCCAAATCCTACGGCAATAGAAATGAGAAATGGCGGCTGGCTTAATCATTATAACGCTGTTGCTCAGTTGAATACAAAGGATTCTGTGCAAATTTATTTTAAATCAAAATTGGTGGTAGGCGTGGAGCTATTCCCATACATGTCGGTGTTGAAACCATTGCTCGGCGATGCCATGCTTGATTTTGGTGGCAGCGTAAATTCGCTTACTACGCAAAAGGAGCGAAGCGTTTTTAGCAATACATTAAACAATGGAAAAGTGGCGCCACTGGTGTGTTACGAATCTATTTTTGGAGAATTTGTTTCTGAATTTGTAAAAAATGGGGCAAATTTCATTTCTGTAAGCACCAACGACTCTTGGTGGGGCAATACGCAGGGGCACAAACAATTTTTGGAATATGCCAAGCTCCGAGCTATCGAGAATAGGAGAGATGTGGTGCGTGCTGCCAATAGCGGAATTTCGGCATTCATCAATCAGCGTGGCGATGTTGTGCAATCTTTGCCTTATGATGAAAAAGGATTTTTGCGTGGCGAGGTGCATCTTAACAGCGAGCTTACGCCTTATACAAAATCAGGCGATGTCGTTGGACGCATCGCCTTGATTCTAGCAGGGGTTATGACTGCTTTTTACTTTATGTCTTTAATTCTGAAAAAGAAAAATTAAGACTTATTTATAGCCTAAAACTTTTATTCCTTGGATAAAATCAATGTCCACAGGAATATTATCGTGGTTTAACTTATCTAAATCTTTCTGTAATTCTGGAGAAATTTTTCCGTATTTTTCAACCAATCGTTTTACGCCTTCGTAATCTCCGTCGCCTTGGAGCGTCAAGATTAAACGGCTAAGGCTTTCCACGGCGTCTTTAAATTTATCAAAGTTTACCACATAGGTGCCGTCGCTGTTTTTAGAAAAAGCACCTTGCTCTTTAAAATAATTAAAGCGAATGGTATTAGCAATCCCGTGGGCACTGGATGCTCCAAAGCGTACCGAACGGAAGATGCCCGCCATAAAAGTAACCATAAAATCTTTTTCGTTTCCATCGATTACGCCTTTGTTGAGCAATTCAGAAACCATATAAAGACCCAAAATATCGGCTTTTCCTTCTTCTAGGGCAGAAGCGTATTCTTTCAAATTCTCGCGCACTGTGCCACGCCCGTTGATGGTATTTTTAATCCCCAAACCATGCGCCACTTCGTGAAACATTGTATTGGCAAAAAATGCATCAAAATTCACATTTTTTCTTTGTTCGGGTGAGATTAGAGTGTTCACAATTGGGATTAAGATTTTATCGAATTTTGCCTGCATGGCATTTTTAAGTTGCAAGCGCCGAGTTCCTTTTTCCAATTGAATTTTTTCGTCGTTGGGTAAATTTACGGCAATTGTTTTGCTCCCTGAGTTGGCGTTTCCTGCGTAGTAAATCACATCATAAGCACCTAAATCTGAGTCGCTTCCAGGTGTTTCTTTTTTATATTCTGCGGGAACGGGCAATCCTTTTTGTAATTCAGGGAGATAGCTTGCATATTTATCCAATTTTTTGCTCCATTCTTTATCTTTGATTAAAACATAAGCCTCGTGTGCTGCTTTAAATCCAAATAATTGATCTTCATAAGTTTCGATAGGGCCAATGATGACATCTATGGTGTTGTTTTTCATATTGATCCACGCTAAATCACTTTCGTAATAATTATCGGTAAGCATGGCATCGGCGCGTTTTAGCAAATAGTTTTTAAGCTCTTTATCTTCTGAAATAGAAGCTGCTTTTTGCAATAATTCAGCAACATAGTGCACTTCTTTTTCAAACATTTGGTGATAAGGAATTGTGTACAATTCGCCTTTCATGTTTCTGCGTACAAAGGTATAGAGCGATTTGCCTTCGGGTAAATTGGCTTTTTCAAACTCTTCTTTGGTCATATTGGTAGGGTAGAAGTTGGCGCCTAGTGGCTTTAATCCCACACCTTTTACGAATGGCAAATCGTTGTCTAGCCTATCCCAAGGCCCGTAATTGATGATGGCGTATTTTTCGGTATCACCTTTTAAATATTCTAGCAAAGCTTGTTTTTTTCCATAACCTTCGTACCAGAACAAATCATTCATCACATTGGCGGCTTCAATCAGATACGGAATCATTTTTCGTTCGCTCGGAGTGAGTTTAGACAAATCGGCAGTCAGTTTTACGGGGGTATATTGAGCTAAATTTACTTTGGCGTATTCCACTTTGGTGTTTTTGGTTGTGCTACAAGCCGAGAAAATAGCAAGGCTTGCAAGCGATAAAATTAGTTTTTTCATGTATTTTTTATTTATAGTGTTTTATCACTAAATCCTCGTTTCTTCTCTGTTTAGGCGAAAGGTGCAATTGGTTGTAATCGTTTTCCTCATCGCGTCCACCTAGGGCTACTGCCACGATGGTTTTGTATCCATCGATTTGTAACACTTCGTCGTATTCAGAAGGTTGAATCCCCTCCATTGTAGTGGTGTCGATACCTTTTACGGCACATGCACTCAATAGCACACCGAGCGCAATGTACACTTGCTTTTCCATCCATTTTTCTTTGTCCTCTTTAGGCGTATTGATGATGTGCCCTTGGTAATAATTTAAGGCTCCCTCTGGCAAATAATCGTGAATTTCTTTTTCAAATTGCTCTACCGATTTTACCATAAAAACCACCAGGCAAGAAGCATTTTTAATTTTTGGCTCGTTGTAAAAAGATCTTTCTGCCAATTTTGCTTTGAGTTCAGGCTCTTCTATAAATAAGAATTTCCATGGCTGGCTATTGATAGAAGAAGGGCTAAGTCTTACTATTTCTTTAAGTTCCGTAATTTCTTTTTCATCAATTTTTTTAGTTTCATCATACACTTTGGTCGTGTATCGCTCTTGCATTGCTTGTAGAAAATTCATTGTTATTAAATTTTAATTACTATATTTAAGCCATAAAATTAATGATTTATTTCAGTTTAAGATTCATAATTCAAAGAAATTAATTACCTTTAAATAAATTTTAAAATTAAACACAGATTATGGCATTAACGAATTTATCTAAGCAATTTGCTTTAGGAATAGACATCGGGGGTACTAATACTAAATATGGTTTAGTGAGCCAAAGGGGAGAAATCCTAGTTAAAGGAGTTTTGAAAACAAAACAATATCCCGTGATTGAGGATTATATCCAAGCATTGTATGATGAAATTTACCCTATCATTCAAGAACATAAAAAAGACAGCGTTTTTGCAGGGATAGGTGTTGGAGCACCAAACGCTAATTATTTTAAAGGTACTATAGAGAATGCGACCAACCTTGATTGGAAAGGCATCGTTCCTTTTGCATCGCTTATGGAAGAAAAGTTTGATGCCCCTTGTAGAATTACCAATGATGCCAACGCGGCTGCGATGGGCGAAATGATGTATGGCGCGGCTCGTGGTATGAAAGATTTTATCATGATCACATTAGGTACAGGTGTAGGTAGTGGAATCGTTTGTGGCGGACAATTAATCTATGGTCACGACGGATTTGCAGGAGAGCTTGGTCATACCATTGTAAAACCAAATGGTAGAAAACACTGGGGTACAGGATCTGAAGGATGCCTTGAAGCCTATGCATCTGCTACAGGTATTGCAATTACGGCTAAGAAAATGCGAGCAGAATTTCCAGAATCTATGCTAAACCAATACAAAGAAGATGAAATCAATGCAAAAACAGTTCACGAATGTGCCGAAAAAGGCGATCCTGTTGCCATTGAAGTATTCCGCTACACCGGTCAGCGTTTGGGGGAGGCATTAGCAAACTTCGTAATGTTCTCATCACCAGAAGCTATTTTGCTTTTCGGAGGGGTAGTGAAGGCAGGAGATTTCTTGCTAAAACCTGCGAGATTGCACATGGAACGCAACTTGCTACCTGGGTTCAGAGGCAAAGTAAAACTCGTTGTGAGTGAGCTTGACGAAGCCGATGCAGCGATTCTAGGTGCCAGTGCACTTGTTTGGGCATAAGAAAAATGCTCGACATTTAATAATTAATCTAGTGCATTATTTTTTATAACTAAAAGTAATGCACTATTTTTGTGCCCATGAACGAAATCACTACCATAGTAGAAAGTGGCTCGACCAAGTCTGATTGGATTTTCCTAAATGCTGAGAATCAAATTGTTCTAAGAACGCAGAGCATCGGGCTAAATCCTTTATTTATTCAAGCAGAAGGAATAGAAAAAGCACTTGCACAAAATTCGGAATTAGGTGCATTTTCAGATAAAACTACTCAAATTTATTTTTATGGTGCAGGCGTGCCAACTGAATCCTTAAAAAATGAAATAAAAAATGGGATTTTGGCACATTTTCCTCATGCTGAAATCAGTATTGAGTCGGATTTGAAGGCGGCTTGCTTGGCGGCTTATCGCGGAGAGCCGTGTTTGGTGGCGATTTTGGGCACGGGCTCCAACGCTTGTTTTTTTGACGGAGAAGAAATTTGGCAAGAAACACCATCTTTAGGTTTTATTTTGGGCGATGAAGGCTCGGGCAATCACATCGGGCGAAACTTAGTTCGTGATTATTTTTCTAAAAAAATGCCGAAAAATCTTGCCGAAAAATTTTATCAAAAATATCATTTAAACAAAGATGAATTGTTGATGAAAGTTTATAAATCACCTCACCCCAATACATTTTTGGCAACTCTTAATGAATTTGCCAATGAGCATCGCCATGAAGTCTACATTCAGCAATTGATTGAAAAATGCTTAACGGAATTTGTAGAATATCAGATTTTGCCATATGCACAAAAAAATGATTGTAAAATCAATTTTATAGGCTCAATTGCTCATACGCACCACGAAATTTTAGAAATCGTATGCGATAAGTTTTATTTAAAATTGGGCAAAATCATTCAAAAACCCATAGATGATTTGGTAGCTTATCATATTCAACATAGGAAAAAATAGATATGAAAAAACTTTTTACACTC
Source organism: Ornithobacterium rhinotracheale (assembly GCF_022832975.1). Lineage (NCBI taxonomy): Bacteria > Pseudomonadati > Bacteroidota > Flavobacteriia > Flavobacteriales > Weeksellaceae > Ornithobacterium > Ornithobacterium rhinotracheale. Next base: position 1,501,890 of record NZ_CP094846.1, on the reverse strand, counting down.
GTTATTTTATTTAATTTAGCTTTTTTGCAGGTACAAAAAAATGAAAAGTTGTTCGACATTGTTCCTTTGGGCAAGGATTCCACTTTTATAAGTTTAGAGAAATATTTTCCCAATGTGCACGAAACGGCTTATCGTGTAACGCATGTCCCAGATGGGATTTTGATACGCGTGTACACAGATTATGAGCTGATTATGTACGGAAAACAAAAAGACCCGATGGACTATTTAGGCATCTCTATTAATTTTGCCAATCGCATGATTCCTACAAAACAGTATAGTGCAGCAAAAAAATCAGAAGATTTGCAAATGATGCCCATTACTTACGACTCAAGCAAAAAAGCTCTTCAATTATACTTGCCAGAGGGGGCAAAAGTTTTGGCATCTGTAAATAATGTACCAATTTTGTCTAAAGATATTTTTTATAAAAGAAACAATGAGGCAGAAATCACTTTGCCAAATTATACGCGTGGCGTAGCAAAATCTCAGTTAAGGCTGATTGGTTTCGGGGAAAATGGCGAGACCAAGGAGCTTTTAATCCCCTTGACCTTTGGTGTTCCAGACTTGGTGGGCGATGGGAAATTGTAATGAAAAGAATATAGCTAAATTATATCATATTTTATGGTTTACTTGGGTGAATAATTTTTTTTACTTTTGCTTGTTCTAAATAACAATGAAATAAAATTTTATGGCATCACCCGATTTGATTTCAGTCACGGAGTTGTTTGCAGATTTAAGTGCAACACTCATAAAAAGTGGTGCGAATACCAACCGAGCGCTAAGAAATGTAAAGCGAATTGCTACACATTTCAATTACGATTGTCAGATTTTTCACTCGTATTCAGGTGTGGTACTCACCGTTCAAGATTTAAAAACTAAAGAAAAATTCAGTGAATTTATCAGCATTCCTGCACATGGGATTAATTTCAACGCAGTTTCGGACATCAGTATCCTTTCGTGGAATGTTATTGAAGAAAATTTAAGCTTAGAAAACATTCGCCAAGAGCTTGAAAAAATTAAGGCAAAACCGCACTATCCTAAGTACTTAACTTGGGCATTTGTGGGCTTGGCAGGTGCGGCATTGTGTAGAATTTTTGATGGAGATTACCTGCAATTTATCGCCGTATTTGTAGCAACTTTTGCAGGATTATACGCTCGCTCGTTGGTTTTGGAGCGTAAATTCAATGTATATATTTGCTGGTTTGTAGGAGCCTTTGCGTCGGTTTCTACCGTGGGGATTTTCAACATGTTTAATGTTCCTATGAGTGCAGCATTCACCACTTGTGTACTTTGGATGATTCCTGGAGTTCCACTCATCAACGGATTAATTGATGTGCTCTCTGGACACTTAATTTCTGGTTTTGCCAAATATGTGCATGCTATGATTTTGATTTTTATGATTGCAGTAGGCTATTTCTTATCACTAACACTTTTTCACAATGGAGTTTTTTAATGTTTTAATAGATTTATCAGAAAAAATATTCTGGGCAATGTGGGTAGCCGTGGGATTTGCTATGTTGTTCAACACACCACGCCGAGCCATGTTTGCCACCGCAATTTTGGGAGGAATAGGTTTTACAGTCAAATTTGTATTACTTAAAACTCTGATGCCTAATCAATTAGTGGTAACCTCGTTTTTAGGAGCATTTACAGTAGGAATGCTCGGCGTGTATTGTGCACACTTGGTGCATACACCACCTGTGGTCTTTACTATTCCTGCCGTAATCAACATGATTCCAGGTAAATTTGGATACCAATTTATGATGGGCTTAATTAAATTAGTAACCGAAGAGGATAAACAAAATATTCAGACTCATGACTTTATGGAAACCTTTAGCAACGGGCTACTCACAACCTTTATTGTAATGGCTTTAGCTTTAGGAATCGTAGCACCAGTTTTGTTATTTAATACTAAAACCGTAAAAAATAAAAACTTAAATAAAGTAATTAAAGAAAAAGTATTGAAAAGATAATTTTTTGACAATCGCTAGAATTTTAAATCTTAGCGATTTTTTTTAGAATAAAAATCTAAAAATCATCATCCTCCGTTTGGTTACAACAGCCGCAGCCAAAAAGACTACTAATTTTAATAATCAAATAAAACACCACCGCTAAAATTATGTATTGTATAAAGGCACAAATCAAATAAACCAGCCCAATTACAAAAATCCACATCAGGATGATTAAAAACCAATATGAAAAACCTCTTTTCATAGTAGAAATTTGAGTGTAAATTTAAGGAATTAAAACAACAAATTCAATATCAAAGCGATTTTTTAAGTACCAAAGCTCGCAGAAATTTACTATTTTTGCTACAATTAAGCTTTGAAGACTACAGCAGAAAACATATTGCAACAATATTGGGGGTATTCCGAATTCCGTGTGCCACAGAAAGAAATCATAGAAAGTATTTTGACAGGAAAAGATACTCTTGCACTGCTTCCCACAGGAGGCGGGAAATCGCTCTGTTTCCAAATTCCAGCCCTGATGATGGAAGGCGTTTGTGTGGTGATTTCGCCACTTGTGGCTTTAATGAAAGACCAAGTACAAAGCCTAAAGAAAAAAGGCATAAAAGCAGAATTTCTCACATCTGAAAACACAGAACAAAGTCCGCAAGTTTTGATGGACAATGTGCGATATGGAGGGGTGAAACTGCTCTATATTTCGCCAGAGCGAATGGCACAAACTAGTTTTAAGAGCTTTCTTGAAAATTTAAAAATATCCTATTTTGCCATAGATGAGGCACATTGCATTTCGGAATGGGGGCACGACTTCCGTCCGTCTTATTTGGCTTTAAAAGAGCTTAAAAACGAATTTCCCGACAAGCCTATTTTGGCACTCACAGCCACGGCAACGCCACATATTCAAAACGAGATTTTAAAGCAATTGCAAATCCAAAATGCAACCGTTTTTAAAAAATCATTACAAAGAAAAAATTTAGCCTACCGAATCCATCAAAGTGCCGATAAGCTCGATGATTTGGTGTATTATTTAAAAAAATACCCAGGCAGTAGCATTGTGTTTTGCAAAAGCAGAAAGCAAACTTATGACATTGCGAAATTTTTAAAAGAAAAGAAGTTTAATGCCACTTATTTCCATGCGCGATTGTCCAAAGAAGATAAAAATTCACGACAAATACGATTTATCGAGAGCAATGATTTAGTCTTAGTTTCGACCAACGCTTTTGGTATGGGGATCGATAAGCCCGATGTGCGTTTAGTTGTGCATTACAATGCACCAAGCACAATAGAATCCTACTTTCAAGAAGTGGGGCGCGGCGGGCGAGATGGCAAACTGTCTCACGGGATTTTGCTGTATCACGAGGAGGATAAGAAAAAAGCCATAAAGCAGTTTAAAGCAGCTTTGCCGAGCAAAGAAGAGTTTTTAATAATGATAAGGAAACTCTACTCGTATTATCAAATAGCCGAAGGTGAGTTGCGAGAGGGACAGCATGCTTTTTCTGAAAAGAAAATTATCAAAACTTTTAAATTTTATAAACCTAAATTCAAGTCGGTGATTTCCTTTTTGGAGATGAAAAATAGCATCAAAATCCATGATTCGCAGCGACAAAGTTTAGTTAAAATCAATGAGGATAATTATGAAATAAAAGAAGGACAATCGCTCCCAGATCGCTTGCTAGATTACATCGCAAGGCACTACGGTGGCGTGTTTTCGGATCCCAAACCCATAGATGAATACATTCTTTCTCGCAAGTTGGACACGAGCACTTCTGCAATAAAAGAAGCACTCCAAAATCTGAATCAACAAGGAAAGATTTATTATAGAGATGCAGCCATTAAAAAGATTTCGTTTTTAACGCAACGAGATGATAATTTAGTGCAAAATCGATATTGGAAAGAATTTTACGACCTTCAATTATTAAAATGGAAAAGGCTCAACGATGTTTATTTCTTTATCGAGGATTCATCGTATTGCAAGAGTCAATTGCTGCTTAGATATTTTGGCGAAAAACCGAAAGAAAAATGCGGAATTTGCAATATTTGCAGTCCGTCTGAGGGCACGCAAGAAATCACCGAAAAAGAGATTTTTGCCTATTTAAGCGAAAATCCAAAAACACAAGATGAAATTTTGTTTCATTTCATAGAGGCTGATGCACATCGTGTGCTAGATTTGTTGCAAAACTTAATCGACGAAGAAAAAATACAATTTACATTACCTAATTATTATTCGATATGCAAAGCAAATTAAAAGTAGTATTTATGGGCACGCCAGATTTTGCGGTTCATATTTTAGATAAAATCCACCAAGCAGGCTACCCAATCGTAGGAGTGGTTTCGACTCCCGACAAACCTGCCGGCCGTGGACAGAAAATGCACAGTTCTGCCGTAACACAATATGCCAAGGAACATAATTTGTTTTTGATGCAGCCCCCCAAGCTCAAAGCCAAAAGTTTTGTAGAAACTTTGGAATCGCTACAGGCCGATGTGTTTGTAGTCGTGGCATTTAGAATGTTGCCCAAAATCATTTGGAACATGCCAAGCAAGGGAACTTTTAATCTGCACGCTTCGCTTTTGCCACAATATCGAGGTGCTGCCCCGATAAATTGGGCAATCATCAATGGAGAAGAAAAATCAGGAGTCACCACATTTTTCTTAGACGAAAAAACGGATACAGGAAATATCATTTATCAACAAGAAGTAGATATTTTGCCTGATGAAACGGCAGGAGAATTGCACGATAAATTAATGTATGCGGGAGGAGATTTAGTACTGAAAACGCTGGAGGGAATTTCAGAAAATACAATCAACCCAACACCACAGAATCACAGCCAAGCCTCGAAAGATGCTCCTAAATTATTTAAAGAAAATACTCAGATTAATTGGAGTGATTCTTTAGAAAATATTTACAATTTTGTAAGAGGACTTAACCCTTATCCTGCGGCATGGACTCAAATTTCATTAAATGGTGAAACTAAATTATTAAAGGTTTTTAAAATTGAAATAGAAAAAACAAATCATTCATACCAAAGCGGACAACTTGTTGAAAAAAATAAAAGAATCGGCGTAGCCCATCACGATGGATGGGTGTGGCTCGAGGAAGTACAAATGCAAGGAAAACGCCGAATGAACATCGTAGATTTTGCCAATGGGGTTAATTTAGACGATAGTTCGTATGTGTTATTCGGTTAAAAGTAGTTAAAAATAGTTAATTTTATTTGTTTTGAGTGTAAATTTAGGTGTTAAAAACTTGCATAACCCCTTATAAATATTAAATTTGCTTTCATAATAATTTAATTATAAGATTATGAACAAAACAGAATTAGTAGATGCTATGGCAGCTGACGCTGGCATCACAAAAGCACAAGCAAAAGCAGCTTTAGATTCTTTTACAGAAAATGTTTCAAAAGCTTTGGCTAAAAAAGAAAAAGTAGCGCTTGTAGGTTTCGGTACTTTCTCAACTTCTGAAAGAAGTGCTAGAGAGGGAATCAACCCACAAACTAAAAAGAAAATCAAAATTGCTGCTAAAACTGTAGCTAAATTTAAACCAGGAGCTCAATTATCTGAAGCTGTGAATAAATAATCTATTCTCTGGTTTTATTATTAAAGCTAAATTAGCGCTATGATTCATGGCGCTAATTTTTTATCAAAAAATAAAATACTATGGAAAATTCTAATACAAAATCTGAAAAAAGAGTAATTATCATTAAACAAAGAAAAAGTGTAGGGCTTAGTCTTTTGTTGACCTTTTTCTTTGGCCCTTTAGGAATGCTTTATTCTACCATTTGGGGAGCAATCATAATGTTAATCATTTCTGGAATTGTTGGAATTATAACTTTGGGCATGGGGCTTCCTTTTATTTGGCCTATTTGTATGATTTGGGGAGCCTTGGCTGCTAGATCCTACAATAATAACATAATTATTGAAGAGTAAAAATCGTTTTTTGCTACATTTTTGATTTTGTAAATGTCAAAAAATCAATATTTTAATCATTTTTGGATTAAACACAAAGTCCAGAAAATAATTTGCTATGAGTATTGGCCCGTTTGGGTGTTTTATGCAGCTTTTGTACCAGCATATTTTTGGTTTAGTTTAAAAAATCGTGATTTGCTTTATTTTTGTAAAACCAATCCGAGTTTGGAAAACGGAGGCTTTTTCGGCTATTCTAAAAGTGAAATTCAAAAATATATTCCGCAAGAATTTAGAGCCAAAGAGCAAATTTTTGACCAAAACAAAAAACTGATTTTAACCAAATTTCCCATGATTGCTAAACCTGATGTAGGCGAGCGGGGAAAGGGAGTTATTCGTTTGAATAATCAATCGGAATTAAATGAATTTTTGTCCCAATTAAATGATAATCAGAAAATTATTTTGCAGGAATACATTGATTTACCCAAAGAGTTTGGTGTATTTTATTGCAAATATCCCAAAGATGAACATGGGCGAATTTTAGGCATCACAGGAAAGGAATTTTTGGTATTTAAAGGCAATGGCAGGCAAACTTTGCGCGAATTTATACAACAAAACGAGCGTGCATTTTTTAGGAAAAAATATTTAGAAAATAAATTTTCGGCAATTTTGGACAAAGTTTTACACAAAGGCGAAACGATTTTGCTAGAACCTATTGGAAATCACAATCGTGGAACGCGTTTTTTTGATGCATCGCATTTAGCAACGCAAGAACTTTTAGCCCAAATTGAAAAAGTAATTCGCCAAATTCCGCAATATTCTTATGGTAGATTAGATGTAAAAGCCGTGAGTGATAACGCGCTAAAACAAGGGAAATTTAAAGTCATAGAAGTAAATGGTGTGAACTCAGAGCCTACGCACATTTACGATAAAAATTATTCATTATTCAAGGCTTATCGTGAAGTCTACAAAACGCTCAACCACCAATCCAATATTGCTCAACAATGGGCAGAAAAGGGAGCGAAATCGCCCAAAATCCCAGATTTTTTATTAGCTTTGAAGGCTCATTTATTTTCATAATCAAAACATGAAAAATTTAGATTTTCCTACCAAAGCACAGCAGCTTTTGGCGAAAAGAATCGAAGAAAATAATTTTAGAAGCCTTTCGGTATTTGATACAAATAATGCCGATTTTTTTTCCAACGACTATCTCGGAATCGCTCGAGAATTGCAAAAAATCCAAATTTCGCACCATCATGCGGGGAGCACAGGTTCGCGATTGATTTCGGGAAATAGTGCTTATTATGAGGACGTTGAACGCTATTTAGCGGATTTTTACGATGCTGAAAAAGCCTTGCTTTTCAATAGCGGATACAATGCCAATCTGGCGGTGCTTTCAGCGATACCACAGCGTGGTGATTTTATTTTGTATGATGAATTATCGCACGCTTCGCTTCGTGATGGCATACGATTGAGTAACGCTAAATCTTTTAAATTTAAACACAACGATGCGAGTGATTTAGCGCAAAAAATAGAAAAATGTTCAGGCGAAATTTTTGTGGTGCTCGAGAGCGTCTATAGCATGGACGGAGACGAAGTTTCAAGCGAAATTTTGGAGCTTTGCCAAAAGAAAAATTGCTACATCATTTTGGACGAAGCGCACGGAACGGGCGTGGTAGGAAAACAAAAAAAAGGCATTTTTGAGAATTTTGAGCAGGAAATTTTTGCACGCGTTCACACCTTTGGCAAGGCACTCGGCACGCATGGTGCTTGCGTAGTGGGGGGAGAAAAATTGCATCAGTTTTTAGTGAATTTTGCGCGTCCATTTATTTATACCACAGCAATGAGCGAGGCGGAAGTAGAAGTGATTTTTCAAGCGCATGAAATCCTTAAAAAATCGAATTTTGCACAAGAAAAATTAGCACAGAATATTGAATATTTCAGACAAAAAATCAAAGAAAATCAATCAAATTTTTTAAATTCCCAAACACCCATTCAAGCTTATTTGAACGAAAAAAATATCTTGAAATGCAAGTGTAAAGAATTAGTAGAAAAAAATATTTCGGTTAAAAGTATTTTATCTCCTACGGTGCCAATTTCACAAGAAAGGATTCGGATTACATTACATAATTTCAACACTTTTAAGGAGATAGATGATTTACTAAAAGTATTACTTTAAATTATTTTGTTGTATTTGGTTTAGGTTTAAAATTTTAATTATTTAAAAAAACGATAAAAAAACTTTAATAGTTTTGATTAAATTCGTACTTTTATACACCAAGAAGTAGATGAACATGGAAATGAAACGCTTATTTGATATACTTGACTATCAAGCAAAATATCATAATTTAGAAAGAGCCTTAGTTAATGTATTACCTGGGGAAAAATTAAAAGCATATTCAACACAAGATTACATAGATTTATCGGATAAAGTGAGTCGTGGTTTGCTCAAATGGGGCGTAAAACCTGGCGACAAAATTGCAATTATTGTAAATAATAATTGTGCGGAATGGAATATTCTAGATATGGGAATTCAGAAAGTAGGAGCGATTAGTGTGCCTATTTATTCATCTATTGCAGCACAAGAAAATGAATATATTTTTAATCAATCTGGTGTGAAATTGTGCTTTGTTTCTCACAAAGATTTGTACAATAAAATTGCAGGAATTCAGAAAAATACGCCAACATTAGAGGAAATCTATTGTATAAACGAGGAGGAAAACTTACCAAATTGGAATGAGATTTTAGAGTTAGGTGAAGATAAAAGCCTTCAGCCTGAAATCGAAAAAATCAAAGAAAAAGTTCATCCAGATGATTTAGTTACAATCATTTACACTTCAGGTACTACGGGAAGCCCAAAAGGAGTAATGCTTTCGCACAAAAATCTGCTATCTAATGCCATAGATTGCCAAGAGCGCATTCCCGAAGTGGGTGAAAATGCTCGTGCATTGAGCTTCTTGCCTGTGTGCCATGTGTTTGAGAGAACATTGCTTAATTTGTACCAAATCAAAGGCTTAAGCATTTATTTTGCACAGAATTTAGACACCATTGGTGAAGATTTAAAATTCGTTCAGCCACAAATCATGACTGTGGTGCCGCGTTTGGTAGAAAAGGTGTTTAATAAAATTTATGAAACAGGTGCCAATGCTGGGGCTGTGAAATCAAAAATCTTTAAATGGTCGCTTGATTTAATTAAAGATTATGACCCTAAAGTAAAAATGCCACTCAATTGGTATGTCAAATACAAAATTGCCAATAAATTGATTTTTAGTAAATGGCGAGAAGGAATGGGGGGCAAGATGGTAACGCTCGTTTCGGGAAGTGCCAAATTATCTGAAAAACTAAATCGTATGTTCTGGGCGGCAGGAATTCCGATTTTGGAGGGCTACGGACTCACTGAAACTTCGCCCGTGATTTCGGTGAATTGTTTTGATAGAAAAGGATTTAAAATCGGAACCGTAGGAAAAATAGTTAAAAACATCGATGTAAAAATTGCCGACGATGGCGAGGTGCTCGTGAAAGGGCCTTGCGTGTTCCAAGGATATTATGAAAATCCAGAATTAACCAAGGAAGCCTTTACCGAAGATGGTTGGTTTAAAACAGGAGATATCGGTGAATTTGACGAAGGATTGCTAAAACTTACCGATCGTAAAAAACAAATTTTCAAAACCAGTGGAGGAAAATACATCGTGCCAGCAGCCTTGGAAGATGCGATGAAACGCATTCCGTTTATCGAGCAAATTATGGTTGTGGGAGAAGGTAAAAAAATGCCTTGTGCTTTGATTCAGCCTAATTATGATTTTTCAATTAAATGGGCGGAAAAAAATGGTGTAGAAATAGGAACTACGCCTGCCGAAATTGCTAATAGTCAGGTGATTTATGACGAGATAGAAAAAGCAATGGCAGAAATTAATCAAGAATTTGGACGATGGGAGCAAATCAAAAGATTTAGACTCACGCCAGAAGAATGGACGATTGAAAACGGCTGCTTGACGCCTACTTTAAAATATAAACGCAAAAATACAATCGAAAAATTCAAAAATTTATTCGATGAAATGTACGAAGCCTAAATTGGTGGTGCTTTCGGGCGCAGGGATTTCGCAAGAAAGCGGAATTCAGACATTTAGAGCGAGCGATGGCTTGTGGGAGAATCATCGTGTGGAAGATGTAGCTACGCCTGAAGGTTTTGCCGCAAATCCCGAGTTGGTGCTGAATTTTTACAATGCACGGCGCCGGCAGCTATCGGAAGTTTCTCCCAACGATGCACATAAATTCTTTGCCGATTTAGAAAAGCAATACGATGTAGAAATTGTGACGCAAAATGTAGATGACTTGCACGAGAGAGCTGGTTCATCCAAAGTTTTGCACCTGCACGGCGAATTGAAAAAGGGGAGAAGTGTGTATGATGAAAATCTGATTTTCCCATTTGAGGGTGATATGACATTGGAAGATAAAGCACCGAATGGTGATCCCGTTCGTCCGCACATTGTGTGGTTTGGTGAGGCGGTTCCAGCATTAAATGATGCCATTGCCCTTGCCGAGCAAGCCGATATTTTTGTGGTGATAGGTACATCGATGCAGGTGTATCCTGCGGCATCGTTGGTGGATTTTTTGAAACCAGATTGTCAGCTTTTTGTGATAGACCCGTCCGAAATTACACTCTATTGCCGGCACCCATATACACATATTCAAGAAAAAGCTTGTGCAGGCGTGAAAAAATTAGCCGAAAAACTAATTTAAACTAAATTTTTCCGAAAAAATACTTTAGATATTCTATAATTTCATACATTTGTAGAATATTTTTTTATACATTTAATTCAAGTAAGAATGAAACATATACAAGACCTTAGCTTTACGGCAGAAGATTTGCTTCAAATGGCAGAAGAATTTGGTACGCCACTTTATGTGTACGATGCCGAAAAAATGAAAACACAATACGCAAGATTAAAGAATTCGTTTGCCGGCGTTAAGAAATTGAAACTCAATTACGCTTGTAAGGCCAATACCAATTTGAATATTTTGCGTCTTTTTCAAAAATTGGGTAGTGGGCTAGATACCGTTTCGATTCAGGAAGTGCAGCTTGGTTTAATGGCAGGATTTGAGCCAAAAGACATTATTTTTACTCCCAATGGCGTTTCGTTTGAAGAAATAAAAGAAGCCGTAGAATTAGGCGTAAAAATCAATATAGATAATTTAAGTATTCTTGAGCAATTTGGCCATGAAATGCCAGATTATCCCGTTTGTATTCGTTTAAATCCACATATTTTGGCCGGTGGCAATAGTAACATTTCGGTGGGGCATATTGATTCTAAATTTGGAATTTCGATATATCAATTGCCGCATATTTTACGCGTGGTAGAAAACACGGGGCTGAAGGTAAATGGACTGCATATGCACACAGGTTCTGATATCTTGGATGTAGATGTGTTCTTAAACGGTGCGGAGCTTTTATTCAACGCAGCAAAGGATTTCAAAGATTTAGAGTATTTGGATTTTGGTAGTGGATTTAAGGTAAGATACTACGAAGGTAGTGCCGAAACCGATATTGAATACCTTGGCGAGAAAATTAGTGAACGATTTAATGAGTTTTGCGAAGAAAATGACAAGGATCTAATGCTGATGTTTGAGCCAGGTAAATTTTTGGTGAGCGAATCGGGTGTATTCTTGGCAGAAGTAAATGTGGTGAAACAAACGACTTCTACCGTTTTTGCGAGTGTGAATAGTGGATTTAATCAATTGATCCGTCCGATGTTCTATAATGCGCATCACGAAATAGAGAATATTTCTCATCCAGATGGCCGCCCGAGATACTATACTGTGGTAGGATACATCTGCGAAACCGATACATTTGGTGCAAATCGAAAGCTAAATGAAGTGCGAGAAAAAGATATTTTATGTTTTTACAATGCGGGTGCCTATTGTTTTTCGATGGCGTCGAACTACAATTCTCGCCTAAAACCAGCTGAAATCCTGTGGATTAACGGAGAAGCTAAACTGATAAGAGAAAGAGAAAATCTCGACGATATATTAAAAACCACAAAAAATATTGAAATTTAATTTGCGAGATTAAAAATTTGTCTCTATATTTGCAACCGCAAAGAAAAACAAATAAGGCGTTTTTCAAACGCATTCGGAGAGATGGCAGAGTGGTCGAATGCGGCGGTCTTGAAAACCGTTGAGGGTAACACCTCCGGGGGTTCGAATCCCTCTCTCTCCGCTAAAATCCCTGTAAGTGATTCACTTGCAGGGATTTACTTTTTTAGGTGCTAATTTAAGAAGATCGATTACTTGATTTGTTATTGGTGATTCGTAAATAATGTATTTGTAATCGCCACCCCTTCCCTTCGTTACTAGTTAAGCTGAAGGATAATGTAATTTAATTATTATTCAGCTATTAATTTATTTCAGTTTTGATACTTTTCATTCTATTATATCACGTATTTCATTGCTCAAAAAACATTTCTTGGTTTTCTAAGTTGAAGTCCATGTGAATTTTTTAATATTTTTAATTTAAATATACTTGCTATTTAAATTTTTTCATTATATTTGTGTATCTGAAATATGAAATAGTGAAGTATGAAGCTTAAAATAAAAGATATTTGCCAGGTACAGTCCGGCTCATATATAAAGATAACGAAAGATTCTCATTTAAACAATGGTATCGCTTTAAATATAAGCGATTTAAATGATGAATCTGAATTGTCTCCTACGACAAAGCCAAACATCCAGATTGATGCATGTAATCCTAAATACATTATTCAATCGACTGATGTTGCTTTTAGTACGAGAGGTAGATATGTGGCTACTATTATACCTAAAGGCATTAATTATCCCGTTTTTATTTCAAATAGTTTTATCAAAATTACACCTGATACAAATAAGGTTTTGCCTGAGTACATCAAGTGGATTCTAAACCATCCAAAATCACAGGCTTTTTTTTGTAAATCGTCAGCAAAAAGTTTACCAGTTTAGGTTAAAAATAGTATAGTTAAAAAAAGAAAAAACTAACTTTACAAAAACCACTTAGAACATGGTAAAAAAACAAACAAAAAGCGAAAAGCTTATTAAAGAAGTTCGCCGTAATACACGCCAAGTGTACAATGCAGAACAAAAGATTTTAATCGTCATGGAAGGCTTACGTGCAGAGCTCAGTGTAGCAGAGCTGTGCAGAAAATATGGCATCAGCGAAGCTACTTATTACAAATGGAGTAAAGAGTTCATTGAAGCAGGAAAGAAACGTCTTTCGGGTAACGAAACAAGAGAAGCTACCAGTGAGCAAGTCAAAGATTTACGCAGAGAAAATACCGTATTGAAGGAGTCTTTGGCCGATTTGGTTATTCGTTATGACATTGTAAAAAAAAGCTTAAATCTGTTGGATTAACCCCTCAATTTAAAAAATATATGAGACTAACGGCAGAAGAAAAAGCAGAGATTATAGAGGTGGTAAAAAACTCTGAATTAGGCGTTAATAGGACTTTAAAGCAATTAGGCATTCACAAAAGAACCTTTTATAATTGGTATCACGCCTACAGCCAAAATGGTATTGATGGCCTTAAAGCGAAACGTAATCAAAAGCAACAATGGAATAGCATTCCCGATAGAATCAAACAAATGGTCGTTGAGATTGCCTTGCAATATCCCCAGGAAACACCAAGGCTCATTGCCACAAGGTTCATTGATGAACAAGGCGTTTTCATATCAGAATCATCCGTTTATCGCATTTTGAAAAAACAGGGATTATTGGCCGATACACCGCATAGGTTCTTGGCGGCAGCAGATCAGTTTCATTCCAAAACCAATTTCGTGCATCAAATGTGGCAAACGGATTTTACTTATTTCAAAATTATCGGTTGGGGATGGTATTATTTATCCACCGTCATTGATGACTACAGCCGATATATCGTTCATTGGGAACTATGTCCTAGTATGACTGCACAAGACGTCAAAAGAACCATTGATAACGCCATCAGTAAAGCCAAAATAAAAAATAGAAGGCAACCGCCAGTGTTGCTCTCCGACAATGGACCTTGTTATATTGCTAAGGAGCTCAAAGATTACTTAATGAACACTTATGGAATTAGACACATACATGGAAAACCATTGCATCCGCAAACACAAGGGAAAATCGAGCGGTATCATCGTTCCATGAAAAATGTAGTCAAATTACACCATTATTATGCTCCCGAGCAACTCGAAAGGGCTATTGATAAATTTGTGCAATATTACAACTCGCAAAGATATCACGAAGCTTTAAATAATTTAACCCCTGAAGATGTATACCTAGGTAGACAAGACCAAATCTTAAAACTAAGAAAACAAGTGAAAATAAATACTTTAAATCAAAGAAAATTAAATTATTGTTTTGGACTTATTTAATTGTTTACTATATTAGCCTCAGTAAACTTTAGTTTGACGACGTACAAAATTAGTATTGAAAGTTTTAAAAAATGGTGTGCTTATGTTTTAAACAATACAGCTAAAAATGAATCTGATATTGATTTTATGAAACAATTCACATCTAATGTAATCATCAAAATTCCTTCGAGTTATGAAGATCATCATTCAATTGCTAATGAGTGGGCAATTTATAGATGGGCAAAACTTTTAAATGCATCAGATGATGGGATTGAACGCATTGAAAAAAATATAAATCAAAATTTATATTTTAAATACCTAAAAGCAGCTTATCCGATTAAATCTTCTGATGAGGCTGTTAATCTAAAAATAGAAAATTCTAAAAATAAGAAGGTTCTCTATATAGATGATGAGGCAGATAAAGGATGGTATGAGATTTATTGCAATATTTTGTATGATAAGAATCAAATTGATTTCAATTATCTGGATTTAGATACTTTTAAAGATAGATCTAGAGAAGAAATCATAAATGCCACTATAAAAAATGTAGAAGAGTACGATCCAGAAATTGTGATTTTAGATTTCAGACTTCATCCAGATGATTTTGGAGGTACAAAAATAGAAAATGTAACAGGCTATAATATCTTAAAGCAAATAAAGAAAATCAATCCTGGTATACAAGTAATTATATTTTCAGCTACGAATAAAGTTTGGAATCTTGAAAAGTTAAACGCTGCAGGTGCCGATGGTTTTATCATTAAGGAATCCCCAGAAAATAGTGTGAATCCTAATTTCACAAAAGAAAGCATTCAAAACTTTGTCGATGCAATGAGTTTAGCCGTTAAAAAAAGCTTTTTAAAAGTAATGTTCACAGATTTTGAAGAAGTACAACAATATTTATTACAAAAGAAAAATGATAAAATAATTTCAAAAGATTTTTATGGAGAAGTACTTCGATGGCTTAAACTTAGTAATCTAGTATTTAAAAATAGAAAAACGACAGATGATGAAATATTATCATCGTTTATGCTTAAGTTTTCAGTTATCGAAACTATAGCAAACTTTAAAATTGACCTAGAGCCGAAGAAAGATTCCCAAGGCAATAATTATTTCTTATTTAAAAACCCAGAAGCAAAATTATACAATTTTGAAAAAGGCAAACCAAAAAATATTTTTTCAAGTAATAAGACAAACATACCTTGGTCTATAAAGATTCAAAATACATTTTATTTCATCAATAAAGATGAATTTGATTACAAAATCGTTGAAGGGTTAGTTGAAAAAAGAAATTCACTTGTTCATTTAGATATTACCCAAAAGAAAAAACTAGAAATAACGATTGATGATATTTTAACTATAAATAGAATAGTGAAGAACGGATTGATTAATTTATAGAATGAATTTAAACCACCTATCATTTTGTTGATAGGTGGTTATTCAAACTTTTAAGTATGCATTCCGCCATCTACACTAAGCACTTGCCCTGTAACATAGCTCGAAAGTTCTGAGCCTAAATACAAACAAGCATTGGCGATGTCTTCTGGTGTTCCGCCACGACGAAGTGGAATGTTGTTTCGCCATTCTTCTACCACTTTTTCGTCTAATTTTGCAGTCATTTCCGTTTCGATAAAACCTGGTGCAATGGCGTTGCAACGGATATTTCTAGAGCCTAGCTCAAGTGCCACTGATTTAGTAAAACCTAAAAGGCCCGCTTTGGAAGCTGAATAATTAGCCTGCCCTGCATTCCCTTGTAATCCTACCACCGAGCTCATATTGATGATAGAGCCGCTGCGTTGTTTCAACATTGGGCGCAATACGGCCTTGGTAAGATTAAAGGCAGAATCCAAATTCACTTTGATTACTTTTTCCCAATCTTCATAGCCCATACGCATCAATAAGTTATCTTTAGTGATTCCAGCGTTGTTTACCACAACATCGATTTGACCAAAAGTTTTAAGCACTTGGTTTACCAATTCTTGTGCGGCATCAAAATCCGATGCGTCTGATTGAAAGCCTTTTACGCTTTCGCCATATTTTTCTTCTAGTGCTTTGGCAGCTTCTGCAGAAGAAGCGTAAGTAAAGGCAACTTTGGCTCCATTTTCCACAAATTTCTCAAGAATTCCCTTGCCGATTCCTCGTGTAGCTCCCGTTACAATCGCTACTTTTCCTTTTAATAATTCCATTTTTTACGATTTATTTCGATAGAAACAAATGTATAAATTTTAATTTTTTTAACCAAAACAACTTTTAAGTCGTGGAGAATACTTATAGTTTATTTACTGTAATATTCTCTAGATTTTTTAAGCGGTTTGCTTACATCAAAATACACATTTTCTACATTTCCTTTTTCATCTTTTACTTCGAGCACATCATATCTAGCATCGACAAGTTTCTGGGAAATAGGGTTTAATTTTTTGAAATACAGTAATTGGTATTCATCTGGTACAGAATTTATCACATAAGCAGTTTCTTTGCTTTTCCCGTCGCCACTTCTTTCTATGGCTTTGATCAATTCAGCATAAGCGGGGATAAATTTCCTTACAGATTCTTTGTCTTTTAAATTTCCATAAGAAATCATTAGGGCTGTGAGGGGCTCTAATTCAATAGGATTTTTGTCTAATATGGCTAAAGCAAGCGGAATGGCTTCTTTGAAGTTGCCAGCTTTCATCTGCTTATCAAGTTCCTTTTCATTATCCGATTTTTCTTTGTTGAAAGCATATGGATCGTAATTTTCATAAAACACATTTCCATAATATAAATTAGTATAGTCATCATCTGTGAGAGTGGGATCGTGCAATTTCAACCGCTCAATTAAGTTTGGGTAGTAGCTTGGCGATTTTTCATCTTGAATTTTAGCTTTTATGCTATCAAAGTCTATATTTGAGATCTTTTGTGCATAAAATGTGGTAGGTAGCATAAGTAATGCTAAAATTACCCAAAAATTATTTTTTTTCATATTGATAAGGAATTTGGTTTAAAACGATTAAGTAAATTTAAATAAAAAATCTTTAATATAAACTTTCATAACAAAAATCATATAAAAAAATTTCATTACATTTGTCTGGATTCAGTAGGAGTACATGTTGCTTTTACTACTAAATTACACATCACTTTTTATTGAATATGAAGAAATTAGAATTGCATTGGCAAATTATGATAGGGATGGTGTTGGGTGTAGCATTTGGCTATGCAATGACCTTTTGGTCTTATGGCGCTCAATTCATTTCCGATTGGATTGCCCCTTTTGGTACTATTTTTATTAAACTTTTAAAACTAATTGCAATTCCGCTGATTTTGGCATCGCTTGTAAAAGGAATTTCTGATTTGCAGGATATCTCAAAATTTAAAAATATGGGGATTCGCACAATAGGTATTTATATGTGTACCACGATTGTAGCGATTGTAATTGGGCTAAGTTTAGTAAATCTTTTTGCTCCTGGAAAAGGCGTTCCGCAAGAAACAATTGATCAGCTTACGGCAACTTATACCGATAGTGCCGATATTTCAGATAAGATTAATACGGCAGCGTCTCAAAAAGCTGCTGGACCTTTAAATTTTATTGTAGAAATGGTGCCAGACAATATCATCGGTGCTATGACAGATAATGGAATGATGCTGCAAATTATATTTTTTGCTATTTTTGTGGGAATCAGTCTTTTATTGGTAGACGACGAAAAAGCTAAACCGCTTAAAGATTTCTTTGATTCGCTTAACGAAGTGGTGCTAAAGATGGTAGATTTAATCATGCTCACTGCACCTTTTGCCGTATTTGCATTGTTGTCCAATGTCATTGTTTCGTCCAACGATCCAGAAATTCTAGAAAAATTAGCTTTCTATGCAGGAACGGTGGTTATAGGTTTAATTTTATTGGTCGTGTTTTATGTTACGGCAGGATACATTTATACCAAAAAAACACCTAAAGAATTTTTCAAAGCCATGTCCCCTGCGCAGTTATTGGCGTTTTCTACCAGTTCGAGTGCTGCCACCTTGCCCGTAACTATGGAGCGTGTAAATGAGCATTTGGGTGTGGACGAAGAGGTGAGCAGTTTTGTATTGCCTGTGGGGGCGACAATCAACATGGATGGGACAAGTTTATACCAAGCCGTGGCGGCAGTTTTCATTGCCCAAGCGATGAAATTCCCGCTTGAATTTTCAGACCAGCTTACGATTGTGCTCACTGCCTTAATGGCTTCTATTGGGTCGGCAGCGGTACCAGGCGCGGGCATGGTGATGCTCGTTATTGTGCTAGAATCGGTAGGGTTCCCTGCAGATAAATTGGCGGTAGGATTGGCCTTAATCTTTGCCGTGGATCGTCCGCTCGATATGTTCCGCACGGTGGTGAACATCACAGGAGATGCCTTTGTTTCGCTTTGTGTAGGGAAATCGTTGAACAAACTACACACTCCAAAAGCTAGAAACTGGAACGATAATTATAAAATGAAAAGAATTAAAAATCAAAATATATAGAATTATGAATGTAGAAAATTATTTAAACCAAAGCCTTACTTGGGACAAGTACATTGCCCACATCAACGATGTGATTGCCAACGGCGACCAGAGCGATGATAAATACCAGTATTATGATTTAAACTTGAAACGCATCGAGCGTTTAATCAAGAAAACGACTTTAAGCCCAGAGCAAGAAGAGCGTGTGAAAAAATTAGACAAAAAAGTAATTTTATTCGCCATTACCGAAGGCTGGTGTGGAGATGCTGCACAGATTTTGCCCGTGGTAGAAGTTTTGGCAAACCAAAGTCCTAAGCTGGATACCGCTTTTATTTTAAGGGATAGCAGCGACTATATTGAACATCATTTAACCAATGGCGGAAAATCTATCCCAATCGTGGTGGGCGTGGATGCTGAGACCAAGGAAGAAATCTTTGTTTGGGGACCAAGACCTGAATGGGCTAAAACACTTTTGGCTGAATACAAATCTGGTAAAATGAACCACGATGAGTTTGTAATTGAGCTTCAAAAATCTTATAATAAAGATAAAGGAAACGCGATTATCAACGAATTTTTGGACTTATTAGAAAAATAAATGAGAAAATTAATTTTAATCATTTTTTCCGTTTTAGCATTGAATGCCTGCAAAGCACCTGAACCTAAGTTTGAGGAAGGACAAGCTTTGCAAACAAGTCAATTGGATTTGGATTTGGAAAAAACTACGGGCGAACAATTGAACTTAAAAAACATTCAAAAACCGATTTTTTTTACATTTTTGGGGAAGTTGGTGCCCGCCATGCAAAGCCGAAATGCCGAGCATTCAAAAGCTGTATCAAAAGTATGGCGACAAAGTGGAATTTATCCTAATCCCAATGAACGATAAACCAGAAAAGTACCAAGCATTTTTGAGTGATAATAATATTGATGTGCCCGTGTATGAAGCTAAATCTTTAATTGATAAAGATTTAAAGCCTAATGCGTTTCCTACCACATACATTATCGACAAAGATAAAAAAGTGGTAAAAGAAGCCATAGGTATGCAGGATTGGGAAAACGATGAAAATAAACAAATATTGGATTCACTTTAGAAAACGGAATAATTTTTGAAAAATAACTTAAAAATTAATTTTAAAAATGAGTAAAAGAAAATTATTAAGCGAATTGTGGAACAATAGACACGAAATAAATAGTGACAATATTCAGGAAAAAGCAAAAGCATTCTCGCGTATGGTTCCTTTGATGATTAAAGGCGAATACAAGCCCAAGAGCAAAGCAAATATCATCATAGGATTGGGGGCTGTGATTTATGCCGTGTCTCCTTTAGATTTAATTCCAGATTTCATCCCAGGCGGTTTCTTAGATGATATCGTGATTATGGGCTACGGAATCAAGAAAGTAAACCAAGAGATTGAGCGATTCCTTGAATGGGAAGAGCAACAACAAAACGAGATTTTCGTGGATTAGAAATTTAAATTAAATAGCTAAAAAAATCGCAGAGATTACAATTCTTTGCGATTTTTTTATGGTTTAAAATTATCAAAACAAGATTTTTGTCAGTTAGGATAGTGTTTTTTAAACATTTACTTTGTCTCCTAATTTAAAATTTTTACCTTTCAACTGAATTTTAATTTATAGTTATATGAAAAAAATAGTTTTAATTGTAATTTTAAGTTTTGTACAATTACAAGTTTCGGCGCAAGAAAATGTCCGAAAATACTGGAGTGATTTAGCCTACAAAATGTCGGTACCCGTGCTTAAAAACTTAAGCGAAGGCAAATTGCATAAAAACATGCCTGCCGAATATAGCCCTACTTGGGACGGCAGAAACAAAGAAGTGGCGTACATGGAAGCTTTTGGGCGTTTAATGGCGGGAATTGCACCATGGCTGAGCCTTCCAGATGACAATACCGCAGAAGGGAAACAGCGCAAACAGCTCAAGAAATGGGCATTGCAAGCGTATAAAAATGCCGTGGATCCTAAATCTCCCGATTATCTTTTATGGGAAGGCGAAACGCAGATTTTGGTAGACGCTTCGTACATTGCTACCAGCTTTATGCGTGCACCAAAAGCGCTTTGGGAGCCACTCGACCAAGTGACCAAAGATCGCTACATCAAGGCGTTTAAAAAATTAGAAAGAATCCGTCCAGCCTATAACAACTGGTTGCTTTTTAGAGCCACGATAGAGACATTTTTACTTTCGGTAGGAGCGGAGTACGACGGATTTGCCTTAGAAGTAGCCACTCGCAAAATCAACGAATGGTATGTGGGAGATGGATTCTATTCAGATGGAAAAGAATTTTCACTGGATTATTACAATGCATATGTAATGCACCCAATGCTTGTGGAAGATTTAGAAATCATGGAGCGCAACAAAGTAAAAGGAGCCATTAGCTTTGATCTGGCTTTGCGAAGAATGCAACGATACAATATTTTGATTGAAAGAATGATTTCGCCAGAAGCTACTTATCCAGCCTTTGGCCGTTCCGTAACTTATCGTATGGCTACATTCCAGACATTGGCTTTAGCGGCTTGGAAATATAAGTTGCCAGAACCTTTGACCAATGGCCAGGTAAGAAACGCCCTTACAAGCGTGATGAAAAGATTGTTCAACGGTGATGGAAACTTTAACAAAGCAGGATTCTTAAATTTAGGCTTTGTAGGAAGTCATCCTAATTTGGCCGATTACTATTCAAACAACGGAAGTATGTATATGACTTCGCTTGTCTTTCTACCACTTGGTTTGCCAGCCAATCACGATTTCTGGACTGCGCCGAACCAAGAATGGACATCGCAAAAAGCTTGGGGCGGAAAAGATTTCCCTAAAGATTATCACCAATCTGTGATGAAATAAGTATATTTGAAGAAATTAAATAAAATCATGAATTTTAAAAACTCGATTTTTATATTATTTTTTGCTTTAAGTACAAACCTCATGGCGCAGAAATCTTGCCTTTTCAATGGTAAAGATTTAAGCCAATGGTATGCTTATAGCAAAGCAACTGGCGTGCATGATAATGCAGAAGAGGTATTTGCTATAAAGGATAAAGCAATCAAAATGTATGGCAAAACGCCAGGTTATTTAATGTCTAAAAAATCATACAAAAACTTTAAACTTACTTTGCAATTCAGATGGAACGATGATGCCTCCTTAGAACGCAGAATGGATACCAAAAACAGCGGAGTAATGTATCTCGTGCCAGAAAATCAAGAAGATATGCTTTGGCCAAAAGGGATTCAATTTCAGATTAAAGAAGGCACTACGGGAGATTTTATCTTTTTGCAAGGTGTAACTTTGGACATCAATGGAAAAACAACCGAGGCTGGAAAAAGTGTGGTGTATGATCGTATCTTATCCAACGAAAAACCAATCGGAAAATGGAATAAATTGCAAGTGATTTGCAAAGACGGAAAAATTATTCAAAAACTGAATGGGAAAATCGTGAACCAAGGAGAAAATCCAAATGTGCAAAGTGGTAGAATTCTTTTGCAATACGAAGGATTCCCAATTGATTTTAGAAAAATTAAAATCAAAGAATTAAAATAATTGCTACGGGTGGAGTATTTATATCAAGTTTCAAACAAAAATTCACAAGATTTTGCCGAAGGGCTAAGTGCGCCATATTATTATATTTTGGCGTTCGATGGCGATGCACGCTTTTCTGTGGATTTTGTAGACTATAACACCCAAGGAAAAAC
The DNA here is from genome assembly GCF_022832975.1 of Ornithobacterium rhinotracheale. Taxonomy (NCBI): domain Bacteria; kingdom Pseudomonadati; phylum Bacteroidota; class Flavobacteriia; order Flavobacteriales; family Weeksellaceae; genus Ornithobacterium; species Ornithobacterium rhinotracheale. The sequence continues at coordinate 1,479,529 of NZ_CP094846.1, read as the reverse complement.
ACTTTTATTTTTGTCGCCTTACCAACTGCTCAAGTGGGAGGGGGGAGACAATCTTTTGCTCACCAGCATTGCCTTTCATGGCGATTTTTATTGCATCGAATATCATAAAAAAGAAGTGGCTTGCAACGGAATTCTGTTCAATAATATTTACGATGAGCCAAATGTAGCAGTGTCTGATGAGACTTATGCCGAAGTGCTTGATATTGTTCAGAAAATCAAAAACTTTGGCGATGCCAAAAACAATTTCGATAATTCGATTTTAAAAACCTATTTACAACTGATTTTGGCGTTAAGTAGCAAAGAAAAACAGCACAAAATCACTAATCCTACGCAATATAAAACGGATTTAACGCATATTGCAAGCTTTCAGCAATTGATAGAAAAATACTTTTTAACCGAAAAATCACCCTCATTTTATGCGGATTTATACGGCGTTTCGGTAAGTGCCTTTAGTAAAAAGATTAAAAAGCATTTTGGCAAAACGCCTACACAGCTCTTGCAGGAGAGAACGATTTTAGAAGCCAAAAAACAATTGCATTTAACCTATCAATCGGTAAAGGAAATCGCTAGTAATCTAGGTTTTGAAGATGAATTTTACTTTAGCCGATATTTCAAAAATGCCGTAGGGATTTCGCCTACTTTTTACCGAGACGAAGTGGGAATCTCCATAGTGGCAAAATAGTCTATGCTTTTTCTGTTTTTGTCCATTTTATAGCATAATCAAGTTGCCTTATATTTGCATTGTCAAAAAATTAAACAAACAACTATGGCAACTATAAAAATTAAAAACTTACCAGAAGGTTACCAGAGTATCATTACAAACGGCAAACACACCGTGATAGGAGATGAGCCGGTAAAAAGCAAAGGAACCGATTTAGGAATGGCTCCTACAGAGTTTTTGCTTGGCGGAATCGCGATGTGTAAAGTAGCCACCGTGCGTTATGTAGCAAGATTGAAAAATTGGGAAATCGGTGATGTCACTGCAGAGCTTTCGCAAGATGTAAGCAAAGGAGAAAACGGACTAAAAACATTAGTGAAAGTGGCAATTAAAATCGAAGGAGACATCACAGAAGAGCAAAGGGCTGAATTGTTAAAACAAGCAGACAATTGCTATGTTCACCGTATGATTAAAGGTGATTTCCAAATCGAAAATGCAACAACTTTAGACTAAAAAAAGAATAAAAACATAGAATTTATGAATAAAGTATTTCAATTTTTAAGCGACAGTCAGTCACAGTTTATCAACTTTATGCGTGTGGCAATTTTCATCGTTATGGCATGGATTGGTGGATTAAAAGTTTGCCAATACGAAGCAGATGGAATCGTGCCTTTTGTAACAAATAGTCCATTTATGAACTTTTTCTACAACAACGCAGGTAAAACAGGTGTAAACGAAAAAGGTGAAACTGTGGCACAATACAAATTGCACCGTAACCCAGAGGGGAAAATGGTGAAAGAAAACATCGAGTGGCACAAAGAAAACGGAACTTATGTGTTCTCTTATGGTCTTGGAACTATGATTGTAACGATTGGTATTTTAGTTTTACTTGGAATTTGGTCACCGCAAATTGGTGTTTGGGGAGGATTATTAACATTCGGAATGTCAATCGTAACACTTTCATTCCTAATTACTACGCCAGAGGTATATGTGCCAAATTTAGGCGGAGATATGCCGACTCCAAACTACGGATTCCCATACCTTTCAGGGGCAGGGCGTTTGGTGCTCAAAGACATTATCATGATGGCAGGCGGATTAATCGCAGCATCTGATTGTGCCCGCAGAATTTTGGCTAAAAAATAAAATTCGTTTCTTTTTTCAAATATAAAAAAATGATTAAAAGTAGCTCCGATCCCTCGGAGCTACTTTCTTTTTATTTAAGAATGAAAGTATTTGAAAACCAAACCCGCTTTGTGCACCCCTAGCACCTCTTCCAGCTCATTTTGCTCGGCATGTTTAATTCTCTCTACCGATTTAAAATGCTTCAATAAATCTTTAATACTCTGATTGCCAATCCCCTTGATGTTTTCTAATTCAGAATTAAAGGCATTTTTGCTGCGGCGATTGCGGTGGCGTGTAATCCCAAATCGGTGCGACTCGTTTCGCACATGTTGCAAGACTTTCAAAGTCTCAGAAGTTTTGTCTAGATAAAGTGGCGTGCTGTCGCCTGGGAAAAAGATTTCTTCCAATCTTTTGGCAATTCCTATGATTGAAATTTTTCCGCGCAAGCCCAATTTGTCCAAACTTTTCAAAGCAGCTCCTAACTGACCTTTTCCTCCATCAATTAGGATTAATTGCGGAAGAGGTTCGCCCTCTTCGAGCATTCGTTTGTAGCGTCGATAAATCACTTCTTCCATACTCGCAAAATCATCGGGACCTTCCACCGTTTTTACATTAAATATGCGATAATCCTTTTTGCTAGGCTTCCCATTTTTAAAGACCACGCAAGCCGAAACAGGATTTGTTCCTTGAATGTTTGAGTTGTCAAAACCTTCGATATGGCGAGGTTCCACGGGAAGGTGCAAATCCGCTTTCATTTGTGCCATGATGCGATTGGTATGGCGATCGGGATCTACGATTTTGGTCTGTTTTAATTTTTCAATTTTATAATATTTCGCATTTTTTTCCGAGAGTTCTACGATTTTTCGCTTATCCCCGATGAGTGGCACGGTGATTTTCACCCCAGGAATTTCAAAATCTAATTCAAACGGAAGATAAATTTCTCTCGCATTCGATGGAAAACGCTCGCGCAACTCGATGATGGCTTGAGTTAAAATTTCCTTGTCGGTTTCCTCCAATTTCTTTTTGATTTCAGTCGTGTGGCTGCGAATGATGGCTCCATTTACAATATTAAAGAAATTGATGTACGCATAGCTTTCGTCTGAAGTGATAGAGTAGACATCTACACTGGTAATCGATGGGTGAATCACGGTAGAACGCGCCTGATATTTTTCTAAAATCTCCAGCTTTTCTTTGATGTTTTGTGCTTTTTCAAATTCCAATTTTTGAGCAAATTCATTCATTTGCTCCACGAGATAAGCTTTGGCTTCTTTAAAATTCCCTTTTAAGATGTTTCTCGCATTGTCAATCATTTTCATGTACTCTTCTTCGGTCTGCAAACCTTCGCAAGGACCCAAGCAATTTCCTAAATGATATTCCAAGCACACTTTATATTTGCCTTCATTTATTTTATGTTCAGATAAATCATAATTACAAGTGCGAATGTTGTAAATCTCTTTAAACAGCTGAAGCAAAATTTTGGCAATGCGGGGATTGGCATAGGGGCCGAAATATTCCGAGCCGTCTTTAATCATATTTCGGGTATAAATAATGCGAGGAAAACGCTCTTTTTTAACGCAAATCCAAGGGTAAGATTTATCGTCTTTGAGCATAACATTGTACTTGGGCTGGTATTTTTTAATTAAATTATTTTCAAGCAAAAGCGCATCAAATTCTGTTTCCACCACAATGGTTTTGATGTCCTCGATTTTGCGCACCAAAAGGCGCGTGCGAGCGGAGTCGTGTTCTTTCTGAAAATACGACGAAACTCTTTTTTTTAAATCTTTGGCTTTTCCTACATAAATCACCGTTCCGTTCTTGTCAAGATGCTGGTACACGCCTGGCTTGTGCGGGAGTGTTTGTAGGATTAGGCTAATTTTTTCTTTCAAAATGTAAGATAGCTTAAAACTTTTTCTAAGGTTTCTTCTCGGTTTAAATCTGAATTATCTATCTCGATGGCATCTTCTGCTTTTTTGAGCGGAGAAATAGCTCGAGTGGTGTCGATGTGGTCGCGTTCAATCACATTTTTGGTAATTTCTTCAAGATTTACATCTTTTCCTTTAGCGATTAATTCATCGTATCGGCGTTTGGCACGCACTTCTGGTCGCGCGGTGATAAAGAATTTGTAATCAGCCTCTGGGAAAACTACCGTCCCGATGTCGCGCCCGTCCATCACAAGTGATTGTTTTTTGCCCATGTCGCGCTGTTGCTCCACCAAGAAGGCACGCACCTCTGGAATTGCAGCGATGAAACTCACTACATTTGCCACACGCATTTCACGAATTTCGTTCTCCACATTTTGTCCGTTCAGGTAAGTCTCATTGATTTGCTCAGCCTTGTTGTATCTAAATTCAATTGAAATTTCAGCCAAATGATTTGCAAAATCATCATCTACATTGCCCTTTTCGTCGATCAATTTATTCTGAATCGCATACAAAGTTACGGCACGGTACATCGCCCCAGTATCCACATGGATTAAATTTTTTCGTTTGGCTACCTGTTTGGCAATAGTGCTTTTTCCCGTTGAAGAAAAACCGTCGATTGCGATGATAATATGCTGATTATTCATTTGTTTTCTTATTAAGTGATTTTTTTAATTTATTATATCCTTCGATAATTCTGTTTACAAAAGATTCTTTATTTTCTTTCATTTCATCAATAAATTCGTAGGATTTTACTTCTTCATCAGGATCTTTAAAATACCCTGTTTTAATATTTTCATCTAGGGTATCCAGTTCTTTAATTCTATTTTGAAAAAGTTTTTTCATCACTATATTTTTATGTTTTAAAATATATTGATCGTTCCAGCGAGCATAATCATTAGGCTTAATTTTGTAATTATTCATAATGCCATAAACTTGCGTGAATTGAGCTCCGTATAATAAAATTAAAGTTGTATAATTAATCCAAATCATAATAAATATAATGGTGCTAGCCGCTCCAAATCCTGAACTTGGATTGGCTATGCTGAAATAATAGCTCAGTGCCCATTTACCTAAGTTGAACAAAAGAGCTGTAACAAATCCGCCTACCCAGACCATGCGCCATGGTATTTTTACATCTGGTAGTGCTTTGTACATGATTGAAAACAGAACAGATAGCACTCCAAAACTGAGGATATAGTTGCTGATTTTAAAAAAATAGGTCCATTCTCCCCCTACATAGAACTCAATTGTTTCTTTAAAAGAGGCCAAAATGGAACTGGATACTAATGAAACTAATAGTAGAATAGCCAATACTACAATCAATAGCATTGAATTTGCTCTATCCACTACAACGCGCCAAATTCCATTATCTTCTTTCAATTCTACACTCCAGATATAATTGAGCGTTTTCTGCACTTGAAAAAAGAGAGTAGTTGCCGCAAAAACCAAAGTTCCGATACCTATGAGCTGCATATACCAGCGTGCATTGGCGTCTAAATAAGCATTTTGAATAATATTTTCTATAAATTCAGCTGATTTGAGCCCCATCATATCTTGGATATGGTCAACTACCTCGCCATGCACTGCGCTTTCTCCCCAAATTTGCCCCAAAGACCATATGATAATGATAAGTAGCCCTGGTAACGATAATATGGCATAATATGAAATTATTGCACTTTGCCTAAACGGATCGGCATCCAACCACGTGATAGAGGTTTTCTTTAATATACGCCAAAAATTTAGAAGTTTTTTTCTCATATAGTTTCGCAATTTAGTCATTTCTAAAATAGCACAAAAAAGGCGGAGATAATTTAACGCTTAAATGCTTAATTTTTTAAGTTTTTTTTAATCGGCCTAAAAATTCAGGAGGATGAAAATCATCAAATAGCTATATTTTTTTCTTAGAATATTAAGTATTTTTTATATATTTGTTGAATTGATATTTTTTATATAAAAATATGTCTAACTTTTGGAATGAATTAAAGAACTTGTTTCGCAAGAATGTTTTGAATGATGCGGAAGAAACTTCTGATGAGATAGATATATCGTATCCAGAGGAGATACCTACTGATGAGCGATTTGTAACCAATTATACCAAGGCAGGAGGCAATTTCTTCTATTGTGAAAATATGAAAATTGCGAGCCAATATCTAAAAACTATTTTAGAAAATGAAAAGTTAGGCCCTCTTATATGTTTCGATGAAAATTTACAAAAATGGCTCACGCAATTAGGTGTATTTCATATACATGGCGTATCTGCAACCGCCGACAGTTGTTTGATTAAATGTATTAGTTTAAACGCTTTCAATGGCTCGATAATCCTATCATCTAAAGATTTAGGCGGTAGATTTCCTAAAGATTTACCCCATACATTTATTGTATTTGCAAGACTCTCACAAATTGAAAACAATTTGAAGGATGCGATGATCAAAATCAATAGAAGCAAAGAATCTGTAGGGAGTATAACATCCATAGGAGGCACTGATATTGCGCATCACACAAATCTAGAAAATTCATTAAAACCTAAGATTTATTTACTTTTACTAGAAGATGAATAATTTTGTATTACGCGCCACATCAGGCCTAATTTATGTTTTTTTGATTGCTTTCATAAGTATGTATAGCCCTTGGGGATTAATCATAGGACTGGGCTTTTTATTTATTTTGTGCTTTTGGGAATTGCAAAAAATATTAGATTTTGATAATTTATGGTACGCTGTAGCGGCTTTTGCAGCAAGTGCCTATTTATTTGGGTCCTATGCTTATCGTTTCTACCATGGGCAAAGTTACGAGCCGTTTAGTTTTATCGCTTTGATGCCGAGTTTGCTGTTTTTTATGCTTATTTACATCATATTCAAACGCCTAGACGAAATCGCTTATGATACATCAAAACTAATCTTTATGGCGGTATATTTAGGGATTCCGTTTGCATTGGTTTTTAGGTTTATGCATAAAAGTGAATTGAATGATTTTCAAAACTTTACGCCACTCTTCTTAATCTTTGCTTTAATATGGTTTAGCGATACTTTTGCATACATCACAGGGAGCTTAATCGGCAAAACAACTTTTACTAAAATTTCCCAAAACAAAACGCTAGAAGGTTTAGCAGGAGGATTTATCTCAGTACTGATTCTAGGTGCATTTATTCAGTATTATTTAACAAATATTCGTGGAAATTGGATTGTAATTTCTATTTTAATTGGTATTTTTGCGCCGCTTGGGGACTTAGCCGAATCCAAAATCAAACGCCTCTTTGGGGTAAAAGATAGCGGAAATCTAATTCCTGGGCATGGTGGTTTTTTAGATCGCTTAGATAGTTTTTTAATGGTGAGTGTTGTTGTTTACACTTATTATATGATTTTTGAATTATGAGATTACACAAAGAAGGAAAAAAAATATTACTTATTACATTAATTGCATTTGTAACAATAGGAACACTGATTAATCGATATACGCCAGAACCATGGAATTATATCATGCTGTTCTTTATTGCTTGTTTTTATTTATTCATCGTATGGTTTTTTAGAAATCCAAATCGTGTATCCGAGAGCGAATCACTCGATATCATCGCTCCTGTTGATGGCAAAGTTGTCGTGCTAGAGAAAGTGTATGAAAAAGAATATTTGAAACGCGAAGTGATTCAACTTTCAATCTTTATGAGTCCGCTCAATGTGCATGTATGCCGATATCCAGTAAGTGGAATCGTGAAATTTGTAAAATACCACGCAGGGAAATATTTAGTGGCATTTCATCCCAAATCTTCCGAATTGAATGAAAGAACTACCACTGTGGTGGAAGCAGCAAATGGACAAGAAGTTTTGTTTCGACAAATAGCAGGAGCCGTTGCACGCCGCATTGTCATTTATCCAAAAGTGGGAGATGAGGCCAAAGCAGGACAAGAATACGGATTCATAAAATTTGGCTCTAGATTAGATGTTTTCTTGCCTTTAGACGCCGAAATCCTTTGTAAATTAGGAGATAAACCTAAAGGAGCAATCACTAAAATCGCTGAACTAAAAGCATAAAAAGTGAGCATTCAGGTTACGGTACTTGGTTTTAACTCTGCAATCCCTACGGCACATACTCATCCAAGTGCGCAAGTAGTGAATGTAAACGAGCGATTTTTGCTCATAGATTGTGGAGAAGGAACGCAAGTACAGCTCAGAAAAGCCAAAATTCGTTTTTCAAAAATAGACCATATTTTTATTTCTCATCTACATGGCGATCATGTCTTTGGTCTGGTGGGATTGATTTCCACTTTTCAGCTTTTAGGACGAGAAAAGCCACTTTATATCTTTGGACCAGAAGGGATTAAAACTTTCATTAATCACCAATTAAAACTTACGCATAGCATCAATAGTTTTCCAATTGAGTTTAAAGAACTTAAATCAACCAAAAGCGAATTAATCTATGAAGATAAAAAAGTGGAGGTTTACACCATTCCGCTTAATCACCGAGTGTATTGCAATGGCTATTTAATCATAGAAAAACCAAAATTAAGAAAACTCAATGTGGAGGCAATTCAGCAGTATCCTGAAATTGAAACTTGCGACTATCTCAAGATTAAAAAAGGCTTTGATTTTGAATTAAGCGACGGAAAAATCATCAAAAATGAAGATTTGAGCTTTCCAGCGCCTTTGCCTAAAAAATATGCGTATTGCTCAGATACGATGTACAAGCCAGATATTATCCCCATTATTCAAGGGGCAGATTTATTGTATCACGAGGCTACTTTTTTAGACGAACTAAAGCCTACTGCGGTGAGGACAGGACATTCTACGGCTAGAGAAGCAGCAACAATTGCCAAGGAAGCACAAGTTAAAAAATTAATGATTGGACACTTTTCCAATCGCTATCAGGACTTCAAAGTCTTGCAAGAAGAGGCGCAAGATGTGTTTCCCGCTACGATTCTTCCGCAGGTTCTGAAACCGCTTGAAATTTAATTTTCTTACGCGAAAGCAAGAAATACAAGCACGAAATCATCACACTCGCCCATACTAAATAAAAACCTGCATGAAAACTAGTTTTCAGCATTTTATGCGAGGTTTCGGTAAAGTCGATGTAGGTGTAGTACAAGCCTACAATGCTCAAAATTAGCAAAATAAAGCTACCGATTTTTTGAGCTCCAATTCCTGCAATCCAACGGATGATGTTTAGAATCAAAATCAAAATGAGTTGCACGCCAAAAAATAAAAGTGCGGCTTGCCACCAATTTTTTAAAATGGTATAATCGCGGTAAATCAATCCAATTCCCACTTTGCCAATCCAAGACATTTTAGAAACTAAAATACCTGAAATTAAACTACTTATTGCTTGTAGTAAAATTAAATTTATTTGATTTTTCATAAGGATTTTGTTGTTTAATCAACTACTTGCCAGCCGTTTTCTGCGTTGTATTTTAGCTTAAATTTTCTGGTAATAAAATTTGATTTAGATGTTTTATCTTTTCCAAATGTGTAAAAAGGTGTTTTTACTTTTTGCAAAACAGCGGTGCACACAATACTTTTTTCATTTTTCTTAATAAAAACGATTTCTTTATCTTTATTTAGTTGATATTCAATTGTTTTTACTTCTGTTTTGTTCGGTTTTTGATTGATGACATAAGGCAAAGATTTTTCGGTAAGACTTAAAGAAAATTGCCAAATGCTATCTTTAGACAAAAATCGTTTTTTTACATTTTCTTCTTCGATGTTAATGTAGCCTTCTTTAGCCAAATCCTTGATAATCTGCACTTGGCTTTGGTCTTTTTTAGTAGAAAGTTTTAAATTCTCGGTCTGAATCCAGCCCGTTTCATAAGGCGGATTGCTTTCAAGATATTCTTCTACAATCGATTGAGTATTGGCTGCAGAAATATCTTTTTTGTTACAAGAAAAGAATATAAAAAGACTTAAAAAACTGATTATTAATGATTTTTTCATGACTTAAATTTTATACTAAATTACAAAATAATTTAATCTTCCAGTAAATCTGGGCGTCTTTCTTGCGTGCGTTCTAAGGCTTGCTGGTGTTTCCATTCTTCGATTTTAGGAAAATTACCGCTCATCAAAATGGCAGGAACTTCACGACCTTTCCACACGGGCGGACGCGTGTAAACGGGCGGTGCCAACAACTGATCCTGAAACGAATCCGAAAGGGCAGAAGTCTCATCGTTCAATACACCTGGCAAAAGTCGCACCACAGCATCTACAATCAAAGCGGCTGCCAATTCGCCACCGCTGAGCACAAAATCGCCTACCGAAATTTCTAATGTTACATATTCATCTCGCACACGCTGGTCCACGCCTTTGTAATGACCGCAGAGAATCAATAAATTACCTTTAAGCGACAATTGATTTGCCATTTTTTGGTCAAAGGTTTTTCCATCAGGCGTTACATAAATCACTTCATCGTATTTGCGCTCGCTCATCAATTGTTCAAAACAGCGTTCTATGGGCTCCACTTTCATAACCATGCCCGCTTCGCCACCGTAAGGATAATCGTCTACACTTTTGTAATTATCTGTAGCATAATCTCTTAAATTATGAATATGAATTTCTACCAAGCCTTTGTCTTGGGCTCGTTTCATAATAGATGCATTGAACGGACTGCTCAATAAATCGGGGACTACAGTTACAATATCGATTCTCATAGGCACAAATTTAATCTTTTTTGCTTGAATAATTTGAAATAATTTAAAATCCTATGTAAATCAGATTTTTAATGATTTTTTTATTTTAATTAAAACAAAAAACTCACCACAAAAATTGCAGTGAGTTTGGTTTTATGAGTTAAAAAAATTTTATACAAACGGAAGTTTTACCACTTCGGCTTTTAGTCTTTTGTTTCTTACTTGGATGTAGATTTCGCTCCCTACTTTAGAAAAAGCTTTTTGCACATAGCCCAATCCGATTCCTTCTTTCAAAATCGGAGATTGCGTACCAGAAGTTACTTTTCCGATGTTGTTGCCTTCGGCGTCTACGATTTCGTAATCATGGCGAGGAATTCCGCGGTCTACCATTTTAAAGGCTACCAATTTTCTTGAAACGCCTTCTTCTTTTTGCTTTTTAATGACATCAGCCCCGATGAAATCTTTTGTAAATTTAGTAATCCAGCCCAAGCCAGCTTCAAGCGGAGAGGTTTCCATAGAAATATCGTTTCCGTATAGGCAGAAACCTTTTTCCAAACGAAGCGTGTCGCGCGCAGCCAAGCCACAAGGCTCTATCCCGAAATCTTTGCCCGCTTCCATTACTTTATCCCACATAAGGTCTGCGTATTCATTTGGGAAATAAATTTCAAATCCGCCAGAACCTGTATAGCCTGTTGCTGAGATGATTACATTGTCTACGCCTGCAAATTTTCCGATTTGGAAATGATAAAATGGAATTTCGGCTAAATTTACATCGGTAAGGCTTTGCATGGCTTCAATCGCTTTGGGACCTTGCACCGCCAAAAGCGAAGTTTCATCACTTTCGTTGGTGATTTCGCAACCAAATTCGTTTTGTTTATTTACCCATTCCCAATCTTTGTCTAAACAGCCTGCATTTACTACCAAGAAATATTCATCATCAGCGATTTTGTACACGATTAAATCATCTACAATTCCGCCTTTTTCATTCGGCATGCAAGAATATTGAGCCTGATTCATTTTTAATTTTGAGGCATCGTTTGAAGTGATTTTTTGCACCAAATCCAGTGCTTTTTCGCCCTTGATTCTAAATTGCCCCATATGGCTTACATCAAAAACGCCCACTTTCTCTCTCACAACCATATGTTCTTGATTCACGCCAGAATATTGCACTGGCATTTCAAATCCAGCAAAAGGCACCATTTTGGCACCAAGTGCTATGTGTTTAGCGTTGAGTGCTGTTTTTTTCATATTTTATTGATTATTTAAATGTTTAAGATATTGATTCAAAATAATTTTAAACCACTCGGTGTAGTTTTGCGGATTTTGAGCAACATCTTTCACCAAATCATCCATACTTATCCATTTAAAATCAGCAACTTCTTCTGGGTTTGGAATCGGTGTTCCGTCAAAATTTCCTACAAAAACATGGTCTAACTCGTGCTCGATAAGCCCCAAACCTACATCGGCTTTGTATATAAAATGAAAAGCAGGTTTTAATTCGCAATCAAATCCCATTTCTTCCTGAATTCGGCGATGTGCCGCCTCTGCATAAGTTTCATTTTCTCGTGGGTGACTGCAACAAGTGTTTGTCCATAATCCGGGGCTGTGGTATTTGCCGTGTGCGCGTTGTTGCAAAAGTGTTTCGTTTTTATCATTAAACACAAAAACTGAAAAAGCGCGATGCAAAACGCCTTCTTGGTGCGCTTGCATTTTGCCCATAAGACCCTGCACTTGGTCTTGCTCGTTGATTAAAACGACTTGTTCTTCTACTGGGGTATTCATTAAACCAAATATAGGAATTTTTTATGAATATTAAATGATGATTTAGATTTAAATTATTCCTCTGGGAAAAGGAAATCCTTTAAATCTGGAACTTCGCTCGGCTGAATTTTTTTGCTTAAAAGTAAGCTTAATTGTTTGCGGCGAAGTGCTTGCTCATAGCGTTCTGTTTCTTGCTCCGATTGTGGCGTAATTTTCGGGATTTCGATAGGTTTGTTGTTGGCATCCACGGCCACGAATGTATAAATTCCCACATTGGTTTTTCTTTTTTCACCTGCCGAAGTGTCTTCTACCCAAACATCGGCAATCACCTCCATACTTGAGGTAAATGCACGCGTAACTTTTGCCACTACTTTTACAATGCTCCCCAGTGGAATTGGTTCTTTGAAATCTACACGGTTTACTGAAGCAGTAACCACGCGGGCAGTTTCGGCATGGCGACGAGCGGCGATAGAGCAGGCTCTGTCCATGCGAGAAAGGAGCTCGCCTCCAAACATGTTGTTTAAATGATTGGTTTCGTTAGGCAAAACGACATTGGTAAGTACTGTAAGTGAATCGTTTGGTGTTTTTTGTTTATCCATAGATTTATTTTTTAAGGGCTAAAAATGAGGATTTTTTTTAAACTGAGCAAAATTATGGCCAATTAAAAAGTGCTTAATTCTAAAACTAAGCACTTCTTCAAAATTAGTAAAAATGATATTTTGCTATATTTTTTTTAAGCTCCCTCAAATTTAGGAAGTGTTACTTTAAAAATATCACTTGGTGTATGTTCTTTTTTGATGATTTGCACCATTTCTTTTACAATGTCGGGATGCTGTGCTGCGACATTGTGGTCTTCGTGAATGTCGGTGGCCAAATTATACAAATGCGGAACTCCTTTGATTACAATAAGTTTCCAATCGCCTTTGCGCACGGCAATTTGATTGGTCTCGTGGAACTCCCAATACAAGTGGTCGTGTGCTTTTTGTTTTTGGTCATCGCCCAAAAGCGTTGGTAAAAACGAAATTCCGTCGATACTTGAATTTTGAGATTTTTTATTGAAATATCTTTTTGGGAATTTTTTATCCTTAACGATGTCGGCAAATGTAGGCATAATATCGTAAAATGCGATTTGATGATCGCTCACGGTTCCAGGTTTTATTTTTCCTGGCCATTTTACGATGAATGGCACACGGATTCCGCCTTCATAGCATTGTCTTTTCAGCCCACGGAGTTTACCATCTCTTCCGAAAAATGCTGGATCGGCGCCACCTTCCTCGTGAGGGCCGTTGTCGCTACTAAAGACTACGATTGTATTTTTGTCTAAGCCTTTTTCTTTTAGTTTTTCCATGATTTCGCCTACATAAGAATCGAGACGAGTGATCATTGCGGCAAATTGTGCGTGCGTGTGCGTAGTTGCGTGGTATCTACTGCCATCGCTACCGCCCCAAGTTTTATCTTCAAAAAATTGTTTTTTATACTTTTTTAATAATGAATCGTTGGGCTGCATCAGCTCGGCATGGGGTAGAGTGTAGGTGAAGAATCCATAAAATGGTTTTTTGCCGTTTTGCTCGTCTAGCCACTCAAGTGCTTTGTGATGAATCATGTCGGCAGAATATTGCGGACGCTTGTAGTAATCTTCGCCTGTCATTGGGTACTTTATATTTTCGTCCATCACGACACGAATGGTTTGAGTATCGCCTTCTTTTTGGCTATATCGGTTCAAGAAATTTGGATAATATGAGTGTGCCTGAAACTGACAAATGTAACCATAAAACTCATCTACTCCACGTTTTTCTGGCACGGAATGAGAGCCTTCGTAGCCACCCGCCCATTTGCCAAACATGCCTGTGGTGTAGCCATTTTTCTTCATTACTTCTGGCAAAATCACTTGATTGGCATCATAAGGTTCTTGTCCCACTAGGCTATATTCTTCGTTTTGTCCGTACATGATTTTAGGACTTTTTTGCCAGTATTCCTTGTTGCCACGCACATGCGTGTGCCCTGTATGTTGCCCTGTCATAATGGTAGCGCGAGAAGGTGCACAAACGGGAGCTCCTGCATAAGCCTGTGTAAACATCATGCCTTGCTTGGCTAATTTATCAATATTTGGAGTTTCGACATGTTTTTGCCCATAGCAAGCCAAATCTCCATAACCTAAATCATCTGCCAAGATGAAAATAATGTTGGGCTTATCACTCTGTCCCCATAAAACAGCAGGAATAGTAAATGATGCAGAAAGTACTGCTTTTTTTATATGTTGATTCATCGTTTCAAATTTCAAAGTTTCGTAAAAATACGAATTTCTTCTATTTAAAAGAAGTGGAAGTTTGCTAAAACTCCCACTTTCTGACTTAAATTATGTTTTAAAAAAAATTAAATATAATCTTCGATATCGCCTTTTCCTTGTCTTAAGACTTCGTAAGCTCCATCGCCTTCAGATAAATCTACTACCGAAGAGGCTACCAAACCGCCTTTTCCACTATCTATCACGATGTCTACTAATTTATCGTATTTTTCAGCGATTAATTCAGGATCTGTGTAGTATTCTTTTTCATCTTCATCTTCAGAGACTAATAATGAGGTTGAGGCAATAGGACTTTCTAGCATGTTTACAATGGCGTGTGGCACTTTGTGATCTGGCACGCGGATTCCTACTGTTTCTCTGGATTTATAATAAGACGGTAGAGAGTTGTTTGCCTTTAAAATAAAGGTGAAAGGACCAGGCAAAGCTCTTTTTAATAATCTAAAGGTTGTATTGTCGATAGGTCTTGTAAAAGTTGAAAGATGGCTTAAATCATTACATACAATGGAGAATTGTGATTTATCTAATTTTAGACCTTTTAGCTTTGCCAATTTCTCCATGGCCTGCTGGTTGAAAATGTCGCATCCAAGCCCATAAACTGTATCTGTAGGATAAATAATTACCGCTCCGTTTTTTAGGGCATCTACCACTTGTTCTATCGCTCTGCTGTGCGGGTTCTCTGGGTGAATTTTTAATACTTTTGCCATGTTATTAAGATTTATTGTTTAGCTAAAGATAGCAATAATTTTTTAATAACATAGCATCAAAATGCTTTTTATGACAAAATTTATGTTTAGGAAATTGGGGCTTAGTGCATTAAAATCCAATACCAAAAACTAAGTGTAATGATGGATGCTGGAATACCATACCCTACCAAAAAACCGCAAAATCTAGGTTTTATACCATAAGAGGCGGCTACGATTCCAGCGGTAACCATTGGGGGCATAGCAGATTCTAGTACGGTAACTTTGATAAGCTCACTATTTAGCCCCAAAATTTGAATGTATAAAATATAAACAATGAGCGGGATTAATAATAATTTGCAAAACAAGCCTAAGCCCACAAATCGCCAATGAAGGCTGTGGCGCTCTAATCTCAATTGCAGCCCAATGGAGAGCAATGCCAAGGGGACTACGGTGGCGCCGAGGCTTTCCATACTTTTTGCGAAAAAAATGGGGAGGCTAATCCCTGAAAAATTTAGCCCAAGGGAGACTAAAAAGGCTAAAAATGGGGGGAAGGTGAAAAATCGGTGAATAATGCCCTTAAAGCTTGAAGCCTCTTTGGAATATTGTGAACAAGTGATTAAGCCTAAGGTGCTTAGTACTACAAAGGTGCCTGCTTGGTCTATGATTAAAACATTTTTGATTTGATGCTCGCCAAACATGGCTTGGATAAATGGAATGCCTAAAAAGGAGGTATTCCCCAAGCCAGAGAGTAAAATGAGGGCTCCCGTGAGCGCTCTGGGAAGCTGATAGATTTTGGCTAAAATTAGGAAGAAAATAAGACTTATAAGAAACGCAAGCCAAGGCATCAAAAGGGCATAAAAGTGCTCTCCACTGAAATGAATTTTGGGAATAAAGCATAAAACTAGTGCAGGCAAAGAGAGATAAATGATAATTCTATTTACCGTGAGGTGTGCATTTTGTGGCAAAAGATTGGTGCGGCGCATCACCATAGCGCCTATGATGCAGATGATAATCAGCAAGAAATTATCCATATAGAATTTTGCACAAAGATAAAGAAAAAGCCCAAAAGTCTTTAAACTTTCGGGCTCTAATAAATGATATTGGGATAATGGAGTATTATCTATTTTCCGTAAACATTTAGCTCAGCCAAGCTGAAATATGTAGGTGCAGTGCCGCGATTGGTTTTTAAAACTTCTAAACGCACATATTGGAATGGGCCATCTGTCGATGTCATAACGGAAGAGTTGTACTTGCTTGAAGCACCTGTAGGTAAAGTTCCTTCGGAAATGGTGCTTAGCTCTCTCCAGTTATTGCCGTCGCTACTTACGCTGATTTTAACGATTGTAGGCTTCCCATTTCCGCTATTTCTATTTTGGTAGCTAAATGCAAAATTAGTAACGGATTTTTTAAGGTCAATCTGAATGTAGTGAGGCTTTCCTCCTGAAAGATTTCCGTTAGACCAATCTGAATGGAAGAATGTTGCAGGGTTGTTATCAATTACATTAGCAATTGGACCTTCTGAGGCTTCTTGTGCATTTGTGCTAATCATATCAGCAGTCAATGGAATAGCGTTAAACGCAGCATACAGTACATACGCATTTTGAGACCCTTCGATTCCTTGTTTTGAGGCGCTCACGACTTTAAATGGTATGGCGTAAGATGGGCCTAATAATGAGCCATCATTTTTTATGCTAATTTCAATCGGTAAGCTATTATTATTGCCTACTTTAAATTCACCCTTTCCGCCGTTGGACAGCGTGTACTGGTCTGCTGGAATGATGGTGTAGCCACTAGGTAGGCTAGCCTCATCAACGGAGATAGTGGCATTAAAATCCCACAAGCTAGTGAATGGTAATGATAGTGTAACATTTTGATTTACTGAGTTTTCTGAAATCTGTAATGTTGCGCTATTATCTAAAAAGCTAACGACAGGAGTTACTACTTGAGGTTTAAGCAAAATCAAGTCTCGTTTAGCATTGATAGAATCGCTGGCATTTACTTTCTCTAGCTTAATTGGGAGTACATAATTTCCACTTGCCCCATAATCGTTTAGGAACTTCTTGATTTCATTAGTTTTCAGCGTAATGTTAGCTTTTTTATAAGTCTCATCAGAGCTGAAACTGTAATCAGATTGTCCTAATTCATATAAAGTACTTGGGAGCGGTATATACTGTTTTCCAGTTGATTTTGAATACTCTTTTAATTCCTCTGTTGATAGGATTCTGATTTTCACAGAAGCAGTAGATTCAGGTTTGTAACCACTTTTCATTATAGTGGTCTCAAAGGTTCCGTTTTCACCTATATCATATAAGGTGAGAGATTTTTCTCCCGAGTCTTGAAAGAGTAGAATGGTATTGAACTCTTTAGGAATTAAATTGTCATACTTTTCTTCACAGGATTGAATCCCAGCGGAGGCTATTAAGCCACTGATAAATAGAGGGATTATTTTCTTATTTCTCATGATTCCTTAATTTTAATTATTAATATTAATAGCCAGGAGCTTGAATTAATTGAGGGTTTTTAGCAACTTCTACGGTGAGAAGAGGTAATAAATACATTCTATTAACCCAAACAAATGGTTGTTCAATAGTTACCACCGTATTGAAGACTTCAAAGGAAGGGGCTTTTATACCATATGCATTTAGCCCTTTTCTTTTTCCTTGGCTCATTGTTTCAGGCGCAATCATCCATCGGCGAACATCGTAGTAGCGGTGTCCTTCACCCCATAGTTCAATGAATCTTTCGTTTCTAACCCATTTAATTAATGACATTTCGGGGGTAATGTCGCCAGAGGTCAAGTCAGGTACACCTGCACGATTTCTAATAATGTTTAAATTACTAATAGCTTCTTGGGTTTTGCCTAATTCAGCCTGGCATTCAGCTAAATTTAAGTAAAGTTCGGCTAAGCGAATAAGAGGCCTTGGTTTGGATTCATTATTATTCCCACCGCTCTTGTTGTAGGTGAGTTTTGGCATAATATATTTTTGGCTAAAATACCCAGTGACATTGTTATCACGATTGAATTTATCAGGGTTGAAACCTTGTAAATCAGGATCTCTTAATTTTACTCTTAGAGGATTGCCATTGTTTACTTTTGAGCCGTAATCCCCATCGTCAAACGCAAACCAAGCATAGAATCTAGGTTCTCTATCAACATTTAGGGTTATGATGCCATCTCTCCCTGGTACATTGGCAGACTGGAACCAATATTTTTTTTCAGGGAAGTTGCTATCATACGCGGGTCTTTTTCCATTTTTAGTGTAGAAGTACTCAATGGAGGTGTTCAATACAGGAGCTACCCCGCTATATCCATTGACATAGTTCCCATTACTTTGTTTCAAGATTGCGTGAGGGAGTGAGCCTATTACCATATTTCCTTGGTGAGGGTAGCCCCAAATGATTTCCTTGTTTCCTTCGCTCACACGAGTTGTTACCAAGTATCTCATTAGCATCACCTTTTTTAGGAATTTTTGCCCTTCATCGGTGTTTTCATTTACATTGGGCACGAATGGTAATGGAACACTTTCTTTTTTATACAATTCCTCATCATTATATAGATGGTGCCCTCCTTGCGAGGTGGCAAAATCTAATGCTTCTTGGCAAGCTTTTTCTGCACGAACCCATTTGTTTCTATCATAATTTAGGCTTACCAATTCATACCCATAGCCTGGGGTTTCGTAGTTTTTATTTTTCCATTGAGGGAAGGGGAAGTTTCCATTCCATAATGGAGAGGCGGCGTGCACTAGTAGGCGAGCCTTTAAGGCTTTGGCCATAGTTGAGGTAGCGCGTCCCCATTTTTCATCTGAACGGCTAGCGGGGAGGTCTTCGGCGGCTTTGTCTAGCTTGTCCACAATCCAATCAGTTACATAGTCAAAGTGAGAGCGACCAGGGAACTCACTATTGTCGGCATCCATTGGTATAAAGTGGTCTAAGATAGGGCAAGGGCCGTAGAGGACTAATGTTTGGTAGTGGTAGTAAGCAATTAGGAAGTTTGCTTCTGCACTCCATTCTTTTTTCTCTTCGGCAGTTACACCTCTGGCATTTTCTATATTGTTTAAGAATAGATAACACTGGCCAATGAAGCGATAATAATTATTCCCCCATCTCCATCCATCTTGCGTTTGCCCTGGGACATTTAATCCGTAGAGTATTTGGTGCATACCTTCTCTCCATAGAGGTGGGAGAACCCACTCATCTGAAGCAGCTTCAACACCAGAGTACCCAAATGGATTAGCGATGCCCCCGTAACAAGTGTACAAGAAGTTAAGAGTGGAGTCAAAATCCTTTGTTGCATCTTTCAATTGTGCTTGTTCAGGCGGAATTACATCTAGATAGTTGCAAGAAGTGAGTCCTAGTCCTGCAAAGAGTAGGATACTCCCATATCGTTTGATTGATTTCGTTATTTTCATTTTTGTTTTTTTTAAAAGTGAAGTTGTACACCAAGGTTATAAGTTCTTTGTAAAGGATAAGAATGCCAACTAAGTTCAGGATCCCAATCTTTGAATTTACTAAATAGCGCTATATTGTTTCCTTCAAGGAATACTCTACCGTATTTGAATTTATAGCCAATTTCAATTGTTTTAAATCGTAAGAAGCTACCATCTCTCATCCAATATGTGCTATTAGGGCTATTGTTTTGAGTGTCTGCACTTAATAATCCTAATCTAGGGTACTCAGCATTTGGGTTAGGGTTGTTTTCAGTCCAGCGTCTATCAGCGATTAGCTGGAATACAGCCTGGTCTCCTTGTCCAAATGGAGATAATAATCCAGACATAATGGTTCTTTTAGCAGAGCCGTTGAAGAATAGGTTTAAGTCAAATTTTTTATAGAATAGGTTGATGCCGAAACCATATTGCAATCTTGGCTGTTTGCCATATCTTGAAATCATCACTTGGTCATCATTTGTAATTTTACCATCACCCGTTACATCTCGGTATTTGATGTCCCCTGGTTTTGGTGTACTTCCTAAGTCTTGTCTAGGGCTATTGTCAATCTCTTCTTGAGATTTGAATAAGCCCTCTGCAATATAGCCATAGGTGTAGTCTAGTGGGTAGCCAGTGCGGCTTCTCCAAGTGTATTCATACTCAGGGTCATCTACATCTATGTACTTGTTATTAACATAGGTGAAGTTCCCTCTTAGAGCCATTGATAAGTCACTTGTAATATTTGTTCTAAAGCTTACACTTCCATCATATCCCCAGCTTCTAACTCTACCTTTGTTAGACCAAGGTTTTGAGTTATGATATCCTAGCATTTGTGGCCAAGCTTCTCTTTTGAGCAAGATGTCATATCTATCATTGTCAAAGTAGTCTACAGTTAGGTTTAATTTATTAAATAACAATGCCTCAAATCCAATGTCGAATTGTTTTACCTTTTCCCATCTTGCATTTCTCACGGCGTAGCTAACCATTTCAACGCCTTTTCTGTGGAATCCTAAGTTTTCCCCAGTTCTATATTCATACCCATCAGATTGTAATTTTACCTTATCGCGGTATAGGAAGTGCTCAGCGCCAGCGTTTAGCCCTGTGTCATCGCTACCAGCTAATCCGTAAGAGCCTCTTAGTTTTAAGAAGTTTACTGTATTCGCTAGCGGAGAGAAGAAGTCTTCTCTGCTGACTACCCAGCCAAGCGAGATACTTGGGAAGAACTCAAAGCGGTCTTTTTTCTGTAAACGCTCAGTTCCTGTATAGCCGGCACTTAGCTCTGCTAAATATTTTTCATTGTAAGAGTAGTTAAGCCTAGCAGAGTAGCTTTGGTTTCTTCTAGGGAGTATACTGTTTCTAAACTCTCTTTGGTTATACAAAACCATTCCAGATAGATTGTGTTTCTTAAATTTTCTAGCATAATTAACTTGTGCTGTAACTACAAAGGTGTTGTCTCCATTTTTGGAAATATTTGATTGTGAGATGTATTGAGAGCCACTTGTTCCCACTCGTTCAATCTCAAATTCACCTGTGTCAGGATTGTAGCTTCCATCTTTCACTCTGTATTCAAATCCTTCAATTGATTGATGGTAGCTAGAATAAGACCAGTTTTTAAAGTTAAACAATACATTGGCGCTTAATCCTTTGGTGATGAATTTTAAGTCTTGAGTTACTTTGAGCGAGGTGTTAATGGTATTTTGTCTTTCCTCTTTAAAAGAGTTTAACAAAGTCTCATATAAGTTTTCTCTACGATTATTTCCAGAAATGATGGCGGTACCAAAGTTGATATGGTTTCCTATATCATCAGCAGGAGTTAGCTCTTCTGGAAAAGTGATAGGGAAGGCAATAGGGTTTGCTCCTACTAGCTTGTAAAATAGATTTTGAGTTGAGTAATTCCCCGCAGTTCTTTTGCGAATCTGGGCGTTCATTCTCAAATCAATTTTAGTCCCTTCCAGTAATTTATATGAAATATTATTTTGGAAGTTGTACACCCAGCGATTAATATTGTTATTCCAAGAATATTGCTTTTTAGATTTAAGGAGACCATTATCGTGATTAGCTTGAATACTCATATAGTAGGTTGTCTTATTCCCCCCCCCTTGAATATTTATATTAGCCTTTTGCCCCATAGAGAAATCACGGAATAATACATCTTTCCAATTCACATTTGGGTACACATAAGGGTTTACACCATTTCTAGTATTGTTAATAGTTTCCTCAGAGAATCTAGGATTTGCAGTAGGATTTCTTGAAATCAAAGCCTCGTTGTATAGCTCCATCCAAGTAGGGCCGTCTACAAAGTTCGGAAAGCCAACGGGCTTATTGATGGAATACTCGAATGAAACTCCGATTCTAGTTTTCTCATTATGGTTACCACTCTTAGTTTTTACGAGCATCACCCCGTTAGCCCCACGAGAACCATAAATAGCCGTAGCAGAAGCATCTTTCAAGATAGAGAAACTCTCAATAGTCTCCGTTGGGATATTGTTCAAGTCGCTAATACTAATTTCAACATCGTCCAGCAAGATAAGCGGCGTAGCTCTACCGCCAAAAGTCCCGATTCCACGAATGTAGAAACTAGCCCCAGAGCCAGGCTCACCACTATTGGCCGTGGCAATGACACCAGCCATCTGCCCAGCAAATGAGCTTGTGAGCGATGAAGAGGACATTCTCAAATCTGCCCCTTTAACACTAGTAATTGCACCAGTTACGGAAGCTCTTTTTTGCTTACCATAACCTACGACAACATCTAGGTTCACCTCACTTTCGCGGACTTTTAAAAGCCCCATTTTTAAACTTTTTACAGGAAAAGTGGCTTCACTCATCGTAGTAGGATTGGTGATAATCAAGACATCACCCACCTTACCATCAATTGAGAATTCACCCTTCTCATTGGTCTGAGTCTGTGCGCCAGATCCCTTAATAGTAACTTCGGCAGCCTCCAAAGGCCCGAATTCATCTTCTACTTTACCCGTAATCTGTCCTAAGACTACCGTGGTAAAAAAGAGTAGAAATAAACTACTCCAGATTGTTTTTTGCCTCATTGTTAAAGAAATTATTTATTTGTTTGGCTAAGGTAATGAAAAATGAAAATAAAAACAAAAAATAATTATCAAAAAATGGCAAAAATCATAAATTAAGGTTAGTGTATTTTGTATGCTAGTCATTAACCTTAATTTGTTGATTAATTGGAAAATGTAAACTCTACACTACTATATTCTCTCCAATTTCAAGCAGCTCTAAGTTTAAATTCTTTTTGTTAAAAATTTCTTTGGCTTTTGCGTGGTCAATCTCTATGGCAGGGAAAGTGTCATAATGATAGCCTAGCACCCGTTTAGCCTCCACATAATCAGCTGCATAGCTTGCTTGTAGTGCATCCATTGTAAAATTTCCACCAATTGGTAATACGGCTAAATCTATGGTGCCGTACAATTCTGGAAGGTATTTCATGTCGTAGGAGAGAGAAGTGTCGCCAGCGATATAAATCTGCTTGTCTTTTGTCTTTATTAAATATCCGTTTGGGTTGCCTCCATAGGTGCCATCAGCAAAAGAGCTTGAGTGAAAGGCAATTGTAGAGGTAAGCACACCAAAATCAAATTCATAACTCCCTCCAGTGTTCATTCCGTGAGATTTTAATCCCTTTTGTTCGTAGTATGCTGCAATTTCGGCATTTGAGATGATGAGCGCATCGTTGTTTTTAGCAATTTCCTCTGCATCAAGCACATGGTCTTGGTGCGCATGGGTGAGTAGAATGTAGTCCGTTTTTATGTCTTCTACCTTAATTTTGTCATTTTTTGGATTTCCAGAGATAAATGGGTCTACCAATATTTTCTTCCCATTAGCTTCAATCAATAAACATGCGTGTCCTAAAAATTGTATTTTCATCGTTTTTTTAATTATATGATTTCTTCAAATATATGAAAAAATAAGGTGTTCCTTTAAAATGTTAAAAAAAATGGATTTTTGATGTATTTTTAATTTTGAAATGATTTTTTTAGCATAAAAGCTAAAAGGCAGAAATTTCTATTTCCTGCCTTTTTTTGAATAATGAACTATAACTAAAGCTTATATACTAAATCCATCTGGTAACACGGCTCCTTTCTTCACCACTACAATTCCGTCTACTATCTTGTATTCTTGGGTGTCTTTGTCTTTTAATCCCTTATGCCCATTGATGCGAACATCGTTTCCGATTCTCACATTTTTATCAATAATTGCATTGCTGATAAAGCATCTTTCTCCAATTCCGATTGGTGGGATTTTTTTGCGTTTATTTTCTTCAATTCGTTCAAGAGATTCGTAGTAATCGCTACCCATGATGTAGGTGTCTGTTACCGTAGTGCCTTTGCCTATTCGGGTTCTGATTCCAATTACACAGTTTTCCAAACGACTTGCATGCACGATAGAGCCCTCGGATAATACTACTCTTTCCAGCGAAGTGCCTTCTACCTTGGCAGGGGGCAACATTCTAGCGTGGGTGTAAATCTGATTGGTATTATCATATAAATTAAATGAAGGTAAATGGCTGGCTAAGTCCAAATTTGCCTCGTGGAAGGACTTGATCGTTCCTATATCTGTCCAGTAGCCCTCAAATTGGTAGCTGAGCACTTTATGATTTTCAATACTTCCTGGAATGATATGTTTTCCAAAGTCTGTACCTTCATTTTCTTCCAACAATTTATTTAGTACATTTTTATTGAATAAATAAATCCCCATAGAAGCTAAATAATCTCTACCTTTAGCCTGCATTTCTTTTCCAGTATCAGAAGTCCAGTTTTTTAATTCCTCTGCGTCTGGTTTTTCGATGAAAGAAGTGATTTGATTAGCCTCGTTGGTTTTCATGATACCAAAACTAGTAGCGTCGCTTGCATTTACTGGAATCGTAGCGATACTCAATTCGGCATTGCTCTCGATATGTTTTCTAAGCATATCTTGGAAATCCATTTGGTACAATTGGTCTCCAGAAAGAATGAGCATATAGTCGTAATCTATTTTCTTATAATGTTGCAAGCTTTGTCTCACCGCATCTGCAGTGCCTTGGTACCAATCGCCATTATCATCGGTTTGTTCAGCTGCCAAAATATCCACAAATCCTTTGCTGAATAAATCAAAACTATAGCTGTTCTTGATGTGGCGGTTTAGCGAAGCAGAGTTAAACTGGGTGAGCACAAAAATTCGGTTGATACCAGAATTTAAACAGTTAGAAATTGGAATGTCTACCAATCGGTATTTTCCTGCAAGCGGCACGGCAGGCTTAGAGCGTTCGCTTGTGAGTGGCTGCAATCTGGTGCCTCGTCCTCCTCCTAGGATCAGCGCCAAAATTCTTTGATTCTCTTTCATTTTATCGTTGTTTATTAAATTTACTTTTTTTAAGTTATTCTATTCAGGTTTTAAGTTTTTATACATATCTAAATAATTCTGAGCTGCTTTGTCCCAAGAAAAATCAAGTTTCATGTTGTTTTTGATAATAGCGTTGATTCGTTTTTTATCCTCTTTAAGTGTAATTGCACGATGTATTGCATGAAGAATGTCATCACTTGTTAAATTTATAAATCTAATTCCGTTTCCGCCTTCATCTTCAAAATCAATTACAGAATCTAGCAATCCGCCCACGGTGCGCACAATTGGCAAGCCGCCGTATCTAAAAGTGTAAAATTGATTTAAACCACAAGGTTCAAATCTTGATGGCATAATCATAAAATCTGATCCCGCATATGCAATGCGAGCAAGTGCCTCATCGTAGCCGATGAAAACATTGAATCTATCGTCTAAATAATATTTCATTTGCTGAACGCCATCGCTTAAATCTCGATCTCCGCTTCCAAGTATAAAGAAATTGGCTTGAAAATCAATTATATTAATGGCTTTCCATATCGCATCTGCCAAAACATCTACACCTTTTTGGTCTACAAAACGGCCAATGAAAGTGATGATTGGTAATTTTTCATTAAAGCCAAATCTTTCGCAGAGTGTTTTTTTGTTTTCGGTTTTTCCTTTAATGGCATTTCGTTGAGAATAGTTGAAAACTAGATTCTGATCGGTTTCAGGATTCCATTCGTCGTTGTCGATTCCATTCAAGATTCCGATGCATTTTTGCCATTCTTGTCTAAAGAGTGGAGCAAGGCTAGAATCTCCCTCCATTAATTCTTTCATGTACTGTGGCGAAACAGTGTTCACGCGCCATGCACACTTCACAGCTGCGGCCATAGCATTGATGCAGTTGTCCCAAATTAGTAGTGGCATTTGCCAGGTATCAAACCACGGGAAATAATCAGCGATTTCCCAAGGCATTTGCCCTTGATATTTTCCATTGTGAATGGTGAATACCGAAGGTACTTCTCTTAACTTAGGATACTGGTGCGCAAATTTCATTAAAAAAGGAATAAATCCTGTGTGGTAGTCGTGGCAATGCACTACATCTGGCATTTCATCCCATTGGTGAATCCAGTTAAGCGCTGCTACTTGAAAAGCTACGAAATAGTAATCATCATCGCCGTAGCCATACACTTTTTCTCGATGAGAGAATCCTTCAATTTCAATTAAATATAAATTATACCCAAAATCATTGGTGCGCCAAATTTTTACTTCTAATTTATTCTTTCCAAAAGGCAAGAAAGCCACATGGTCTAATTCTTTATTTATTTCAGCTGTTTTGGCGTTATACACATACGGCATTACTACTTTCGATTCTACGCCTTCAATTTTGTTTAAATATTTAGGGAGAGCTCCCACAACATCACCCAATCCGCCAACTTTTGCGATGGGATAGAATTCAGATGATAAATGTACAATATGCATGTCTTTTATTTTTCAATAAATTTACAAAAAAAAATGATTCAGAATAATGATTTTTGTTATTAAATTATCAAATTTATTACAAACACTGAATTAAACTCTGCATATTGATTTTCTAATTTATTGTAAATCAATAATTAGATATTTTTTTTTAAATAAAAAATAAAATCTTTCATAAATTTGTGCCTATGTTCAAAAATTTATTATTCATATTCATAGGAGGGGGCGTAGGCAGTGTTTTGCGATTTCTTCTTTCTTTTTTTAATTACAATTACTCATTTGGTACTTTTTTGGCTAATTTTTTTGGCTGTGTATTAATCGGTTTTTTTATGGCATTGGGGGAGAGATCCGTTTTGAATCAATCGGTTTATTTATTACTAGCTGTGGGGTTGTGTGGTGGATTCACCACTTTTTCTACATTCACAGCAGAGAATTACAAGATGCTAGTGAGTGGCGATTATTTAGGATTTGGAATTTATAGTTTAGGCACCTTTATTATATGTATCCTCGGATTGATTTTAGGAAATAAATTTTTAGCAATTTTTAATTAATTTGAAGGTAAAATGAAAGCAAAATTAGGCAGTGTCCAAGTAATTCTCAAGATTTATTTTTTAGTTCTTTGTATCTATACGCTTTTTAGAGGTGTGCTATTTTGGATAGAACGAGATAGACTGGGTGATGGTGAGGGGGGATACAATATTGCTCGCTCGTTTATAATGGGAGTGCGTTTTGATGTTGTAGTTGCGGGATATATTATGATTCTACCAGCACTTGTTTTATTCATTCTAGATATTTTAAATAAACAAAACCGTTTAATTATAAAATTATTATTTATATGGATTTTTACTTTATTTACAATTAGTTTCGCTATATGTGCCGCAGATATTCCTTATTTTCATCAATTTTTTGAGAGATTTACGGTAGGGGCTTTCATGTGGGCAGATAATCCAATGTTTGTTTTGTCCATGATTCTAGAGGAACCTCAATATGCTATTTATATTTTGCTTTTTGTAATTTTGGAATTAGTATTCTATTTTTCACTCAAAAAAATATTCAAAAATATAATTTTTGGAAACGAAAAAATCTTCCTTAAAATACCGATTAGCTTAATTATGCTGGCTTTGATTTTTTTAGGCATCAGAGGGAGAGTAGAAGCTAAATCACCCATTAGAGTAGGTACTGCGTATTTTTGCACCAATCCCTTGTTAAACAAATTAGGATTAAACCCCTCTTTCACACTGATTCAGAGTTATTTGTCGCAAAAAAGTGATCGTAATGTTCATTTAGATTTCATGAGTGATGATAAAGCTGAAAAAATTGTTCATAAATACTTGCAAATCGATTCTAGTATGTACCAAGCACCACTGGCAAGAAAATCACTCAATGGCGGCGCAGCAATTCATAAAGAAAATGTAGTTTTAATTATTATGGAAAGTATGAGCGCTGCCAAAATGGGCATTTTTGGGAACCAATACAATTTAACCCCTTTCTTAGATAGTCTAAGCCAAAAATCTCTATTCTTTGAAAATGCTTTTTCGGCCGGAAAACATACATTTAATGGTATTTTTAGTTCGCTTTTTTCGTATCCTGCGATTTACAGACAGCATACAATGAAAGAGATCAAGCCCTTTGATGGAATTCAAAATGCTTTTTTAGCAAATAATTACAGCACTACCTATTTTACCACTCACGATGGGCAATTTGATAATGTTGAAGGTTTTTTGCGTGCCAATGGTTTTCAAAATATTATAACAGAAAGCAATTACCCATCTCAAGAAGTGAAAACAACTCTGGGCGTCCCAGACGATTATATGTTTAGGTTTTCCATACCCATAATCAATGATTTAGCAAAATCAAACAAACCATTTTTTGTGAGTTTTATGACGGCTAGCGACCACGGGCCTTTTTATATTCCTAGCTATTTTAAACCCAAAAACAAAATAATTAATCAGCAGATTGTGGAATATGCAGATTGGTCGCTTAAACAATTCTTTACCATGGCTCAAAAACAAAGTTGGTACAACAATACCCTTTTTGTCCTTGTGGCAGATCATGGAGCTAACATCAATCCACAATACGACATTCCTATGAATTATTTTCATGTACCTCTCATATTTTTCTCTCCTAATGGATTGGTTTCTCCACAAAACGAAAAAAAACTTGCAAGCCAAATAGATATTGTTCCCACCATTATGGGAATTCTGAATTTACCTTATATAAATAATACTTATGGCATCGATTTAATTCACCAAAACAGACCCTATACATTAATTAATGATGATGATAAAATTGGCGTTGTCGATACCACACATTTATGCATTATAAGAGACAATCTAGCACTCTACGACTATAAGCATAAAAACAAACAAGATTTATCACAAATCAATGCAACCAAAACCCATGAAATGGCTGAATACGGAAAAGCATTTCTTCAATACTATCAATATTTAATTAAAAATAATAAAACAATTATTGATTCTAAGTGATTTACAAAACCACTCCATGAAGCTTCATTTGAAACTAGAAAAAACTTAGTATATTTACGGCATGGGAAGTAACTATTTAGATGAATTAAATGATGTTCAACGCCAAGCCGTAGAAGCTACCGAAGGTCCTGTAATGGTGATCGCAGGGGCAGGTTCTGGAAAAACACGAGTTTTAACTTATCGTATTGCACACTTAATCAATCAAGGAGTAGATAGCTTTAATATTCTTGCACTCACCTTTACCAATAAGGCTGCCCGCGAGATGAAGGAGCGTATCGCCAAAGTGGTGGGCGTGAGCGAAGCCAAAAACATCTGGATGGGAACTTTTCACTCCATTTTTGCAAGAATTTTGCGTGTGGAAGCCCCCCTTTTGGGCTACCCGTCTAATTTCACGATTTATGACCAGCAAGATGCACTTTCAATTTTAAAGAAAGTGATTAAAGAAATGAATCTCGATACCGATGTGTATAAACCCAAACAAATTCTCAACCGAATTTCTCAGTTTAAAAATAACTTAATCACGGTGCGAGCTTATTTCAACAATCCCGAAATCATGGAAGCCGATGCCATTGCATTGCGACCACAAACGGGCGAAATTTATAAACGCTATGTGGAAAAATGCTTTAAATCTGGCGGAATGGATTTTGACGATTTGCTGTTGCGCACCAATGAGGTTTTAACCCGTTTCCCAGAAGTTTTGGCCAAATATCAAAACCGATTTAAATACATTTTGGTAGATGAGTATCAGGATACCAACCATTCTCAGTATTTAATTGTAAAAGCTTTGGCGTCAAGGTTCGAGAATATTTGTGTAGTGGGCGACGATGCGCAGTCGATTTATGCGTTCCGTGGGGCAAATATTCGAAATATTTTAAATTTTAATAAAGATTATAAAGATGCGCAATCTTTTGCCTTGGAACAAAATTATCGTTCAACTCAAAATATTGTAAACGCGGCAAACGATATTATTGCCAAAAACAGAGATCAGCTCAAGAAAAATGTATGGACTTCCAACGATGCGGGGGCAAAAATCCCCGTGTATCGTGCCTTGACGGATATGGACGAAGCCCGCTATATTGCGGCACAGATTTTTGAGAAAAAAATGCAAAATCAATACAATAATAGTGATTTTGCCGTGCTGTATCGCACCAATGCACAATCGCGTGCGATAGAGGAGGCGTTGCGTAAAAAAAATATTCCGTATAGAATTTATGGTGGCATGTCGTTTTACCAAAGAAAAGAGGTAAAGGATTTAATCGCTTATCTGCGATTACTCGTGAATCCAAACGACGAGGAGGCTTTGATGCGTATCATCAATTATCCCGTGCGTGGTATCGGGAACACAACGCAGCAGGCACTTACTGTTTTTGCCGACAAAGTGGGCAAGCCTGTCATCGAAATTTTATTTAATTTACAGTTTTATGCACCACAATTAAAGTTAAACGCTCGAGCATTTAATTCTTTAAATAATTTTGCAACGATGATTCAAAGTTTTGCCGTGAAATTAAAAACGGGCGATGTGTATGAGGTAGCATTGCAGGTGGCAAAGGAATCTGGCATGCTCAAAACATTGAGCGATGACGAAACGCCAGAAGGTCGCTCAAGACTGGAAAACTTGCAAGAGTTGCTAAACAGTTTGCAAGGCTATGTGGAGGAGCAAAGCCAAATCGAGGGTGGAAACCCCACTTTGCAAGGATTTTTGGAAGATGCGGCACTCTCTACCGATGCCGACAAAGATGAAACCGATACTGATAAAGTCTCGCTGATGACGGTGCATTTGGCAAAAGGTTTGGAGTTTCCTGTGGTTTTTGTCGTGGGCTTGGAGGAAAATTTATTCCCATCTCAAATGAATTTAAATTCTCGCCAAGAGCTTGAAGAAGAACGCCGCTTGTTTTATGTAGCACTCACGCGTGCCGAGAAAGAAGCCATGCTTTCTTACTCTGTTTCGCGTAGCCGTTGGGGCAAAATTGTAGACGCCGAACCGAGCCGATTTTTAGAAGAAATTAGCGATCAATATCTGGACTGGAAGAACCCAAGTCCTGTAACGCCTATGAACAGCACAGGGCTTTCGGCAGATTTGTTTGGTGATGATTTTCCAACTTTTACCCGAAAAGAGAAAAACGAACCGATTTCGTACAAACGAAAAATTAAAAAACCTTTGCCGAGCACAAGCAATCAGAATTTAAAGAAATTGAGCGAAGCAAAATTGCAAGCGGGCGATTCTGCCAATCAATCTCTGAAAGTGGACAGCGTAGTGCTACACGATCGATTTGGTAGAGGCGTGGTGAAAAGCATTGAGGGCGAAGTGGGTGATGAAAAAGCCATTGTAAACTTTGAAAACGCTGGCGAAAAGAAATTACTTTTGCGCTTTGCCAAACTCAGAATTGTAGGATAATTCTTAATTTGATGTATTTTTTATTTATATTTTTATTCATATTTTGAATTTAAACCCATTTGTCATTCCGAACTCGATTCGGGATCTCAGAAAAATCGGAATTTTGGTGTATTTTTATTCATATTGAATATTTTGAATTTGTTTCAGCATCTTTTTTACGAGTAAGATGAATGAAACTTGGGTTTAGGAATTTTTAAAAAAGCGATTTAGTTGCGTGAAAAGTCAAAATGTGAATAGCGGTTTGGGTGGTAGCAACTTTTAGCTTTAAAAATTCCGTGCCGTAGGCAAACCCCGTTTCGTTCTTGAACTTTTGGTTCGTTTTGGTTCAAGCCAAAATGAACATACATCATTGAGACCTTGAAACGAGTTCAGGATTACAAGGTAGTGTAAAGTTTGAGTGTCATTCCTAGCTCGATTCGGAATCTCAGAAAAATCATAATTTGGTATATTTTTAATATAGTAAAAAAAATTGCAAGCCAATCCAAAAAAGAAAAAAATTGTTTAATATTTAAAGTATCCGTTTTGTTTTTATTATCTTTGCAAACTAAAAATCGAAACTATGCTTAATGCCATTATAAAAGGTTCAGGACACTATTTGCCAGAAAATATCGTGAAAAATTCAGATTTTTTGTCACATGAATTTTATGATGAAAAAGGCGAAAGAATACTTAAATCTAACGAAGAAACAATTCAGAAATTCAAAGAAATTACCGAAATCGAAGAGCGTAGGTATGCAAATTCTGAAATGAAAAATTCTGAGATGGCAAGCATTGCGGGAAAACGCGCTTTGGAAGATGCAAATTTGGACAAAGAACAATTAGACTACATCATCGTGGCTTCAAACTATGGCGATATCGAGAAAACTTCTCAAGCCGCTGATTTTATGCCAAGTATGTCTACCCGTGTGAAACATTTATTAGGCATTAAAAATCTAAAATGTCGTCCGTATGATATGATTTTCGGGTGTCCTGGCTGGATTGAGGCTATGATTGTGGCAACACAATTTATTCAAGCTGGATTGGCAAAAAACATTTTGGTAATCGGTAGCGACATGGTTTCGAGAGCCATAGACCCGCATGACCGTACAGCTTTGATTTTTAGCGATGGCGCAGGAGCCGTAGTATTGTCTGCCGAAGAAAGTGATGAGCCAAAAGGTGTTTTGGGCTATGGAACTTATAATTATGCACAAGACGAAATTTCTTATTTAACGAGCGGTCCTTCGCTTAAAGCTGGTTGCACAGATCACGCCAAAAGTGTGAGCATGAAAGGTAGAAAAGTGTACGAATTCGCTTTAAGAAATGTACCACAAGCCATAAAAGATGTGATTGATGCTTCGGGCAGCGACATCAGCGAAGTCAAAAAAGTATTGTTGCACCAAGCCAATGCCAAAATGGATCATGCTATGGTAGCAAGACTTTTCAAATTATACCGAGCCGAAGCTCCAGAAGATGTGGCGCCTATGACGGTGCAAAAATTCGGAAACTCATCGGTAGCAACGGTGCCTACGATGTTTGATTTAATTCAGAAAAAGGAACTCGGAACACACGAATTTAAATCAAATGACAAAATAATTTTTGCGAGCGTGGGGGCAGGAATGAATATCAATGCAATCATCTATAAAATGCCATAAAATGGCATTTTTTTTGGTTTAAACGCTACTATGTTTAAATATGTAATCCTTCTTTTTTTAGTCTTGATCGAGTGTTATTCGTTTCAAGCATTTAGAATTTATACCAAAAACAATACATTTCTCTACGCTTATATCATTGTAAATACCTTGATATACTCTGCAATGATTTATTTCCTATTCAGCGGAATCAAGAATTTTGCAACTCCTGCGTTTAAGAAATTAATTATTCTTTTCACCTTATTTATTGTACCCAAAATGCTCATCGCCATCGGGATGATGATTGAAGATGTATTCCGTTTGGTAGGCTATTTATTTCAAGCCAAAGACGGGGGCACGATGCCAAGCCGTAGAAAAGCCGTTTCGCTCATTGCTTTGGGCGTAGCTTCGGTGGCTTTTATGGGTGTTTTAGACGGAATTCTGTTTGGAAGATATCGTTTTCGAGTGATTCGTAAAAAGGTTAAAATTAAAGATTTACCCGAAGAATTTGAAGGATTTACCATTACCCAACTTTCAGACATTCATAGTGGGAGTTTTGATGATATAGACAAAGTAAATTACGGCGTTCAGTTAGCTAATGAGCAAAAATCTGATATTTTGGTTTTTACCGGTGATATGGTAAATAATCATTACAGCGAGTTTGTACCCTACCAAAAGATATTTTCGCAATTAAAGGCCGAAGACGGAATGTTTGCCGTGCTCGGGAATCACGATTATGGAGATTATGGAAATTTGACACCGGCCGAGAAAAAAGAAAGTATTGCCAAAATCCAACAAATGCAGCGTGAAATAGGATTTACGGTGCTAAACAACGAAATGAAAACCATTGAGCGAAATGGTAAAAGGCTCAATATTATAGGCGTAGAAAACTGGGGAAGCTCGCCATATTTCCCGCGCAAAGGAGACATCCGCAAGGCAAGTGTAGATGCAAAAGAGGGAGACATCAATATCCTACTTTCTCATGATCCCTCGCATTTTGACCACGATATTCCAGACTATGACAATATTGTGGATTTTGAAAAATTCATGCATTTAACCCTTTCTGGTCACACCCACGGAATGCAGTTTGGAATAGAAATTCCAGGGTTGATAAAATGGAGCCCCGTGCAGTATCGCTATCATCATTGGGCGGGATTGTACGAAAACAAAGGCAGACAGCATTATGTAAACCGCGGGTTTGGTTATTTAGCATTTCCAGGTCGTGTAGGCGAGTGGCCAGAAATTACAGTTTTAGAGCTTACGAGAGCTTAATTTATTAAGTTTTAAATTAGAAAATCAGTTCAATTTTTAGTTGAAAAATAGGCTAAAAATAAAATCGTATTTTTGTCATAACTAAAAAAATGAAAACAATGAATTCCCAAATACCAACAAGCACCCAAGATCGCGAACGACAAAAGAAAAAAGAATTACGAAAATATCAGGGCATCGCGCTCGGCGCACTCATTTTGATGTTTATCGTATATGTCATCAGTTTCTGGGCAGAAAACATGCAGCACAGCGCATGGGCAGGGTTGTTCCGAGCCTTTTCAGAAGCAGCTATGGTGGGGGCTTTGGCCGATTGGTTTGCCGTGACGGCGTTGTTTTACCATCCCATGGGAGTACGAATTCCGCACACCAATTTGATTAATCATAACAAAGATAAAATCGGAAAAAACTTAGGCGATTTTGTGGTAAATGAATTTTTGACCGAAGAAAAAATCGACGAACAATTACAAAAAATCAATTTTTCTAAACATCTCGCCGATTGGCTCGAAAAAGATGAAAATCAGAATAATATCGTAGAGCAAGTAATGGGCGTGGGCGGTAGTATTTTAAACAAACTAAACGACCAAGAAGTGGTAAACTTCATCACAAGCCAAGCCCAACAAATGGCGGGTAAGATTCAGCTCAATCGACTGGTGGGCGACGGGATGCATTATTTAATCGAAAAGCAAGAACACCAAAAGCTAGTTACCCACATTTCTGATTTGCTTGAGCAGTACATCATGCAAAATCAGGACATTGTGCGGGATCGCGTGCGCAAGGAAAGTTACAGCATTATTCCAAGTTTTGTAGACGATGCCATTGCCGATAAAATCACGCGTGGCTTGTCCAAATATTTTCAAGAAATCAAAACCAATCCTAAGCACCCAATTCGTTCTGAAATCGATATGCAGCTCTTCCATTTTGCTAATGACATGCAGGAATCAGACCGATGGAGAGAAAGGCTCGACCATGTGCGAGATCACTTTTTAGAAGAAGAAAATTTAAAACAATATGCCCAAGATTTATGGCTAAACATAAAATTCAGCTTTCAAAAAGAAATCGATAAGCCAGATTCTGCGTTTAAACTTTATTTAAAAAATCAATTAAAGATTTTGGCAAGAGTACTGCGAGCCAATACGCCTGCCGTGAAAGCCAAAATTGCAATGATTACCGATGAATTAGCCGACAGAATTAAGCAAAATCGTGAAGGTTTTTCCAAATTCATCAGCGAAACCGTGGAGAAATGGGAAGGCAAAGAACTCAGCCAGAAACTAGAGCTCGAAGTCGGTAAAGATCTGCAATTCATCCGCCTAAACGGAACCGTAATTGGTGGATTTGTAGGCTTATTAATCTACTTGATAACACATTTTGGATTGATTCCATTGTTTAGCTAGAAAAAAGATTTTTATCCTTTATTTGTCATTTCGAACTTGATTCAGAATTTCTGAAAAATAGAATTTGATATATTTTTCACAAACTAAATTACGAGTAAAATAAACGAAATTTGGCTTTAGGGATTTAAAATAAAAAATTAATAAAACAATTTTTGTGGCCAAGAATTTTATATATTTGTTGACAAGTCCAATATTTGAAATTAATTTATTTTTATTATGTATATAGATTATTCTTCTTGGGAAACATTTGAATATAGCTTAAAAACTTTACAATTAGATTTAAATAATCCTAGAATAAAACATAGAGATACTGCGTTAAATCAAACTCAAATATTAAAATTTTTGATTAATAATGAGAATGTCTATGAGTTAGCTAAAAAAATATCAGAAGAAGGGTATTTTATTGGTGAAGAGCCTATTATATGTATTGAAAATAATAAAAAAATAGTTCTCGAAGGTAATAGGCGAACAGCGGCATTAAAGTTATTACAGGAACCTGAGAAATATCTTCCAGCAGCTAAGGCAAAAACATTACGTGATAATATTATTCGTAATAATTTTCCTGTAAATAAAAAATTAAAATGTTACATAGCGCCTAATCGTTTATTGGCAAATCCGATAATTTACACTAGGCTGATTTCGAGTTTACTAATTTAGAAAGATTTTATTCATACGAGCCTGCAAGAGAATTTTTAGGTATTGAGTTTGATATTGAAACAGGAGAATTAATTATAGGTTTGCCTCAAGAAGAATTTGAAATAAGACTTTTAGAAGTTTTTAAAATTTTAATTGATGCTGAGAGATTTTCGAGAGACTTTAATAAAGAAGAAGACAAGAAACAATTTATTTCCAAATTATTTGGTGATCCTAAATTTGATTTTTCAGTAACACCTACATCAGAAAAATCGAAAGGGCAATCGTCTAAAAAAAAATCTGATTTAGAAGAAAAGAAAAATAATGTTACTCATAGAACAAAAAGAACTAATCGTAGAAATTCTTATCAGGAGAGAATTATACCTTTAAATTGTAAAATAATTTTTGGAAACCAAAAACTTGATAATTTATTTGAAGAATTAAAACAGTTGCCACTTGATAAAAAATATTCTTTCGCTGTTTTACTGAGAACTTATTTAGAACAATCTTTGTATTTTTATTTAAAAGAGAAAAATTTATTTGAAGATTTAAGTTTAAAAACGAATGAAGAAAATAAAAAAAATAATTTGAAAAAAGTTACACAATTAATAGAATATTTAAAAAATAAATATTCTATTCAAGGAGAAGTTGAATCAGAAGATATTATGAATATTCTGCGATTTAATCGTAACAAGGATTATTCAAATGCAACTCTTAAAGTAATGCTTGACTATGTAAAGAATAATGAATTAAAAAATGAACTTGATATAAATCAATTAAAAAATTTAAAGCATTACATTGACCTAATAAAAGATGGTTTAGACTTAGCAGTTCATAATTTAGAAACAATGATTGATTTAGAGCACAATAAAAGAGCTTGGGCACATTTGGAACCTTTATTTATCATATTAAGTAATAATCTGTATACTGAAAAATAATTTTATGTTTTATTCACCATTGAGATACCCAGGCGGAAAAAATAAACTTTCTGCATTTATTGCAAAAATTTGTATTGATAATAATATAAATGGTCATTATGTAGAACCATACTCAGGTGGGGCTTCTGTTGCTTTATTTTTATTAATCGAAGGTTATGTAAAGCAAGTTACGATTAATGACAAAGATAGGTCTATCTATGCTTTTTGGTATTGTGTATTGAATAAAACAAAACAACTATGTGAAAAAATTGAAAATGCTCAATTGGATATAGACGAATGGCGAAAGCAAAAAAAAATTCAGTTAAAAAAAGATGAAGCAAATTTACTTGATT
The DNA here is from genome assembly GCF_022832975.1 of Ornithobacterium rhinotracheale. Taxonomy (NCBI): domain Bacteria; kingdom Pseudomonadati; phylum Bacteroidota; class Flavobacteriia; order Flavobacteriales; family Weeksellaceae; genus Ornithobacterium; species Ornithobacterium rhinotracheale. Next base: position 1,442,202 of record NZ_CP094846.1, on the reverse strand, counting down.
TAGGTTTCTCTACATTCTATCTTAACAGAACTAATCGTTCAGGAATAATAAATGCGGGTGTAATAGGTGGGGTTGAGCAAAAAGGCAATTATCTTATGGATTGTAGATTTAATAAATTAGAACTTATCAAAAGAATAAAACTTATTGCCAAATATAAAAAAAATATAAGACTCTATAATAAAGATGCTAATGAGTTAATTGATATAATACAAGAAGAGGCAAATAAAGATAACATAATATTTTATTTTGATCCACCATATTATTTAAAGGCTAGTACACTCTATATGAATCATTATGAAGATAAAAATCACAAACTAGTAAGTGATAAAATAAAATCTATAAGAAATATAAAATGGATTGTTTCTTATGATAATGTTTCTGAAATAAAAAAGTTATATTCTGATTGTTCTACCAAAGAGTTTTCATTCAAACATACAGCTTATCAAAGTCGAGTAGGAAAAGAGGTATTATTCTTCAGTAATAACATAATTCAACCAGAGATAAAAGATTATGATCCTCTTAGATTTAAAAAAGCTAAAGAAACACTTGATATTATTTACAAAAAAACGGTATGATCAAGTTCAAGGTGACATAGCGGTGAATGTCGTTCTGTGATGTCATTCCGAACTTGATTCGGAATCTCTAAAACCTTTATCAAATAATTTCTTTTTTCAAAATTAAAATAAAAAACCTATCTTTGCTCATACCATGAGTAACTATGTAGTTTCAGCTAGAAAATACCGTCCGCAAAACTTCGAAGAAGTTGTAGGGCAGGAGGCGATTGCCACCACGCTTGAGCATGCCATTGCATCTGAGCATTTGCCACAGGCGTTGCTTTTTTGTGGTCCGCGTGGGGTAGGGAAAACTACATGTGCTCGTATTTTGGCGCGCAGAATCAACGAAGAAAATGCCGACGAAAATACGGAAGATAATGATTTTGCTTTCAATATTTTTGAGCTTGATGCTGCGTCAAACAACTCGGTAGACGACATTCGTGGGCTGGTGGATCAAGTGCGATTCCCACCGCAAACGGGCAAGTACAAAGTCTATATCATAGACGAGGTGCATATGCTCTCGAATGCGGCTTTTAATGCTTTTTTAAAGACTTTGGAGGAGCCGCCTGCGCACGCCATTTTTATTTTGGCTACCACCGAAAAACACAAAATCATTCCTACGATTTTGTCTCGCTGTCAGATTTTTGATTTCAAAAGAATTCAAATTTCAGACATTAAAAATCACTTGCAAAAAATTGCTGAAAAAGAAGGCGTAACTTATGAAGATGATGCATTGCACTTAATCGCTCAAAAAGCCGATGGTGCTTTGCGTGATGCTCTTTCAATCTTTGATAGATTAGTTACTTTTGGGCAAGGAAATTTAACGCTAAAAGGCGTTGCCGAAACGCTCAATGTGCTTGATTATGATTTTTATTTTCAAGTAACCGATGCGTGTTTAGGCAATCAAATTCCTGAGGCTCTGAACCTTTTAGATGATATTTTAAAGAAAGGTTTTGATGCGCAAATGTTTGTTTCTGGTTTGGGGGGGCATTTTAGAGATTTGCTCGTGGCGCAAAATCCGCAAACGATTAATTTGCTAGATGTGGGCGAAAACACCAAAAATAAATATTTGGAACAAGCGCAAAAGTGCACTCCTAAATTTCTAATCGATGCCATTGAGATTTGTAATCAGGCTGACATTAATTATAGAGCGAGTAAAAATCAAAGACTTACGGTAGAAATTGCGTTGATGCAATTATGCTCACTCACTACGCCTGATGGTGAACTTAAAAAAAAAAGTTTAAAATCTTAGCTTCGGCGTTTTTTAGTAATTTAAATACTAAACCTGCTGAAAATACGCCAAAACCAAAAGTCGAAAAAAAGACAGAACAAGCCTTACCAAATACAGAAAAAAAACCAATTATTTCCGCTAGACCTAAAAATGCGGTATTTGGTATTAAATCTGAACTTCAAAAAATAGAGGAGGAAGAAAAACAAAAACTGGAGGCGCAAAAGATACATGCATCTAAAGATAATAGAGGGCTGCCAAAAGATGAATTCACCGAGAAGCAATTTGAAACTTTTTGGAATAAATATCTAGAAAAACTTAAAAATCAGGATTCTAATTTGCACAATATCATTCAAATGGCTAAATGGAAGGTGGAAGATCAAGAGAATATTTCATTGAGTTTCTATTCCGAAGTTATGGCTGTGAAGTTTGAAAATATTCGTGAAGAATTAATAAACGAGCTAAGAAAAAGTCTGAATAATTTTTATGTGAGTATAAACAAAAAAATTATTGATGAAGTACCTGAAAATGTTCATATAAAATCACGAAGAGATATATTTAATGATTTAATAGAGGCAAATCCTCTTGTGGAAGTTTTACAACAAAAATTTCTTTTAGATCTAGATAATACGCCAGATTAAAAAATGATGGAAGAATTACAACTTGCACATCATCAAATCACCAACGATACGCATGGGAAATCTATTGTTTTGGTTTTAAATTATGTGCAATCTCCCCAAAATATAGGGCTTATCATTCGCACGGCAGAAGCCATGGGTGTGCAAAAAATATTTGTGATTTCTGAGCAATTTTCAGAGCTTACGCCCAAAATAAAACGCCTAACTCGCAGTACAGAAAAATATATTTCCATAGAATTTTCTACGGAAATAATACCCGTTATTCAATTATTGAAAAATCAGAATTTTAGTATTTTTGCTTTAGAAAAAACTTCACAAAGTGTAGATTGTAAAACATTTAGCCCAAAATTTCCTTGTGCCATCGTCGTAGGAAATGAGAAAAATGGAGTAGAAGAGGAGGCGTTGAAATTATGCGATACGCATGTGCATTTAACTATGTATGGAAAAAACACTTCGCTCAATGTGGCGGTAGCAACGGGTATGCTACTTCACGAATGGGTATAAAAAACTCGGAAAAATTAATTCCCGAGTTTCTTTTTAAGGGTTGTGTTATTTATTGTTGAAAAAAGGTTTTCTCGTAATTCACATTCATTTGATCGTACAACTTTTTCAATGATTGCATTCTTTGCTTAAAGTCGTTATAATCTTTTTTATTTAGCTGAGTCCAAACTACTTCTGAAAGTGCCCCCATGCGAGGTACCGCCATGTACTCTACTTGTGCAGAAGTCGGGATATACTCTGTCCACACATTGGCTTGAGCCCCCCAAATGTATTTTTTCTGCTCTTCTGTAAGTTCTTTAGGCTGAGGATTGTATGAGTAAACTTCTTCCACAGTTGTTAAACAACAAATCGCAAATGGAGTTTGTGTATCTCTGTCTTTTTCAGTTTGGTAGTGGTCAAAATATACATAATCACCAGGAGTCATGATCACTTTGTGATTTTGTTTTGCCGCTGCGATTCCGCCCTCTTCGCCACGCCAGCTCATCACAGTAGCGTTTGGAGCCAATCCACCTTCAAGGATTTCGTCCCAGCCGATGATTTGGCGACCTTTAGAGTTTACAAATTTCTCAACACGATTGATGAAATAACTTTGTAGTTTTTCCTCTTTTGTATGTTTTCTTCCATCAAATTTATTAGGCTCAGTATCATCTTTTAAACCTAATTTATGAATTAATTCCTGTGCCTGTTTGCTTTCTTTCCATTCTTTTTTAGGTGCTTCGTCACCACCTATGTGGATGTATTCGCTTGGGAAAATATCCATTACCTCTGTCAAAACATCTTCTATGAATTTAAATGTTTCTTCTTTCGGAGCTAGAATTTGAGGGAAAACACCCCACCATTTTCCAACTTCGTAAGGGCCGGTTCCGTTTCCTAATTCAGGGTAGGCAGCAAGTGCAGCCAACATGTGACCAGGCATATCGATTTCTGGAATCACTGTAATGTGGCGATCTGCGGCATATTTTACAATATCTCTTGCTTGGTCTTGAGTATAAAAACCACCATATCTTTTGCCATCTCCTTTAAATGTTTCGTCTTTTAAACCAGAACCAGGGAAGTGTTTTTTAATCGCAGTTTCAGCACGATACGCCCCGACTTCTGTAAGCTTTGGATATTTTTTAATCTCTAATCTCCAACCTTGATCTTCGGTTAAATGCCAGTGAAATTTATTCATTTTGTGCAAAGCCAAAAGGTCGATGTATTTTTTGATGAAATCCACTGGGAACATGTGGCGACCAACATCGAGGTGCATTCCGCGGTAAGCAAAACGAGGTTCATCTTTGATCTCTACAGCAGGAAAATATTCTATATTTTTTTGATTATGAACTAATTGTCTTAATGTTTGAATACCGTAGAAAATCCCTGTAGAAGTGCTTGCAGTAATTTTTACATTCGAGTCATTAATACTTAAAGTATAAGCCTCTTCGCCCTTTACCGAAGGATTAATCACCAAATGAATTCCGCTAGCTTGATTAGGTTCGGCAATGCTCAATTTTACATTAGCAGCTGTTTTTAAATAATCTTTCAAGAAATCAGCTTCTTTATTGAGTGATTTTGGCGCAAAAATTTTGACTTTATTATTGAGAACAAAGCCACCATTTTTAATTAAAATTTCATTGGGCTCAGGAACAATCGGGTAGTCTGCCTTTGTGTTTTGCAAATTGCCCAACGATTGTTGTGTAGCGCAAGATGCCATAAGCCCTAAGCATCCGGCTAGTAAAAGATTCTTTATCATATCTATATATTTTTTACTAAAATACGATTTTTAAATAAAATCTCGTATGAGTATTGTCATAATGCTCAAGAAAATTATGTTTTTGAATGATTTTTAGTTTTAATGCAAATAAGGTGTATTATTTAAATTCAATAATTTGAGGAGTGGTGCTGATATAAATGTTTTCAAATAAAGAATGGTTAATGAATATAATATCTTACTTTTATAAAAAACACTATTTAACATAATGTAAATTATAGGCTTTTTTTAAGTTTAAATTTTAAGTTAGAAAAATACTTGAAAATTACATTTTTTTGTATTTCTATTTCTGAAATATCTCATACATGCTTAGTTTGGTGCCTTCGATATTTGTTAATCCTATGATTTTTGGTTTTGTAGCTGGCGGTTGGTTTTTCTATGCGATGATTATTTTTGCCAATGAATGCCTTGGAAAAATAATTTCATAATATTTATAACTTCATAATTTTTCAATATTCGGCTCAATCATAAGAAATTTTTGAAATATTGAATTTTCAGCGAGTTTAGAAAACTCTTTGAAAATTACTTGAAATCGAGATTTTTGTTCTAATTTTAAGCAGTTGTTTAATTCTTCTTGATAATGAAAAAATTTTTTCTCGCCATTTGTATATTCCCATATTTGTGGATTTTTGCTCAAAACAAAGATTTAGTTCCGTATCCTAAAAATGTTGAATTTCAAAAAGGTAATTTAAAAATCGATAATTTAAAGGGTTTTTCTGTATCAAATGATTCTGTTTTAATTTTAAAAAAATATGTGGAAATCGATTTTTCCGCAAGATTTAAAAAATCATCCAAAATCTAATTTTTTACTTGAAATTGTCCCATCATATGAGAAATTTCCTAAAGCTTAATCTTACATCTAAACTGGTAGACTTTTTGCTGAAGATTTACAAAAGATTTATGTATGCTCGATGATGCCCCTAAGGTTTATGAAGGAGAGTCTTAGGCAACGCAAAGTGTCCAGGAGGGGGAACGCTGGCATAAATCAACTCCTTCTTTATTGATTTTTTTATCAGCTATTTCTTTATCTTTTTGATTTTAAAAGAAGTAAAATTAAAAGACTGGCAATAATCTCAACAAACAATACAATGTTTTCTGTTTGTTTATTTATTTAAAGTTATTTCTAGCAGCTTCTAATCCTAAAAAAATGCCGAATATAACACCCAATATGTATAAAATTAGCCAAAAAATCATAGTAGTTTTCTTTAAAACAAATATAATAAAAAATGACGAATACTTAATTTAACTCATTTATAAAAAAATCCTTGTATAAAAATTCATACAAGGATTTTCTATTTTGGTAAGAAATGAAATTTTATTTATCTAAAACCCACTCGCCTGATTCGATAAGCGGTTCAGCTTTTTTGTACTTCATTTCTTCGATTCTACCTGTTTGAACATTTCTCACTTTCACGATTTCGTTTCTACCAATTTTCATAACATATCTTGGTGTCAACTGTTGGCTTTGCCAGTTTGGAGTTTGGCTTTGGTCTGCAGCTTGTTGTTGCGCTTCTTGCCCTTCGTTTAAATCGTTTCCGCGAGATGCTTGAGTACGCTCTTCTTGTTGTTGTTTTGCTCGCTGAATCTGTTCTGGATCTGGCGTAGGCAATTCACCTTTAAACAAGAATGAAACTACTTCTCGGTTGATTGTATCAATCATATCTCTAAACATGTAGAAAGATTCTTCTTTGTACACCACGATTGGATCTTTTTGCTCATAAGTTACGTTTTGTACCGAGCGTCTTAAATCATCCATGTCGCGCAAGTGCTCTTTCCAATGCTCATCGATTAATGCTAAAGTTACACTCTTTTCAAAATCTTTTAAAAGCTGTTTTCCTTGTGTATTGTAAGCTTTTTCAAGGTCAGACACAATCATCAAACTTCTGTTTCCATCGGTAAATGGAACTTGAATTCTCTGGAATTGGTGTCCGCTATTTTCGTAAACATTTGCTACCACTGGGAACGCTTTTTCGGCAGTAGTTTGAACTTTGATTCTGTAATCTTCAATCGCTGAATGATATACTTTATCAATTAAATTCTGAATATTGCCGTTTTTGAATTCATTTTCATCTACTGGCGAATCCATGGTGAAATGCGTAATCAAATCAATTTTAAATGCCTCAAAATCGCCAGTACTTCTATGCTGATTTACGATTCCAGCAGCGGTATCAAAAATCATGTTGGCAATATCGGTATCCAAACGCTCACCATTCAAGGCATTTTTACGGCGTTTGTAGATTACTTCACGCTGCTTATTCATCACATCATCATACTCAAGCAATCTTTTACGGATTCCGAAGTTGTTTTCCTCTACTTTTTTCTGTGCTCTTTCGATTGATTTAGATACCATAGAGTGTTGTAAAACATCTCCTTCTTTGTGCCCCATGCGGTCCATCAATTTTGAAATTCTTTCTGAACCGAATAAACGCATCAAGCTATCTTCCAGCGAAACAAAGAATTGTGAGCTACCTACATCTCCTTGACGCCCAGAACGACCACGCAACTGTCTATCTACACGACGAGAATCGTGTCTTTCTGTCCCGATGATGGCAAGACCACCAGCTTCTTTTACTTCGTCCGAAATTTTAATATCCGTACCACGACCTGCCATGTTGGTTGCAATAGTGATTTTTCCAGGTTGCCCTGCTTCTGCTACCACATCTGCTTCTTGCTTATGCAATTTTGCGTTCAACACATTGTGGTCGATTTTTCTAAGTTTTAAGGCTTTAGACAATAACTCAGAAACCTCTACCGAAGTCGTACCCACAAGGACTGGTCTTTTTTCTTCTTGAGATAGTTTTACAATCTCATCAATTACCGCGTTGTATTTTTCACGATTGGTTTTATAAATTAAATCTTGGCGGTCGTCTCTCGCAATTGGTTTATTGGTTGGGATGGCTACCACATCTAATTTATAGATTTCCCAAAATTCTCCTGCTTCGGTTTCCGCAGTACCGGTCATTCCAGAAAGTTTGTTATACATTCTGAAGTAGTTCTGCAAAGTAATCGTAGCAAAAGTCTGAGTAGCTGCCTCGATTTTCACATTCTCTTTGGCTTCAAGTGCTTGGTGTAATCCGTCTGAATAACGACGACCTTCCATCATACGCCCTGTTTGCTCATCCACGATTTTTACTTGTCCATCAATCACGACATATTCCACATCTTTTTCAAACAAAGTGTAGGCTTTCAATAATTGGTGAAGCGTGTGGATACGCTCAGATTTAATGGCGTAATCTCTAAAAAATTCTTCTTTCTTAGCGTGTTCTTCTTCTTTTGGTAACCCTTCTTGCTCAATTTTTGCAACCTCCTCCCCGATTTCTGGTAGGATAAAGAAGTTTGGATCCTCAGAACCACGAGTTAAGAAATCAATACCTTTATCTGTAAGGTTGATTTGGTTATTTTTCTCATCAATCGTAAAATACAAATGCTGATCGATTTGCCACATTTCACGATTGTTATCTTGCATATAGAAAGCCTCCGTTTTTTGTAATTGAGTACGAGTACCTTCTTCAGACAAGAATTTAATTAAAGGTTTATATTTTGGCAATCCACGGTAAACTTTCATCATTTCAAAAGCTGCCGCTTTTTTGTCGCCATCTTTCCATAATTTTTTAGCCTCGTTCAAAGCAGAAGATAATTCTTGTCTTTGCTTCATTACGATTTGCTCGATATTTGGTTTTAAAATATCGTATTCTTGGCGATCTCCTTGAGGCACAGGACCAGAAATAATGAGCGGTGTACGCGCATCATCAATCAATACAGAATCCACCTCGTCGATTACCGCATAGTTTAATTCTTGCTGAACTAAACGATCGGTAGAAGTCGCCATGTTATCTCTCAAATAGTCGAAACCAAATTCGTTGTTGGTTCCATAAATAATGTCTTTTTTGTAGGCTGCGATACGCCCTTCAGAGTTTGGCTGGTGATTGTCGATACAATCTACGCTTAATCCATGGAACTCCATCAATGGACCAATCCAAGCCGAGTCACGCTTAGCCAAATAATCGTTTACAGTAATCACATGCACCCCACGACCAGGCAATGCGTTTAGGTAAAGTGGTAAAGTCGCCACGAGCGTTTTACCCTCCCCTGTTTGCATCTCTGCAATTTTACCTTGGTGCAATACAGTACCACCAATCAACTGAACATCATAGTGAATCATGTCCCAGTTTACGGCTTTTCCCGCTGCGTCCCAAGAAGTATTCCAGATGGCTTTGTCTTCGCCTTCAAGTCTCACATAATCCTTAGAACCAGAAAGTTCCCTATCAAATGGAGTGGCTGTAACTTCCAGCGTATCGTTGTGATAAAATCTTTTAGCCGTTTCCTTAACCACCGCAAAGGCTTGTGGTAAAATTTCTTCTAAAACACCTTCTTCTAATCTGTATTTTTCTGCATTCAGCGCATCGATTTCAGCAAAAATTGCATCTTTCTCATCAATGTTTTCAAGGTCTTCAACCTTCGCTTTCAACTCTGCAATTTTCTCGTCTTGCGTTTTGGTTGCTTCCTTAATTTTTGCTTTAAACTCTTGTGTTTTAGCTCTCAATTCATCAATTGAGAGATTTTCAAGCTTTGCTTCTTCCGCAAGGACTTGATCCACAATTTTTCTTAGTTCTTTTACATCCTTTTCGTTTTTATCTCCAAGGAAACTCTTTAATATTTTATCTAAAAAACCCATAATTTTTTGGCTATACTTGAGCGAATGCATCGCTCAAAATTTATTTATAATTTGTTTTAAAATTCAACTGACTAAAAAACACAAAAACCCTCGTAAATTTTCAGAGGGTTCAAGGTTCCTTGATTTTAATATTCGTCTTCGTTCCAGAGGAAATCATCATCAGTTGGGTAATCTGCCCAAATTTCTTGGATAGATTCATACTGGTCTCCCTCATCTTCGATAGACTGTAAATTCTCTACTACCTCCAGTGGCGCACCTGTTCTAATGGCGTAATCAATTAATTCATCCTTAGTGGCAGGCCACGGCGCATCGCTCAAATAAGAGGCTAATTCTAATGTCCAATACATAATATTTATATATTAATTTTTTGCAAAAATAAAAGATGTTTTGCTGATTTTCAAAAACATCGTCATTTATTTAAACAAAAAATCTGCCAAAGGAAAAAAATCACTAACTTAGCCCTTGAAAATCAACAAGAAAAATGAATAGAATTTGTCAATTATTTAATATACAACACCCTATTGTTCAGGGCGGTATGGTGTGGGCTAGCGGCTGGGAACTCGTTTCTGCAGTCTCAAACGCAGGCGGGCTCGGAATTTTGGGAGCTGGCAGTATGTACCCCGATGTGTTACAATATCACATTAAAAAATGTAAAGAATCTACAAATCAGCCATTTGGAGTAAATTTACCACTACTCTACCCCAATATCGAGGAACATGTGGAAAGTATTTTAAGGTTAAAGGTTCCTGTGGTTTTTACCTCGGCGGGAAGCCCCAAAAAGTGGACTGAAACGCTTAAAAAAGAAGGTGTTAAGGTAGCGCATGTAGTATCGAGTGTTAAATTTGCACTTAAATCGCAAGAAGCAGGCGTGGACGCCATTGTGGCAGAAGGCTTTGAGGCAGGTGGACATAATGGCAGAGAAGAAACTACGACTTTTTGCCTAATTCCAGAAGTAAAAAAAGCGATTCAAGTACCGCTGATTGCCGCAGGCGGAATTGCCACGGGGCAGCAAATATTGGCAGCCATGGTTTTGGGGGCAGAGGGCGTGCAAATCGGGACGCGTTTTGTGATGAGCGAAGAATCTTCTGCGCACCTCAATTTTAAAAATGAAATTTTAAAAACCGACGAGGGCGGAACGGATTTAACGCTGAAAGAAATCGGTTCGGTGCGATTGATTAAAAATCCTTTTTATCAAGAAATTTTAAAGGCTTATGCTCAGCATGCTACGCCAGAAGATTTAGAAAAATTGAAAGGCACGGGGCGTGCAAAACTGGGTATGTTTGAGGGCGACACCGCCGAGGGAATGCTCGAAATTGGGCAATGTGCCTCGATGATTCACGAGATTTTGCCCGTAAAGAAAATCATGGAAAATTTAATTTCTGAGTTCAATCAAGCAAGACAAAATTTACCCCAAAATATAGGCTAAAACTAAATTTTACGCACTAAGTTTTTTAATTATACTACAGAAAGCGTATTTTTGTGCAATCAAAATAAATTCAGTTAAAAAATGTATAGAACACATACCAACGGTGCGCTTAATTTAAGCCATAAAGGAGAAAGAGTAGAACTCAGTGGCTGGGTGCAAGGCATTAGAGATAAAGGATTTTTAATGTGGATAGATTTGCGAGACCGCTACGGCATCACTCAGTTGGTACTTGATGAGGCGCGCACGGATAAATCTTTGTTTGAAAAAGCAAGAAAACTTGGGCGCGAATTTGTGATAAAAGTTTCGGGTGAGGTGCTAGAGCGAGAGTCCAAAAACCCTAATATCCCCACGGGAGAGATTGAAATTTTAATCGATTCGCTTGAGATTTTAAACACCGCCAAGCTCCCCCCCTTCACCATTGAAAATGAAACCGATGGAGGCGATGAGCTGAGAATGAAATACCGCTATCTGGACATTCGCAGAAACCCTGTAAAGAATAAATTAATCTTCCGCCACCAAGTGGCTCAAAAGATAAGACAATACCTCTCTGATGAGGGCTTTATTGAAGTAGAAACTCCTGTTTTAATTAAGTCTACGCCAGAAGGTGCAAGAGATTTCGTAGTGCCATCTCGCATGAACCCTGGTCAGTTTTATGCATTGCCACAATCTCCGCAGACTTTCAAACAACTTTTGATGGTGGGTGGTTTGGATAAATATTTCCAAATTGTGAAATGTTTTAGAGATGAAGATTTGCGTGCCGACCGTCAGCCAGAGTTTACACAAATCGATTGTGAAATGTCGTTTGTAGAGCAAGAAGATATTTTAAATGTATTTGAGGGCTTAACACAGTATTTATTAAAGGATATCAAAGGTTTAGAGGTAGGCAAATTCCCAAGAATGAGCTACCAAGAAGCCATGAAACGCTATGGAAACGACAAGCCAGATATCCGTTTCGGCATGGAGTTTTGTGAGCTAAACGAAGTAACTCAGCACAAAGATTTTAAAATCTTCAACGAGGCAGAACTTGTTGTAGGAATCAATGTAAAAGGCTGTGCAGACTATACACGCAAACAGATTGATGAACTTACCAATTTCGTGAAAAGACCACAAATCGGAGCCGCAGGTATGGTTTGGGTGAAATACCAAGAAGACGGAACTTATACTTCGTCTGTAAATAAATTCTATGACGAAGAAGATTTAAAGAAAATTGCAGAAAAATGCCAAGCAGAAAAAGGTGATTTAATCCTAATTTTGTCTGGAGATGCAAACAAGGTGCGCCCGCAACTTTCGGCGTTGCGTATGGAGCTTGGAAATCGTTTAGGGCTTAGAAAACCAGACGAATTTGCGCCGCTTTGGGTAGTAGATTTTCCATTGCTTGAGTGGGATGATGACACTGGTCGCTACCACGCAATGCACCACCCATTTACTTCGCCAAAACCTGAAGATATCGAGAAATTAAAAACCGCTCCAGGTGAAGTGCGTGCCAATGCGTATGATTTGGTATTAAACGGAAACGAAATAGGTGGAGGTTCCATCAGAATCTTTAATAAAGATTTACAAAGCCAAATGTTTGAACTACTTGGCTTTACCGATGAAGAAGCCAAAGCTCAATTCGGGTTCTTGATGAATGCTTTTGAATACGGAGCACCGCCACATGGTGGTATCGCTTTTGGTTTCGATCGTTTAGTTTCTATTTTAGACGGTTCTGAAACGATTAGAGATTACATCGCTTTCCCTAAAAACAATAGTGGTCGTGATGTAATGATTGATGCCCCTGCCCCTATTGCCAAAGAACAGCTAGATGAGCTTTTCTTGGATGTTCAAGAGAAAAAGGCAAAAGCAGCGAGAGAAGAAAATCAATAAAAATCTGTTTTTTTATAAATTTTGAATGATAAAAACTCGTGTGGCTTTTTTTTTAAAGTTTCACGAGTTTTAATTTTAAATATGCCACACAAGAAATTTAATCGTATTGCATACATCAGGCTGGTAATTAAGATAAAACACTGGCTAGAGAAATTGCGTTATAATGTATTTTCTCCGCTTAGGTTCATCTATTTATTGGCACTCATCATTGGGCTGATTAGTGGTATTTATGCCCTGCTCATCGTTAAAATGACTGTTTTTGTAAATGATGTTTTGATGCATGGTTTGTTTAGAAAATACGATTATTACTATTTTTTGTTCCCAGGTTTAGGATTGCTTTTCACTTATTTATTCATACGATTTGTGATAAAACAACCCGTGATACAAGGAATCCCTGCCACCTTGCGAGCGATTACCAATCACGGAACATTTAAAGAAAAATACCAAACCTACAGTTCGCTTATTTTGGTGCCATTTACGGTGGGCTTAGGTGGCTCAGGAGGGCTCGAGGGGCCTACGGTGGTATCGGGTGCTGCACTTACCACCAAAATCGCCGAATACTTTAAAATGGATAGAAAAACGCGTGTACTCCTAATTGGGTGCGCCGCAGTGGGGGCGATGTCTTCGTTGTTCAAAGCACCTATGGCAGCGATTGTTTTCGCCATTGAAGTTTTTGCTTTAGACTTTACACTTGGCTCTATGATTCCGCTCCTACTCTCCTCTATTTCAGCGATTACGATTTCATATTTCTTTAATGATAACGATGTAATTTTTCCTGTGCGTATCATTGGCGAATTTCAAGTAAGTGCCATTCCTTATTATGTATTATTAGGCGTTTTTTCGGGTTTTGCATCGGTGTCGTTTACGATTATGTATAAATTTACTGAGCGATATTTTAAGAAAAATAATTCTCCTTTTTTAAAGATTATTTTAGGCGGATTATCAATCGGAGTGATCACATTTTTCTTTCCTCCTATCTTTGGCGAAGGCGCCGAACAAATGAATGAAATGTTGCGCGGAAATGGCGATATTTTAATGATGAATACCTATTTTCAGCAATTTTACAATCCAATAACCATTGTGATTTTTATATTGAGCATTGGTGCTCTTAAAACCATTGCCACAGCGACTACTCTGGGAGCTGGTGGCGTGGCAGGTATTTTCGGACCTTCGTTATTTGTGGGCTGTACGCTCGGAAATGGTTTTGCCAAATTTTTAAACCTCTTTGGGTTCAATGTCAGCGAAGTAAACTTTAGTCTTGTTGGAATGAGCGGATTGCTTGCAGGTGTTTTGCACGCACCACTTACGGCGATATTCCTAATTGCAGAAATCAGTAACGGGTATACGCTCATTGTGCCGATTATGCTCGTGGTGGTAATCGCATTTAGCATTAATAGATTCTATTTTAAATATCCTTTTTATAAAGAAGAATTGGCACGACGCGGCGAACTTACGACACACGACAAAGATTCCAACATTTTAATCGATATGAATATTGATGAAATCACGGAAACCAATGTTCATAAATTGAAGAAATCTGATTACTTAGGAGCACTCGTTCGTTTAGTAGAAATGAGTAAAAGAAATGTTTTTCCCGTGATTAATGAAAATTATGAATTCATAGGTGTAGTCAATGTAAACGAATACCGAAAAACATTGTTTGAAGTGCAACAATATGGAACAATGCCCATCATGGATCTCACCACAGCACCGCCAGCCATCATCATCAAAGGAAAAGATAACCCAAAAACCATTCTTCAGAAATTTGAAGAAACGGGCTCTTGGGTTTTGCCAGTGTTAAACGACAAAGAATTCATTGGATTTATTTCCAAATCTAAATTACTAAACCTTTATCGCAAAAAATTAAAAGAATTGGATTATACCAATATTTAGTGCAAGTAGCGCACTGCTTTTACAAATCTTTTTTTCCAATAAGGCTCTTCGAGCGAGCTCACCATTACTCCTTTTGAGGAAGATGCGTGGATAAAGAAAATCTCGCCGCCAGAAACTCGGTCTACGATGCCTGCGTGCGAAATCCCACTACCCGATGTATTGAAGAAAACCGCATCTCCAGGCTGAACATTTTTTAATTTAACTTTCATACCATATTCCGCTTGCTCACGAGAAACGCGTGGCAGCTGAATATTTACTTTTTGGTACGAATTCCAAAGTAATCCCGAACAATCCATGCCTTTTTTAGTCGTTCCGCCATATTTATATGGTGTCCCGAAATAGTAATGCGCTTCGTTAAGAACCGTTCTCGCGCGACCACTCACGCTATTGTCCACTTTAGTTTTTTTAAAAGTCGTATGGCGGTTTTTATTGATTCGGTGAAAAGAGCCACAAGCACTTAATAATAAAACTGAAAGTAAAATATAGTAGGATTTTTTAATCATGATTACAGTTTAAATGATTCGGCGGCGAAATTAAGAAATCTCAATTTAAAACAAAGGATTTTAAGGCTAAAATTCGGTTTTTCAATGATTTTAATGATATAAGTTTAAAAATATACCAAATTCCGATTTTTCTGAGATTCAGAATCGAGTTCGGAATGACATTAACACGCAAAATTTGCAACGCCCGGTCACCTTAAACTTGATTTAGGGGTCTTAATACGATAAATAACTTAATTAAAAATTTTCACATTTAAATATTTATGATTAAATTAGTTGGAGGTAAATTAATTCAGTTTAAATTGTAGTGTTATGTGGTGGAAAAGTAATTTTTTAAAAATATTCATTTTGCTTTTATTCCCTTTTGTTTCATGTTCATCAAACAATGAAATAGAAATACTAAATGAAAAAATTCAAATAAATGACGTTCTTGAATCTGGCTTAAATTTTGAAGATTTTTTAATTCTAAAATCTGATTTAGATTTTATTGATTTGATAAACGATCAGTATATTATTGAAAGTCAAGAAGAATTAGATAAAATAGAAAAAAATGGTATTTATTACATTTTTTATAATGGAAAAGAGATGATTCAACCTGAACAATTTACTGCTATTGTTGATACCAAAGAAATGTTTGAAATTCCTGACCCACCTTCACCAATAAATAAAGAGAAAAAAATCTTGATAGAAAATAAAGAAGAGCAAAAAACATCGACATGTTTAGGTGATAGAAAAAAACTGTTTCATAGAATCGGAAAAAATATTTTTATTGGTACATCTTTCAATATCTTTGATGTTCATGATAATTTTCATTCAATGATAGCAAATTTTAATAATGCAAAACAGGTGCAAATCTTAATTCATTACAACGGGAAAAACTACTTTTCAAATAAAGTTTCCTTGTCTTATAAACAAATTTAACCGAAGATTTAATATGCCAAATTCCGATTTTTCTGAGATTCAGAATCGAGTTCGGAATGACACCACCTACAACTTACAACGCCCCGTCGCCCTGAACTTGATTCAGGGTCTTAATGGCTCACAGAGATTCTGAAATGAATTCAGAATGACAAATGAGATTTAAATTCAGAATATAAATATGAATAAAAATCTATTTAAAAATATGATGATTTTCAGTTATTGAGTAAAATCCAGATTTTGGAATGTTAATTGTATTTTTATTCTTATCAATCACAAAAAATTATGAAAATGAGAATATTACTTACAGGCGCATCTGGAAATGTGGGAATAGAAGTTTTGAGAATGCTGGTGCAGTCGCCAAAGGATTACGAAGTCGTAGCCTTTGATGTGGAAAATGAGATTTCGCGTAAAAAACTCACCCCTTACCAAAATAAGGCAAAAATCGTTTTTGGTGATATTACCCAAAAAGAAGATGTAGAAAAAGCCTGCAAAAACATAGATTTTACAATACATTTGGCAGCGATTATTCCGCCTAAAGCCGATGAATTTACCGAGCTTGCGCAGCGTGTAAATGTGGAAGGAACGCGCAATATTGTAGAAGCTTTGGAACATTATTCTCCCGATAGTTTCATAGCCTATAGTTCGTCAGTTTCGGTTTATGGCGATCGTGTAAAAACACCGATGATAAAAGTAACCGATGCGTTATCTCCTTCCCCGAGAGATTACTATGCAACGACCAAAATCGCCGCCGAAGAAATCATCCAAAATAGTAATTTACGCTGGACAATTTTTAGACTTTCAGCGATCATGGGGGCGGGAAATCACAAAATGTCGCATTTGATGTTTCATATGCCGCTCAACACTTCGGTGGAGATTACTACACCTGAAGATACCGCGCGTGCTTTTGTAAACGCCATAGAACATCAGGGTGAATTAGAGTCTAAAATCTTTAATTTAGGGGGCGGCGAAAAAAACCGAACCAGTTACAAAAATCTCTTGGCTGAAAACTTTAAATGTTATGGACTTGGCGAGTTTAATTTGCCTGAAAAAGCTTTTGCCGAAAAGAATTTCCATTGCGGTTTCTATGCCGATGGCGATGATTTAGAAAACATCGTTTCGTTCAGACAAGATACGCTACAATCTTATGTGCAAAAAGTGTGTGAAAGTGTAAATCCGATACAGCGATTTTTCACTCGATTGGTTTCGCCTATAGCTAAAAAATTCTTGCTTAAGAAATCGGAGCCTTGGATTGCTTACAAGCAAAAAAATCAAGAAGAAATGAGCCACTATTTTAATTAAAATAGTGGTTTTTATCGGGTGAAAATATGATTGTGGTTATTTTCAATTAAAGTCTTGTATTTGATTTTCATTTCATCAGACAAAAAAGAATCTTGAATGCATGCAAACATTAAAAAGAATTAGCTCAAACAATCGTTGTAGCTCAAAGCCTTTGTTGGTAGTAAATTGATAAGTTAGTATTCCTACTTTCTCCACAGAACTTCTGTATTTATGTTCAGTCATGTTTTCGCTTAATTGGCAAAAATCTTCTACCGCTATTTTTTTGCCTTTAATTCTATCAAATCTCTGTGTTATATATGCTAATTCCCTTGATTGTAAACGAATTAGAGTGTGTTTTACTATTTTAATTTTAGCCAATTCTGCCAGATGCATTGTTAAATCTTCATTCTCTGGGAGTTCAGAATAATGTTCAGTTTGTGGCTTTAAAATATAATCGCCATAGGGCCCAACAAGAGTTAATCTTGGAGCATCTTTGGTATTTTTCGATAGTTGCAACGATAGTTTGGGTTGAACACCTGTTACAGCTATACTTTTCACTATAATTTCTTTTGCTATTTTTTGTAGTTCATTGTGGTTTAATTCTAGAATAGGCGGATTTTCTGTTCCAAACATTTTCTTAGAACACTTTGGATGAAAATCAATTTCATCTTCATTTAAAGGCTGGTAACAATATAAACATTTTTTTCATTAAGTAATTTATTTAGAGATGATTGAAACACAACCTATGCAATCTTTACACATACTCAAAAGTAGACCAAATCTATCTCTTGGGTTAAGTTTACAGTTCTTTACTGCAATATTTAAAAGCCAGCCTTCTGGAATTAGTCCGTCAAAAAAAGGAAATAGAATTTTGCTTTCGTATGGTTTTTCTTGCAACGGCAAAGTAAGGCTTATAGGCTTGACTTTTTCACTTTTTAAATAATCTTCATCATATTTAAAAATAAAACCATTTTCGTTTTCTTCAATGGTTCCTGCTAGCGAATTATGATAAAAAACTTCGGCTTGTCTTATTATGTTTTAATTATTTATTTCATTGTAACACCCAGTTCGGCTCCAAACAAAGCTAAAATTTGATTAACTTTATCCAATCGCACAGTTTGTTTGTCTTGTTCCAATTCTCTTACAAAACACAAGCCTACCCCTGCCCTTTCGGCAAGTTCTACTTGAGTCATCCCTAGCTGTTTTCTTTTATTTTTGATGAAATTCACAATTGAAGATTGCATATTTTATACCCTTTTGGGTGCAAAAAAATTAAACAATTTTAAATTATACCCTTTAGGAGGTAAAAAAATCACTTCTAGTTGATTTTATACCCGATTGGGTGTATTTTCGTTTTAAACAGAAATAAATGGTAGCTTTAGTAATTATTCAAATTAGGCATCACTTTTAAATCATTTTCTTTCAAATTAAAAATAAAAAAAGTAAATTTGTAAAAATCATATTATAAAAACAATCAATAATGGCTCAAAAATCTTATATTCATTACACACTTACCGATGAGGCCCCAATGCTGGCTACGCATTCGTTTTTACCAATGGTAAAGGCATTTACTTCTCTTGCCGACATCGAAATTAAATTGGCTAATATTTCCCTTGCTCATCGAATTCTTGCCAATTTTCCTGATTATTTGGAAGACGAGCAGCGCGTAGACGATGCTTTGACTCAGTTGGGAGATTTGGCTAAACGCCCCGAGGCAAATATCATTAAACTACCAAATATTTCGGCTTCGGTAAAGCAACTAGAAGACGCCATAGCAGAGCTTCAGTCGCATGGCTACAATGTGCCCAATTATCCGCTTGAGCCAAAAAATGATAAAGAAAAAGAAATCAAAAAACGCTACGCTGTGGTGCTTGGTTCGGCAGTAAATCCTGTTTTAAGAGAAGGAAATTCAGACCGTAGAGCGCCTAAGGCTGTGAAAAATTACGCCAAAGCGCATCCGCATCGTATGGGCGCATGGACTAAGGATTCTAAAACACGCGTGGCTCATATGGAACATGGCGATTTCTACGATACCGAAAAATCCGTTACCATAGAAAAAGATAATCAATTTAGAATTGTATTTAAAGCCGAAAATGGCGAAGTAACTACGCTAAAAGGTGCAAGTCCCCTACTCGCTGGCGAAGTAATTGACTGTGCCGTAATGCGAATGAAAGATTTGAAAGAATTTGCACAAAAAAGCATCGAAGAAGCGCAAAAAGAAAATATTTTACTTTCGGCTCATTTGAAAGCCACGATGATGAAAGTTTCTGATCCAATTATTTTTGGTGCCATTGTCGAGACTTATTTCAAAAAAGTGTATGAAAAATACGCCGATGTTTTTCAATCGTTGGACATTACGCCAAACGCTGGATTGCAATCACTTTTAGATAAAATCAAAGGAAACGAAAAAGAAAACGAGATTTTAAACGATATTAAAGATACTTTAAACGAAAATGCTAAAGTGGCAATGGTAAATTCCGACAAAGGAATTACTAATTTCCATGTGCCTTCTGATGTGATTATTGACGCGTCGATGGCGGCAATGATTCGTGGTGGCGGAAAAATGTGGAATCTCGCAGGCAAAGAAGAAGATACTTTGGCAATGATTCCAGATCGTGCCTATGCTAAATTTTACCAAGCCGCCATTGATGAAAACAAAGCCAATGGTGCACTTGATCCTACTCAAATCGGAACAGTTTCTAATGTGGGTTTAATGGCTAAAAAAGCAGAAGAATACGGTTCTCACGACAAAACTTTCCAAGCAGAAGGAAAAGGTGTGATTCAGATTTTGGACAAAGACGAAAATGTTTTGCTAGAGCAAAATGTTGAAAAAGGAGATATTTTCCGTGCTTGCCAAACCAAAGATGAACCTATCAAAGATTGGGTGAAATTAGCCGTAACGCGTGCAAGACTATCTGATACGCCTGTGATTTTCTGGCTAGATAAGCAACGCGCACACGACCGCGAAATCATTAAAAAAGTGGAAAAATATCTACCACTTCACAATACAACAGGGCTTGATATTTCTATCATGGATGTAGACGAGGCGATGAAGAAAACTCTTGCAAGAATGCGCGAAGGCAAAGACACCATTTCGGCATCTGGAAATGTGTTGAGAGATTACATTACAGATTTGTTCCCTATCCTTGAATTAGGAACTTCGGCCAAAATGCTTTCTATCGTTCCGCTCATGAACGGTGGAGGCTTGTTTGAAACAGGAGCGGGTGGTTCTGCACCAAAACACATTCAGCAATTTTTGGACGAAGGCTATTTGCGCTGGGATTCATTAGGTGAATTTTTGGCACTTGGAGCATCGCTTGAACATGTATTCCACACAACTGAAAACGAGCGTGCTAAAGTACTTGCAGATACTTTGGATGTTGCCGTGGCAAAATACCTTGAAAATGATAAATCGCCTGCAAGAAAATTAGGCCAAATCGATAATCGCGGTTCTCATTATTATTTGGTTTCTTATTGGGCAGAAGCTCTAGCTAATCAAACTGATGATGCTGAATTGTCTCAAAAATTAACGCCAATTGCACAAGAATTGAAAGCCAATGAGGCTAAAATCAATGAGGAGTTGACGACTTCTCATGGGCATCCACAAGACATTGGAGGCTACTACGATCCATCTGAAGTAAAGACTACGCGAGCTATGCGCCCATCGGCTACATTGAACGAAATTGTAGGTAAAATTTAATTTTTAAAAGATTTTCAATTCATAAAAAGCTACTCTTTTTCAATTTAAAGGGTAGCTTTCTTTCAATTTTCTTAGTGCAAATTCCTATATTTGTACAAATATCTCAACGATTCATGCCTTTATCCAAAAAAATATTTGATTATGTTTTCGCTATAATTTTGCTAATTATACTTGCAATTCCCATGCTTTTAATTTGGATAATTGCCAGCATCGATACGCAACAAAACGGAATTTTTAAACAAAAACGAGTCGGACAAAATGCCAAACTTTTTACCATTTATAAATTTAGGAGTTTAAAGGGAACTTACACCAATAGCGTAACCACCGAAAAATCTCATAAAATCACCCATTTTGGGCACTTTTTAATCAAAACTAAATTAGACGAAACCCTGCAATTAATCAATATTTTAAACGGCACGATGAGTTTCGTGGGGCCACGCCCCGATGTGCAAGGCTATGCCGATGAGCTCCAAGGAGAGGACAGAATCATTCTGAAAGTAAAACCAGGCATTACGGGCCCCGCACAGTTGGCATATAAAAACGAAAATGAGATTTTAAACCAAGTACCAGACCCGATTAAATATAATGATGAGGTTTTGTGGCCAGAAAAAGTGAAAATTAACAAAAAATATGTGCAAAATTGGAGTTTCAAAAGCGATATGCTTTATTTATTAAAAACCATTGGATTCCCATGTTCGGTATAATTTTTGGGAAAATATTTAGTAATCATAAAAAGTTTAATCATGAAAAAATTATTCAGCTATTTTACAATTGCGATTTTTACTTTGACTATACCTACCTCTTGTTTTGTAAGTATGGCACCCTCTACAAGTAAAATTGTATCCTACAATATCCAGCCTGGAATGACTAAAAATGAAGTGATAGGCATTATGGGAAAACCATACAAAAAAGGATTTGTAGATAATCCCTATGCCAAAGAAGAGGTATTTTACTATAAAGAAAAAATCAAATCGCCAAATAAAGTTACGGTGGTGTATATCGAAAATATTTTAACTTTTAAAAATAATGTTTTGGTATCTATTGAACAAGGCGATGAGTTTAATCCCCAAGCCGTACCCAATAGAAGAGATTACTAAATAGATTCTCTCAAAAAATAATGAAAAAACCGATTTTTTGTTACATCTAAAAATCGGTTTTTTCTTTTTGAATCATAGACATTAAAAGTTTCTGCGTTAAATATTTACTAAATTAAATCATGAAATAGAACAGCAATGTTGATATATATTAATAATTTATTTATTTTTGCAGAATGATTAAGAAGACCCTAATTGTTGCAGCCCTTTCTTTAGCTTTTGTTTCTTGCAATAAAAGTTTTGAAAAAGCGATGAAAAGCAATGATGCTCAATATGTTTTAAAAACGGCCGATGAGCTATTTGCTAAAAAGAAATGGCGTTACGCAACAGATTTGTATACCAAGGCAGCTCCAGATTTTGCTGGAACAAAAGAGTCTGAGCATATTCTACTTAATTCCGCATATGCCAATTATTATGATGGCAATGAGGCACTGGCTGCAAAGCAGTTCGAGAATTTCTATGTTCAGTTTAGAAATAGCCCTAAGGCACAAGAAGCCCTTTACATGTCGGCATATAGTTATTATAAGGGGTCTCCAGCATATAATCTAGACCAAAAGAACACATACGAAGCTATGAAAGCTTTGCAAGGATTCATAGATACTTATCCCACATCTGATAAAGTAAAAGAAGCCAATGAGCTTATTAATGATCTTAGACGAAAGTTGGAGAAGAAAGCTTTTAATATTGCGAAAGATTATTACAGAACGCTTAAATTTAAAGCTGCGGCTGTGAATTTTGGAAACTTTATTGATGATTTTCCAGATTCAAAATACAGAGAGGAAGCCTATATTTATCTGTTACGCTCCAAAGCTGAACTGGCAATTCAGAGTGTTTTGTCTAAAAAAGAAAATCGTTTAAAAGATGCAAAAACTTCGTATCGATTACTTAAAAGAACTTACCCCAATAGCCCATATCTAGAAGAGGCTGAAAAATGGTTGAAGAAAATCGAAGATGAAGAAATAGTGACAAAAGAACAACTCAAGAAAATTGAGGAATACAACAAAAATAGAAAAAATTTAATTAAGAATACCAAATAATCATGGACTATAAAAACATAGACGCAGAGCAATCTACTATTACTTACGACAGAACTAAAATCCAAGAAGCCACTGGCAATATTTACGAGGCCATTGTGATTATGGGAAAACGCGCTGAGCAAATTAACAGCGAAATGAAAACTGAATTGCACGAAAAGCTAGATGAATTTGCGGCCAATACGGATTCTTTGGAAGAAGTATTTGAAAACAGAGAACAAATTGAAGTTTCTAAATTTTATGAAAGATTACCAAAGCCTACAGCTATCGCAGTGCGAGAATGGCTAGATGGAGATGTATATTTTAGAAAACCTGAAGAGAGCAAAGACTAAATGTCTTTAAAAAATAAAAAAATCATACTAGGCATCACGGGCGGAATAGCGGCGTATAAAACCCCCGCACTCGTGAGATTACTGATAAAAAAAGGTGCGGAGGTGCGTGTAGTTACAACGCCTGCCGCACTTAACTTTGTAAGTAAATTAAGCCTTCAAGTCGTTTCCACGCAACCTGTACTCAGCGAATTCTCAAATGCTGATGATGAGTGGAATAATCATGTAAAATTAGGGCTATGGGCTGATGCTATGCTCATTGCCCCCCTCACTGCTAATACCTTAGCGGCTATGGCTCACGGGAATTGTAGTAATCTTTTACTGGCTACTTACCTCTCTGCTAGGTGTCCCGTTTTTGTGGCACCAGCGATGGATTTGGATATGTATAAGCATCCTACGACGCAAGAAAATTTAGCTAAAATTCAATCCTATGGGGTAACAGTGATTCCTGCTGCATCTGGGGAATTGGCTAGCGGATTGTATGGTGCTGGGCGTATGGAAGAGCCTGAAAATTTAGTAGCGCAATTAGAGAACTATTTTTCAGAAAATCAATTGTTTAAAAATAGAAAAATATTAATTACAGCTGGGCCAACTTATGAAAATATAGACCCTGTGCGCTTTATAGGAAATTATTCTTCTGGAAAAATGGGCTATCATCTTGCGGAAGAAGCTGCCAAAATGGGTGCCGAAGTTTGCTTAATTTCAGGGCCCACAGCGCTGGAAATAGAGCACCCAAATATTACTATACACCGAGTAACTTCTGCCCTAGAAATGAAGGAAATGGTGGATAAATATGCGCCTTATCAAGAGGTGCTTATTATGGCAGCGGCAGTGGCTGATTACCGAGTGAAAAATATTGCCCAAAATAAGATTAAAAAGACTAGTGAAAATTTACAAATAGAATTAATTAAAAATCCAGATATCCTAAAATCGCTTGGGGAAACAAAAAAGAAAACGCAATTTTTGGTAGGTTTTGCCTTGGAAACCCAAAATGCTATTGAAAATGCTACACAGAAACTCAATGCGAAAAATGCTGATATGATAGTGCTTAACACGCTTGAAGATGAAGGCGCAGGCTTTCAAGTCAGTACAAATAAAGTTAGCTTTATTACCAAAAAGCAAGCCTCTATTTCATTTGATTTAAAATCAAAAAAAGAGGTGGCAAAGGATATTTTGAACTATATTGCCCAAAACATTTAGTTATGAAATTTAAAATTGCAACTCTGCTCCTACTTACTCTAAATCTAAGCTTTGCGCAAGAATTTTACGCCGAAGTAAATGTGGATTATTCGCAAGTTGGAAGCTCTAATGCAAGCACCTACCAAGCACTTGAAAAATCACTCAAAGACTTCATTAACACCACAAAATGGAGCGATAAAAATTATAAAATTCATGAGAGAATCGAGGCTTCTTTCAATATCATTATCAAGGAAAAAACCGGTAGCAATAAATACAAAGCAAGTTTACAAGTACAGAGCAGACGCCCTGTGTTTAACACCAATTACTACACCCCTACTTTAAATGTAAATGACACCCACTTTGATTTTGAATATACAGACTATCAGCAAATTGTATTCAATCAAAGAAAATTCAGCAACTCTAATTTGAGCGATGTCATTGGATTTTATGTGTATTTGATTTTAGGAGCAGATGCTGATACTTTTTCAAACAACGGCGGAACCCCTTATTTCAAAATTGCACAAAATGTAAGTTCTAATGCTTTAAGCTCAAGATTTGAAGGCTGGGACACACAATCTACTAGAAATCGCACCGCGCTGATAAATAAAATCTTATCTCCAAGCGGAAGTACAATGCGTACACTTTATTACAATTATCATATTAGAGGCTTAGACCAAATGTATTCCAATGAATTGAATGCTAAAAATAATATAGGAAATGCTTTGTTAACTTTAAGCAACTATGAAAAAAGCAATGATTTTTCTCAAAACTATATGCTCGACGTTTTTTTTAATACTAAAAAACACGAAATCGAACAGATTTTTTCTGGAGGTATAGCTTCAACCTTTGGGCTTAATAAATTAAAAACGCTTTTAGACAAAATTTCTCCGAATAATAACGAACTTTGGAAAAAGCTAAATAAATAATGCTAAAACATTTATCTATACATAATTACGCTTTAATCAACGATTTGGAGCTTAATCTTGAAAAAGGATTAAGTATCATAACAGGTGAAACGGGAGCAGGAAAATCGATCCTGCTAGGTGCGTTGCGCTTGGTGCTTGGCGAAAGAGCAGATTTAAAATCAATTAAAAACACCGATGAAAAATGTATAGTCGAAGCTGTATTTGATATTAAAAATTTAGGTTTAGAAGCATTTTTTGAAAAACACGATTTGGATTATGAAGACGAAACCATTTTGCGTCGTGAAATTCTGGTTTCGGGAAAATCTCGTGCTTTTGTAAACGATGTACCTACTACGCTAAAAGTACTGGAAGAGCTTAGTGCGCATTTGATAGATGTGCATTCTCAGTTCCAAACGGCCAATATCATTACACAAGAGTTTCAGTATGAATGGATTGATGCTGTGGCTAAAAACCAAAAATTGGTGGTTGAATTTCAGCAAAAATTGAAAATTCTAAAGGCTAAAAATCGTGAATTAAATGAAATTTTGGCACGACAAGCCGAATTTCAAAAAGAAAAAGATTATTACGATTTTATTTTCAATGAATTAGAAGCGGCGAATTTAGACAATTTAAATCCAGAAGAGCTAGAGCAGCAACAATATTTACTAGAAAATGCCGAAGAAGTGGCAGGGAAATTAGGACAATCCATTGAATTGATGTCGGCAGAACCAAGCGGAATTTTATCATTATTAAATGAATTAAAAGCACAAACCAATATATTCTCAGATTATTTTTCAAATTCGGATTTGGCATCTCGCATTGAGTCTTTGGAAATCGAAGCTAAAGATATTTTCAGTGAAATCGATCGCTATACCGAAAATGTGGAGCCCGATCCTGTTGCACTGGCAGAAATTCAAGGAAAATTAAATATTTACAATAATTTGCTACAAAAACATCATTGTGCAGATATTGAAGAACTGAGAAGTTTTAAGTCTGAAATTGAGCAAAAATTGCTACAAGAAGCTAGTGCTTCTGGCGATGTAGTGGCTTTGAAAAATGAAATTAAAAAAATTACAGAACAATTAAATACTGAGGCAAGAACTTTGCACGAGCGTCGTGAGAAAGTAGTCCCAAAAATGCAAAAAGAGATTTTAGAAACATTGTCTGTTTTGGGAATGCAAAACTCCGAAATTCAAATCAACTTAACTCCTAGCGAGGATTTTAACCCTTTTGGAAAAGAAGATTTAACTTTACTATTTACAGCGAATAAAGGCTCGCAATTAAAAACCCTTGAAAAATCAGTTTCTGGTGGTGAGCGTTCGAGATTGATGCTCGCTGTAAAAAAATCTCTGGCTTTGCACAAAACTTTGCCGACTCTAATTTTAGACGAAATTGATACAGGAGTGAGTGGCAAAATTGCAGGTGAAATGGGCAAAATCATGAAACTAATGGGAGAAAATCTCCAAGTTATCAGTATCACGCATCTACCACAAGTGGCAGCTAAAGGAAACGTACATTACAAAGTTTCAAAATCTGAAAAAGAGGGCGCTACACAAACCGAAATTCATAAATTGAACGAAGAAGAACGCCTAAACGAAATTGCGCAAATGATTAGCGGTACAAACGTTACCGATACCGCAAAAGCGCAAGCAAAAGCTTTGCTAGATTAGATAAAAAAGTTCGTACAAAAGAAAAGTGCAGAAATTTGAATTTCTGCACTTTTTAAGTTTAATCAAGAGATTAGATTATTTTTGAGTAACTCTCAAATCCACTCTTCTGTTTTGAGCTTTACACTCGTCTGTGTCGTTTGCTGGGCAAATTGGGTGCTCAGGACCATATCCTTCTGCAGCTAATCTATCAGCAGCGATTCCATCAGCAATTACACCATTCATAACAGCTTCTGCACGTTGAGCAGAGATTTTTTGGTTAGCTTCTGCTGAACCTGTGTTATCAGTGTATCCACCAAATTTTACTTTAGCATTTGGATATGCTTTCAAAATAGCAGCTAAATTATCAATTTGTTTTTTAGAGCTATCCTTAAGTGTAGCACTTCCGTTTGCAAAAGTAACACCATCTAGAGTAATCCAATCTTGAGATTTATCATCACTTACTTTGAAAGAATCATCTGAAAGCATTTTGTACAATTTGTTCTCTACAGAATTTTCTCCTACATTGATGCTAGCACCATCTGGTAAAGTGATGTCTAAAAATTCACCTACATTATAAATGTAGTTTCCGTCTTCGTCTAATACAGTTGCTACTTGTACTGTATCTACTTCAGAAGTTCCGGCGTCTTGAGCAGTTGTGTCTGCGGGCAATACATCTTTGTTTCCATTTTGTTCTTTTTTACAGCTAGTAAGCGCAAAAAGAACTGCTAAAGCTAAAATACTTTTCTTCATACTTTTATTGATTTTAGAATTTGGTACAAAATTAATAAATATTTTTTTTCTTATATAAAATTTAACAAGTAATTTTTTAGTTTTTTTACAGCTATGGCTCTATGAGATATCTCATTCTTCTTTTCTGAAGCCATTTTAGCAAAGCTAACATTCTGATATTCAGGTTTAAAAATAGGATCATAACCAAAGCCATCTTCTCCTTCTTGTTGACTTAAAATTTCTCCATTTATTTTTCCTTCAAAAATTATTTTTTCACCATTTAAAATCAGACAAATCACACATACAAAGGTCGCACTCCTATTAGATTTACCATTCATATTATCTAAAACCTTGATTATGTTATCCTTATCATTTCCTGTCCCTGCGTATCTTGCCGAGTAAATTCCTGGAGCTCCGCCCAAAGCTTGAATTGTCAGCCCTGAGTCATCTGAAAATACATTTAGCCCTGTGGATTTATAAATTGTTTCGGCTTTAATTGTAGCATTTTCTTCAAATGTTTTGCCTGTTTCATCGATTTCTTCATAAAAACCAATATCCGTGAGCGATACTATTTCAAAGTCTGGTAGCATTTTTTGAATTTCCTCTACCTTGTGTTGATTATGTGTGGCAAATACTAATTTCATATATTTTCTAATTGATTTTTTTGTGTTTGCTTGTAAAATAGATTTGCTGCCGCCACGACTAAAACAATCGATACGATTAAAACTAAAATATTCGTATCAAAAATATTTTCTTCGAAATCTTGCCCCATAATCGATGTAAATACGAAACTGATAGTATTATTTAAAAAATGAATAAAAATGCAAATCCATAAATCTTTGGTTCTCCAATATACAAAACCTAAAATTAAGCCTAAAAATCCGGCCGAAAAGAATTGCCAAGGATTGCCGTGCGCCAAACCAAATAATAACGAAACTAAAAAAATCGAAATATAAGGGTTTTTGCCCGAATTGAGCAGGCCTCTCAAGATTAATCCTCTAAAAATCAACTCCTCTAAAATAGGAGCCAAAATGGAAACTGAAATAAATGCAGGAATTGGCTCTTTTAAAATGCCTGAAAATGTATTTTCTATTTCTTGATACCAATCGGCCAAAAATTGTGGCGAATCCGTAGGCACCAATCCACCCAAAAATTCGGAAATCGGCAATGCTGGTAAATAGATTAATGTAGCTAGAGCAAAATACTTCAGATGTCTTGATTGAGTGAAAAAGTTTAATAATTGATTGAAACTTAGTCCCAAAATAGTTGCTGAAAAGATAGCTGCTGTTCCAAATCCAGCGGCAAAGCCAAGCGCCATCATGTAGCTATCCGATAGATGTAAATAATACTGCAATCCGATGAATGGCAAGGTAGCAACATTGGCAATCAGCACTACAAACATAAATACGCCAAAGGCTCCCCAGTAGCTTAATTTGTAATTATTTAAATTGTTGTTTTCCATACGCATGAACTTTTTTTAATCATGATGATATTTTTTTCCTTCTAAAATACTATAGGCTCTATAAATTTGTTCGGTAAAGAAGAGTCTTACCATTTGGTGGGTAAATGTCATTTGGGATAGAGAAATATTCGCATTAGCCCTTTGATACATATTTAAAGAAAAACCGTAAGGTCCTCCCACTACAAAAACTAGATGCCCTACGGATGCCATAATTTGTGTCTGAATCCAATCTGCAAATTTTTTAGAACTAAACTCCTTACCTCTTTCATCTAACAAAACTACGCAATCAGAGGGGCTAATTTTAGAGAGAAAAAGCTTTTCTTCTTCAATTTTTTGTGTTTCTTCATTTAGATTTTTTCTATTTTTAATGTCTGGTAGCTCAATTCTAGTATAATTAAAATGTCGCGGTAATCTTTTTTCGTATTTTTCAATTAGAGCAACAATTTCATTGTCATCTGTTTTGCCCATGCAAAGCAAAGTTATTTTCATAGGTTTCTATCTTAATTTAGTATTTAGCTTTCACAAATATAGGATTTGCTACTAAAAATATCATAAAAAATAGTCAAAAAATATTTGTTTTTAGCCTTAAAATAAAAATTAATCGTATATTTATTGGAGATTATATTTAAAATTAAATTATTTAAATTCGAATCATATGAAAAAAACGATGGTATTGGCAGGGCTGGCTGCCTTAATGATGACCAGCTGCGTGAGCAAAAAAAAGTATGACGATTTACAATCTGAGTTTGAGAAAGTATATGCAGCTCAGCAATCTGCTCAAAATCAATTGGTAAAATGTAATAGCGATAACGATGCACTGCGTGCACAATTGCAAAGTAAAGATGGAAACTTAGCTACTTTACAAAATGCACTAGAACAATGTATGAGTACTCAAAAATCTGGTAATGTGAATATTACAAGATTAATTGAGCAAATCGATAACTCAAATAAATACATCAGAAGATTAATCGATTCTAAGAGTAAAAGCGATTCACTTAACATGGTTCTTACCAATAACTTGACTCGCTCATTGTCTCGCGAAGAATTAAGAGATATCGATGTTCAAGTTCAAAAAGGTGTGGTATTTATTTCACTTTCAGACAACATGTTGTATAACTCTGGTAGCTATGAAGTGAATTCTCAGGCTTATGATGTATTATCTAAAATTGCTAAAATCATCAAAGACTATCCAGACTATGATGTGCTAGTAGAAGGTAATACCGATAATGTGCCAATTTCTAAAACAAATATCCGAAACAACTGGGATTTGAGTGCATTGCGTGCTTCATCAGTAGTTAAAGTATTGCAAGATAAGTTTGGTGTAGATCCTAAGCGTATGACTGCTGGTGGTCGTGGTGAGTACAACACAGTAGCTTCAAACGGAACAGCTGAAGGTAGATCTAAAAACAGAAGAACTGAGATCATCATCCTTCCAAACTTAGATCAATTCATGGAATTGATTGGTCAAGCACCAACAAAATAATTTGAATTAAGATTGAATAATGAAAATAGCAGGTCTTTTATGAAGATCTGCTTTTTTTTGTTTCCATTCTTTTACACTACCAGAGAAAATCATCTCGGTAGGCAATGTAATATCGCACGCCACGCACAATTGCGTATTAGGATTTAATGTAGAAATTAAATCCTCAAGCATTTTATTGTTTCTATAAGGTGTTTCTATAAATATTTCTGCACTTTTCTTGCGCATACTCTCCTGCTCTACCTGCTTAATCGCCGAGCGGCGTTCTCTTTTATCGATAGGTAAATATCCGTGAAAGGTAAAAGATTGCCCATTAAAGCCTGAAGATGCCAAGGCCAAAAAAATAGATGATGGCCCTACTAAAGGAACAACTCTATATCCTGCACGATGTGCCGCTTGTACGAGCAAAGCACCAGGATCGGCAATGCCAGGCATACCAGCCTCAGACAAAATGCCCAAAGAGTGTCCTTCCCGCAAGGGTTCTAGCAAGGAAGGAATCTCTTGAGCTAAAGTATTTTTATTTAAAATTTCAATTTTTAAATCAGCTTGTTTTTTTTCGGGTGCTACACTTTTTATAAATCTTCTTGCAGATTTTTCGTTTTCAACACAAAAATGCGATACCCCCCCTATAATGTGCAAATTATAAGGAGGAATGGCTTTTGCTTGTGTCTCCTCTCCAAGTAGCGTAGGAATTAGATAAAGGCAAGGCTGATTTTTATTGATGTTCTTGGTCGTATTTTTGGATAATGACATCGGTAGCTTTGTCTAATAACTCAAAAACTTTTTCAAAATCTTCTGGTTTGCCATAGTATGGATCTGGCACACTTTGATTAGCATTAGGTTCAATCAGATTTAAAATTAATTCTATTTTGTATTGATCTTTATTATTTCTCGCCAATTCCATAAGCTTGTTATAATTATCGGTATCCATGGCATAGATTTCATCGAAATTATCAAAATCGCTTTCTTGGAATTGTCTACAGAAAATCCCTTCGGTAGATACATTATGCTTTTGAGCTACTGTTTTAGCTCGGGTATCAGGGCGTTCTCCAATATGGAAATCTCCTGTACCTGCAGAGTCTACTTTAATGTCTCTGTTCCCAATTTTTGATCTTAAAATGGCTTCGGCAAGTGGGGAACGGCAAATGTTGCCAAGGCACACCATAAGTACTGTTTTCATTATTCTGCTCCTATTTTTCGTTTAATCTCTTCTACATACGATTTAAATCTCTTGTCGGTCTCTAAAAGATTTTTAGCGGTTTTGCAAGAGTGCAACACAGTTGCGTGGTCTCTTTTTCCAATTTGGGCACCTATGCTCGCAAGAGATGCATTGGTATATTTTCTAGCAAAGTACATAGCCAAGTGTCTTGCTTCTGCAATGTCACTTTTTCTGGATTTGCTCTGCATCTTTTCTACAGGGATTTTAAAATAATCACAAACCACTTTTTGAATGTAATCTATTGTGATTTCTTTACGCTGATTTTTCACTAGATTTGAGAGAACTCTTTCCGCTAGCTCAAGCGTAATTTCTTTTTTGATAAGTAAGGATTGGGCAATCAACGAATTCAAAGCACCCTCTAATTCTCTGATATTTGTTTTAATTTTTTCAGCAATAAAATCGGTAACTTCTTCTGGTAGCTCTATTCCATTTTGTTCCAATTTACTTAAAAGAATATTTTTTCTAAGCTCAAATTCAGGAGATTGCAAATCTGCAGAAAGCCCCCATTTAAATCTAGAAATAAGTCTCTGTTCTACATCTTGAATATCCACTGGTGGCTTATCAGAAGTTAAAATCAATTGATTTCCTCTGCGGTGTAAATCTTCAAAAATATGGAAAAACACTTCTTGCGTTCCTTTTTTACCAGAAAGAAACTGAACATCATCAATAATCAAAACATCAATCATTTGGTAAAAATTCACAAAATCGTTTCGGTTGTTTCTCACGGTTGCAGCTCTATACTGGTTAGAGAATTTTTCCATAGAAACGTATAAAACAGTTTTGTCTGGATATTTATCTTTGATTTCTAGACCGATGGCGTGAGCCAAGTGAGTTTTCCCCAAACCTACTCCCCCGTAGATGAAAAGCGGATTGAACGAAGTAGCCCCAGGATGTTTAGCCACAGCCATACCCGCGCTACGAGCTAATTGATTGGTTTCTCCTTGAATAAATGTGTTGAAATTTAAATTATCGTTTAATTGAGAATTTATTTTAATTTTTTGAATCCCTGGAATTGCAAAAGGGTTTGTAATTTCCCCTGTTTTTATCGGAGCATTTACTTCTTGAGGTTTAACTTTGGTTTTATTGCTACTAGGCATATTAATCATCACAGGGCTACCCGCGGCGTTTTTAGTAGGCACAACCATAGCGCTGTAATTCAATCTAGCCTTTGCTCCTAGCTCTTTTACTAGAGCCGTTTTTACTAGATTCAGATAGTGCTCCTCAATCCACTCATAGAAAAAAGTGGAAGGAACCTGAATAGTTAAAATATGTCGATCCGCATCAAGCTTAATGGCTTTGATAGGTTCAAACCAAGTCTCATAAGCTGATGGCTCTATGTTATCCTTAATGAATTCTAAACATTTACTCCATACAGAAGCGGCTGTTACTGACATGAATTTTTTTTATATTTGTTAAACCTCATGATAAAAACTCAGACCATTCAGTCATCTGTTTTCATGGGACAAAAATGTGAAAAAATTTCCATTTAAAAAAAGACTTTTGCTATTGATTTTTTAAATATATTTTTGTATATGAATTTAAAATTTTTCTATGATTAAAGGAACTACTTATATACGAGTGAGATACAGCGAAACCGACCAAATGGGCTATGCCTATTATGGAAACTATGCGCAATATTTTGAAGTGGGACGCGCCGAACTTTTGCGCAATATCGGATTAAATTACAAGCGATTAGAGGAACAAGGTGTAATGACTCCCGTGCTGAGTCTTTTTTGTAAATACATCGCTCCAGCTAAATACGATGATGAGCTTTGTATTGAAACTTGCATTCCAGAAATCCCGACAGGCGCACGCATAAAATTCACCTACAAAATTACCAACGAAGATGGAAAGTTATTAACAATCGGAGAGACTGAATTAGTGTTCGTAGATATGAAGACGGGACGCCCCACAAGCGTTCCTCCTATTTTTGAAGAAACTTTAAAGCGATTAATGCCCAAAAACGGAGATTAAACACCTTTTTCAGTAATTAAAATTTCGTTAAAAGGCTCGAAGCTATTCACAAAAGATTCGTAATGTTTTAAACTTAATTGAAGCTCAAGTGTACAATCTGCCAAATATTCTTGATTCAGAATTTGTGCATTGAACTTTTCAATGTTGCGCATTACAATGTTTTGTGAAGTGTAGGGAAAATTAATGTTCAAATTTCTCGTTTTTTCGATAATTTTGATTTCAGCCTCATCGAGTGTGAGTTCGGCACTTTCTTTATAAGCTTTTATTAAGCCACTTACACCCAGTTTAATACCTCCAAAATAACGAACGGAAACCACCAAGCAATAAGTGAGCTCTCGTGAAAGCAACTGATTGTAAATCGGGAGCCCAGCTGTTCCGTTAGGTTCGCCGTCATCATTGGCACGATAATTTTCACCTTCGAATCCTAAACGATAAGCATAACAATGATGAGTAGCATCTGGATATTTTTGTCGTAACTCGTCCAAGATTTGTTTCACCTCCTCTTCGTCTTGCACGGGATATGCATAGCCCAAAAATTTACTCCCCTTCTCCTTGGTAATTATATTCTCAATCGGATTTTTAATGCTTTTACATTCAAAAATCATAGCAAATATTCGTTATTTATATTTTTAAAGTAATGAATTAATTCATCTCCAAAACTTATTGTATTTAAATGTTTTGCATCTTTAAACTTAGGCGATTTTCTGCCCGATTCCCAGAAGTTTTTAGTGGATTGAAGAACGCGAGCTTCGTCCCATAAATCTTCGTGTATAAAAGATTTTAATGTTTCTATTCCGCCTTCCACAATTACACTTTGAATCCCTTTTTGGTGCAAATCGTGCAAAATATTCTCAAGCGAAAAATCCTCCAGAAATGATTTTTTTTCATACACAATGGATTTTTGGTCTTTTAATAAAGTGGTGTTTTTCAAATCTGAAAAATCATTTCCTATGACAATTTTGATAGGATTGATACCTTTAATATATCTACAATCTAACGAAGGATTGTCTATGGCTAAAGTTTTCTTCCCAATCAAAATAGCATTTTCTTCTGAACGCCATTGGTGGCTCAGGTATTTGCTTTTTTGACTCGTAATCCATTTCTGTTCTCCGTTCTCGGGCGCAAAAAAATGATTGGCAGTTTCTGCCCATTTTAAAATGATGTAAGGTCTTTTTTTAGCGTGAAAAGTAAAAAATCTCCGATTCATCTCAAGGCATTCATTTTCTAAAATACCTTCAACCACTTCCACTCCTGCATTTTTTAAAATTTCAATTCCTTTTCCATTGACATGCGCGGCGGCATCTCTACAGCCAATTACGACTTTAGGAATTTTATTTTCCACAATAGCATTGGCACAAGGTGGTGTTTTGCCGAAATGAGCGCAAGGTTCCAAACTTACATAAATGGCGGATTTTGATAGCAAAGATTTGTCTTTCACGGAATTAATCGCATTAATCTCCGCATGTGGTTGCCCTGCTTTATAATGCCAGCCCTCGCCTATGATTTTATCATCGTGCACAATCACCGCTCCCACCACAGGATTAGGATAAGTGGTGCCAAGCCCATTTTGTGCCAATTGAAGGCAACGCTGCATGAATTGTTGATGTACCATAAATATTGAAAAAAGTCTGTTTTATGACAATTACAAAACAGACTTTTTATACCTTATATTATTAATCAAAAATTATTCTTCTGAATCATCGTTTTTGTCTGCCAATGCTTCAAGATTGATTTTCTTTAAATCATTGAATTTAGCTTTTAAGGCATTCAACTCCTCTACATGCGCCTCGATGCTAGAGATTGCACTCTTAAACAATGGATTAGAATCATCTCCATTAGAGAAGAAAGACAAATTGGTCTGTAACTGAGAAACTTCTTTTTGTTTTTCGTCAATTTTCTTTCTCAAATCAAATTTTAAATTTCTAAGCAATTTATCATCTAGTTTTTGTTTGATTTGCTCTAATTGATTCTCCCACTGAGCTTTTTCAATTGCATCTTTATCTAGCCCCGCATCTTTTAAGATTTTTTGCGTTAAATGCGTAAAATCTTTATTGATGTCCAATTTTCCATTTGGCACAAATCCAATCGATGACCAGCGAATGCTGTACTCGTTCAGCCATTTGAGCAACGCATCTTTGTCAGACGGTTTTTCGGCATTCTTCATTTCCTCTAGCAACTCTTGTTTTGCTTTTAGATTTTGATTTTGCTGCTCAAGTTTTTCGTTATTTCTGTTTTTAAATCTATCAAAAAACTGATTATTAGCCTCGTTGAATTCTTTCCAAATTTTGTCTGAATATTTTCTTGGCACATGCCCAATCTTCTTCCATTCGGCTTGAATTCTTTTTACCACTTTAGCCGATTCGCTCCAATTGGTACTATCCTTATGTTCTTTAGCAATTTCTATTAATTTGCGTTTTTTCTCCAGATTTTCCATTTGCTCTGCCTTCATATTTTTGTAGAAAGCATTTTTCTGGCGATTGAAATTACGGGTTACTTCTTTAAATTTATCCCAAGTAGTTTGATTTTCAGCTTTAGGGACACGACCTATGGTAAAATATTCATCTCTAAGTTTTTTAACTTCTTTGATTTTCTTTTGCCACAAATTGTGTGATTTAATCTCCTGCCCTTCAATTACTTCACCTATTTTTTTAATAATTTCATTTTTCTTTTTAAGGTTTTCGGCAAGTCTTTCTTGAAGTTGAACACTCAATTCCTCTTTTCTATCGTGTAGCTTTGCAGTTAATTCTTTGAACTTCTGCCAAGTAGGCTCTCTATGTTCTTCAGCCACAGGCACTGCTTCCTCTTTCCACATGCGGTGTAGATATTGCAATTCGTTCAATGCTTTTTGCACATTTTCTTCTTGCAATAAATTTTCTGCACGCGCTATGATGGAATGGCGTACATTTAAGTTATGCTCATAATCCATTTTTCTCAATTCTTGATTAAGATCCAAGAATTTATAGAAATTATCTAAATGGAAATAATAGTTATTAAAAATATTGCTCGCTTTAGCCTTAGGAATGCGTCCTGCATTATGCCAACGAGTCTTTAATTCTCTGAATTTCTTAAAGATATTGATATCGCTATTAGGCTCTGTGTATAACGCTTTTAGCTCTTCGGTAATGGCTTCGCGTTCCTTTAAACTTTCCTTTTCCTTCTGCTCAATACTTTTGTAATAATCTTGCAGGCGATTTTTATATTCTCTATTTAATTTATTAAAATCGTTTCGATCTTTAGTTTCATATTTGAAATCGATTTCTTCACCTCCTTGTGCCACGAATTTCTCCTTGGCCTCTTGTTCTGCTTCAGAAAATTGTTTGAAAAATGCATCTTTGATTTGGTGAAAAGCTTCTCTGAGTTTTATCACAGGATATTTCCCCATCAAATAAGTGAGTTCCGCCACCAGCTCTGGCATAGACATTTCATCGTAGTCCTTTTGCGGGACTTCGTTTTCTTCGCTTTCATGATCGTTCTCATCCTCCACCGATTGGTCTTGATGTTGATCATTGTCTGCGTTTTCGTCGTAGTCTTTTTCTGGCGCAGGAGTCGCCGACTCTGCACTTGTTTCACTTGCTGGAGCATTCAACGCTTCCGATTCGTTTACATTTCCGTCTGCATTTAGCAGGTTTTCTTTTTCTATAGACATGGGTTCAAATTTTTCTGCAAAAATTATTATTTAACAAAGCTAATGAATATCAAGCAATCATACTAAATTCTGTCAAGATTTTTTTATATCTTTACATGAAATTTTAACTATAATGATGTGCTTTTAGTTTCATTTATTCATATATGAATCATAAAAGTACAAAAAAAATTTAATTTTTATGACATCTAAAGTAACTTATTTAGGAGAATTAAGAACAGAAGCAACACATTTAGCTTCTGGAAATGTGATTTTAAGCGACGCACCCATAGACAACAACGGAAAAGGCGAAGCGTTCTCACCTACCGATACGGTGGCTACTGCGCTTGCGAGTTGTGCCATGACAATTATGGGAATCAAAGCGGCGTCAATGGACTGGGACATCAAAGGTATCACTGCTGATGTAACTAAGGAAATGTCTGCCGATCCGCGCAGAATTGCTAAAGTTTCAGTGGTGTTTCATGTTCCTTTTAAAACAGATGAGAAACAAAGAAAAATCTTGGAACAAACAGCTAAAACCTGCCCCGTGTATATGAGTTTGCATCCTGATATAGTAAAGGATTTCCAATTTGATTGGGCGTAAGAAATCTCATGTATATAGATAAAGAAAAAAGCAGTCTTGAATAAGACTGCTTTTAACACTCAAAAAACAATAAGTGTACTAAGATTAACGGATACGATCTATCGATTTTACAAGCTTCTCGTCCTTTTTAATTCCGCTATTTGCCATAAAAAGCAAAATAATTGAAATCAAAGGCAAAATAAGCCCAATGCCCTTCTGCGAATTGATACCTTCTCCAGGCAAGTTGTATAAATCATACGCCAGTAATCCTACTAGCACTACATTTAAAAATATGTTTAAATAATTATAAATTAATTGTCTTTTTCTGTTTCGGTACAAAAATATAACGGCAAAAGATAAAATCCCAGAAGATAGAAACATCGCAAAAATCAATGTATAATCATTGCTCTGCATCCATTCTGAGCCTTGTTTCCAGAGATCTACTACATTGGAAATCACTAAAGAAACAATTGCCGCTAAAAATAAAAATACCGACTGAATCCTTTGTATCATCTATATTTTTTTACAAAGTTAAAAAAAATAATGTATTTTAAATAATTTCGCACTCAAAAACCTCGCAAAAATGTTTTTTTAAGCGTTCTTTTACTTCATTGATATCTACTTTCCTGCCCAATTCACGCTCAAGCGAAGCCACTGCTTTTCCCTTGATACCACAAGGAATTATATATTCAAAATACTTTAAATCAGTGTTTACATTCAAAGCAAATCCGTGCATACTCACCCAGCGTGATGCTTTGACTCCCATGGCGCAAATTTTACGGGCATAAGGTTTTCCCACATCAAGCCAAACGCCTGTCTCCCCCTGGCTTCGTTCGCCTTTTAATCCATAATCGCCGATGGTTTTGATAATGACTTCTTCCAGACTTCTCAAATACCAGTGAATATCGGTTTTGAAGTTTTCTAAATCCAAAATTGGGTACCCCACAAGCTGCTCTGGCCCGTGATAAGTGATATCTCCTCCTCTATTGGTTTTTACATATGTCGCTTGGATTTCTTTCAGCTTATCCTCATTGGCAAGCATATTGTGCTCGTCGCCACTTTTGCCCAAAGTGTACACATGTGGATGCTGTACAAAGTATAAATAGTTAGGCGTTTCTGTGGTTTCGATTTCTTTGGAAATGGCTCTGCATTCGCTTACATCCTTGGCGTTGTCGTAATCGCGTTCTAGCTGGCGCAAATGCATTTTGATGTCTACTATTTCCTTTAATCTTTCTTCTTGAAAGTCCCAAACTTGCTGATAATCTTGATTTTCGCCTAAATCTTTAAAAATTACTTTTTTATTGATTGCTCGATTGAATTTCATAATTAATTTTATTTACGATTTAAGAAAATTTCTGGTTCTGGATATTCTCCATTTTCATCTAAAACAGACAATTGATTTTCATCTACCCAAGCCAAAATTTTGTATGTAAGATTTCCGCTCTTTGGTTCAAGTTCGATGCGAGTTCCGTCGCCATTGATGTAGGCTTTGCCTTTGAATTTCTCTCCGCCGTAATCTAGGGTGAAATCGTCGTTGTTTAGTTTTAAATCATATTTTTTACCATGTACATCGCCCTCGTATTTCCCGTCGAAATCAATTTTATCTACCGAGCTTGTGCTGGTTTCTTCAATGCTTTCGATGTCTTCAGGGCTCAACACGCCTTCCTCTTGATTTTCGCTTTTGCAAGCTATGATAGAAAATGCTGCAAATGCGAAAGTTAAATATATTTTTTTCATTTATAATCGGTTTTTGAATTCACTAATGTAACAATTTTTTGGAACATAAGCTCAACCAAAATCGAATTTTGTGATGTTTTTGGTAAGTTTGTCTGTGGAAATATCTTGAAATGATAAATTTAATTAAAGTCTTTTGATTCTTTCAAATAATTTTTCTGCAAGAGATTCCGAATTGAGATTGGAATGACAAAATATGCTAAATTCAGTTTTTTTGAGATTCCGAATTGAGTTATGAATAATTAAATGAGTCAAATTCAGTTTTTTATGTGCTGTCCTGAACTTGATGCAAGAGTTTCAACAATGTGAAAATTAATTCCGAAAAAATGGTATTAAATAAAAAAACAATTAAAATATAAAATCTAAATTATTCTTTAAAACCTTTCACCCAATCGGGTCTTTACAAAATTGTTTTCGGGCACATTTTTTACAATGCAGCCCCATCCAAACTCTGTCAAATTGGTCAGCAGCGGCGTCCACAAGTTCTGGATTATCGGTTAAGATGCCTGTTTCAAAATTTCGCTTGTTTTCATTCTTGGCCCCCAACCCTGCACCTGTGAGATTGGCAGAACCGATATACGCTACGGAATAATCAAAAATCATCATTTTGAAGTGCACACGCGGACAAAGCGCTCGCTCAAGCCGCTCCCAGAGTATAGGGTATCGCTCAAAATCTTCTCGAAACATAGGTCCAGGTTCTTTAGCGTGAATGAGCCGAACATTAACGCCTTTTCTCACCAAATTTGCCAATACAGCCAAAAAAGGAACCTTTTGTCCGGCAAAATCGGTATAAAGATCCTTGATGTCGGCAGTGCCAATCCATAGCGAACGCCTTACTTTAGATGCGCGTAAAATGACTTCGGTGTAGTGTGCTGTATCTGAAATTAATTTTACAGACATTTTCTATTGATTTTTTGAATGTGTAAAAATAAGATTTTCTGTTCAGAATTTATTTAAAATTCTTGTATTTAACCGTCGTGTAGGTCGCCAAACTAAAGTTTACCGATACTAATATAGTATGTTCTAAGTGGTTTTTGTAAAGTTAGTTTTTTCTTTTTTTAACTATACTATTTTTAACCTAAACTGGTAAACTTTTTGCTGACGATTTACACTATTGAATAATGGCTAAACCTTTCATTATTAGCTTTTCTAATTTTTCCACAATAATTGTCTTATAAAATAAGTCTTATTATAATTCTTTTTTGAGACCAATAATGAGACAAATATACTGCTTTTAATTTTTGAAGAAAAAAGTATTTTTTATCGTTCGCTTTTTGAGACAGAAAAGTCTCAAACTATTATAATGACTATTTTTTTATTTGAGGTGTTAATTCAAAACTCCCCATTTAGAATTTTTTTATTAGGGAATATTGAAAATCCATTTATCAAAACAATCTATAAAATAATGGTGAGAAATAAACTGATTATAATTACGGTTATAAACCCAATCACTAATCTACCATTTCTTTTTCTTTTTTGGAGATTTTCCCTCTCAAATACTTTAAAATATCTATTTATTTTCTCTTTGTTAAATCTATAATGCAAATACACAAATATAGGGATAGGACTTGTGATGGAGGGCATTATAACTAATCGACTAAAGTATTCAGGATATTTATAATATGAAAAATAGTCTCTAATTATAGAATAGCCATAAATTACTTGTATGTATAATTCGATAGCGTAAAAAATAAAAATGTATATCGCGCAAAAAGATATAAAAGATTCCATTACATCATTATAGTATTGTTTCATTCTATAAAAAATGTAATAATTGAATATTAAAAATTTTTTAACACAAATCTTAATTTGTTTGAAATTCTAATAAACCTTCCGTATCTAATACACCATAAGTAGTACCTAAAATAAAAGTAGGTGGGTTTAACTTCCCAAAGGTAAATCCTAAATTCTTGAATAGCCCACCCCTCTCATTTATTTCAATCGTTTAATTACTTCTTCTATCGGAAGTGAAAATTTACTCCAATAAACAATCGCCGCATCATATCCACCACTTTGATTTTTCTGGATAGAATCAAATATATATAAACTACTGCCACCAACAATTGAGGAATTATTGTTAAAACGCTCCCGTGTGTCTTTGAAATAATCTATTTTACCTCTTATAAAACCGACCTTTTTACCAATAAGATTAAAATCCTGTGGAGATATCTTAAAAATAAAATTTAGATATTTTCCTTCATACTCATTGAGTATTGGAGAACTATCGACTCCCATTTTATTCAAATTCACCAATAAATCTTTTGGAATTTCCGAAAAGTTAAAAACTGCAAGTTCGTGTATTTGTTTCGATTTGTTCGTATTAGAATTATTTTTAAGATTAGGAGAGCAGCTAAATACTAAAACACCTAAACATACCATTATTGACAATCTATTCATTATTTTAATTTTTGCGTAATTTGATAAAATTTGGACTTGCATAAATTCCCAATTGCTTGACAAGTAATTGAGCATTTACAATGTATGTCATCTTAACCGTAGCTAATATAGTAAATAATTAAATAAGTCTAAAACAATAATTTAATTTTCGTATTAAATCATTTTTTGCTGAAATCAATACAACTGGAATGAAAAGTTTAAGTCAAGACAAAATACATAAAAGTTTATATTTCAATAAAATAAATAAGAAAATCAAAATATATCTTATACACTCAAACTTAATAAAACAGCCATTTTCACACCGAAAGTGGCTGTGAAAATGGCTGTAAAAAATAAAACCACCTGATAATCAGGTGGTTTTGTAGACCCACAGGGATTCGAACCCCGACAAACGGCACCAAAAACCGGTGTGCTACCGTTACACCATGGGTCTCCGTTTCAATTGGACTGCAAATATAGAAATAAAAATTAAATCTGCAAAATAAAATTATAAATTTCCTATATTTTTTCTATTTCCTCTATGTTAATTTTAGTTCTAAACTTGCCATAGTTTATCACAACTTGCTTTTTATCAATTGCTTCGATGCTTCCTACGCTCGAGCTACCTTTGATACGAACTCGGTCGCCCACTTTCATAGAAGCAATACGCATTTGGGTTTCTTTTTGCTTTTCTTCCTCTATTTTTTGCTGTGTCTCCTCTATCCTATCGGCTTTTTTTTCAAGCTCTCGACGCAATTTTTGTTTGATTCGTTTTTCTTTTTTCTTCTCGTCAAAATGTTTCGGATTTTTCTTCGCATTTTCGATTTCAATCAATTTCAAAAATTTAGTAATCAATTGTTTTCTACTTCTGTTTTTGAAATAAACATCCGCCATTTCAGTTAGTTTTTGTCCCAGCTGAATGTTCTTTTGTTCAGACTCATACAATCGCTGAAAATCAACTAATTTAGCATAAATTTTATCATGCGTTTCTTCCAATTGAGAGTGCTTGTCATGCGATTTTTCTTTCAGCTCTTCGAGTGCATTTTTGGTCTTTTGCACATGAAATTTTTCTTGCTGAAGTTTTAAAATAGTTTTGTCGAGTCTCACTTTATTACGCTCAATTTTCTTTTTAGCTTTGTTAATTAATCGGTACGGAATTTTATTTTTCTCGGCCACCTCAAATGTAAATGAACTCCCCGCTTGCCCCGATTCGAGCAAATACATTGGCTCAAGCGTTTTTTCATCAAAAAGCATACTTGCATTTTCGGCTTCGGGCAATTGTTCCACCAGAATTTTAATATTGGTATAGTGCGTCGTAAATACGCCATACGCGCCCATATCGTAAAACTCTTCCAAAAAAACTTCAGCCAAGGCGCCACCCAATTCAGGGTCGGAGCCTGTACCAAATTCATCGATGAGCAGCAAAGTTTCGGCATCGGCGTTGTACAAGAAATAATGCATTTGCTTCAATCGATAAGAATAAGTACTTAATTGATTTTCAATGGACTGATTGTCCCCAATATCGGTGAAAATATTTTTAAAAAAGCAAAAATTACTTTTTTCGTGCACAGGAACCAATAAGCCCGATTGCAGCATAAGTTGCAGTAGACCAATTGTTTTGAGCGTAATACTTTTTCCGCCCGCATTGGGTCCAGAAATCACCATAATTCGGTTTTTCTTATTAAAAGTCACCGACTGTGGTATGATTTTCTTTTTCTCGTTACGATGTTTGGCATACAATAGCGGATGATACGCCTGTTTTAAATCAAGTTT
The DNA here is from genome assembly GCF_022832975.1 of Ornithobacterium rhinotracheale. NCBI lineage: Bacteria > Pseudomonadati > Bacteroidota > Flavobacteriia > Flavobacteriales > Weeksellaceae > Ornithobacterium > Ornithobacterium rhinotracheale. The sequence continues at coordinate 1,398,133 of NZ_CP094846.1, read as the reverse complement.
TTTATCTTTATTGATTTGTGGCAAAACAGCATTGATTTCATCGGCGTACTGCGCTTGCGCCGCAATTAAATCTAACTGAAAAAGGAAATTTTGGTAATCAATCAAATCGTCTTGATACACCGAAACCGTCGCCGTGAGTGCACGCAAAATCTTGCGAATTTCATTTTTTTCGTCTTCGTGCAATTCGTCTAATTCTCGCTGCGAGCGCAATACCGATTCTGGCTCTATAAAGGCAATAGACCCCGTTTTGCTACTGCCCACCATACGCCCAGGCACCTTTTTTCTGTGCGTAGCAAGTACGGCAAGCACTCGGCGGCCATCGATAACAGATTCTCGGATGTCATCTAAAAATTCGGAATAAGCTCTGGACGCTCCTTTGAATCGATCGCTCAATTGCTGATTGACGATTTTTAGCTGTTTTCTTATCTGAAATAATTCTTTAGATGCATCGTCTTTGATTTCGCCATGCTTATCAAAAACAGAATCGATGTGTTCCAAAACTTCTCTTTGAAAAGTAAGTTTTGAAATGGTTTTATAAAAAATCGGATAATAATCATTAAACTTCTCCAAGAATTTCATTAATTCCTGAATTTGAAGCATTTGAGATTTTATAGCTAAAAAAATATCCGCCGAAAGTTGGTAATTTTCAACTTCGATTTTGTCTAAATCTTCTCGTATATCGTCGTACTCGCTAAATGGAAATCGGTTGCTTGATTGCATGGCCGAAAGGTATTCGTTGGTAGCCTTTAGCCTAAAAAGTATGGTTTTGTGGCTTGCGAGTGGTTTGTGTTTTCTGATTACTCTTTTTACGCGTTCGGTTTTGGCGTATTTTTCTACCTCAAGTAAAACTTTATTAAATTCTAAATCTTCTAAGGTCTTTTGTGGAATCTTCATTTATGTTTAAAAATCTCTAAATCAATGAAATTTAGTATTTTTTATCTTTTTTTTAATTATTCAAATTTTAGTGAAAATACAAATGCGCGTGTTTTGAGAGAGCTCATAGTGTTTGCCCAGATGTTTGGCGTTCCTGCATTGTCTGGCACTAATTCATCGTTGAAGAAGAACATTCCTTTTACCGAAGGAGTTAATTTAAATCTTCTGAAATAAATATTGATTCCCATTTCGGCTTGCCAGTTGAAATTGTGTGTTTTCATTCTGAAAATTCCGCCATAATTGTCATCTGTATTGTTTTCTTGCGCTTGTAAATTAATCGCATAGCCCAATCCCGCCTGTACATAAGGACGCGTGTTAAACCAGCGATTTCCATGAAATTCCACGACAAATGGAATATCTACATACGATGATTTTATATTTCGTTCCAAGGCATCTTCGGTCACGGTGTACTCTTCTCTACTTGGTTGGTCTCCTTCCTCGGTATATTTCAAAATAGGATAAGCATCGCCCACCTTTATATTATTAAAATGCAAAGTGCGCTCGGTAAAGTGAATCCCTGGTTGCAACCATAAATCTATATTTTCATTTACTTTTAGTCGCCCCATTAAACCTGCCGAAAATCCCATTTTGGAATCCACCGTTACAAGAAAGTTTCCATTTTCGTTGATGGCCGCTCCACCTTTTTCTGCAACTCGCAAAGGTATTGTACTCGTACCATGCGCTACATATGTTTCTCCTTTTGCTACATTGCTCCTATCTGTTCCATAGTCGTATCTTGGGGTAATTTTAAAGTCGAATTGGTTTAACCCTACAAAATAGCCCCACGAAAGTCTTTTAGCATCGTGTTCTACAAAAAAATCTTCTTTTCCATAGTTAGTTTTCCATTGTGCGTTTAGACTTAAAAAGGAAAATAACATACACAGACTTATCGCTTTTTTCATGGTATTTTTAATTAAATTCATTATCAAACAACAAAAGTAATAAAAAAGAATGTATTTGCATTGAAAAATATTTTTTTCCGTATTAACCATCATCTACATTTAAAAATGACATAAAACCACGCAAGGCATAAATTTTGTTTATATTTGTACCCATATTTTTTTAACCTAAAAACAATATTTAATACTGTTGATTTTCAATACTAAAGCGATTTTCGATCTTGTGTTTGACTGACAAATCGTCGGCGGTTTTTGAAAATTAATGGCACAAATCATCATGAATTTAGACAATTTGACATTTCAAGATAACATTTCAATCGAATCCGAATTTATTCCACTTTTAAGCAAGGAAGACGAGGAGGCACTTCTCAATACCGAAACGCCCGATGAATTAGCGATTTTGGCATTGCGCAACACGGTTTTGTTCCCTGGGGTGGTAATTCCCATTACGGCAGGGCGCAAGAAATCTATCCAATTGCTAGAAGATGCATACGATAACAAGGATTTAATCGGGGTAATTTCGCAAAAGGATACTTCGCTCGACAATCCATCAGCTAAGGATTTAGCTAGCGTGGGCAGTGTGGCAAAAATCCTTAAATTAATTAAAATGCCCAATGGCAACATCACTGTGATTTTGCAAGGTTTAAGAAGATTTGAACTAGTAGAAATGCTGACTGAAAATCCTTATTTCATTGCAAAAATTAATCTTTTGGAGGAAGAAAAACCTAAGGAAGATGATGTGGTGTACAATACTTTGATTGATTCGATTAAAGAAATTTCGTTGCGCATTGCCAAAATTAATCCCAATATGCCATCGGAAGCGGGCTATGCGATTAATTCCATTGAAAGCCCATCGTTTTTGGTGAATTTTGTAAGCTCTAACATTGATTTAGACTTAAAAGAAAAACAAAAATTACTAGAAGAAAACGACCAAAAAGAGCGTGCCATGCTTGCGCTCGAACATCTAAACACTGCACTGCAAAAGCAAGAGCTTAAAAACAAAATCCATTCTCGTGCACACAAGGAAATGGATCAGCAACAACGCGAATATTTCTTGAATCAGCAGATTAGAGCCATTCAAGAAGAGTTGGGCGACTTTAGTGCAGAAGATGATTTTCAAGAATTGAAAAAACGCGCCAAGAAACAGATTTGGAAAGAAGAAATTGCAAAAACTTTTAATAAAGAATTAAATCGACTACGCAGACTCAATCCACAATCGCCAGATTATTCTATTCAGCGAAATTATTTGGATTTAATGTTAAGTTTGCCTTGGGACAAAGTTTCTCAAGATAAATTGGACATCGCCTATGCCGAGAAGGTTTTAAACAAAGATCACTACGGGCTCCAAAAGGTGAAAGAACGCATTTTGGAATACCTTGCCGTGCTTAAATTAAAAGGTGATATGAAATCGCCAATTATTTGTTTGTATGGGCCTCCAGGCGTGGGAAAAACTTCGCTTGGTCGTTCTATTGCTACGGCACTCAATCGCTCGTACCAGAGAATGTCGCTCGGTGGGATGCACGACGAATCAGAAATTAGGGGACACCGAAAAACTTACCTTGGTGCTATGCCAGGTAGAATCTTGCAAAACATCAAAAAAGCAGGTTTTTCTAATCCCGTTTTTGTTTTAGATGAGATTGATAAATTAGGACAAGGCAATCACGGCGACCCATCTTCGGCAATGCTCGAAGTGCTAGACCCTGAACAAAACACTTCTTTCTACGACAATTATTTAGAAATTGGTTACGATTTGTCTCGTGTGTTATTTATCGCTACGGCAAATAATATTGCAAACATTCCTTCTCCCCTACGCGATCGTATGGAAATGATCGAAGTGAATGGCTACACCGTAGAAGAAAAGGTAGAAATTGCTAAAAGACATTTAGTTCCAAAACAACTTACCGAACACGGGTTGCCTAAAAATGCAATTCGTTTAGGCAAAAAGGAATTGGCGTTTATCATCGATGGCTACACCAGAGAATCGGGCGTGCGCGGACTAGAGAAACGCATTGCTAAATTGGTGCGAAACATTGCCAAAGATACTGCCATGGAGAAAGAAGTGGATCCTAAAATGACGATTGCACGAATCGAAGAAATTTTAGGCGTTCCGCGCGAAAAAGATAAATACGAAAACAACAATGTTCCTGGTGTGGTAACGGGATTGGCTTGGACACAAGTGGGCGGAGATATTTTGTTTATCGAGTCGATTTTGTCTAATGGCAAAGGGCAACTTTCTATGACGGGAAATTTGGGTAAAGTGATGAAAGAATCTGCCCAAATTGCACTCGAATATGTGAAAGCACACCACGAAAAACTAGGCATAGATTCGGAATTAATTGAAAAATCAAATGTGCATGTGCATGTGCCCGAAGGTGCTGTGCCAAAAGATGGACCATCGGCAGGGATTACCATGCTCACAAGTATCGTTTCTACCTTTACCAAAAGAAAAGTGAAGAATAATATTGCCATGACGGGCGAAATCACTTTGCGTGGAAAAGTGCTACCAGTGGGTGGAATTAAGGAGAAAATCTTAGCTGCCAAACGAGCAGGTATCAAAGAAATTATCCTTTGTGTTCAAAACAAAAAAGATATTGAAGAAATTGAGCCCGAATACATCAAAGGGCTTACCTTCCATTATGTAGACAAAATGGAAGATGTGCTTGATATTGCATTATTAAAATAAGTTTTAATATTATAAAAGAAAATCCCTTAAAATATGATTTTAAGGGATTTTTTTATGGGGTTTAGCGTTAATTTCAAAACAACGAATATGTATAAAAATACACCAAATTCCGATTTTTCTGAGATTCCGAATCAAGTTCGGAATGACATTAAGCATATTCTTTCACACGCCCGTCACCCTGAACTTGATTCAGGGTCTTAACAATGCAATTAAATTTAAGTAGTTAATAATCAAAATTTAATTTGATTTTCTTCACAATTATTAAATTTTTTCACTAAATTGTCTTCGCTAATTCTTAAATTTAAATACGATGAGAAAAATATTATTTCTTATAGTGCTTTTCACCTTTGTATCTTGCAACAAAGAAAGGGAGTTGGATTTAGATAAAAAAACAGGAAAAGTGTATGATTTAAGAATTGATTCCTTGAAATTTTCTCGGAATAAAGATTCACTTAGTATTTATTTTACAATCCAAAATAATTCTGCTGAAAGCATTTTATTTCCATTTACAGAACAATATCCTTTGTTTTCAACAGAACAAGTGGCTGGTGCTTCTAACGATTCTCTTGTAGGTATTTTTGTATCAACTTATAAAAATGGAGAAGTGTCTCTTCCTAAAAAATTCTCGCAACCGATGATTGGTTTTATTGATGTTGATAATGAATTATCACAAGAAGAAAATATGAAAATTCAAAAAAATAGCATTAATAGCTATGAAGAAAAGATGAATAAATTTTATACCACTTATGGGGCTTGGGAAGAGATGAATAATAGAAAAATAGATTCACTCAAAAAGAATAATTTAGAATACAAAAAAATATATAATTGGTTTTTTAAACATAAGTATTTACTATCAGAAAAAAATATAATTGCTCCACATTCTGAAAAATCATATCAAATTCATTTCAATAATGGATTTAGCCAAATGTTCTATTCGGAGATATCGTATAAATTGGACAATTTCTTTAAAGAACCAATTGATAGTATTTCCCTCACACTGTATTCTGATTACAATTTTATTAAAACCCATTTATTACTAAAAAAGGATTTAGATTTCTTGAATAATAAGAGTATTCACATTTTTAACGGAAAACTAAAAAGTAACTATCTTAATGTTAATCTTTAATCTTTAATTTTTTCAATCACAAATATCACTATATAGTAAAATGAAACCACACAAATTCACTATTCTACTTTTTGTTCTTTTTAGTTGCTCAACAAAATCAGACATAACTGACGATATTTTCTTTATGAGTAAATATGAGGCAATAGATATTGGAAGCCCATATAAAAATGTAATTTTTTATGGTCGAAAAGAAGATGGGATTACTATTTATGACAAAACATTGGTATATCCTAGTGTAATCGCTTTTAAAAGAAGAGGGAAATCACTATATGTAAAACAACGTTATGATAAAAATATAACAAAAGAAATTATAGAAGTAAGTCCGTCTCCCGAAGATTCCACTATTATCTCATTGAAAGACAATGAAATCTATTATTATAAAATTGACTTGGATACGAAAAGAGTTGAAAGAATAAATAAAAATGAATGTCCCCCTCTAGAAGCATGTAGTGAAAAATGGTAAATACAAATCCAAAATAACAAATATGAATAAAATCCACCAAATTCATATTTTTCCGCGTTTTCCGAGTTCAATGACTTCTAGCCCACCTATGTTGCCATTGTCTATCGTGAAACGCAACATCGTACGAATTTCATGAAACCCGTAAATGCCCGCTGCGCCAGGGTTCATGTGGATTAAATCTCGCTTACTATCAGGCATTACTTTTAAAATATGAGAATGCCCCGAAATAAAGATTTTAGGCTTATGCTCGTTGATTAATTTTATAGAACGAGAATTATATTTGGGCGGATAGCCCCCGATATGCGTCATAAAAACTTTTACGCCTTCCACTTCAAAAAACAGATTTTCAGGGAATTGTGCACGCATTTGAGCATCATCTATATTTCCATACACGGCTCTGAATGTTTTTTCTTTAGTCAAAGCCTCTACAACTTTCTGATTCCCAATATCTCCCGCGTGCCAAATTTCGTCTACATCTTGGGCGTAGTGCAAAATTCTGTCGTCTATATGACCATGCGTATCCGATAATAATAAAACTTTTTTCAATTCGTTGTTGTATTTTTGCGGTATAAAGTTAAAAAATAGTTTTGAGATATTTCATTGAATTTTCATACAGAGGAACAAATTATCACGGTTGGCAGATTCAGCCCAATGCAGTAACGGTGCAAGAAGTGCTCGAAAACCGACTTTCTACGCTTTTGAAAACACCTATCCAAGTTACGGGCGCAGGTAGAACCGATGCGGGAGTGCACGCCAAACAGATGTTTGCTCACGCCGATTTGGATTGTCAAGAACCCGAGGTTTTAAAAAATAGATTAAACCGATTTTTGCCCGACGACATTGCGGTGCACCAAATTATTCCCGTGAAAGAAGATGCCCACGCAAGGTTTGATGCACTATCCCGAACCTACGAATATTATATTTTTACCCAAAAAAATGTTTTTGAGACCGAAAACGCTTGGATCATACACCACTCGCTAGACATCGATGCCATGAACGAAGCCGCTAAACAGCTTTTTTTGTACGAAGATTTCACGAGTTTTGCCCGATTGCACGCCGATACCAAAACCAATATTTGCAAGATTTATTCAGCGATTTGGGAACAAAATGGCGATGAATTGAAATTTACGATTTGTGCCGATAGATTCTTGCGAAACATGGTACGCGCCATTGTAGGCACCATGGTAGAAGTGGGAAAAGGAAAGATAAATATCACAGAATTTAAACAGATAATTGAAAAAAAAGGGCGTAATTTTGCATCCGCATCGGCACCGGCACAAGGTCTGTTTTTAACACATGTTGCCTACCCGTCTGATTTATTTTATGTATGAGTAGTAGAGCCAAAAGATTTAATTTAAACGAACTAAAACGATTACTTAATTTAGGAACCGAAGACAAAAGAAGATTTTATTCCGTTATTATCATTGCCATTCTTTTATCGGTGGTATCGTCTGCACGCCCGTTGCTTACGGGAAACGCCATTGATGCCTATATTTTACATAAAAATGTAGCCGATTTATTGAAAATCTGTGTGATTTTGGGCATCATCATCACCATGGAAATCGCTTTGCAATATTATTTTATTTTAATGTCCAATATTATTGCACAAACGGTGATTGAAAAACTTAGAATTCAATTATTTAACAAAATCATTCAGTATAAATTAAGTTTCTTTGACAAAACGCCAAACGGGACATTGGTTACTCGTTCGGTGTCTGACATTGAGACCATTTCGCAAGTCTTTACCGATGGGATTTTGGTAGTATTGGGAGATGTTTTGCGCATTGTGTGCATCATGGCTGTAATGTTTTACACCAATTGGAAATTAGCCTTGGTCGTGATTGTGATTTTACCACTTATGACGGTGGTTACCAGTTTGTTCCAAAAATCAATTAAACGAACATTCTCTGAAGAAAGAACGCAAACTGCGATTTTCAATAGTTTTGTACAAGAACGCCTTTCGGGGATGAAAATCATTCAGCTCTTTAATCGAGAAGATGCTGAATTTAAGAAATTTAAAGGCATAAATAAAAAACTGAGAGATGCGTATTTAGCCACTGTTTTTTATTTCTCATTGCTCTTTCCTGTGGTGGAATTAGTTTCATCGGTGGCGCTTGGTTTAGTCATCATTTTAGGGGGCTGGAGTGCTTTTTATTTTAAAGATGTTTCGCCTGGGGAGGTCATTGCTTTTATCATGTTTATCCCGATGTTGGTGCGCCCAATTCGTCAAATGGCAGAGCGTTTCAACAACCTACAACGCGGACTTGTGAGTGCAGAGCGTGTATTCAAAATGATGGATTTAGACGAAACCATTCCAAACGATAGCAAAGTCGAAAAAAGCAGTATTCAAGGAAATATTTCATTTAAAAATGTAGTGTTTGAATACATTCCAGACGAAGAAATTTTAAAAGGTATTTCGTTTGAAGCCAAAGCGGGCGAATGCATCGCTATCGTAGGGGCTACAGGCGCAGGAAAATCTACTATTATCAATCTTTTGAGCCGTTTTTATGACATCAAATCAGGCAGCATTTGCATTGATGGCGTGGACATTAGAGATTATAATTTGCAAAATCTGCGTAGCCATATCGCCGTGGTGTTGCAAGATGTATTTTTGTTCAACGATACGATTTTAAACAATATCAGCCTTGGCGACAACAACATCAGCGAAAACGACATCATTCAAGCCGCCAAAGAAATTGATATTCATCCGTTTATCGAAACGCTCCCTGGGGGCTATTATTACAAAGTTTCGGAGCGTGGTTCTACCCTATCGGTGGGACAACGCCAATTGATTTCATTTTTGCGTGCCTATGTGCACAAGCCCGAGATTTTGGTGCTGGACGAAGCGACATCTTCAATCGATACGGCTTCTGAGCATTTAATCCAAAAAGCAACCGAAAAAATTACCAAAAACCGAACTTCCATTATTATTGCTCACCGTCTCGCCACAATTCAAAACGCCGATAAAATCATCGTGATGGAACATGGCAAAATCGTAGAAATGGGTAAACATCAAGAATTATTGAACCAAAATGGCTATTATGCACATTTGTACAAAGTGCAGTTCCGAGATGCGCAGGCCTAATTTTTTTGAAAAAATAAATTTTTTGTACATTTGTGCCTACATTTAAATACGATTTGATATGAAAAAAGTATTATTACTTGCAGGAGTTGCTTCATTTGTAGCTTTCGCTTCATGTAAAAAAGAAACTCAAAAAGAAGAAGTTGTTTCTACTGAAAATGTTGCAACAGAAGATGTTACCACAGATGCGCCAGAAGAAGGTGCGACTGCAGATTTGGCAAATTCTTCAATCCCTGCGGCTCCACAATTACAAGACGAAACTTTGCAAAGCTGGGTAAACGATTTACACGCTGCTGCTGAAAAAGCTAAAAACGCATCAGTTGCAGGAAATGTAGATGAATTGAACCAAGCTACTGCTGAGATTACTTCGCTTGTTGAAACTTTGAAAACACAAGAAAACAAAGCTGAATACAACCAAGCGCAAGAATATTACAAAACTGTGCAAGAAGAATTAAATAAATAATTTTTATATAATTAATTTTTGTGATGTTTATTAAAAAGCGTTTTTCTCGTAGAAAAACGCTTTTTTAGTATATTTTCTTCTCGGTTAAATATTTCCAATAGCGTTTGGGCATATTTTGCAAATGCAATTTAGTGTTTTTGCGCTCCTCAATGCCCGTTTTCACAAAATAGCGTTGCCACAATTTTTGATAGTTTTGCTCCTCTGTGTGCCACAAATCTTCGGGATTTTGGGCAAAATCTCCCGTAGGGAAAATCATTTCGCAAGTTTCTAAATCATAGAACAATCCATAATTTCTACGCGCATCGTAAATCAGCCATTTTTGATCTCGGTAGCGATGATAAAAATGATTTTTAAGCATAGGCAAAACATCAAAATCAGGCTCAATACGAGCAAAATAAGTTTCGTCTTGGAGCTTTTCAAAACGAACAAAAGCTTTCATGCGATGTACTTCTCGCCCCACGGATTTGCAAATTTTGGCAATGGCTAAAATCTTGTCATCGGCTAAATCATTAAAAACATATTTTTTAGGGTTTTTCACCGATTTTTGTACCAAATGTAAAATCAAAGATTCTCGTTCATTCAGCTCAGACATAAAAACATATATCAACTGAGAAATTCCTTTTTTGCCTACATTTTCTTCTAATTTTTTGAGAACACGCTCTGCTTTTTCGGTTTGTGTGATGACATCGTGCCGCTCAGCAAACAAATCCAATTGTGCGGCTCGGTTTTCGGGCAAAATATCCACAGACCGATAGCGATATTCAAACACTTCAAAAATCGCCGTCATCAGCCCTTCAAAACTTGCATCGTACACGAGATTTACCATCCTTTCATTTTTAGAATAAAGACAATTGTTCACCATAAAGGTTCGACCATTTAGACTTGGTTTCGTTCAGTAATAATTGTCTTAAATTCTGTTTTTCAAGAAATTGATTAAAACGATTAGGACTTGCTCCTTCGATGAAGAATTTGGCACGATTGGTCGCTACACCCATTTTTTTAAGATGTTCTATGGTTAATTTCTGGAATTTTCGGGCTTTTAAAATCTTCAAAACCGATTTTACACCCACGCCTGGAATCCTAAGCAAAAGTTCCTTCGGAGCTGTATTGATATTCACGGGAAAAAGCGCGCGGTGTCTTATCGCCCATGCCAATTTTGGGTCGATTTCTAAATCCAAAAAAGGTGCTTCGCTGTCCAAAATTTCATTGGCATCAAATCCATAAAAACGCATCAGCCAATCGGCTTGATACAATCTATGCTCACGCTGAACGGGCACTTGGGTATTAAGCGAAGGCAATCTATTATCTTCTAAAACAGGCACATACCCAGAATAATATACGCGACGCATGTCGTATTTTTTGTAAAAATAATTGGCGACATGAATTATTTTTAAATCCGTTTCGTTGGTGGCTCCCACAATCATTTGCGTGGATTGCCCCGCAGGTGCAAATTTAGGCGTGCTTTTGATGATTTTTCGCTCCGATTTATAAATTTCTAAATTTTGTTTAATCGTGCGCATAGGTTTCACCAAATCTTTGTGCGATTTCTCGGGAGCCAAAAGTTTTAAGCCTTGTTCGGTCGGGATTTCTAAGTTCACCGAAAGTCTATCTGCATAAAGTCCCGCTTCGCGCATCAACTCCTCGCTCGCTCCTGGTATAGACTTGAGATGAATATACCCATTGAATTTGTGCTCGGTGCGTAACTTTTTGGCAATGCGCACCAAACGCTCCATGGTGGTATCGGCATTTTTAAAAATCCCCGAACTTAAAAATAATCCCTCGATATAGTTTCGGCGATAAAAATTCATGGTGAGATCCACCACCTCGTCCACCGTGAAAGCTGCTCGCTTAATGTCGTTGCTACGACGCGAAACGCAATAAGCGCAATCGTAAATGCAATGATTGGTCAATAGAATTTTAAGCAAAGAAATACATCGGCCATCTTCGGTAAAGCTGTGGCAAATTCCCGATGCATGGCTATTGCCCAGTCCGCCTTTGTTTTTACGATTGCCTCCGCTCGATGAGCAAGAAACATCGTATTTAGCAGCATCTGCTAGGATTTCTAGTTTTTCTTTAATTCTATCAAAATTCATTTTTTGCCCCCTTCCTTTTGAGCAAAAATAAGAAAAACCAAAGAAAGCCTAAGCCTTAAAAATCATAAATTCTATATAATTTTATAGAGCGGTATAAGTCGTAATCTGGCGATTATCGTCTTGTACCACCAATTGATTTTTGGTGAGTTTTTGAATATACCAAATATCTTTATTTTTTTTAGTGAAAGTCGGTTTTTCTTTGGCTTCAATTTCATCGCTTTTGCCGTACATGATACCGCCAAAAACAGCCTTTTCCCATTCAACATCTTCTTTGATCCAAGGAGATTTAGATGAAACTAAATTCACCTTTAAATCTGAAAAAATGATTTGATTTCCCTTTAATTCCCAATGAGAAGAAATCTGAACATCGGTATTATTCCACAAGCCATCTATCAATTTAGTTTTTAGAATGGAGGTATGATTTGCATTGAAAATCAGTGTATCGTTCCAAACTTTATTGGACAATTCTTTTTGCACAATCCAAGTTTTATTCTTTAATAAATTGACATCAAAATGATTGTCATCATCGCTGTTTTTACAAGAGAAAATCAATACACTCAAAAATATAAAAAATACGATTTTTTTCATTTTTTGGATATTTTCAGTAGGTATACCAAAATTAAAAAAAAATTATTTTTCAAACTATATTTTTGCCAAAATTTTCGGAATAAATATAATTAAACCAATTATAAAAGTTCCTATTGCGACTATCAAAACCGCTGTCGCTGAAACATCTTTAATGATTTTTATTTTATTGTTTTTTTGAGGAGAAATGAAATCTGCTATATTTTCAATTGCTGTATTTATAGCTTCTAAACTTAAAACCAAAGCAATACAAAAGATAATAATCCCCCATTCAACTGTAGTTATTTCAAAATAAAAGCCAAAAATAATAACTAATATGCTTGCAAATATGTGTACTTTAACATTGGGTTCTTTTATCAAAGTCAAAAAACCTTCTATTGCAAACCCAATACTTTTAATTCTAGTTTTTATAAAACGTATTAAGTCGCTCATTATTTTTTAATACTTTCTTCTTCGCTTTTGTCGCCTTGCACTTCTGTTGCTACATTTAATTTTTCTGTTTCAGTTGCCAAAGCGGTAGCTTTTTCTTTTCTATCTTCGTCGTTTAAATCTTTTAAATAGCCCATTTTAAGCACATCATAGAACGAGTGCCTGTTGATGTTAAATGCTACAAACGAAGCAACTAAACCTGCAAACATGAGATAGAAAATCAAGCTGTGGCGGTCGGTCATTTCAATCACAAGAATTGCCGATGTAAAGGGAGCTCGCGTGATGCCTACCAAAAACGAAACCATCCCAACTAAAATCAACAAATTGATTTCTGATGAAGTGTAAGCAAACCACCCTGCTACAACAGAGCCTACCGTGGCTCCTGCGCCCAATGCTGGGGCAAAAATACCTCCCGCAGCCCCTGATGTGAACGAAAGCCCTGTGCCTATCATTCTTAAAACAGGGGTATACCAAGGTAGTGTTTTTTCTTCGGTAAAGAGCACACGCTCCATTAACTCTTTCCCAGAGCCTAAAATATCTTCGCTGATAAAATAGGCGATTGTTGCAATAATTAGCGAGGAAACTAATAAAAAATAAACCTCTTGGCGTTGATTTTTTAATGTTTTTTTGAATTTTAAAACGCTGAGCATTGCTTGCGAAAGCAAACTACTTAAAATTCCAGAAATCACGGCTACCAATAGCACCGAAAATATAATCCAAGAGGAAATATCATCAATTCTTGGAAATCCTAAATAGAGATAAGGACCTGTGATACTTTGTGTTAAAAAACCTGCGATAATAACTCCCGTAAAGAGTGCTGTTTTAAAGTAACTTAAGTGAGTTCTTGTGAGTTCTTCTATGGCAAAAACAATTCCTCCAAGTGGCGTATTAAATGCGGCTGAAAGCCCAGCTGCAGCACCCGTCATAATCATGTTTTTTCTTGAAATTTTTGGCCAAGAGGCGGGCAATAATTCGTTGATTTTCTTATAAATAGAACCTGAAATTTGAATCGTAGGTCCCTCTCTACCTATAGCTCCACCGCCCACTACCATGATGGCACTAGAAATAATCTTAACACATAAAACCCTTAAACTAAGTAATTTAGGTATTTTCTTATGATTCTTTGGCGTAGAAAGTTCTACCGCTGCCATCACTTGTGGGATTCCACTCCCTTTGGCGTATGGGGCAAATTTTACAACTAGCCACCAAGACAGCAAAAAAGCAGAGGGTAAAAGAATGAAAACCATCCATTTGTGCCAGCTTAAAATCATGCTTAAAGCTTCCTCGGCATACCTAAATAATCCTGCATAGAAAATTGCAAATAATGCCGTGATAACGGCTCCCACCCAAAACGGAATGGCTTGCAATAGGTTGTTTTTAATTTTTTGGCTATGAATTCGATCGGTGGATAGCCTTAAATAATACCTTAGAAAATTAATTACTTTATGCATTGATTAGATGCTTTGAATTTCTACTTTTTTAAACGAGATGCAAAGCTATTTATTTTTATTAACTTTATAAAGTACTTGCAAGTTTTATTTGTAGGAATCCCAAAACATTTTGGCTGCACCTAAAATCATAATGAATCCAAATATTTTTTTAAGTGTTTTTTGGTCTAATTTTAAAGCTAGCATTCCGCCAAAATAGCTTCCTATCATAAAGGTGAGCGAGAGTATCATTACATATTTCCAATTAATGAAACCTGCTTTGTTGTAACTATATACCGATAGAAAACTAAGTGGTAACAACAATGTGGCTAAACTAGTTCCTTGCGCTTCATGCTGAGACATTCCCATTAGAAAAACTAAAAACGGCACGATGATTAATCCACCACCTATCCCCACAAGTCCACCGATGAGTCCTGCTAATAATCCTATGAGTAGGAGTAATAATGTTTGATCCAATCTTTTTATTTTTAATAAATTTTAGTTTGCCACTTCGCTAATGAATTTTATGCGCATAAGGCGTAATTCTTCTTCATCTAGAGCATCGCCAAATTCTTCTAGCAATTCGGCCAAACTATCAGTTTCGGCATCTTCCATCAAGAAATCCATGATTTCCTCCTGCAAATCTTCATCTATCACTTCCTCAATATAATAATTAATATTGATTTTTGTCCCTTGATATACAATACTTTCCATTTCAGAAAGAAGTTCCTCCATGCTCATACCTTTAGCCTTGGCAATGTCTTCCAAGTTCATTTTTCTATCGGTACTTTGTATTATGTACACCTTATTAGTAGACTTATTGGCAATTTGCTTAATGACAATGTCGTTTGGTTTTTCAATATCATTGTCTTCTACATAGCGTTCAATTAGCTCGATGAACGGTTTTCCGAATTTCTTGGCTTTTCCGTCTCCTACGCCAAAAATATTGGTAAGCTCTTCCATGGTTGTAGGATATTGTGAAGCCATATCTTCTAAACTTGCATCTTGGAAAATTGCAAAAGGCGGAATTCCGTGTTTTTTAGATGATTTTTTTCTTTGTTCTTGTAAATATTTAAGCAATGTTTCATCTAGCACACCACCACTTGCTGCAGGCTCATCATTTTGCTGATTCATCAAGGCCTCATAGTCGTGATCTTCTGCCATTTCGAATTTGTAAGGTTTTACAATAAAATCAAACGCCTTTTGATTCAATTTTAAAATTCCATACGATTCTACTTCTTTTTCAACAAAATCGTTTACAATCGACTGGCGACCAATACTTCTCCAGAAACTTTCTGAATAGTCTTTCCCTATCCCGAAGAAATCTTCGGTTTCTAGTGAATAGGATTTAGTAATTACTGTGTTTTTGCCCACGAGCAATTTTACCAAATCTTTTAATTTCAATTTTTGATTGGTTTTATCGATGATTTCCAAAAATATTTTGAGTTCCTTAGAAACTTCAATCATTTTTTTAGGATTGCGCATATTATCATCCATATCCGCGCCTTCTCCATTCACCTCATCAAATTCTTCCCCAAAATAGTGTAGTAAGAATTTTCTACGCGACATCGAAGTTTCTGCATACGAAACTACTTCGTTGAGCAATTGCAATCCCACTTCGCGCTCAGAAACAGGTTTTCCCGAAAGGAATTTTTCAAGTTTTTCAATGTCTTTGTAATCATAAAACGCCAAGCAATAGCCTTCGCCTCCATCACGGCCTGCACGGCCTGTCTCTTGATAATAGCCTTCCAAACTTTTTGGAAAATCATAGTGAATCACAAAACGCACATCAGGCTTATCGATTCCCATACCAAAGGCAATCGTCGCGACGATGATGTCTACATCCTGCATTAAGAATTTATCTTGATGCTCGGCACGCGTTTTGGCATCCAATCCAGCGTGATATGGCAATGCAGAAATTCCGTTTAGCTCAAGCGTTTGCGCCATTTCCTCTACCTTTTTACGGCTTAGGCAATAGATAATTCCCGATTGTCCTTTTCTGGTTTTAATGAATTTAATAATTTGTTTATCGATGTCTACTTTAGGGCGTACTTCGTAAAACAAATTCGGGCGGTTGAACGAAGCCTTATACACAAGCGCATCGGACATGCCAAGTGTTTTCTGAATATCCTCTTGTACCTTTGGTGTTGCGGTAGCTGTAAGGGCAATAATCGGCTGTTCTCCAATTTTTTGAATAATAGACTTTATATTTCTATATTCGGGTCTAAAGTCGTGCCCCCATTCCGATATACAGTGTGCTTCATCAATGGCAAAAAATGAAATTTTGACATTTTTAAAAAAGTTCACATACTCTTCTTTGGTTAAAGATTCTGGGGCTACATAAAGAAGTTTTGTTACACCTGTCGAAATATCATCCAGCACTTTAGCGATTTGCGCACGATTGAGCGAAGAGTTCAGTACATGTGCAATGCCCTCTTCCTCGTGCAACCCTCTTATGGCATCTACTTGGTTTTTCATCAAAGCAATCAATGGGGAAATCACAATAGCCGTTCCCTCTTGCATAAGTGCAGGAAGCTGATAGCAAAGCGACTTTCCTCCTCCAGTTGGCATCAACACAAAGGTATCCTTTCCATCGAGCAGAGAGGTAATGATTTCTTCTTGTTGCCCTTTAAATGAATTAAAGCCAAAATGCTTTTTAAGAGCTGCTTTTAATTGATAATTTTTCGATGACATAATATAAATTCAAAAAGACTTCTTAAATTTGTAGATATAAAAGTACGATAAATTTTTTAAACAACAAATATTATCACCTTGAAATCAGAAGAAATTTTAAAATACACGAAAGAGCTCTTGCAACTACAAGCAAAAGAAATTCTACATTTAGGCGAAAACCTTAATGAATCTTTTGTAAATTGCATTAACACTTGCAAAAACTGCAAAGGAAAATTAGTGCTAGTGGGCGTAGGCAAAAATAAGCCTATTGCCGAGAAAATGGTAGCGACGCTCAACAGCACAGGAACGCGCGCCCAATTCTTGCATGCTGGCGAGGCTTTGCATGGCGACTTGGGACTTTTAGCTCCTGAAGATATTGCCATAGTACTCTCTAAATCAGGAAATACCGCAGAAATTAAAAATGCTCTTCCATCCATCAAAAAACTATGCTCACAAGTGATTGCTATCACAGGAAATATGCAGTCTTATTTGGCCAAAAACGCCGATATTGTGCTCGATACTACGGTTTCTCGTGAATTGGGATACTTGGATGTGGCTCCTACGACGAGTACTACCGTTCAGCTGGTGATTTGCGACATTATTGCCGTGATTTTGAAAAAGCTGAAAAACTTTACCAAAGAAGATTTTGGTGTGTTTCACCCTGGGGGCTCATTGGGCAAAAAGCTTTCGTGGAAAGTGGCTGATATGGTAGACCCAAGCCAGAAACCGCGTGTGGACATCGATGCCGACATAAAAGAAGTGATTCAGTCGCTTACTTCGGGACGATTCGGGATCACCGTGGTGGAACAAAAAGGCAAAATTGTGGGCGTGATTACCGACGGAGATTTGCGCCGAATGTTGCAAAAATATTCTGATTTGAAAGGTATAAAAGCAAATGATATTGCTACTTTTGCGCCCAAAACTATTCATAAGGATGTGCTCGCGGTGGATGCGCTTAAAATTATCAACCAGAACAAAATTGGGCAGCTTATAGTAGTGGATGACAACAACGATTATTTTGGAATTATAGATTTCCATGTACTAACAAACGAAGGATTAAGTGAACAATAACAATACGACATCAAAAGACGATATGCCATTTCTGGATCATGTCGCCGAACTCCGTAAACATCTTCTGCGAGCGCTTGTGGGCGTGGTTATAGGAGCAATTTTGGCAGCGGTATTTTGGCAACAGATTCTGGATTTTATCATGGCTCCACTCAAATCAAATTTTATCACCTACACGGTGTTCAACAAAATTGGAAATTTCACGGGGTATGGCGATCTTTTCCCAAAGAATTTCGATATCCAGACCGAACTCACCAACCTTGAATTTGGCGGACAATTCACGGCGATTATCGGTGTGGTTTTAGTTGCGGGACTCATCATCGCTCTGCCCTATGTGGTGTACGAAATTTTTCAATTCATAAAACCTGGGCTCACGCCTATGGAACGAAAATATAGCAATCTCACCATGTTTTTTACCGTGATGTTTTTCTTGTTTGGCGTGGGATTCAGCTACTTTTTTATCATGCCACTTTCGGTTCATTTCATGTACTTTTTTCAGCCGTTTGGCGTGGAAAACAATTGGAAATTATTGAGTTATATTTCAGTTTTTGTACAGACAACGCTTTCTACGGGCGTGGTGTTCTTGCTGCCTATTTTTGTGTATTTCTTGGCTAAAATTGATTTGGTAACGCCCAATTTCATGAAAACCTACCGAAAACACGCTTTTGTGGTCGTACTCACCATTGCCGCAATCATTACCCCAGCCGATATTTTAAGTATGGTAATCGCTTCTATTCCATTGCTTTTACTTTACGAATTGAGCATTTTAATCGTGAAATGGGTGTACAAGAATAAAGAAAGAACTTTGACTGAAAACAATGTTTAAATTAGGCTAAAAATCGTTTTTTTTAAGCGTGAGAATCAAAATTCCGTGTGGGGTAATAGGTGCTACCCCACACGGAATTTTAACTTTATAAGTGTTTTAAATTTCACATATAATATTTTAGAATTCACAAAGATTCCAAAATCGTGTTCGGGATGACATTACCACACAAAATTTACAACGCCTTGTCACCCTGAACTTGATTTAGGGTCTAAATTACCTTATCTTCATTTTGGCTTGAACCAAAACGAAGCAAAAATTCAAGAATGAAACGGGGTTTACCTACGGCACGGAATTTTTAAAGCTAGAAGTTGCTACCATCCAAGCCGCTACCCAAATTTTGATTTTTCACGCAACTAAATCGCTTTTTTAAAAATCCCTAAACCCAAGTTTCATTCAATTTACGCGTAAATTTATTGTTGAAATATATCAAATTCCGATTTTTAGAGATTCCGAATCAAGTTCGGAATGACACACGCTTACCTCCTTAAACCTTACACAAAATTTTAAGTTGCAATATTTAATCAAAAAAATTTTTTCATCTATGTTTTTATTCTTAAATTGTTAGCATCAAAAAATTAAATTTAATATCATGTGGAGTAAATGCTATTCTTTGGAAATATTATTTGTTCTTTTGATGATTATTTCCTGTAATAAAACCGAAGACCTTGCTATTTCTTGTGAGCAAGATACTATAAGCTTCAATCAGCCAACAATTAAAATAAAAATTAAAAATAACTCAGATGAAAATTTTATAATAAAGTTTAATCCTTTTGAACTACAGTATTTTGCCCCAGAAGATAAATTAATTCACAATAAATTGTATATTATGGGCAAAGATAAAAATGGGCAATTTGTTAATTTTCAATCGTATTTTATTGCAGATTTAGCCATACCCATTCCTCCAATAGATTCTACAGATGCTGCAACAATTGAACAAATAAATAATCATAACAAGTTCATCAAAATGTTCAATGAAATTGAACAACATAACAATAATTTATTTAAAATCCCTAAACATTCTTCAATCATTATAGAAGTTAAAAATCCGCTACCCGATGATTTCTATAATGTATATTTTGTCAATACAAATGTGAATTACGAGAAATTAAAAAATTTAGATATTTATTTTCTCATAAGTCCTCCATCTACACAAAATACTGACAAAATTCCTGCAGGATTTTCACTTTATGAGAAAAAATTACTCAGCGCTCCAATTAAGGTTATTAAATAATAAAAAATTGAACTAATTGTTTCAGATTCAAGAATTTTTTCCTAACTTCGTAGGAAAGATTGAGCTATGAAATATTTTAGTATTATCATACTCGTTATTGGATTAATTTTCTTTCCGTCTTTGCTATTTGGCTTAGCACTTCTCGCAGTGGGTGTAGCGACTTTAATTGTTTCTATCGCTTTTCTGTATGAAAGACAAATGCCACATGACGCTATAGAAAATAATTAGCGGGGTTCGGTTTTTTAATGATTTTTTGAGCGGTTTCTGCCCGCCCCTATCTTTTACGGCTTTATTTTTTTATTCTCATCGTTCATTCTGTGCCCATCGTAGGTTTAAAAAAAAACTCAAATTACGATTTTTCTAAGATTCCGAACTTGATTCGGAATGACAAGTGTTACAAAAAAAAGAATGACAAAAAATGCTTTAAAAACAAATTTTGTCATTCTGTGAATTGTGATAAAAAATCAGCTTTTAGTCTTGAAAATAGCTAAAATTATGATTATTCTCGATTTTTAGCAATGATTCATACATCAGCTGGATTAAGTTTTGCACATCATCTTTGTGCACCATTTCTACCGTAGTATGCATATAACGAAGTGGCAAGCTCAACAATGCTGAAGGCACTCCGCCATTGCTGTATGCAAAGGCATCGGTGTCGGTTCCTGTGTAGCGAGAAAGCGCCGCACGCTGAAACGGAATTTTGTTGTCTTTGGCGGCCTTTTCAATGATTGTGCGCAATGTATGGTGCACCGATGGCGCATAGGCAATCACGGGACCATCTCCACATTTTTGTTCGCCTTCTTTTTTCTTATCAATCATCGGCGTGGTGGTATCGTGCGTAACATCGGTAATGATAGCAGCATTTGGCTTAATGGTTTCGGTAATCATTTTGGCTCCATTTAGTCCCACTTCTTCCTGCACCGAATTGGTAATGTATAGCCCAAAATCCAATTTTTTCTTGTTTTCTTTGAGTAAACGCGCCACTTCGGCAATCATAAAGCCACCAATTCTATTGTCGAGCGCACGGCAACAGAAATATCTATCGTTCATGATTTTAAACTCATCGGGATAAGTAATCACACAGCCCACATGCACGCCCATTTTCTCTACTTCCTTTTTGTCTTTGGCTCCGATATCAATAAAAATTGATTCGATTTTTGGAGCTTCGTCTTTGCCATGCTGGCGTGTGTGAATAGCTGGCCAGCCGAATACGCCTTCCACAATTCCCTTTTCGGTATGGATATTTACGCGTTTAGATGGCGCAATGGCTTGGTCTGAGCCACCATTTCGCACGACATAAATCAATCCGTCATCTGTAATATAGTTTACAAACCACGAAATTTCATCGGCATGCGCCTCGATTACTACTTTAAACTCCGCCTCGGGATTAATAATTCCGTAAGCCGTGCCATAGGCATCGGTGCGCACTTCGTCTACATAATTTTTGATGTAATCTATCCAGATTTTTTGCCCGGCAGATTCATAGCCCGTAGGCGATGCTACATTTAAATATTTTTCTAAAAAATCAAGACTTTTAGCCTTAAAAAATGTATCTTTCATTTAGTTTTAAATTTAATTATTTTTGAACTCGAAAGTTAGGAATAATTTTTGACAACACTCATGTGATATGAAAAGAATTTTGGCCATAGGAATTACACTAATCTCGGGACTGATTGGTGCACAAGTGCAGAATCCCGACTTTGATAAGGAGGTGAGCGATAGCGAGATCGATTCACTAAACTGGAGTCGACATGTAATCGTTTTGCAAGACGTGAACGCATATTCTTTAAAATTTAACAAAGACATCGAGAAAAAATACTACATCTGGCTCGAGCGCCGTGTAGACGACATCTATCCCTTTCTGCAAAAGGCGGTGACTGAATATTATTTGGTAAAAGACAGTGCAGACCAAATCACTAGCAAACGCGAACGCAGACGCTACATCAAAAAACGCTACAACGAATTGGCAGACCAGTACGAAGAGAAATTGAAACAACTTTCGACTTCTCGTGGGCAGATTTTGTGTAAACTGATTAATAAAGAAACGGGCAAAACAACTTACGACATTATTAAAGAATTGCGTGGTGGCTTTTCGGCATTTTTATGGAACACTGCGGGCGGAGCTTTTAATATTGATTTAAAAAAGGAATTTGATCCCGAAAAAACACGCGAAGATTTATATTTAGCCGTGATTTTGCAACGAGGCATCGCCAGCGGAAAATATCAACCTATCGATAAAAACCCTACTCGCAGAAGGGAAAATCTGCGCCCAATTATTGAGGCGTTAAGAAAGGGAAGTAAATCTTAATTATCTATTTCTAAGCAGAATTAAAATAAACATTCAATAGCAGCAGCCCAAGTGCTGTGCTAGAATCTGTGCATAAAGAAAGTAAATTAAAGCCAGAATGCAAGAATTTAAAAATATTTAAAATCTTTTCCAAAAATCGAGGGTAAAAACGCAAGAAAATCCGTAACTTTGGGGTGAATTTTACACTCAATTTAAAATGAATAAAGGATTATACATTGCAACACTGGAGCCACACAGTGGTAAATCAATGATTATTTTAGGACTTATGCAATCTTTGCTCGGAAAAATGGCAAAGGTAGCTTACTTTAAACCCGTGGTGGCTAGCGAGGAGGAAAAAGACAATCATATCGAAACGATTTTAAGTCATTTTGGGCTTAATTCTTCTTATGATGAAAGCTATGCGGTAACTCGTGATGAGCTGATTCGCAACAGAAATTCAGGTAAAATCGCTGATTCTCTTGAAAAAATCATTGCTAAATACAAACAATTAGAAAGCACCCACGATTTCGTCCTTGTGGAAGGTACCGATTTTATGGGTGGTAGCAGCGTTTTTGAGTTTGATTGGAATGTGAATATCGCTAAAAACTTAGGTTTACCTGTACTTTTAATCAGTACTGGAATCGATAAAACTTTTAAGGAGTTTGATAGAAACCTTGAGATGGCTTACAAGTCTTTCCAAAATCGTGATGTTCAAGTCATTGGAATTGTAGCTAATAAAATTCAAGAGGAAAATGTTGAGGCTTTAAAACAACATTTAGATAAATATTTACCAGAAAATGTGGAGAAAATCATCGTTCCGCTCGTCTCCGAATTGCAAAATCCAAGCATCGAGGAAATTGTGGCTGAATTAGATGCCGAGGTACTCGTTGGAAAAGAAAATTTAAGCAATCTCACTGGGAAATTTGCTGTGGGAGCTATGCAATTGCCCAACTTTTTAAATCATTTAGAGCAAAATGGGCTTGTAATCACCCCGGGCGACCGTGCCGACATCATTCTCGGCTCCTTGCAAGCGCACCACTCTGCCAAGTACCCAAGCGTGGCAGGCATTGTTTTGACAGGTGGAATTAAACCAGAAGAAACAATCATGCGACTGATAGAGGGTACTCAACAAAATGTGCCTATCGTTTCGGTAAAAACTGGAACTTATGAAACTACTCAAAAAATTGGTGCTATCCGCTCTAATGTTTCAAAAGAAAAAATTACTAAAATTCAATCTTCTTTAGATACATTTGGAAAATTCGTTTCGCCAGAAAACTTTATACAATCTATGAATTCCTATCAAAATCAAGTGGTAACGCCTATGATGTTCCAGTACAGCTTGATTGATACGGCTAAAAAAGCACGTAAAAAAATCGTTTTACCAGAATCTGGCGACCCTAGAATTTTGACGGCTACTGAAAGGCTCTCAAAATTGGGAATTGTGGACATTGTGCTACTCGGCAATCACGACCAAATACACGCGCAATTAAAAGAACTAAATCTGCAAGTAGACTTTAATAATGTGGAAATTGTAGACCCTGAAAACTTTGATAAGTTTGAGGACTATGCCAATACATTCTACGAGCTGAGAAAACACAAAGGGGTAAATATGGATATGGCAAGAGACACTATGCGAGATGTCTCCTACTTTGGTACTATGATGATTTACAAAGGCGATGCCGACGGAATGGTTTCTGGAGCTGTACACACTACGCAACACACCATTCGCCCTGCCTTACAATTTATCAAAACAAAGCCAGGTTGTTCAATTGTGAGCTCTGTATTCTTTATGTGTCTAGAAGATAGAGTTTCTGTATTCGGCGATTGTGCTATCAATCCAAACCCAACTGCTGAGCAATTGGCAGAAATTGCTATTTCATCAGCCGATAGTGCTGCAGCCTTTGGAATTGAACCAAAAGTGGCAATGCTCTCTTACTCTTCTGGAAACTCAGGAAAAGGTGCCGATGTAGACAAAGTGCGAGAAGCAACTGAATTGGTAAAAGCAAAACGCCCAGATTTGAAAATCGAAGGTCCTATCCAGTATGATGCGGCTGTAGATGCCAATGTAGGTCGTCAAAAAATGCCTGATTCTGAGGTAGCAGGGCAAGCTTCTGTCTTAATCTTCCCAGATTTGAACACAGGAAACAACACCTACAAAGCGGTGCAAAGAGAAACTGGTGCTATCGCCATTGGACCTATGTTACAAGGACTTAACCGCCCTGTAAACGATTTAAGTAGAGGTTGTACTGTAGATGATATCTTCAATACTGTAATCATCACAGCGATTCAGGCACAAGATTTTTAATCATAAAATAATAGTATAATGGATAAAAAAATATTAGTAATCAATTCGGGAAGCTCATCGCTTAAATTTCAATTGTTTGAAATGCCACAAGAAAAAGTGCTTGCACACGGGCTTGTTGAGCGTATCGGGCTTGAGGTTTCTGCAATTCATTACAAAACAGAAAAAGGTAAATTTTCTGATGAATTAGAAATTCCGAACCACGAAGTGGCTCTGAAAGAAGTTACGGCGAGATTGCTCGACAAAGAAATCGGTGTAATCAGCAATGTGGAAGATGTGGATCTTGTAGCTCACCGTGTAGTGCATGGAGGGCAAGAGTTTACTGAAACTGTAAAAATCACAGATGAGGTAAAAGAAAAAATCAAAAGTCTTTTCCCATTGGCTCCCCTACACAATCCTGCCAATTTAAAAGGAATTGAAGTAGCCGAAAAATTATTTAGCAATGCTACACAAGTAGCTGTATTTGATACTTCATTCTTCAAAACTTTGCCAGAATTTGTATATCGTTACGCCATTCCAAAGGATAAAACCGACAAAACTGGAATTAGACTTTACGGATTCCACGGGATTTCTCACAAATATGTAACTAGAAAAGCCTACGAATACTTAAAAGATGATTCTAAAAAATTAATCACAATCCACCTCGGAAATGGTTGCTCTATGACTGCTGTGAACAAGGGTGAAGCGGTAGACCATTCTCTAGGCTATGGACCAAACGATGGACTTATCATGGGAACTCGTTGTGGATCAATCGATTCTTCTGTTGTGGTAACTTTACAACAGCAAAACAACTGGTCTCCAGAAGAAGTTTCTAATTTCTTGTCTAAAGAAAGCGGAATGAAGGGCTTAACTGGCTACAGCGATATGCGAGACATTGAATCTGAGGCAGAAAATGGAAACAAAGATTGCCAATTAGCACTAGCTATGAACACCTACCGAATCAAAAAATACATCGGTGCCTACATCGCAGCATTAAATGGCGTAGATGCACTTGTATTTACTGCAGGAATTGGTGAAAATAGTGATTTCTTCAGATCATTAGCTACTAAAGATTTGGAATACTTAGGCATCAAAATTGATGCTGAGAAAAACAAAATTCGCAGTGGAGAAGCTCGCGAAATCAATACAGAAGATTCAAAAATTAAAGTGCTTGTAATCCCGACCAACGAGGAGCTGGAAATGGCACAAGAGGCGTATAATCTATAATTATACAACTTCTTATAAATTTTTGAAGGTGGATTTTTCTAGCTGAAAAATCCACCTTACTTTTGCATAGAATTTTTCATTTGACATAGATTTATGTACCAATATTTATTATCACTTTTTTTACTTTATTTCTTCACAGAATTCTTTATTTCGCCCGTTTTTTGGAGCAAAAATCCACTAAAACGCATTGATTCTACACTCAAATTATTATTGCACTTGGGTATAGTTCTAGCTCTAAGTGTGCCGATTTTTTATTATTTCGGGAAATATTGGACAACCACCCTTTGGGTAATAGGTGCTTTTTTACTCATCGATGTCGTTCAATTTTTATTAAAACAAAAATCCTATTTTTATCGATTTTTATATTCACAAATCACCAAAATTGCCATTTTTGGCTATTTGCTATTTCCTTTATATTATAGAAGTGCAGGCGATGAACAAATATATCGCGTAGCCATTGTTCTGCTCGCTTATATAATCAATACAAGCCCTGCTTCTATTTTGATTTCGAGTTTTTTAGACCAAAAAAAATTAAATTCAAGCGATTTTTCACCAAGCAATTCTTGGGGAAAATACATTGGCGTTTTAGAAAGACTTCTTGTTGTAACCTTTATATTTTTAAACGAATTTCCACCGATTGGATTTTTAATTATAGCTAAATTTTTATATGTGATTTTTGCCAATTCGCATCGTGACAAAAACCAGATTTCACGCGAGATTACGGGAAGTTTGTTCAGTATACTATTTGCGATTTTGGTAGGTATTATTTTTAACACCTTTCTCATCTAAAAACTTTTAAAAATCATTCTTAAAAATTCCTTTATCGAAATTATATTTGCACTATGAATTGGCGAAAACTATTGGCGCCCCTATCGGCTATGTGGTGGGGAGTAACGAGTACTAGAAATTTATTATACAAAATCGGTCTATTCCCCGTAAAAAGTTTTAAAAAACCTGTAATTGTAATCGGTAATTTATCGACTGGCGGAACAGGAAAAACACCACATACCGTGTATGTACTAGATTTGCTTAGAAAAAATTACCGAGTAGCCGCACTCAGCCGTGGCTATGGCCGCAGAACTTCGGGATTTTTGGTAGCAAACTACGATTCCAATGCGCGACAAATCGGCGATGAACCTATGATGTTTTTTCATCGATTTAAAAATAGAATTGTCGTGAGTGTGGGAGAAAATCGTGTAGAAGCTATTAAGGAATTATTTCAGCGATTTGCCTTGGATGTTGTGGTTTTAGATGATGCTTTTCAGCATCGTGCACTCAAGGCTGGATTTTATATTTTGCTCACCGATTACAATGAGTTGTATAGCAGAGATTATGTGCTGCCAATGGGAAACCTGCGCGAGCCACGCAGTGGTGCCAAGCGTGCCAATGTGATCGTGGTTACAAAATGCCCGCCTGATTTAAGCGAAGAGGAAAAAGAAAAAATTAAACGAGAATTGAAATTATTGCCAGAGCAAGAAGTCTTCTTTTCTCACATAAATTATAGTGATACGATATACAATATTTCGTTTAATGCAGACATTCGCCAAGCAGAAGATTGCCATGCGTTACTTATCACGGGAATTGCAAAAAGCGATGATTTAGTGAAACATGCAAAAAGCAAATTTGTTTCGGTGAAACATTTAAAATATCCTGATCATTACGACTTTAAGCCTAATGACATCAAAGAAATTATCGGTGCTTATGAATCCTTGCCTTCGCCTAAAATTATGTTAACAACCGAAAAAGATTACATGAGATTGAGCCAAGAGCATGGAATTGTCAAAAAATTGTACTATCTTCCGATTTCAATTGGCATCGATCAGCCAGATAAGTTTAACGAAATCATTAGCAATTATGTACAAAAAAATTCAAGAAGCAACTAATTACATTAAAGATAAAATCGGGGGAGAAATTCCTGAATTTGCGATTGTTTTGGGCTCTGGTCTTGGGGCTTTGAAAGATGAAGTCAAGCCAATCGTAAAAATCCCTTACACCGAAATTCCTGATTTTCCGCAAACTACGGTAAAAGGACACAACGGCGAGCTTATTTTTGGTACGCTTGAGGGCAAAAAAGTGCTTCTAATGGCGGGTAGATTCCACTACTATGAGGGCTACAGCATGAAAGAGGTAACTTTTCCTTTCCGAGTTTTTCATCTTTTAGGCATCAAGAACTTAATCGTTTCTAATGCTTCTGGCGGAGTGAATCCAGATTTTAAAGTAGGTGATGTTATGGTGATTAGAGATCATATCAACATGTTTCCAGAGCATCCTTTGAGAGGGCAAAACATGGAAGAATTTGGTCCTCGTTTCCCAGAAATGAGCAAGGCTTATGATTATGATTTTATTGCCAAATTTGACGAGATCGCTAAAAGAGAAAATATTGATATCAAAAAAGGTGTGTATGTAGGCTTGCAAGGTCCTACCTTTGAAACTCCTGCCGAATACGGAATGGTGCGAATCTTGGGCGGTGACGCAGTAGGAATGAGTACTGTGCCAGAAGTGATTGTGGCAAGACACCAAGGAATGCGTGTGGCGGCACTTTCTGTCATCACCGATTTGGGTGGACCAGAAATCAGTATTCCAGTTTCTCATGAAGAAGTGCTTAATGCTGCAAATGTTGCAATGCCAAATGTGATTAAATTAGTGAAATCTCTCGTAGCAGAAAATTAATAAAAATTGAATTTTTATATAATTAAAAAAGGAAGTTTGCACAAACTTCCTTTTTTGTTTTTCTATAAGTCGATTATTTCGCCGATTTTGGGCACTCGATTAGGGTTCTTATGAAACACGCAATTCTCAGCGAGTTTAGTTTCGTGTGCAATGCGATCCGACAAATCTCCTATTTCATATATTTTAGGTACAAAGTCAATGGCCTGCTTTTCACGATTTAGCACTTCTTCATACTGCACACCTATATCTGTTACAAATTCTCTTTGGCCATCAGTCAGCACAACCGAACGATAAATGATGTCTATCGCTTTGTTGTCATTTTGCGGAATTGCATGATAAACTTCTAAAGCATCTTCTGCAATTTCATCATTGAATGCAATATTATACAATCCTGCCAAAATTCCGAAAGCTGTAATTTTTCTCGTTTCGTTTCGTTGGTAGTCATTTGGAAAATGTCCCGACTCAAACAAAATAATTGGAATTCCCCATTTTTGAAAATTATCTCCCGTCGCTTTGGGGTAAAATTCATCACTAAATCGAGCAATATTCAATTGATACATTTGTAAACTTTTGTAAATTTCACTTACATAGTGCATCGATTGTTTACGAGAATCTGTAATCGTTCCTTTCTTATCAGACACAGGTGCTAAAAGGGATAGCGTAGCAGGCTGTTGTGAATTGTAAACATTGAATATCGTTCTCTGGTCGTGTAAATTAAATAAACATTTGTAAACTTTTGATTTTACTTGTGTTTGTAGCACTTGCATCTCAGGGCTTGCTGTCTGCAAAAAGTCTCTGTTTACATCTATCCCCATGGCATTCCTGCGGGTATAAGCATATGCTCCATCGGGATTCAACTGGGGAATAAATTCAATTTGAATTTTCTGCAACAATTCATCTGAAAATTCTTTAAAATCAGGATTTGTAAGCAGTTTAAAGATATCAAACATCGCACGCGTTGCACTGCTCTCATTGCCGTGCATTTGGCTCCATAGCAACACTTTGCGCTCACCTATACCCAAAGTTAACTTATGAATTGATCTACCTTGAAACGATTGACCAATGATTTCAGATTGATATGCATTACTTTGTAATAAATCTTCGACAAGCTGTGGTGGAAAATAGCGATGATTGAGCCCACCTTCCTTCCAAACATTATATTGATTAAATAGCGATTCTAAATTCATAAAGTAAAGATACAAAATTGAATTCAATTACAATTTATGTTTACAAATTACAACAATTAAAAATGTTCACATTACTCAAAAATATAGCGAAATGCTATTTTGTCAGTCTAAGAATTTATTTTTAATAATAATATAATTTAGATATATAAAAATATGAATATTAATTTTTTATATCATTTAATTAAAGTGAAATATTAAATTTACTTTAAGTGAAAATAGCTGAAAATACATTTTAATATTGTAAAATATTTTTTATATTTGTATATGGACTATAAAAAAGTTATCGAAAATATTTTAGAAGTTTACAATCTTAACGCTGCAGAATTTGCCGAAAAAATTGATGTGCAGCGCTCTTCTATCTCGCATATCCTATCGGGAAGAAATAATCCTAGCCTTGATTTTTTACTAAAAGTGAAAGAAAAATTTCCTGAACTAAGGTGGGAATATCTTATGCTAAAAAAATTACCGATGTATGAAATTGAAAATAAAGCAATTATGAGTAAAAAAACGGAAAATAAGCCGATTTTACCTTCTTTATTTGACGATATTCCGTACGAAAGCGTACAAGAAGACGAAATTTCGCCAAATACAAGCGTTAAAAATGAAGAAATTCAAGAAGAGAAAAATCCTACCCCTGCTCTGCCCTCTCCGAAACAAGAACCTCAAGAGCAAAATGTGGTAGCTACCAAAAAAGAAAAGCAAATCACACGAGTAATTTGCTTTTATGATGATGGCAGCTTCGAAAGCTTCGAACCAAGCCTTTAGATGTCTTTTCGGTAACTTTTGCGACGCTTGTGGTTCACAGGGTCATAATCTTTCCATAAAGTTTGTATGCTTTTATTTTCTGCTAATTCTGGATTGGTTTCTAGATATGAAATTCCATATTTTTTGAAAGTTTTGTACATTTCAGAGAAAATAATTGCGGTTACGCCTTTGCCTTGATATTCTGGGTCTATCCCGATTAAATAGAAGGCGGCTGCATCATTTTTCTTGCTGGCTTTCCAGAAATGGTACCAGCCAAATGGGAACAATTTTCCGTTGGCTTTCTGCAATGCTTTTGAATACGAAGGCATTGTGATTGCAAAAGCAATCATTCTCCTTGATTCGTCTTCTATCACGGTTACAAAATCTGGAATTACGAAATTGATGTATTTATCCTTGTACTGCTGAATTTGCTTTTTAGTAATTGGCACATAGCTACTTAGATGCCCATAAGTTTTATCAAGCAACTCAAACATTGGGTCTACGATTTGCAATAAATCTTGTTTAGATTTTAACTCTCTGATTTTGATTTTGTATCGTTTTTGGATTAAATCCGTGAATTTATTTAATTTTTCTGGCAAAGTTTCTGGCATATAGAGCTCGTATTCTACCCATTCTTTGGCTGTTTCAAAGCCGTGCGCTAGCAAATGCTCCTCATAATAGGGATGATTGTACAGCGTCACCATAGTCGCCACTTTGTCAAACCCTTTGGTGAGCAATCCTGCACGATCGAGATTGGTAAGCCCTACGGGACCTTCGATTTCTTTCAAGCCCTCTGCTCTACCAAATTCTATGGCTTTTTCAAGCAATTTTTGGCTCACTTCTTTATCGTCAATGAAATCGAACCAACCGAATCTTGCTCTCGGAACGCCCTGTTCTTTAACCTCTTGGTAATTAATCATTGCAGCAATACGCCCCACGATTTCGCCGTTTTTGTACGCCAAAAAATACTTAGATTTGGCTTTTCCTTCTTGGTACAATTCGTTTTTTTCGTGACTTAGTGCCGCAAGTTCTTCGCTAATCAAAGGCGGAACATAATAGGGATTCTCCTTATACATTTGCATAGGAAATTGTATAAACTGCTTTAAATCACTTGCATTGCTTACTTCTTTTATTTCTATTGCCATTCCGTTTTTCCTTTAATTAAACAGCAAAAATACACTTTTTAATTAGGCTAAAAAAATGATATTTGGGGCTATTTTTTGATTCTTCGTATTTTATTGAAAGCTTCGTCAAAGTTCTTTGATAAGGCTTTTAAGTTTACCCACCACAATTTTATCCACAGGAAGGCTCATATCTTCTGGCGACAATTGGTCTAAATCTATCCAATTTACCTCCTCAATGTTTTTATCAATGATTTGTAAATCAGCTAAATCTTTGCAAGAAATTTTATAATACACCGTAAAAAGCTGCTCATTGGTTTTAAATTTTGAACGAATGAAATCCTCTTGCACATAAAAAAGTTCTGCTTGATCGAGCGTTAAATTCAGCTCTTCTTTCAGTTCGCGTGCTAGGCACTGCAAAGTCCCTTCGCCAAACTCCAAACCACCGCCTGGCATTTTGTATAAAACCTCTCCCCAAAAAGGCTCTTTCAGCCTCATTAATTGGTTGTTATGAATCAAAATTCCGTAAACTCTAATCGTGAATGCGTCTAATCTTTCCATGCGTTTATCATTTCTCGTTTGCCTGGAGGTCCAGGTTTCTTTTCCACGCTGAAACCTACGGCTTTCAAAGCGCGTTTGGTATCGCCATTGCAGGCATAGGTGGTAAATAATCCGTTCTTTTTAAGTGATTTATATATTTTTTCAAAAATCGATTCGTGCCATAATTCTGGTTGCACTCGTTTCCCAAAGGCATCAAAATATACCAAATTATACATTTCCTCCGATAGCTCCACCTCTTTAAAATCGGCTTGCTCCTTTTTTAGGCTAAAATCTGGCGTAATTTCTTGGTATTCGCCCCATTCCACTGCATGAATTTTCTCAAAAATAGGCAAAATTGCATTTTCTTCTTGCTTATAAAATTCGGCAAAAAGTTTGGGATAATCCAGCGCTTGCACTTCATCGGGCATCATAGGATATTTTTCGAGTGTGTGATATTTCACTTTTCCATGTGGCGAAAACAATGTGAGCAAAGCGTTTAGCCCTGTTCCAAAACCAAATTCCAAAATACTACAATCCTGCTCCCAAAATTGGGCTAAACCATGGGCTATAAATACATGCTGGGCTTCTTGCAAGGCGCCGTGCTTGGAATGATAATGCTCGTCCCACTCGGGAATATAGAGCGTTTTGGAGCCATCGGCAGTGGTCAAAATTTCGCGCTTAAGCATAGTTTTTTTTGATTTTTTACGCAATTTATAAAATTAAATGCTTAGTGGTATGTTTTTTTTGATTATTTTTGATTCAAATTTTGATGTATAATTATTATAAGCATAGATTATGAAGATTCAAAAGATTGAAAAATCCCGACTAACGCCCGAAGTTTTTGAAAGTAAAGTTTTCGGAAAAACTTTTGCAGACCATATGCTCATCTGCCAATACAAAGATGGCAAATGGGGCGAGCCTGAAATTCGTGAGTTTGGCAATTTAAGCTTTTCTCCTGCTACGCACGCCTTCCACTATGGGCAGGCCTGCTTTGAGGGAATGAAGGCTTTCAAAGGCGAAAATGGTGAGGTGTACCTCTTCCGTCCTGAGAAAAACTTTGAACGCATCAACAAATCGGCTGAGCGTCTAGGCATGGTTTCTATTCCAGAAGAAGTGTTTATGGATGGCTTAAAAGCCCTTATCGATGTAGATAGAAACTGGGTGCCAGAAACTTATGGAACCTCCCTCTACATTCGTCCTGTGCTTTTCTCTACCGAAGATGTAATTTCTGCGCGTGGCTCTCACGAGTTCCTCTTTGCCATTATTTGCTCTTATGCTCCAAACTACTACAACAAGCCTCTGCGCGTGAAAGTGGCAGACCACTACTCGCGTGCCGCTAATGGTGGTGTGGGCTTTGCCAAGGCTGCTGGTAACTACGGTGCTTCCTTCTACCCCACTACCCTTGCCAATGAGGAGGGGTTCGACCAAATCATCTGGACCGATGCCGCCACTCACCAGTATTTTGAAGAAGCTGGAACCATGAACATTTTTGTGCGCATTGGCGATACTTTGCTCACCGCCCCCACTAGCGAGCGCATACTCAATGGCGTAACCCGCGATAGCTTAATTACTTTGGCTAAAGAAAACGGCTGGAAGGTGGAAGTGCGTCCGGTTTCTGTAAAAGAAGTTTACGAAGCTCACAAAAATGGCGAATTAAAAGAAGTATTTGGCTGTGGCACCGCTGTAGTGCTTAACAATTTTGAGGCCATAGGATACCCTGATGAAGTGCTTGAATTGCCTAAATTAGAGGACATTGATGCTTGGGGCCCAATCCTTAAACAGCAAATGAACGAAATCCAATATGGAAAGGCGGAAGACCCATTTGGCTGGCGTGTGCTCGTTGAGAAAAAATATTAATTTTCTAACTTTTTTATTTACACAAAAAAGCCATTCTTTGCGGAATGGCTTTTTTTGTATACCTTATATAGTGCCTTATTATTAATTGCCCAGCCACACAGCATAGCCCCCAAAATAAATAAAAGGCGACAATGCACAGATTACACCCCTCTAAGTGATTGATTATTACTTAACAACGGAATAAAAGAAATATTTTTTAACATATCATTGTGTGTTAAAACCAAAAAATATCTGCTGAAAAATTTTGAAATACGTACATTATACATATCTTTGCAACCCTTAATGATGAAATTGAGGAACATAAAAAAACAAAATAATATGAAGAAACTTTTATTCTCGCTGATGGCTGTGGGCACAATTTGCCTGCACGCTCAGCAAAAGGTAGGGGTGAATACCGAAACCCCCGAAGCCACCCTGCATGTGGCAACAGGTACCGATGGCGATGGCAATATGATCATACGCCAAACCCCACAAGCCGCTACCACCGACCAGCCCCTTGTGTGGAACCCAGTAACCAAAGAGGTAAAGACTGCCAACACCCAAAAAAAACCTTATTACCTACTTAAATTTAAGGTTAATTGTATAAATAACCAGGATTGGATCCAAAATTTTGACACCAAAATCCCTACAGATAAGTATAAAGTAATCCTTGTTAATGCATTTCCTGAAGCCCTACAAAATGAGAACTGGTTAGATATAAAACATGTAGATGGTCAGCTTGATCCTGGCGTTCTATTTATAAACCCTGTTAGAAAAGCCTTGATGTTTGAGGATAGTGGTACTTGGCGTCTAACCATAGACTACCCTCATGCTCGTCCTGATTGGTGGACTGGCGGCTATGATGGGCGTTTCACTTGGACTGTTACACTTTTAGCCATAGATTTAAACGAAATCAAAACCCTACCATCTCAAGAGGGAACTACTACTTGGCATGAGGAGCTAGGCGGAAACCCTGATGTGAGTTTACCAAATCCTTTCAACTAATTTTTTTTACCTAAAACAAAATAGAATCACAATGAATAAAAAATATATATTGAGTGCCTTGTTTATGGCAAGCTCACTCGGGCTATATGCACAAAAACAACATACAGGCGGTGTGGCAATCAATGCAAACGATGCCAATGCCACCCCACAAGCTACCTTAGACATTCGTGGAACCCTAAGAGTTGAAAAACCAGATGTGTACGACGGATCTTCTCCAGCTATGCCCCTATTCAGAAACCAAAGAGCAGGCGAAGGCCAAAAAGAAATCCATGCCAATGCCGAGGAAAAAGCAAGAAGTATGTACTCCTTTGTAATGAAATTAACCTCGCTTCAAACAGGCTACGGTTTTATAAAAAAATTTGACACCAATATCCCTGTAAAAGATTATTTATTATTCAATACCACAGCTAACCTTTATAACGCAAATACCAACAGGGCTGCGGAGTTAGACAAACAATATTATTGGAAAGAAGACTCAAACCCTATTGCGCAAATCACAGTGGGGTATGATTCCAATCTGCCAGACCCTACTTGGACAATTCGTGCAGATTACAAAGAAGGCTATCCTCGTGATAAGAGAAGTAAGTACTATTGGAAAATTAGATTAGTAGCCATAGATACTCGCTATATCGCACCAATTGGTGGGCTTGGCGCTGTTACGCTAGATAATAATAGCAACGGGGGATTTGCTACAAACCCACTGCCATAAATTAAAACATAAAGCATTAAATTATAGAATTTATATAAAATGAAAAAGATATTATACATAGCCGTTGCATTGTTTTCTGCCAATGCCATGGCACAAAGAGTGGGAGTCAATACCGAAACCCCACAAGCTGCCTTAGAGGTAAATGGGAATGTGAGTTTAGAAGCTGTGCCTATGGCTGGCCTACAAGAACAAACCTACAACCTATTGATTGATAAAAATACCCGTAGGCTCGTAATTGCCTCAGGAGACAAAAAGGTTTTCAACAATGTTTCTTATAGAATTACCACCAACTCTAACCAAGATTGGATCTATGATGCCAATACCAATGTGCCAACTAACCAATATACTGCCATTTTAGTTTCCTCTTTCTTTGGAAACGCTTACTACGACGAAAATGAAAAAAAAGGGGTTAGATATGGAATAAAACACGCAAATAACGGCTACGGCGGAAACATTGCTGAAACCGTATCAGTAGAACCAGGTGATGATGGCAATTGGCATATAAAAGCCGATTATGAGGGTGCAGACCCATTCATTGGGGGCTTAAAAGGTGATTGGGATGCAGGAAAATATGCGAGAGAAGGAAAAGATTCTTTTTATTGGAAATTCAATATATTGTATGTAGACAGCGGATCTTTAATCGATTTAGGAGAAGCCGAAGGTTCCGTAGATAAAGACAGACAAGTCGGGCAGTGGGATCAAGGAACTGGCTATTCCAACCCTATTGAGTATTTAAAAGCGAAAAAGTAGCCTAATAATAAAGTTTTTTTCAAAACTATTTTTTTCAGAAAAAGGGAAACGGCCGATATAGTATCGGCCGTTTTTTGTTGCTATACGCAAAAGGGGTTCCCATTTTAAAGCAAAGCCTTTTTAATGCGTTCATTAAAATTATTTGCCAAATTCTGGTAAGCCTCCTCGCCATGAATCAGCGCCAGCGCATTGAGGGTTTTTACTAGCTGGGTAAACGCCTCGGTCATCTGTTGGCGAGCCTGTTTGGCTTTGCCAAGCGATATGGCGCCACGCTCCTCGGTGCGTTGGTTGTAGCGCTGCACTAGGGCATTGTTGGTGGTTTTAATGGCATCTACCCAAAAGCTGGCTCCTATGCCCTTGATGGCGGTGTCGAGCGCAGGCGTTGCCAAATCGCCCAAAAGGTTCACAATGATTCCGCTTTCCTCTTGCAGGGGCTTGTGCTGTATCCTTTTGCCGTATTTTTCTATTTCGAGCATAAGTTTTTGGGCGTGCTCGCGCTGGGCAGGGGTGGGCGAAAGGCTGTATGCCTTGCAATGCAGGATTAAGCCCGAGAGGTAATGGTCTCGTTGCTCATCGAGCTCCTGAATTTCTTGGGTAAAACTACTTTTGGCAAGCGGTTTTAAGGCTTGGTCTAATGCCACTAACTTTTGCTCAAAATTCGTTTTCACGGCTTGGATTTTGAGGCTTTCGGCATTCTCTTTGTCTAGGAAAGTTTTCAAATCACTCATCAGTTGAAAAAATTCCATCATGCGCACTCGGTGCAAACTTTTTTCCTTAATTCCGCAACACTTTGATTTAAATTAATTTATAAGTTCCTGAGCAACAAAAAGTTGCCCAGGATTTTGCCGTGTCAGAATTTTCACTTATCTTAGTGTTGCAAAAAGAAAACAAGCAAAACTCTAATATGACATGGCAAAAATACAAATTAAATCTGAGAAACTCACACCTTTTGGAGGAATTTTTTCAATCATGGAGAAATTTGACTCCATGCTTTCACCCGTTATCGACTCAACACTGGGTCAGAGATGCAGCAGTATCTTCGGATATCAGTTCAGCGAGATAGTCCGTTCGCTGATGAGCGTTTATTTCTGTGGCGGCTCATGCGTGGAAGATGTAACGTCACAACTGATGCGCCATCTCTCGTATCATCCTACCCTTCGTACATGCAGCTCTGATACCATCCTCAGAGCCATCAAGGAACTGACACAGGAAAACATCTCCTATACTTCCGACCAAGGCAAGACCTATGATTTCAATACTGCAGACAAACTCAACACATTGCTTATAAACGCTTTGGTTTCTACAGGCGAGTTGAAGGAAATTGAGGAATACGATGTTGACTTTGACCATCAGTTTCTTGAAACGGAGAAGTATGATGCAAAACCGACCTACAAAAAGTTCCTCGGCTACAGGCCTGGCGTATATGTTATCGGTGACAAGATAGTCTATATCGAGAACAGCGATGGCAACACGAATGTGCGTTTTCATCAGGCAGACACCCATAAGAGATTCTTCGCTCTTCTGGAATCCCAGAACATCCGTGTAAATCGCTTCAGGGCAGACTGCGGTTCCTGCTCGAAGGAAATCGTCAGTGAGATAGAGAAGCATTGCAAACATTTCTACATCCGTGCCAACCGATGCAGTTCGCTCTACAATGACATCTTTGCTCTGAGAGGATGGAAGACGGAGGAGATTAACGGCATCCAGTTCGAACTCAATTCCATTCTCGTTGAGAAATGGGAAGGCAAGTGCTATCGTCTTGTCATCCAGAGACAAAGACGCAACAGTGGCGACCTTGACCTATGGGAAGGCGAATACACTTACCGTTGTATTCTGACCAACGATTACAAGTCATCGACAAGGGACATTGTTGAATTCTACAATCTGCGTGGCGGCAAGGAACGTATCTTTGACGACATGAACAACGGATTCGGTTGGAGCAGGCTCCCCAAGTCATTCATGGCGGAGAATACTGTCTTTCTTCTGCTTACTGCATTGATACACAATTTCTACAAGACCATCATGAGCAGGCTTGACACCAAGGCTTTTGGGCTCAAGAAAACGAGTCGCATAAAGGCTTTTGTCTTCAGATTCATCTCCGTACCTGCCAAGTGGATCATGACTGCAAGGCAATACGTGCTGAATATCTACACAGAGAACCGCGCTTATGCAAAACCCTTCAAAACAGAATTCGGATAAGAATCCTTTCTTTCCGGTTAGAATCTGCGTATTTCCTCAAGTCGCATCGTGGGGTAAGGGGATGTTGGCTACATATTGATGTTGTGCTGTTGCTTTTTACTGAAAGCTACTACTAACGACTCATAAATCTACCCTTAATCGTGTATTGGATGATAGTTGCGGATTTTAGGTTTTTCTAAAATCATCGTTTAAAAAATTTTAAGATTATACATTTATTTCTTTTTAGCTCATAGCTTGCTAAGCGTCCCAAAACGCTCGTCGGGGGGCTTTCCCAAGC
Source organism: Ornithobacterium rhinotracheale (assembly GCF_022832975.1). Classification (NCBI taxonomy): domain Bacteria; kingdom Pseudomonadati; phylum Bacteroidota; class Flavobacteriia; order Flavobacteriales; family Weeksellaceae; genus Ornithobacterium; species Ornithobacterium rhinotracheale. Next base: position 1,359,319 of record NZ_CP094846.1, on the reverse strand, counting down.
TGGGGCACCACTTAAACGCTCGTCGAGGGGCTTTCCCAAGCTGGGGCACCGCCTAAACGCTCGTCGAGGGGCTTTCCCAAGCTGGGGCACCGCCTAAACGCTCGTCGGGGGGCTTTCCCAAGCTGGGGCACCGCCTAAACGCTCGTCGGGGCTTTTGCACTACTGTGAGCTATACAAATATAGTTTTTTTAGGGAAAAATAAAAGTATAAAAGTGGGCATACGCCCTCGCCCCTCGCGAAGCGAGGGGCGAGGGCTCTTAGGTGCCTAATATGGCAAGCAGGCATTCTTTGGCGGCGCTCACCGATGAAATAGGCGAAATGTTCAGAATTAAAGTATTAAAATCGTTGCCTTTGAGCTTTTTTTCTTGCAGGCTACAACGGCTCGGATTTTGGGCAATAAAGGCTGGAATTTTTCTAAAATTCTCGCTCTCGAAGAATGGCGACTGCGGATTGCTGATGAAATAGCAAAGCATTTGGTGTTGTTTTAAAACAATTTTTTCAATGCCCAGTTTTTTAGCCTCCCACTTCAATTCCACGGATTGGAGCAACTCCTCCACCTCGGTAGGCATAGCACCAAATCGGTCGGTAAGCTCCTCGGTATAGGCTTTTAATTGTTCTGGCGTTTCTATTTCCGCCAAGCGTTGATACAGTAGCATACGCTCCTCGACATTGTTCACATATTCATAGGGGATTAAAATCTCGGTGTCGGCATCAAGATTAAAATCCGAAACAAAGTCTTGTTGCTTTTGGTTTTCATCGTTGAATAAATCTTTGAAATCATCGGAATATTTTAATTCCTCAATGGCTTCGTTTAAGATTTTTTGGTAGGTATCAAATCCCATTTCTGCCATAAATCCGCTTTGTTCGGCACCGAGCAAATTCCCCGCGCCACGAATTTCTAAATCTTTCATGGCAATATTAAAGCCTGAACCCAAATCGCTGAATTGCTCAATGGCCTGCAATCTCTTGCGTGCCTCTTGGGTGAGCGTAACCAGCGGTGGGGTGATAAGGTAGCAAAAGGCCTTTCGGTTGCTGCGCCCCACTCTTCCACGCATTTGGTGTAGCTCTGCCAAGCCGTAGTTTTGCGCATCTACAATCAGCATGGTGTTGGCATTTGGCACATCGACACCACTTTCCACAATCGTGGTAGAAACGAGAATATCGTATTTTCCGTCCATAAAATCGAGCAAGATTTTCTCTAATTTCTTGCCCTCCATTTGTCCGTGCCCCACGGCGATTTTAGCCTCAGGGATTAATCGTTGGAGCATGCCCGCCATTTCTTGCAAACCTGCGATTCGGTTATAAATCACAAAAACCTGTCCACCCCGCTGAATTTCATAAAACACCGCATCACGAATCGCCTCTTCGTTCAGCCCAATGATTTGCGTTTGCACAGGTTGGCGGTTTGGCGGAGGCGTTTTAATCACACTTAAATCGCGCGCTGCCATCAGCGAGAATTGCAAAGTGCGCGGAATCGGTGTTGCCGTGAGCGTAAGCGTATCCAGATGTGCACGCAATGTCTTTAATTTATCTTTAACAGACACGCCAAATTTATGCTCCTCATCCACGATGAGCAAACCCAAATCTTTATATTTAATTTTATTGTTCACCAATTGGTGCGTGCCGATAATAATATCGATTTTCCCTGCTTCTAAATCCTTTAAAATTGCGTTTTTTTCCTTGGTGGTTCTAAATCGGTTGAGATATTCCACGCGCACGGGAAAATCTTTTAAACGCTCTCTAAATGTGTTATAATGTTGAAAAGCCAAAATAGTTGTAGGCACCAAAATCGCCACTTGCTTTCCGTCGGTTGCCGCCTTGAATGCCGCACGCACCGCTACCTCGGTTTTGCCAAATCCCACATCGCCACACACGAGCCTATCCATTGATCGGCTACTTTCCATATCGGCTTTCACCTCCTCGGTGGCTTTGAGCTGATCGGGCGTGTCTTCGTACATAAAAGATGCCTCCAGCTCGTTTTGCAAATAAGTATCTGGCGAAAAGCTAAAGCCTTTTTCCATTTTTCGTTTAGCGTAAAGTTTAATTAAATCAAAGGCAACTTCTTTTACTTTTCGCTTGGTTTTGTTTTTAAGATTTCGCCATGCGGGCGAACCTAATTTATTGATTTTAGGGGGGCGGCCATCTTTTCCATTGAATTTGCTAATTTTATGCAGCGAGTGTATGCTCACATACAGCACATCGTTGTCTTGGTAAATGAGCTTAATGCTTTCCTGCATTTTGCCATTGACATCGATACGCTTAAGCCCGCCAAATTTGCCCACGCCGTGGTCTATGTGCGTAACATAATCGCCCACTTGCAATGCTGTGAGTTCTTTAAGCGTAATACTCTCGCTTTTAGAGAATTTATTTCTTAAATTAAATCGATGGTAGCGCTCAAAAATTTGGTGATCGGTAAAGCAACAAATCTTGGCATCATGATGAATGTAGCCCTCGTGCAAAGTGCCTAAAACAGGCGTAAAGTGCACCTGCTTGCCCATGTCTGAAAAGATTTCCTCAAATCGCTGAATTTGCTTTTCTCCCGAACAAAAAATATAGTTTTTATAGCCCTGCTTATGTTGTTGTCCAAGGGTTTCTATCAACAATTCAAATTGCTTATTAAAGGTAGGTTGCGGCGATTGGTGCAACTCAAAAACATCGATTGGGGCAAATAGAGTTTGGTGCGAAAATTCAATTAAAAATTTATTTTTCAACTGATTTTCAATTTCCTCGGCGGTATTAAATAAATCTTCGGGCGATAAATGCTGAATTTCTCCCGATAAATTTTTAAAATTTTCTTGGGCTAAATCAAAGTTTTTGGCAATATGATCTTGCGAGAGAATCAGATTTTTGGCAAATATCAAAGTGTTTTTAGGCAAAAAGTCTAAAAAAGATTCTCTTTTCTCTGCCAATGCCTTATTCTCCATATTGGGTATCACGGTAAAGTGCTGCACCTTCTCCACCGAAAGCTGACTCTCTAAATCGAATTTTCTGATGCTTTCTACCTCATCACCAAAAAACGAAATTCTATACGGCTGGTCATCTGAATAGGAAAAAATATCTACAATTCCGCCTCGCACCGAAAATTCCCCAGGCTCGGTTACAAAATCCGTGCGGTGAAAATCATACGAAAACAAAACTTCGTTTAAAAACTCCACCGAAAGCTTCTCTCCTACTTTGATTTTCTGCGTTTTGGTGTTCAGCGTTTTTTTGGTTACCACTTTCTCGGTAAGTGCCTGTGCGGTGGTTACGATAATTTGAGTTTTGGTGGAATTGGCTAATTTATTAAGCACCTCGGTACGCAGCACCACATTGGCATTATTGGTCTGTTCAATCTCGTAGGGACGCCGATGAGACGCTGGAAAATACAACACTTTTTCTTTTCCAAATACGCTTTCCAGCTCGTTGAGCGTGTAGGCAGCTTCCTCGGTATCGTTAAAGATTAAAAGTATATTTTTCTTGGTTTGATTAAAAACCGCCGCCGTCAAAAGACTAAAATACGAGCCCACCAAGCCCTTAATTTGCAGATTGCTATGCACTTGTTTTTCTACAAATTGCACGAGGGAATGCACCAAATCACTGGATTGGTGCTCGTTGTACCACTGTTGGATTGTAATTTCTTTCAAAACGGGACAAAGATACGGCATCACGATTGAAATGCCACAAAATGTCGTGAAAATGATTTTTCCTGCTTTTTTTACTCTGGATTTAAAATTTATTGTTTCACAACGAGTAAAAACGAAATAAGGTTCGGAATTTTATTTAAAATAAAAAATATGCCAAATTCCGATTTTTTACAAACAAAAAAAGGAAGCTTTTTTTGCTTCCTTTATAATTATTGTTTTGAGAATTTTATTCTACAATTAGCTTACCATGCATCATCACATAGTGCCCTGGGAATGAACAAATGAAATCATACTCGCCTTTGTCCAACGCGGGGATTTCAATGGTGTCTTCTTCGCCGCCGCCCAAAATGCGTGTGTGTGCAATTACATCATCTTTCATTTCTTGCGGAATAAAATCGGTGTCCTTTGCTTGGGTAGCAGCTTGCCCGAAGGCATCTACATCGGTTCCTTTTTTAAGCAATACAAAGTTGTGTCCCATGGTTTCTTTGCTTTGCTCGCCCACATGTTTTAAAGTGAGTGTAATTGGCTCTCCAGCTTTGGCTTTCAATGTGGTTTTGTTAAACTTCATTTGATCTGTTGCCTCGATACTAAGTTGATTATCTTTGGCTTCTGGAGCAGCTGCTTCAATCGCTGGTGCGTTGTTTTCTGTTGCTTTTTCGGTACAGCAGCTTTTTTCTTTGCTACAGCTGAACATTACAGCCGCTGCGCTTAACATTAAAATTATCTTTTTCATATTATTTTTTTATAAGTTTCAAAAGTTAGTTTTATACCTTTTTCCGTTGTTAAATCTTTAGCTTTTATTCGTTCAAATTGAGTGGCATCAATGGCTGGAAAATGCGTATCTCCTTCATAAGTTTCATGAATTCTAGTGATTTCTATTTCGTCGATTAAATCCATGGTTTGGCGATAAATATTGCCACCACCGATTACATAGGCTTTTTCTGTGTCCAAACTTTTTGCAGTTGCAATAGCTTCCTTCAAACCATCAACCCAAATTACTTGTTCAGTATTGGGCTTTGGGTCGCGGGAAAGCACAATGTGCACACGATTGGGCAAAGGTTTTGAAAAAGATTCAAAGGTTTTTCGCCCCATAATCATGGGGTGTCCCATGGTTGTTTTTTTGAAGTGTTTTAAATCTTCTGGGATATGCCAAATGAGCCCGCCGTCTTTGCCAATCACATTGTTTTCTGCCACGGCTACTACACTGATGAGTTTAAACTTTTGTTGCATTTTTTTCTGCTTTAAGAGATACGATAATTCCCACCAATATGCTCACAAAAATCACGCTCAACGAAAACCATTCAGGGATTTCGATATGGTGAATGAGTAGCATTTTGACACCAATGTAGAACAAAATTACGATTACACTATATTTTAAGTATTTAAACCTTTCAAGCATATTGGCTAAGAAAAAGTACATAGAACGCAAACCTAATGTGGCAAAGATCGTAGCACAGAACACAATCAAAGAATCCTGCGAAATGGCTAAAATCGCGGGAATGCTATCCACGGCAAAAAGCAAATCAGTAAGCTCAATAATCACCAAGGCTCCAAACAATGGTGTGGCTACTTTTACACCATTTTCTATGGTGAAAAATTTATTTCCGTCAAGATTTTGGCTCATTTTTAAATGCTTATGCATAAATCTATCTAGAGCAGAAGTTTCTTCTTCTATTTCCTCATTATTATTGATTTCTTCCCACAACATTTTCACCGCGGTGAATAGTAGAAATACACCGAATACATAGACAATCCAGCTTACTTTGTTAAATAAAACTACTCCCACGGCAATCATAATTCCGCGAAAGACAATCGCCCCGATGATTCCCCAAAAAAGTGCCTTGTGCTGGTACTTTAAAGGAATTTTATACGATGTAAAGATCATCGCAATCACAAATAAGTTATCTACACTTAAAGAAAGCTCAATCAAATATCCCGTGATGTACTTTACCGCTGCCCGATACGGCGTCAAATGCGTGGGATTGTGCACCAAATCGTTTTTGTAAATTAAATAAAGTACGCCCGAGAATCCCATGGCTATCGCAATCCAGAAAAGGGTTTCTATAGCGGTTTTCTTGTGCGAAATATCTTCGTTTTTGTGTAATACCAAAAGATCAAAAGCTAATAGACCTGCTATAAAAATAAACAAGCAAATCCATACAATTAAATTAAAATCCATTCAAATGTTTTTAAAATAAAAAGTTTTTTTTAATTGATTACATAGATAAAACTACCCCAGCAAATGGTCTTACGGCAGAAGAGAAAATACTTTCATTTTCTTTGTACAATACATTGTACATCACTCCCGCTCTAAACGAAACACGCCCTCTACTTTGGTATCCACCCCCTATCCACAATGCAGATTCATCGATGTCTCGCTTAAAATCATTTCTTTTATTGGTTTGGTTTCCTGTAAAATATTCGTAATGTACTCGTCCGAAAAATTGCGGAATAAACATATAATTTAAGTAAGGTCCCATTGAAAATAGGTTACTTTTGTAAAAATCATTTTTGTTGTATTGATACCCCAAGGTAGCCCCAGCCTCTAGCCCATTGCCTAAATCATATCCAAGCGAAGGCGCAATTGCCACCCCTACATAGCTATGATTTCCAAAACTAAGACCAGCACCCATACCCAATCTCCAGCGATTTGGCTGATTGTTTTGGCCATATTGTCCATAAGTGTTTAGCTGAGCGTAACCTGTCACCATTCCAAGTGCAAGAGCTACTGTAAATAAAATATTTTTCATAATTAAAATTTTTCAATTAAATTTGAATGCCCCAAAAGTAAGAAATTTAAATGACTCCGGAACAAGAACAAGCCGAAATTCAAGAAATCGCCTTGCGATACAAAGATATGCTAAAAAATACATATCGCCATTTATCTGACGAGGATAAATTAATCATACGCAAGGCATTTGACCTTGCCATGGATACGCACAAGAACCAGCGACGCAAAAGTGGTGAGCCCTATATATTCCATCCGATTGCCGTAGCACAAATCGTGGCTGATGAAATTGGGCTTGGGGCTACTAGCATCAGTTGCGCGCTCATGCACGATGTGGTAGAAGATACCGATTATACTTTGCAAGACATCGAAAAACTTTTTGGGGCTAAATTTGCCAAAATCATTGATGGACTCACTAAAATTTCGGTACTAAACGACCAAGATTTATCTATTCAGTCAGAGAATTTCAGGAAACTATTGCTTACACTTTCCGAGGATGTGCGGGTGATTTTAATCAAAATTGCCGACCGCTTGCATAATATGCGCACACTCGAATCCATGCCACCGAGCAAGCAGATGAAAATAGCATCGGAAACGATTTTCATCTACGCGCCTCTCGCCCACCGCATGGGGCTCTACAATATCAAAAGTGAGCTGGAAGATTTAAGCTTAAAATACACTAAACCAGAAGAATATTTTGAAATTGCGAATAAATTAAAGGCCGAAGAAGAAGATCGAAATAAATATGTTGAAGATTTCAAAAATGTAATTTCAGAAAAATTAGACGAAGAGGGCTTAAATTATGAAATTAAGGGGCGCGCCAAATCCATTTTCTCCATCAACAAAAAGATGAAAAGCCAAAATGTGGCTTTTGAGGAGATTTTTGATAAATTTGCCATTCGCATTATTTATAAATCCGACCTTAAGAACGAGAAATTCATCGCTTGGAAGATTTATTCATTGATTACCGCCATTTATAAGCCCAATCCCGCCCGCTTGCGGGACTGGATTACGCTGCCTAAATCTACGGGCTACGAGTCGCTGCATATCACCGTAATGGGACCAGGTGGAAAGTGGGTTGAAGTGCAAATCCGCTCAGAACGAATGGACGAAATCGCCGAAAAAGGGATTGCGGCACACTACAAATACAAGGAAAATTATAAACTCGAGGATTCCAAGGTAGAAGAATGGATTGCTCAAGTGCGCGAAGTGATAGAAAATCAGCGAAATAGCAATACTTCGGAATTTATCGATAATTTTAGACTAAATCTCTATACCAAAGATATTTTTGTCTTTACACCAAAAGGTGAAGTAATGTCTTTGCCTAAAGGTTCTTGCCCTATTGATTTTGCCTACGCCATCCACACCAAGGTGGGCGACCGCTGTCTGGGAGCCAAAGTCAATGGAAAACTTTGTCCGTTAAGTTATGAACTAAACAACGGCGACCAAATTGAAATTATCGCCTCACAAAATCAACGCCCCAAAGCCGATTGGCTCGATTATGTAAAAACAGGGCGTGCGCGTACCAAAATCAAGGCTTCGCTCAACGCTGAACGCCGAGAAAAATCAGAAGAAGGTCGTGAAATTTTGGAAAGAAAACTGCGCCACCTTCGTTTAACGCTTGACGAAAGTATGGTAAATGAATTACAAGCATTCTTTAACGAAAGAAATTCGCAAGATTTATTTTTCCATGTGCAAAATGGCGTGATTACCAACCAAGATTTAAAACGCTTTGCCGACAAAAAAACGGGTGTAGCTAGTTTCCTAAACCGATTCAAAACTCGTAGTGGTAACAAAAAGGTCATCACCGCCCCACAGCATCTAGACCAAGTGGTGTTTGGAGACGAAGAAAAGAAACTAGACTACACAATAGCCAATTGTTGTGCCCCTATTCCAGGCGATGATGTTTTTGGATTTATCACCGTAAATCGAGGAATCAAAGTGCATAAAAAAACTTGCCCCAATGCCATAGAGCTTCGTGCTAATTATTCCTATCGTGTACTTGAGGCTAAATGGATTGATTCCTCCCGCCGTGAATACAAAACCTCGATCAAAGTACAAGGAATCGATCGCCATGGTATGCTGAACGATATCACTAAATGCCTCTCTAAAAATAATAATGTAGAGATGAAAAGTGTAAATGTGCGCTCTGATGGGGGAATGATGATTGGTGAAATCGAAATTGTAATTTCACATAAAAATCAATTAGAAACCATTTTAGCCGAAATTAGAAAAATTGAAGGTGTAAATAAAGTAAAAAGAAGCCAAGATTAATTTTAATTTTTATATTTTTGTTTTTTCAGAGTCATTAGAATTTTAGAACATGGAAGAAAATACGCCACAAAAATCAGAAATAGATATTGTAAAAGAAGTACTTACACATTTTCTAGATGAGCACAAACATCGTAAAACACCTGAACGCTATGCTATTTTAGAGGAAATTTATAGTACAGAAGAGCATTTTGACATCGATGAGCTCTATATGAAAATGAAAGAAAAAAAATGCCGCGTAAGCCGTGCAACCTTGTACAATACTATTGAGCTTTTGATGGATGCTAAACTTGTGAGAAAACATCTTTTTGGTGATTCTTTGCAAGCGCGCTACGAAAAATGCTATTTCGACAAGCAGCACGACCATGTTTTGCTCACCGACACGGGTGAAGTTTTAGAATTTTGCGACCCGAGAATTCAATCAATTAAAAATACAATAGAAGAAGTTTTTGATATAACTATTGAAACGCATTCGCTTTACTTTTATGGCAAACGCAATCCAAAATAAAAAATACATTTTTAGCCTATTTTTAGTTTTATTGTTTAGTTCGCTTGTTTTAGCCCAAAAGAAAACAAGCAAAAAAGAAATGATAAAGCTTGTAAATGCTGATAAAATTGAAAGAGTTCCCGAAAAATACAACGGGAATTTATTATTTTCTGGCCATGTAATTTTTAAACATAAAGGCGCCACACTCAAAGCTGACAGCGCTGTATTTTACCAACAAGAAAATTATTTTGAAGCATTTTCTAATGTAGAAATGCAAAACGAAAAATACGACATCACAGCGGGCTATGTAGAATACAACGGAAACACCGAAATTGCCATTGCCGAAAAACATGTAGTGCTACGCGATGACAAGCAAACGCTCTATACCGATCGCTTGGAATACGACCGAAAAAGTAATAAGGCTTTTTACAACACAGGCGGAACCATTGTGAGCAAAGAAAGCACCATCACGAGCCAATCTGGGGTGTATGATGTGGCAACTAAGACCAATACTTTTGGCGGCAATGTAATCATCAACAACGAGGATTACTACATCGATAGCGATAATGTAGAATACAACAGCAACGAGGGTTTTGTGCGATTTTTGGGCAAAACAACTATTCAAAGTAAGAAAAATAGTTCGCAATACATTAAAACCACACGCGGCAAATATTATTTAAATAAAAAGGAAGCTTTTTTGGAAGAAAGATCATCGGTATACAGCGATGGAAAATCCATTACGGCAGATGATTTATACTACAATCAATTGACGGGGCAAGGCGAAGGAAAAGGCGATGTTTTTCTTGACGACCCTGAAGAGCGAAGATACATTAAAGGTGAAGTGGCTAAATTCTACAAAGAATTGGATTCTGCTTTTGTGACTAAAAATGCTTTGGCAGTGCGCGCTTTTGAAAAAGATAGCTTGTACCTTCACGCCGATACCCTGCTGGCTACCAAACGAGATAGTATGAGCTTGGTACGTGCTTATCACAAAGCTAAATTCTTTAAATCCAATGCGCAAGGAAAAAGTGATTCTATTGTGTATTCTGAAAAAGACTCGAATATTGGCATGTTCAACGATCCAATTTTGTGGAGCGATGCCAAGCAAATTACAGGAGATACTATTTTGGTTTTCATCAATGCTAAATACGAACAATTAGACTCTATATTAGTAAAAGGCAATGCCTTTGCCATGGCACAAAGAGATTCGCTAAGTCCAAAAGATTTTAACCAAATTAAATCTAAAAACATGACTGCCATGTTTAGAAATGATTCAATTGAATGGGTACAAGCCTTTGGAAATGCGCAATCTACACTATTTCTTGAAGACGAAGACAAGAAAACGAAACAGAAGGAATTGCTCGGCATCAACCGCTCCGATTGTGGAATCATTGAAGCTACTTTCGAAGACCGAAAAATGGAAATCATTTCGTGTAAAATTGGACAACAATCTAAACTTTACCCACCTGCTGAATTGCCAGAAGATCAGCAATATCTTCCTGGATTCCTATGGCGTGGCAAAGAGCGTTTTAAACGCTGGCAAGATATTATGATAGATGAAAAGTTGGTAGAACCTCCAACAATTTCTGAATCCGAAAAAACTGAAACCCCTAAAAGCCTACCCGATAAAAAAAAGTAAATGAATCCAATTCCAAACGATAGCAATTCTGTATTTGATGACTTTTATGACTGGCTACATAAAGCTTTAATGGAATTAGGGTTTCAGAACGAATTTAATCGTTATGCTGTAGCTTTTAGTCTTTCTTTAATTTTATTTATAATAGTCTGTGTGGTGCTATACATCGTGCGCTTTATCCTTCGTGGAGTTATGGAGCAGATGGTAAAAAGAACCAACTTCCCTATTTTCAAATATTTAAGAAAACATTCTTTTCCTCACAATGTAGCACTTTTGGCCCCCGTACCAATTGCACTCAATGCAATTCCGTATGTTTTTAGAGATTTCCAATCGTTGCACAAAATGGCGGCAAATCTTGTAAAAGTTTACATCATATTTGTCATCATCAGGATAATTATGTCTATCATAAAATCCTTTTTCGATATTTTGCGCGAGCGCCCTGCCTTTAAATACAAACCTATGTCGAGCTGGAGCCAAGTGATCCATATCATTTTCCTTTTTATAGGATGTGTATTCTCCTATATGATTATCACGGGCAACGACATCACTACGCTTGCAGGAGTTTTAGGGGCAACATCGGCGGTTTTGTTGTTGATTTTCAAAGACACCATCATGGGATTTGTTGCCAGTATCACGGTGGCTACCAATGATATGGTGCGACTTGGTGACTGGATTACAATGCCTGAATATAATGCCGATGGCGATGTGATTGAAATTAATTTAAATACCGTAAAAGTTCAGAATTTTGACAAAACGATTACTACGATTCCTACCTACAAATTGATTCAGAATTCGTTTCAAAACTGGCGCGGAATGGAAAATTCAGGCGGTAGAAGGATTAAACGCTCGATAAACATTATCCAGTCTACGGTGCGTTTTATCCCAGAAAAAGAATTAGAGAAATTCCTAAAGATACAAGGAATTAAAGATTATATCATTGAAAGACAAAACGAAATCAATCAGTATAATAAAGAAAATAAAGCCGATAAAAACTTCCTTGTTAATGGACGAAATTTCACCAATTTGGGGCTTTTTAGAAAATATGTAGAAATCTATCTCGACAACCATCCCCGCATCGATCATTCCAAAACGCAATTGGTGCGCCAATTAGCCCCCACCTCAAAAGGGATTCCTGTGGAGGTCTATGCTTTTACAAATACCACGATTTGGCGTGAATACGAAGAAATTCAATCCGATATTTTTGATCATTTAATTGCGGCGATTAAGTATTTTGATTTAAAAATATTCGAAGATTTGCATAATAAGATTGACCATTCTGTTTCACAAGACACATTTGATCAATTTGATTTCTTTAATCAAGACAAAAAATCATTATAAATCATATTTTTCAAGCATAAAAAAAGGGTTCTTCATTGTGAAGAACCCTTTTAATTTTATTTAAAATTAGAGATTAAGCTTCAAAACCTAAAAGTGAGTTTACAAACGCCGTAAGTATTGAAAGAATTAAACTGAACAATAATGCCCACCAAAATCCGTCTACATTAAATCCGCTGATTAATGCACTACACAGCAAAATGATTACAGCATTGATTACTAAAAGGAATAAGCCCAAAGTAAGTATAGTAAGTGGTAGGCTGAAGAAGCTTAAAATAGGTTTTACCGTAACGCTTAAAAGCCCTAATACAATGGCAAATACAATGGCTGTCCCAAAACTTTGGATATGGACACCGCTCAAGTTGTTGGCTAAAAAATAAGCCACAACCGAGGTTACTAATAAATTGATAATTAAATTCATATAACTGATTTTCTATTTAAATCTGTGATTAATAAAGGATTATCCTTTTTCAACTTTTCTTCAAGGCTTAAAATTGTATCCAAATTGGGATTTTCTAACAAAAATTCCAATTCTGGCGTGGTGATTCCTACCATTTGCAGAAACTGCACTTCGCCATGCACGGTTTTAATTTTGCCCAACACCGAATCCTCTACAAAAATAATACCCGTAATATCGGTATCGCATTCCAAACGAATCGGTCCATTTATGGGTAAAAACTGATGTGGCATAAACCAATGTTGCGTTTCGTTTACAAATAGAGCCAAATTATTCATTACCTGCACCGCCCAAGTGGGATCACCGAATTCTTTATTTATGTTATCGGCGTCTAATTGAAATGGTTTTAGCCTAAAAGTAAGCTCAAATCCCCATTTGCTGAATTTCTGGCCATAGGCTTTTTCGTTGAAATACAATTCACTCAATCCATAAGAAACCAAATGTTTATGATTTACTGGCTCTTTGCAATCAAACACGCTCACACCCTGCAAGGCATCTAAATTGGGATTATAAAAAGCATCTTCATCTTGTGTGGGATAATGCCTAAAATCCATTTTTGGATAAAATTTCTCCAAATGCTCGTCTAGTGCAAGACGGCCAGGGGCTTGGGTTTCGTTTTTAAATTTTCGGATGTATTCTTCTTTTGTCATGAAACAAATTTACAGCTCAAAAATAAACTATTTTTGCGAATTTTTTAATTTAATTATATTTTTTTTCTTTAGAATAAAAAACAATGGCTGTAAATGGTTTTTCGTTTGAAAAAAAATCATATTTTTGCATTTCTTTTTTCAACCACAATTTAAATATAGTAGATTTATGGATACAGAGTTAATTTTAAAAATTGTAAAACAAACAGGCAAAGTTGTGATTGTATTGTTTCCAATTATCGACATTTTAGGTAATTTACCAATCATTATAGGACTTGAGAAAAAAGTGGGCGAAATCAATGCAGAAAAGGCTAGTATTGTGGCTGCTCTGCTTATGATTATCTTTCTTTTTGTGGGTAATGCATTGTTTACATTTATGGGGATTCCACTACCCGCTTTTGCTGTTGCGGGCTCGTTTGTGCTTTTTGTGCTTGCTGTAGAAATGATTTTGGGCGTAAATTTCCATAAAACTGAGATTCCAGATAGTGTTTCTATTGTGCCTATTGCATTTCCTTTGTTGGCGGGTCCAGGGGTGCTTACTACTATTTTGGCGCTTAGATCCTTATACCATGTAGAGGCGATTATTGGAGGAATTATTATCAATTTAATCATTGTTTATGTAATCATGCGAAACTCTAAATACATTGGGCGATTATTGGGCGATACGGGTGTTGTGATTGTGCATAAAATCTCAGGGATTATTCTTTTGGCCATGTCGGTAAAAATCTTTTCAGAAAACTGGCCAGAGCTTTTTGGAGCTGCATTTAATTAAAATAATTTGATATTTAAAATTAATAAAAAACCTACAAATTTGTAATTTGTAGGTTTTTTTTCTGACTGATTGAATGAGTTAGTTTTAATTTTCACATAAAAATTGAACTCAATAATCTTGTTTTATCATTAATTTCCTCATCTAGAGAAATCATAGATTCAGTTCTTAGCACATCTTCTATTTCATCTATTTTATAGATTACTTCTTTGGCATCTCTGGTATCTTTTGCACGGATTTTACAGAAGATATTGTATTTTCCAGATATCACGCTAGCTACAGTAATGTTTGGTATTTTTTTAAGGCGTTGCAAGACTTCTTGGATTCGGTTTGATTTTGTGAGCATAATTCCTACATAAGCTACAAAGTCATATCCCATTTTTGCATAATCTATGTTTAAGGTAGATCCCTTAATGATTCCTGCATCTTCTAATTTTTTTACACGAACATGAATTGTTCCTGCCGAAACATCCATTTTCTTTGCAATTTCCGTAAATGGCATACGTGTATTTTCTATAAGATAGCGTAAGATTCGCTTATCTACTTCATCGATTTTGTAAGTTGGTCTCATAATTCAGATATTTTAATTGTAACAAATTTAATAAGAATTAACCAACTAAACTAATATTTATTGCGAATTTCTCAATAATAAAGCAAATATCATATTTATATCATAGAATATACAAATCTGTTATTTGTTTTCCTCCTCAAATTGAACTGTTTTTTTCTTTTGTCTATTTGCGCTATCAATTACAGCTTTGTTTGTTTTTTTGTCTTTTTCATTTTTTTTCTCTTTCTCCTCGTCTGTTTTTTTCGCAAACAATTCTCTGAATTTATTAAATGCTCTATGATATACTATACCAGCACCATAGCTTTGTGCATAGGTATTATTTACATTGTAATTTTCCAGTCCTATGGTTGAGGGTCTAGAGAAAGCTCTTAAACGCAAGCCTCCATCTAATCTTTTAGATATATCATAATCTAATTCTAGTGAGGTGGTGACTTCTTCGTTGAACTGAGAGCCTAGAGGTGTTCCTACAGCTCCATTAATTTTCAATCTTGGATTGATGGCTAAATTGAATTGTGTTTGAATTCTATCGGCTTGATTTCGGCTATCAGAGGCTTGCAAATATGTCGGGTTGATTTCTAATCCAGGTATAATGCTTGAAAAAGCATTTCCTACTTGTCTTCCCAATAACTCGAAGGCGGAAGAGGCTGCTGCATCGGTGGCGGTGGAGGTTGTAATACTTTCATTTACATCAAATCTACCTAGCACCAATATGGAACCTACTTGGCGGATTCTTTCATCTACATTTCCTTTGATTTTACTATCAAGCATGCTTTGGATTTGGCTATTGGCATCTGGGATTTCTATGCCTAAATCAATATTTGTCTTCTTTAAATCGCCATTTATCGAGGCTACAACATCTACCAAGGTAGGTTGCAAATAAGTGGCTCCTAAGTATGCTCCTGTATTGCTCACGCTTCTGGAGTAAATCGCACGCAGGCTCATTTGGGCGTTGTAAGGATTTCCATTAAATCGGATATAGCCTCCTTTCTCAATGTCAAATTTTTTGTCTATAATTACACTCTGGCGATAGTTATAGACTCCATCTGTAATTATGTATTCTCCATCGATACTCAAATTCCCAGCGCGGTTCATAGCTATTTTAAAGTTTTTAGCATGTCCTTGTGCTTCGATTTTATCATCGGATTTTTCATCTAGAACTAAGTTCACCGTGGTACCTGCATCTACATTTAGCCTTAAATCCATTGAGAATCCAGAAACTCTTTGTTCTTGCTTTTCATCTTGCACTAGATTTCCTGCTTCATCTACGGAGTAAAATTGTATAAATCTATTTTCTCCTACATTTTTGGTACTTGAGGTGTTTAGATTTATTACGGAACCTGGCAACACTTTTAAATTTCTGCCTGATACTACTAAATCGCTTGCAGGTCCAAACATAAAGAACTCACCTTTTGCCAAAACGCGGCCATAAAACATCTCATTATCTTTCACACTGGTATTGATTACCAAAAGCTTATCTGTCTTAAAATCCAAATCTAGGAACCAGCTCGATAAATCTGAGAAAATCAAAGAGCCATCTACTACACCTTTAGTTTTGGAAGTAGTTTCTGTAAAGGTTACGTTATCAAGCTCCAATTGCCCATTAAACCCTGGCTGTTTATTCAATACTAGCTCATTCTCTCCGTTGAACTGGTATCGCGTTCCTAGATAAACAACCCTAAAGCCTAAATCTTTCATTGTTACCTCTCCAGAGATAGAGGGATCCATTAATTTACCTTTTAGCGCTACATCGCCCGATAGTTTTCCTTTCCAATCGGTCATTACTTCATCCAAGAAAACTCCTAAAATATCTACATCAAAATCATCGAAGTTTGCCACCAAATCTAGTTCTGGTTCTGCATTGGTGTTTTTAATATCACCACTTACAAAAAGTGTATTATTATTGAATTTATCCAAACTTCCTATGATATTAAATGTTTGTGCATCTACATCATATTTGGTTTCTGTAGTAAAGTTTCCGATCAATCGATTGTCTAATTTAATGGAATCTATTTTTAAATCTGCAATCGGTTCTAATTGATTATTATCTTTTTTAATATCAATCGTTCCATTAGCAATCCCTTTGAGATTCATCCCAGCCATATACGATTTTGGGATAGCTTTTTCTAAAAGGATGTTTTCAATTTCGGCCTGAAAATTAAATTTCTCTGATGTAAAATAATCTCCATTAATTTTTAAATATTGATTATCTGATTGCAGTACAAAATCCGAAACTCTATAAATATTTTTTTCAAAATCGATGCTTGCGTAATTGCTTTCGGTAGAATTTTCTGGATTAATGTGCCATTCTACTCCTTCTAAATTAAATTTCGATGGCGAAAAACCAACTTTGATTTTATGCTCATCGTCAAAAGTTTGGTAGAAGTTTAAATTAAATTCCGTTGCTTTTTGTTCGCCCGCAAAAAAGTGCATTTTAGCATTGAGCGTATCGTTTTCTGTTTTGCCATCTAGCCTTAAACTCGAAAAGAGAATATTTTCAATTTTTAGTTTTTCACTTGTAAGCTCTATAGTTTTTTGTTCGCCTGCTGCCGCTGCTAAATGTATGTCTTGCGCCATATAGTCTTTGTAGCGAATACTGGGCGAGCGGAAATCTACTTGAAACACATCATTATCATTATCAATCACCCCTGCGGCAAGTGTTTGCGGCTTCACGCGCAAGTTTGGCAAGAAATAATTGATTAAATCATCTTCTACAATGACTAAATAATTCAGATGCTGACCTTTAGATACTTTTTTCTTCTTATAATCTACCAAGAAATTCCCCACACCATTTTGCATGATATCTCCTAATTCATCAATATTAAACTGACCTTCCATAATGGCGGTCAAATAATTAGGCATTTGCAAATCGATGAGTTTTTCTCCGTTTGGGGTTTTCGAGAATGACAAATCTGTTTTTGGTAGATTTACAAGCAAAGTATCTGAATTAAAGGTAATTTGATCCATCACAAAATCCCCTTGCAAATCATTGATATCCGAGAATCTTGCATTGCCCTCCACCGTAGCTTTAATCCATGAGTTTCTCTTATCGGTAAGTTTAAAATAATTTAAGTTCACATAAGATACATTGGATTTAAAATCTGCTTTGATTTCTTTTTGGCTAAAATCAAAAAATCCTTGATAATCCAATTGTGCTTTGCCTGGGTCGTTAATTGATAGGAAACCATTATAGGTACTTTTATTCAATACCCCATCTAAACTTATATTATTGTAACGCTCGCCCATCAAATCCAAATAATTGATTTTTCCTTTGGCCGTGAGCGTCATTTTATTAATATCGAAACTTTCTCCTTTAAAATCGATTTCGCCCGAAACCTTATCGAGCATTTTCATTTCTGTAAGCTGTCTTAAATCAAAATTTGGCGTATTGATAAATCCATTATAAGTAGGATTTTCTTTGCGATAATCATACATGTTTAAATTCACAAAAGCCTGTCCCAAAGCTGATTGCAAATTCCCTTTGGCATACACCAATTGGTCGTCAAGATTAAAAGCTCCTCCATAATTCATTTCTCCAAATCGCTTGATGTATGGCGTAATGTTTTTATCTATAAAAGTGGGTAAAATTCGCACCAATTCGTTGTACGAAGTACTGACATTCAATTCGTTTGAAAACACCCCGATATCGCCATCAATCATATTCTGAAGATTAATGACAGGCGTTTTTATTTTCGTTTTCCCGTTGGCTAAGTTTAATTCGGCAAGGTTTAAATTATTTAAACTCCCCGTTGCTTTTCCCGAAATTTGGATTTCTTCGCTTGAGTCCCAATCGGGTACAAAATAACGAATATCCTTGAATCCGAGCACATTATCCTTACCCAATTCCAAGTCCCAATCTACTTTATTGCTAAAATCTGAAAAAGCATTTTCGGTAGGCGTGAGCAATCGGATATGTCCTTGCAAAAAAGACGATTCGGTATTGAAGGTTAAATCATCAAAATAAAACCCAGAATTATCCATTTTAAATTTCGAAGCTAATTTCTTTAATTCGAAATTTTCGCCATTTTTCTTAGCTAAAAAACTCAAATTTCTAATATCTGCTTCGTAAATATCGTCGTGCATTTTAAAGCCCTTCACCAGCCCGTTTAATTGAGTTGCATCGAGCCAAACACGGCTTTTTTCGTCTAAATTATCATTAATGATAGAAAGTGCACTTTCGTTGATTTCGATGTTTCCTCGAAGTTTAAAATGAGATTCGGTGGTATCTCCCGTAGCAAAAACATCGAGAAATCGCATAAAATTGGAAACGCTATCCCCCTTATAAGTCAGCACCTTAACGCGTGCTTGATCCAGCACCAAGCTTTTCACCGCTACATTGTTGGAATCGTGATAAATATCCCACAAGCTGATGTCTGCCGTTACTTTTTTAATGTCGATAAAATCGTTTTGCTTGTAATCTTTAGCTGAAATATCACTTAAAACGATGTCTCCCCAGAAATCAATATCCACTCCTCCCACACTGATGGAGGTGCCGAAATCTTGGTTTACTTTTTCTACAACTTTACTGATGATTTTGGACTGAACAGATGGGATTTGAATCGCAAAAAACAACCCCACTACCAGAAGTGAAATTATGGCAAAAAATATTAAAATATAGCGAAAAAACTTTTTCAAGGTTTATATATTCAATTTTAAACTTTAACTTTGTCTCTATGAGCGAACCAATCACACTTGCCATAGAATCTTCTTGCGACGACACTTCGGCAGCGGTTATCAAAGGTAACACTATCTTATCCAACATTATAGCAAGCCAAAAGGTACATGAACAATACGGCGGCGTGGTGCCAGAATTGGCATCTCGTGCGCACCAGCAAAACATAGTTCCCGTGGTAGCCACAGCGTTGAATAATGCAAAAGTAACACAAAAAGATTTAACTGCAATAGCTTACACGCGCGGACCTGGATTATTGGGCTCACTTTTAGTGGGTAGCAGCTTTGCAAAATCTATGTCAATCGCTCTAAACATACCACTTATCGAGGTAAATCACATGCAAGCACATATTTTTGCACATTTCATAAGCGATGCCAATGAGCAGCGTCCTAGTTTCCCGTTTTTGTGCCTCACTCTGAGTGGCGGGCATACACAAATCGTAAAGATTTCGAGCTACACGGAATTGGAAGTTTTGGGCGAGACCAAAGATGACGCCGCGGGCGAGGCTTTTGACAAAATTGGCAAAGTGCTGGGGCTCCCATACCCTGCGGGTCCTGTGATGGATCGTTTAGCCCAGACGGGAAATCCTGAAAAATTCGTTTTTACCAAACCTAAAATGCCTGGTTATGATTTCAGTTTTAGTGGGCTTAAAACGGGCGTGATGAATTTCTTGAACAAAGAAAAACAGAAAAATCCAAATTTTGTAGAAGAAAATTTAAACGACTTGTGCGCAAGCGTTCAGCATACGATTACCGAAATGTGTGTAGAAAAATTATTGCAAGCGGCACAAGATTTAAACATCAAACATATTGCACTCGCAGGCGGTGTTTCTGCCAATAGCGAACTGCGCAAAAAAATCAAAAATCTAGAAAAATTAGGTTTTACAACTTATATCCCAAAATTTGAATACACCACCGACAATGCTGCCATGATTGCCATGGTGGGCAGCATCAAGTACCAAGCGCAAGAATTTTCAGATATAAACGCCAAAACCATAGCAAGATACAAACTTTAATTTATGCATTTATTCATCGGGATTAAACAAGGAAATCAAGCACTTTTAAACGAAAACGAAAGCCACCATTTAGCCAAAGTCCTAAGGCTAAAAGTAGGTGATGTAGTACTTTTTACCGAAGGCAAAGGCGAAATGTTTTGGGCTACCATTTCGCAAGTGCACCCCAAAAACACACTGCTGCAAATCACAGAAAAAACGAATTACAATCAATCCCGAAACTACAAATTGCATGTGGGCATTGCACCAACCAAAAACATCGACCGCACCGAGTGGTTCCTTGAAAAAGCCATTGAAATCGGCATTGATGAAGTGAGCTTCCTTGAAACATTCCATTCCGAGCGCCGAAATCTTAAACTCGATAGAATGCAGCGCGTGGCAACGGCTGCCATTAAGCAATCGCTCAAGGCTGAAAATACGCAGCTCCACGACTTGATTAAATTTAGCGATTTTATAGCAAAGTATGATGGCTTCCAAGGGCAAAAATTCATTGCACACTGCAACTCCGATTTTGCCCGAAAAGATATTAAAGACTGCATTTTGCCCAAAAAAGATTATTTATTTATCATCGGTCCCGAAGGTGATTTTTCGGCAAATGAAATAGAATTGGCTACGGTGCAAAATTTTATCCCCATTAGCCTTGGCAACCAAAGAATGCGTACAGAAACAGCTGCACTCAACACGGCTTTTATTGCCAATTGGGTAAATAAATAATATTAAAAATTAAGATTGCAATTTAGGGCCAAAACATAAATCTCCAGCATCGCCCAATCCTGGAACGATGTAGCCTTTTTCGTCTAATTTATCATCCACAGTGGCACACCACAAATGCGCTTGGGGCAATTCTTCGTTGATTTTTTGAATCCCTTGTGTCGCCGCAATGGCACATAAAATATGCAATTCAGAAGGCTGAGCCAATTCCAGCACAGCATGAATCGCTTCACAGAGGGAGGCTCCCGTGGCAAGCATTGGGTCTACCACGATTAGGGGGCGATTAGAAATATCTGGGCAGGTTACATAATCTTGCTTAATCTCAAAGCCCTCGGCGTTGTGCTTGCGATAGGCTGCTACAAAACCGCTATCGGCATAGTCAAAATAATTTAGCACCCCTTGATACAGTGGCAAGCCCGCGCGCAAAATGGTCATTACCACGGGCTGAGTTTCAAGCTCCACCGAAGGTTTCACGCCAAGTGGCGTTTTGATTTCGCAGGCTTTAAATTTTAATTTTTTACTGATTTCTAATGCACCAACTTCGCCAATACGCTCTAAATTTCTGCGGAAACGCATGCGATCGTTTTGAACTTCCACATTTCTGAGCTGATTGACCCAAGAATTTAAAATAGATTGATTATCAGATAAGTCGGTGTATTTTAACGAAGTCATAAGCAAGTATATTTTAGCAAAAATACGAAATTTCAAGTTTTTTGGGTAAAAAAATGGAATTTTAAGCATTTTTTGGGTTTTAATTTAGTTAGAAAATTTTGATTCTCCTTAGTTTAAAAATATTAATTCAACCAAAATTTAATCATTGATAAAAAACATTGAAAATCGCATTTTTCAAACCGAAAAGTTTTCGTATCTTTAACATTTTCATACCTTTGCATTTATGTTTAAAAACGATATTCTACCCGAAGATTTGTGCCAATATATTACTGCTTTTTCGTCTGATGAGCCTGCTTTGCTCAGGGAAATTCGTGAGAAAACGGAGCAAGAAATGCATCAGCCACATATGATTTCTGGTGTCTTGCAGGGGCGTTTGCTTAGTTTTTTGTCCAAAATCATTCGCCCTAAAAGAATTTTAGAAATCGGCACCTATACGGGCTATGCTACGCTGTGCTTGGCAGAGGGCTTACCTGCTGAGGGTAAAATTGTAACCCTTGATAGAGATGCGCGCACGCAGGAATTCTACCGTCCGTTTTTTGAAAAATCAGAGTTTAGTGCCCAGATTGAGGCGCACTTGGTAGATGCTATGGACTTTTTGGCGCAAAATTTCGCTGCCCCGTGGGACTTAGTCTTCCTTGATGCCAATAAAAGAAAGTACCGCGAATATGTGGAAAAACTCTTGCCACAAATGAAAAGCGGCGGAATTATACTTGCCGATAATGTGCTATGGAAAAATAAAGTGATGCACCCGATTGATTTAAACGATAAAATGACGCAATCTTTGCACGATTTTAATATATTTGTAAAAAATGACAAGCGACTAGAAACCGTGATGTTGCCCATAAGAGATGGTTTAACCTTGATTAGAAAAATATGAATTTCGGGATTTGTAAAGTAAGTATCTCCCCCGTGCGCGCCGAAGCGAGCGACCGCTCAGAGATGGTAACCCAGTTACTCTTTGGCGAAAAGGTGGAAGTTTTAAAAACAAAGAAAAACTGGATTAAGATTAAAGCCGATTTTGATGCCTACGAAGGCTGGATTGATGAAAAACACCTGCAAGAAATCTCACAAGACGAATTCTTTAACACCGAAAGCCCCTGCCTCTACACCGCCGAGCCATTTAACTTAATCGTGGCACACAACGAGCCCACCACCCTCCCACTCGGAGCCGAAATCCGAAATGCGGAAGGTGGCACCTTTCAATTAGGCGAGGATACTTACGAAATATATTGTGAAACCAAACAAGTACAAGGCCTCATCAGCCGAGAGGAATTAATCCTTTTAGCCAAAAATTACCTCAATGTGCCTTACTTATGGGGCGGCAAATCCAACTTTGGCATCGATTGCTCAGGGCTTGTGCAGCAGGTCTACAAATTTGCCAAAATCCACCTGCCACGCGATGCCAAAGACCAAGCGCAAAAAGGCGAAATGCTCGGCTTTGTGGAAGAAGCTCTGCCAGGAGATTTAGCTTTTTTTGACAATGATGAAGGAAACATCATACATGTAGGGATTATCATTGATAATCATCGAATTATACACGCACATGGCAAAGTGCGAATCGACCCGATTGACTCCACAGGAATTTTCAATACCGATATGCAGAAATACTCGCACAAGTTGCGATTTATCAAAAGAATTTTGCCCGAATGATTTAAATTACTCGGGCAAAATTTTAATCTTCGCAAGTGTTGATTCCATTTACATAATCTTTGATGATTCGCACCGAATCTGCGGTTTCGCTTCCTAGGAACCCTTTAAAATCTTTGATCGTGATTTGTTTGTTATAATCTTTTAAAAGCTGTTTGGCAAGCGGCATATAGCTCCAGTGCCATTTTTCCATTTCGTAGCCCGTTCTGCCGCTTTTTTTATCGGTAAAAACTTGGCAAAACCCGTATTTTCCTGCATTTTCTTGCATCCACTGGTAGAGTTGCTTTCCTTTTCCGCTCTCAAAATAGGCATTATTCAGTGCATTTAAATCCACATCTGTCCCCCAATGGTGTCGCGAACTCATAGGCATTGAGCTAAAAAGCAAAATCTTTTTGGCGCGTTCTTTCGGCGTTAAATTAGCATTGGCTTTCCATTTTCTTTCCCAAATGTTTTTCTGGTGCTGAAAATTTCTCGCCCCCGAAACTATGAGCAAATTAAACCCCGCTTTTTGTGCTGCTTGGTGCATTTTCAAAAAAGCTTCGTAGGTTTCTTTTCTTAAATAAGTTTGCTTATTACAATATTTAGACGGTACCAGAACAAAAGCAGAATCTTTAGCAAAATTGGTTTTCCCGACTAAGTAATCTTTATAGTTGGTTTGTGGTTTGGCAAAAGTGAGTGTACCTTTTAGCTTTTGCCCTTCAGATAAATTCTGAATTTCTATGTTTTTTGCAGGATTGTTTGTATCGTTTTTTTGTTGGCATCCCACTTGAGCACTCAATCCAAAAACGAGTAATAGTGGAAGTATATTATTATTTTTCATTTTTTCTATGAACAAATGATAATTCAAATGGAGAATTGTTTAAACTTCCTTTTTTAACTAAAAATGAATAAGTGAAAAATTTCCCACTAAATCCTGGGTCTATCTCTGGCACATCACTTACATCGAGCTTGATGTATTGTTTATTTTTAGATTTAAAAACTCTCGGCTCTTTTTCTCGCCCAAAGAGATTTGTAACGATTATTAAATCATATTTTTCAAAATCAATTGATTCTATTGGACAAGAAAATTCAAAAAATTGATTTAAACTTTGGGCATTATTAAAAACAAAAACTCGCTGCTCTTTGAGTTGCTCACCCTTATACTTTACATCTTTCACATTACATCGTGAAATTTCCCCTAATTCAAAAGTCTGGATTTCTTGGATGTCATCGTCATCCTCTTTACTACAAGAAAAAGACAATAAAAATGACAACGCAAGTATACACTTGATTAATGTTTTCATATTATTTTTTGTTTGCAATATACAAATTTTATCGCATCCAGCCTTCAACAATATAATTTTTCTGAATAACTTTATATTCTTCTCCATTATCTGGTTTAAACCATAATTCTATTCTTGCGCCATATTTATCTCCCCAACTCCCTTCATATATCGTAAATTTCCCACTGTGAACGCTATCATTTAAATAATTTACAAATACTTTAGAATTTTCATTAATTCTATCTTCTGATAGCCTATCATTAGAAGTGATTTCATAGACTTTTATATAAAAAAATCCTTTTTCCCTAGGCTGATGACTTGTGTAATATTCATAAATCCCAGGTTGATTCGAATTTATTAAAATAAAGTCTTGTGAATTTATTATATCATCTTTCGTAGGTATATTTTCTGTTAGTTTTTCAAAATGAATATTTGAAGGAATTTCTTTATGTGCACCGTAATAATCTGGTGGAGAATATTGAAAAATAACAGACAGTATTAGATACAGCACAGCCGAAATTATAAATTGAGGAATGACAAAAAACCATTTCTTGATTATGATTTGTTTTATAGCAGAAATAATATTTCCTAATATATTTAGAAAAAAAAGGACGAGTGCAATGTCTATGATAAAATCATATCTTAATATCAAACCTAAAACGAAAACACCAAAAGGAATAATATACGACACAATAGGCACCCACCAAATCGTAAAATATTTTTTCAATCTTTTCATCGCTATTTTTGTTGCAAAATTACTTTTTTCATGATACAAAATCCATATTTCGTACATTTTTTATATATTTATCTTTTAAAATAAAAATATGAAAAAAATCATTATCTTAGCATTTAGTTTATTGATGCTTGCTGCGTGTAATCATTCAACTCAAAATTCAAGTATGAACACTGTAGAATCCAAATTACCATTTGACCAAACACTCGAAACATTACAAAACGAAATCAAAGCCAAAGACATGGGCATTATGCAAGTGATTCGCCACGATGAATTGGCACAAAAAAATGGTTTAGAATTAAACCCTACAGCCGTAATTATTTTCGGGAATCCCAAAGTAGGCACCGCTCTCATGCAAGAATCTCCAGCCATAGCCTATGAATTGCCTTTGCGCTTTCTGGTTTATGAAAAAGACGGAAAAACTTTTGTTTTGTATAAATCGCCTAAGGAATACGAAAGTTTAGGCATCAAAGAAAATAAACCAGTGCTATATAAAATGCAAAATACTTTGCAATCTATCGCTGAAAAAGTACAATAAACACCTCAACAAACCATGAAATCTATCAATCCATTTACACAAGAAACTATTTACGAACACGCTGAACTTTCTGAGAATGAAATCATTGAAAAAATCGAATCAGCCAATGTCGCTCAGCCTGCTTGGAACGACATTTCGCTCAAAAAACGCAAAAAAATCTTTAAAAAACTTGCCGAAGTTTTAGAAGAAAATGCCTACGAATGGGGAAGAACCATCAGCGAAGAAATGGGAAAACCCATTACGCAATCCATTGCCGAAATCAATAAATGTGCGTGGGTTTGCCGCTACTACGCAAGCAATGCACAAAAACTTTTAAAATCAAAACATACCAAAACCGAAGCTCAAAAATCGTATGTGCGCTACGACCCACTTGGAGTAATTTTAGGCGTAATGCCTTGGAATTTCCCATTTTGGCAAGTTATCCGTTTTGCTGTGCCTACGCTCATGGCAGGAAACACTGTTTTGCTTAAACATGCAAGCAATGTGATGCAAAGTGCCAAAAATGTGGAAAAAGCGTTTGAATTGGCGGGCTTGCCAGAAAATTGCTTTATCAATTTGCCTATCGGTAGCAAAGCGGTAGAAGGTATCATTCGCCACCCAATGGTAAAAGGCGTGAGCCTTACAGGAAGCAAAGCTGCAGGTGCTGCGGTAGCCAAAGTTGCGGGCGAAGAAATCAAGCCGAGTTTGCTTGAGCTAGGTGGCTCCAATGCCCTGGTGGTTTTTGAAGATTGCGACATCAAAGAAGCGGTAAAAACGGTAGTAAATGCGCGTTTCCAAAACACGGGACAAAGCTGCATTGCAGGAAAACGACTTCTAGTCCACGAGAAAATTGCCGAAAAATTCGTTGCTAAATTACAGAAAAAAGTAGAAGAACTCGTTGTGGGCAATCCGCTTGAAGATAAAACATATTTAAGCGTTATGGCCAGAGAAAGTTTAGCCGAAGAGCTTGAAAAACAAATGAATGATTCGGTGGAAATGGGCGCAAAAATCTTGATCGGTGGCACTCGTCACGAAGCCTTTTTTGCCCCGACTATTCTCACCCATGTTACGCCAGAAATGCCTATTTTTTATGAAGAAACCTTTGGACCACTCTTGGCTTGCACCACTTTTAAAACCGATGACGAAGCATTAGAATTAGTCAATAATTCAGAATTTGGGTTGGGTGCGAGTATCTTTACCGAAGATAAAAAACGAATAAAACATTTCATTAAAAACATCAAAGACGGTGCTGTTTTCATCAATGAAATGGTGAAAAGCGATCCGCGTTTAGCCTTTGGCGGAACAGGCATTTCGGGCTACGGAAGAGAACTTGCCGAAAATGGAATTAAAGCATTTGTAAACGAAAAAACCGTTTATATTGCCTAAAAAATATAGTAAAATCCGATTTTTTAATTAAATGATTGATATACAAGATTTAAACAAGTCCTACAAAATGGGCAAAAATAGCCTACATGTGCTAAAAGGCATTGATTTACAAGTAGATAAAGGCGAATTTGTAGCCATCATGGGTTCGTCTGGCTCGGGAAAATCCACGCTGCTCAACATCATTGGGATGCTTGATGTGGCGGACTCAGGCACTTACGACCTTGATGGGGTGCGCATTGAAAATCTAAGCGAGAAAAAGGCAGCACACTACCGAAACAAGTTTTTGGGCTTTATCTTTCAATCTTATAATTTAATTAATTTTAAAAATGTGGTGGAAAATGTGGCTCTTCCGCTCTATTACCAAAATGTGAGTAGAAAAAAACGCCACGAAATCGCTATGCATTATCTCGACAAAGTGGGCTTGGTGCCTTGGGCTAAACATATGCCTAATGAACTCTCGGGCGGACAAAAACAGCGTGTTGCCATTGCGCGTGCTTTGGCTGCAAATCCTAAATTGCTCCTTGCCGATGAGCCTACGGGTGCGCTAGATAGTGTAACCTCGCAAGAAGTGATGCGCCTGATTCAGCAAATAAATGATGAAGGAAAAACAATCCTAATGGTAACGCACGAAGACGACATTGCACATATGTGCAAGCGGATTGTGCGATTGAAAGACGGTGTGATTATAGAAGACGAAAAGATTAACCAAGTGCGTGTGTAATGTTTGATATAGATCGCTGGGCAGAAATCTGGGCTTCGATTCGGAGCAATAAATTAAGGACATTCTTATCGGGTGCTACCATTGCATTGGCATTATTTGTATTTATCACGCTTTTTGGACTAAGTAAAGGTTTGCAGAACGGTTTTGAGGAGCAATTTTTACCACCCAATATGATGACCATCGAAGTTTACACAAACTACACCACCTTGCCCTACAAAGGCAAGCAGCCCAATCGCTACATTCAGCTTAAAAAATCGGATTATCAATTTTTACAAGAATTGCTAAAAGACCGAATAGAAATCGTTTTGCCTCATATTTCCCAAATGGTTACGGCTAGGAATTTCTCGGAATTCGGAAATTATAATTTAATCGGAACCACTTCCAAAGAGAAAAAAGCCAGTGATTTAAAAATCATTTCTGGGCGTTTTCTCGATCCGCTCGACAATCAGTCGATTGAGAAAAATGTAGTAATCGGCAGATTGGTAGAAAAAGATTTATTTAAAAACAAATCTGCCGTGGGCGAAAACATTCAGCTGGGCAATACGCTCTACAAAGTTGTGGGCGTGTACTCGAGCGAAGAGGGCGACGACAAAGAACGCTATATTTACCTGCCCATCAACACCTACCATGTGATTTACGGAACTCAAAATATAGATAATTTTACCTTATATCCTTTGCCAAACTCAAGTTTAGATGAGCTGCACGACATTGCACAAGAGGTGGAAAAAGAATTAAAAATTAAACACAGCGTTTCGCCAGACGACACACGCGGAGTCCGAGCATACGACCCAAAAGATGCACTCGATAGCACCAATATGTTTTTTTATGTTTTTACCATTATCGTTTTGGTCATTGGGATTGGTAGTTTGATTTCGGGCGTGGTGAGTATTGCCAATATGATGGTCTTTAGCGTAAAGGAACGCACCAAGGAAATCGGCATCAGAAAAGCCTTGGGTGCTACGCCTTTTAATATCATCAGTCTTATTTTGCAAGAGGCCTTGGCAATCACCTTTTTATTTGGATTTATCGGGATTTTTATGGGTATGCTACTCACCTACTCTGTAAAAGATTCGTTGCAAGATTATATGATTTACAACGCCACAGTAGAGTCTTCACGCATTGTGCTAGCCGCCATAATTTTGCTTATTTCTGGCTTATTGGCAGGTTTTATTCCCGCTAGAAAAGCCGCTAAAATTAAACCTATTGAAGCCTTAAACAGTAACTAAAATGTTGATATTTGAACGAGATACTTGGAGCGAAATTTACCACGCTTTAGAAAAAAACAAGACACGCACGCTGCTCACCATGGTGGGCGTAGCTTGGGGCATGTTGCTTTTTGTGTTTTTGCTTGGTGTGGTCAATGGCTTAAGCAATGGTTTTGACAAGGAGTTGAAAGGCACAAGCACCAATAGCCTTTTTATCTGGACACAGCAAACGAGCGTTCCCTACGACGGATTTGGGCGTGGAAGAACATTCCGTTTTCAGCTGAGCGACATCGAGGCTTTAAAAAAGAAGTTTAAGGAAATTAAAATCATCACACCTCGCCAGCGAAACAACGCAAGCGTGGTGCACCAAGCCAAAAATGGGAATTATAGCATTTTTGGAGATTTCCCAGAGCAAAACAAAATCTTTGTCAAAAAGATTTTAAAGGGCAGATACATCACCCAAAAAGATATTGAAAATAATGCCAAAGTTGCCGTGATAAGCGACCGCTTGATCGACGAACTTTATGACAAAGGAAGCAATCCGCTGGGCACCACCCTTCAAATCAACGGGGTAAGTTTCAAAGTTGTGGGCGTATATTCTGGCGACTCCAAAGGCGGGATAGATAGCGGGAGCACCGTTACCATTCCATTTGCCACCTTCAATCAAATCTTTAACCAAGGAAACAATGTGGGCTTAATCGTGATCAATATCGACGACTACGCCGACATCAAAAAAGCAGAAACACAAATCAAGGATTTTCTAAAAACACGCCACCACATCGCGCCCAACGATACACAGGCACTTGGCTCATTCAATCTGGGCGAAATGTTTGGTAAAATGTTCAGATTTATGCAAGGTTTGGAATTTCTCACCGTCGTCGTGGGCTTTTTCACACTTTTGGCGGGCGTTTTGGCCGTGAGCTCGATTTTGCTCATCACCGTCAAGGAGCGCACACAAGAATTCGGAATCCGCCGAGCCTTGGGCGCACCGCCCTCCCAAATCGTGAGTCAGATTTTGATCGAAAGTAGCGTCATCACCTTTTTCTCGGGGCTTATAGGCATCATCGCAGGCACCGCATTTTTAGCGAGCATAAACACCTATGTCGCCAACTCCGAAGACAACGATATCCCGTTTGTAAATAGCTCTATCGACATCAAAATATTGCTCGGAGCATTTGTATTGGTCTTAGTTATGTCGCTTTTAGCGGGGCTTATTCCAGCCCTGCGTGCCGTTGCCATAAAACCCATTGATGCCTTGCGAGAGGAGTAGAAATATACCAAATTCATATTTTTTGGGCGTGCCCCTACGGGTCGGGCTTTCGCCTTTATCTTTTGCTCGGCACAAAGCCTCGCAAAAAGGATATCGGCTCTATCCCTCACGCAACTTAATTTTTAAAATTAGAAAATAATAAAAAATCATTAACTTTAAGCCCAAATTAAAGGTATCATTTTAGCATTAATAAAACTATGAATATTAAACTTAAAGAAATCACTATTCGAGAGCTTATTGAAGGCTATCAAGATCACCAAGAGAATGGTGTCGTTGGCTACTCTGGAAAGCTAGATATTCGCCCACCTTATCAGAGAGAATTCGTTTATAATGAGAAACAACGAAACGCCGTTATTGATACGATAGAGAGGGGGTTTCCACTTAATGTAATGTATTGGGCAGTAAGAGATGATGGAACATTTGAAGTAATAGATGGGCAACAGCGCACCATTTCCATTTGTCAATTCGTAGCAGGAGATTTTTCATGTATATTTGGAGATATTCCTCAAATGAGATATTTCCACAACCTTCAAGAAGATGAAAAAAATAGATTTTTAGACTATAAACTTATGGTCTATGTATGTGAAGGGACAGACAGCGAAAAACTTGAATGGTTTAAAACCATTAATATCGCTGGAGAAAAACTAGAAGAACAAGAGCTAAGAAATGCAGTATATACGGGTTCTTGGCTAGCTGACGCTAAAAGATATTTTAGCCGGACTTCATGTCCTGCTTACCAAATTGGACATAATTATTTAACTGGAGCCGTAAATAGACAAAAGTTTTTAGAAACAGCAATAAAATGGATTTCAAATGGTAATATAGAAATTCACATGAGTAAACATCAAAATGACCCAACAGCAATTAATTTGTGGAATTATTTTCAAAGTGTTATCAGTTGGGTAGGAGCTACATTCCCAGAATACAGAAAGGAGATGAAAGGCATTGAATGGGGAGAGCTTTACAATGAATATAAGGACGCAAAATTAAGCCCTACGGAATTAGAGGAACAAATAAAAAAACTAATGCTGGATGATGATGTAACCGCCAAAAAAGGAATTTATTATTATGTATTAACTGGCAAAGAAAAACACCTTAACATTAGAGCCTTTACACCGCAAATGAAAAGAGAAGCCTACGAGCGACAAGAGGGCATTTGCCCCATGTGTGAGCAACATTTTGAAATAGAAGAAATGGAAGCAGACCATATCACCCCATGGCACGAAGGAGGAAAAACTAACCCCCAAAACTGCCAAATGCTTTGCAAAGAAGATAATAGAAGAAAATCTGGAAAATAAACAAAAAATCAATCTGCACGAGAAATAAAACAATGGCAAAATCACTAAACAAGAATCTACATAAAGCAAAAAAAGGGAAAAACGATGAGTTTTATACACAACTCTCCGATATAGAAAATGAACTCAAACATTATGCTCACCATTTTAAAGATAAAGTAGTCTACTGCAATTGCGACGACCCTCGTATTAGTAATTTTTTTCATTACTTTTCTTATAATTTTGAACGATTAGGGCTCAAAAAACTTATCACTACTTGCTATAAGAATCAGCAAATGGATCTTTTTAGCCAAGGCGAAGCCAAAGAAGCCATTATGCTTGAATACACTGGCGACAAAAACGGGAACCACACACCCGACCCCGATGAGATTGGCGTAACTCCGCTAAAAGGCGATGGCGATTTTAGGAGCCCAGAGAGTATAGATATACTCAAACAGGCAGATATCATAGTAACCAATCCTCCTTTTTCACTCTTTAGAGAGTATATTGCCCAACTCATAGAATACGACAAAAAGTTTTTAGTGATAGGAAGTATGAATGCCATTACTTACAAAGAGATTTTTCCACTTATCTCTGCAAATAAAATGTGGCTTGGATATGGTTTTAGAGGAGGTAATGCTTATTTCGAAACTACTCAACCAAAAGAAAATTTTGCAAAAGGTGTTTATAATGAGGACACTGGATTAGTCAAATTTAGAAATGTCCATTGGTTTACCAACCTCGACCATAACAAACGCCACGAAAAGCTTATTTTATATAAAAAGTATACACCAGAGGAATATCCCAAATATGATAATTATGATGCCATCAATGTAAACAAAGTCGCTGAAATCCCGTGCGATTATAGAGGTGTAATGGGAGTGCCTATTACCTTTTTGGATAAATACAACCCCGAACAGTTTGAAATCGTCGCTTTTCGAAAAGGTAATGATGGTAAAGATTTAGTATATTCACTTAGCCGAAACCCTGATTTTGTAGAGAGAGAGAGAGAGAGAGAGAGAGAGTACAACCATACTTCAGAATCCTTATCAAGAAATTATGACCATTCCAGGGGTAATGAACAATGCCAAAGAAACTCTAGTCAATGGCAAGAATGTTTACAAAAGAATACTCATTCGGCGACTTCTATACCAGGAATGATAAAAAATGCCGAAGGCAAAATAAATGGCAAAATAACTTATGCACGGATATTAATCAGAAGAAAATAGCGTAATTTTGTCACCCTGAGCTTGTTTCAGGGTCTCACCAGCAAAACACATGCGATACTGAAACATGTTCAGCATGACAAGGTGGGAAAAAAGGCTACGAAGATTGGGAAGTTTTATAAAAAATCAATAACTTTATCCCACATCCAAGCAAAAACCACTAAGCGCGACACACAAACAGGTGCCGGCGATAGAAAAACGGCTCACGGCGACAGAAGAATGGCAATGGGCGACACAAATTATTGAATAAAAATAAGAAAACAACTCACGGCGATAGAAGAATGAACAGTTTTTATTCATAAAATTAAAAATAATTCAAAAAACTTAATATCAATAACCCAAAATATTAAAACTATGAGCAGAACAAAAAGCATTTCCGAACTCCAGTACCTCGAAAATTACAGATTACTATTCACCAATCTAGATGAGGTGCAAGACTTAAAAACCGAAATGGCAGAATATGGCTATGACGATACTAAAATAAAGGAAGGCAAAGCGCTATTCGACAAAACACAACAGCTCTATAACCAAAACAAGCAAGAAACCGCCGAAGAAAAAGAAGCCTATGCCCAATTTGCTGACGCCTTTGACACCCTAAAAAAAGCCTACGGCAAACACAGAAAAATAGCCAAAGTGGCTTTGATGAAAAGAACAGAACTCTGGAAAAGCCTCGCTATCGATGGCACACTATCTGCCGCCTATCTCAAGGCATTGGAGGAAATCAAAACCTTTTATGAGCAAGCCCAAAGCCATAGCGAAGCCAAACCTTTGTTAGAAAAATTTAAAATCAATCAAAGCGTAGTAGAAGCCCAAGTGGCACAAATCCAAAAAGTGGAAAGCCTACGCGCCAAATACGAAAAAGAAAAAGGCGAAAACCAAAACGCTACCCAACAGAAAAACAAAGCCTTTACCGAGCTTTCCGATTGGGTGCGAGATTTCTACGCCGTATCCAGAATCGCTTTAGAAGATCGCCCACAGCTACTAGAGAGCGTTGGCAAATTCGTAAGAAGCTAAAACCTTTCACAATTTTAAATCTAAGCGCGTTTAGAAAACGACTATTTTTTTCGTTTCTAGACGCGCTTATTTCAAATAAAATCCATATTTTAGCCAAACCTTAATTATCTAACACATGAAAGCTAAAAAAATCATTATAGCAGTCCTTGTTTTATTAGTTTTATGCCTAGGAATATGGGCTTTTTCCTATAACTACCAAAAAAGTACTGCCGAAAATGTGGTGTACGAGACCACACATGCTTTTAGAACAGACATTAAGAAAACGGCAGTCGCTACAGGCGAAGTAAAACCACGCGAAAAAATCGAAATTAAACCTAACATCACGGGGGTAATTCAATCCATCAAGGTGAGAGAGGGTATGGAGGTTACCAATGGACAACTGCTTGCCACAATAAAGGTAATCCCCAATGTCAATAGCCTAAATTCAGCACAGATGCAAATCAATTCCACAAAAACGGAACTTGCCAACCAAACGCGACACTACAATCGCCAAAAATTGCTCTACTCGCAGGGTGTGATTTCCAAAGCCGAATATGAAACAGCCCTTGCAGCTTATAATTCAGCCAAACAAAGTTTAAAAAATGCCGAAAACAATTACCACACCGCCAAAACAGGCGTGGCACCTGGGCTTGAGCAATATTCTACTACGCAAATTCGCTCCACTATCAACGGAATGATTTTGGACATTCCCGTAGAAATTGGAGACAATGTGCAAGAAATCAGCAACTTTAGCACAGGGACAACCATTGCCACCATTGCCAATATCAAAGACATGATTTTTGAAGGTCGTGTAGACGAAGCCGAAGTAGGAAAACTAAAGATAGGCATGCCACTTGAAATCAAAATCGGTGCTTTGCCCAACGAAACTTTTACGGGAACCCTTGATTTTATCGCACCATCGGGAATCAGAAACAATGGGATTGTAGAATTTGAAATCAAAGCCAGCGTGAATTTAAATCAAAACGATTTCATCCGTGCAGGCTACAGTGCCAACGCCGAAATCACAACCGAGAACAAGAAAAATGTATTGGTTTTAGCTGAATCAGACATTCAGTATGAAGGCGACGGCACTGCCTTTGTAGAAGTGAAAAACGGCGAAGAATGGATCAAAAAACCCATTCGTTTAGGCGTGAGTGATGGCGAAAACATCGAAATTCTCAAAGGCATTACCGAAAAAGATGAAGTAAAAGTTTGGAACATCCATCTCAACGAAAAATCAAAAGAGGAGAAAGAAAAATAAAAAATTTGCTTTTTTTTCTAAGTTTTGAAAACATAGCTAATTAGATAATTTATATTCAGAAATTATTTAATCCTTTATCCAGAAAAATGTTTATTTTTGTAGCAAATCATATGGAATTGAACGCATTTTCATCACAATATTTTCCACCAATTCGGTTTTTTGCAGATTTTTTATCGCAAGAAAATCCGTGCATTGATGTGTACGAAAATTACCAAAAACAAACTTACAGAAATCGTTGTCATATCCTGAGCCCAAACGGCTTGCAAAAACTCGTAGTGCCCATTGCCCACACAGGAAAGCGCGCCATGAAGGATTTGCAAATAAGCTATGCCCAAGATTGGCAAAAGGAACATTTGCGCTCCTTTGAGGCAGCCTATCGCCGTTCTCCCTATTTTGAATACTACGAAGACGATTTGATGCCCGTGTTTGAGAAAAAACATAAATTCCTTTTAGACTTGAATTTGGAAATTTTGGAACAACTTTTGAATTTGCTTCAAGTTGAAAATAAATTTTCGCTTTCTGAATCGTATATTGAATCGCCCGCTACAGATTTTAGACAAACTTATAATGCCAAAAATCCTGTAGAAGATTTGCCAGAATATACGCAAGTTTTTAGCGAAAAATTACAATTTATTCCAGATTTAAGCGTAGTGGATCTATTGTTTAATGAAGGACCCCAAAGTATAGTTTATATTAAAAATTTAAAACAACAATAAATGAAAAAATTAGTACTCAGTTTATCTCTTGTAGCTAGTTTTGTGTTTGCACAAGAACAACCTTCAGCTCAAGAATTAGCCAAACAAAATTGGTTTCATGTAAACTACGCCAAAGATTCAATCTATGGAGTAGCCACAGACGATGCATATGCTTATGCAAAATCTAAAGGATTGAAATCTAGCCCAGTAATCGTTGCTGTAATCGATAGTGGTATCGAAGGAGATCACCCAGATTTACAAGCAAACATGTGGACTAATGTAAAAGAAATCCCAGGAAACGGAGTGGACGATGATGGAAATGGATATATCGACGATATCCACGGATGGAACTTTATCGGTGGGCCAAATGGAGATGTAGACCACGACAACACAGAAATCACTCGTTTGGTAAGAGAATACAAAGCTTTATTTGATTCTAAAAACGAAGCCGAAAACAAACTTAACCAGCAAAAGTATCCTAAAAAATACGCCCTGTATCAAGAAATTCTTCCAAAATACAAAGAAGAATTGACTGAAGCGCAAATGAATGTAGCTAAAATTCAAGAGCAAATCAATCAAATTCTAACTATCTACCAAGATTTTGCTAAAGAATATGGTGGAGACAAAGTTATCAGCATTGAGGAAGTAAAAGCATTAAAACCGAAGAGCCAAGGTGCTATTCTATTAAAAGAAAAAATAATAGAAGCTGTAAATTCACCAGAAGCCGAACAATATTTTGGCTCTACTCCCAACAAAATTATCGATGAAATTAAAGAACAAGGTAATGATTACGCTGAACACTATAAAGGGAAATTAGATTATTATTTAAACCTTGATTATGATCCACGCGCTATCGTAGGAGATAACTACAATGATGTAAACGAAAGAATCTACGGAAACAATACAGTAGAAGGTCCAGATGCACTTCACGGAACGCATGTGGCAGGTATCATAGGTGCTGTGAGAAACAACGGTATCGGAATGAATGGTGTCGCTGAAAATGTAAAAATCATGAATGTGCGCACTGTGCCAGATGGCGATGAGAGAGATAAAGATGTGGCAAACGCAATCCGCTACGCAGTAGATAATGGTGCAAAAGTCATCAACATGAGTTTCGGTAAACCATATTCTCCAAACAAACAAGCAGTATGGGATGCAATTAAATATGCTACAGATCACAATGTTCTTTTAGTAAAAGCAGCAGGTAATGATGATGTGAACATCGACAAAGATATTCATTATCCTACCAACTTTAGAAATGGTCATCCTGTAAGTAACACATTGCTTACTGTAGGAGCTAGCACACCTAACAATAACAGCATCAAAGCTAGTTTCTCAAACTATGGTAAACAACAAGTAGACATCTTTGCCCCTGGAGTAGAAATCTACTCTACTGTGCCAGATGCAAGCTACAAATACTTGCAAGGAACATCAATGGCATCTCCAGTAGTAGCTGGTGTGGCTGCATTGGTTTGGAGCTACTTCCCTAACCTTACTGCACAAGAAATCAGAAATATCTTAATCGAAACTGGAAACTACAACGAAAACTTGAAAGATATTTCTACCCACGGTGTAGTGGTAGATGCATTGAAAGCACTTAAAAAAGCGGAAGAAGTATCTAATGCTAAAGGTAGTGTTTCTGCAGAGCCCGTGAAAAGCAAAGCTGAAAAATTGAAAAAAGCTAATAAAAAAAGAAAATCTAAAAAAAGAAGAAGATAATTCAGTTTTTAAAGATTAAAATTCATAAATTAGGGCTATACTTTATGCAAGTATAGCCTTTTTTATAAACCTTCAATCATGAATAACCTTACATCCTCTAATATTAAAAGTCTATTCAGAAACACAAAAACACCTGGCTGGAAAGCCCAAAAAGTAATGGCACCGCCCTATCGCCAAAACTTGGTAGACAAGGCGAGATATAATCCTGCCAATCCAAGGATTGCTGCGGTGCTCATCATTGTGTATGAAGAAAATGGCGAATTGTATTTTCCCGTAATTCACAGAAACACCTATCCTGGCGTGCATTCTAATCAAATTGGGTTCCCTGGCGGCCGCGTCGAAGCGATAGACGAAAATTTACAAGCTACAGCTCTGCGTGAAAGTTTGGAAGAAATCAATGCCGACCCTAATTGCATTGAAATCGTAGGAGAATTAAGCC
The DNA here is from genome assembly GCF_022832975.1 of Ornithobacterium rhinotracheale. Lineage (NCBI taxonomy): Bacteria > Pseudomonadati > Bacteroidota > Flavobacteriia > Flavobacteriales > Weeksellaceae > Ornithobacterium > Ornithobacterium rhinotracheale. The sequence continues at coordinate 1,321,383 of NZ_CP094846.1, read as the reverse complement.
AATTGTTCATCCCACCGAGCAATTTCATCGTGCATCCATTTGTGGGAATCTACAAAGGCAGACCAGATTTCATACCATCTGAGCGCGAAGTAAAAGCCATAATTCCATTAAAATTAAATGAATTTATTCACTCGCCCAACATTATAGAACACACCGTGGTCGTGGACAACATTGCACACCAAGTGCCTGCTTTTGCCTTACCAAACAATTTGATTTGTTGGGGCGCAACCGCAATGATGCTAAATGAATTCCTTGTATTTTTGCGAAATTCATTAAATTTGTAACCTGAAAAAATTAGGATTGTGAATCATAAAAAAAATATATTTTTCGATGCCTTTGGGTATCCACATTTCATCAAGCGATTTATCATTTTCACCTTTGGAGCAATTTCGTATCGTAGATACAACGGATTCAACAAGTTGAAAATCCAAGGAACCGAAAATATCGCCAATCTACCTGAGCAAAATGTACTTTTTGTATCGAATCACCAAACCTATTTTGCTGATGTTTCAGCCATGTATCATGTCTTTAGTAGTGTGAAAAATGGGTTCCAAAATTCGATTAAAAACCCGATTTATTTGCTCAATCCTAAAATTGACATGTATTATGTCGCAGCAAAAGAAACTATGAATAAAGGACTTTTGGCTAAATTATTTTCTCTCGCAGGAGCCGTAACCGTGAAAAGAACATGGCGCGAAGCGGGAAAAGACATTAAAAGAAAGGTTGATTTAAAGGAAATCGACAATATTGAGAAAGCTTTGCAACAAGGCTGGGTAATTACCTTCCCACAAGGTACCACCAAGGCCTTTGCCCCTGGCAGAAAAGGGACAGCGCACATCATCAAAAAGAATAAACCGATTGTGGTTCCTGTAGTGATTGATGGATTCCGTCGTTCGTTTGACAAAAAAGGTCTTTTAATTAAAAAACGCGGCGTGGAGCAAACCATGACTTTCAAAAAACCTTTAGAAATTGATTATGAGAACGATAGCACTCAAAAAATCATAGACCAAGTAATGGACGCTATCGAGCAATCAGAAAAATACATCAAGGTAAAACCTATTCCAGAAGAAGGCGAAGCCGAAAATTAATCCAAAAATCGATTTTTTAATTCAGGCGTTGGGAGCATACATTCGTTTTTTTGCCCAAATAATTTATAGCGATTTTTTGCTACTCTTTGGTACAAGAAATCTCTGAATGAGTGCGGAAAAACCTTAAAAATATAGAATATTTGGTACAAGCCGCCTAAATCCCGAGCAATTTCTAGCACAGCTTGAGATTGGCTAAATAACTTCTCATCTTTTAGATAAAAAATGGTATTTAAGTTTTGAGCGTTTTCACCGAATTCTGCTATTTTTTTTTGCGCAAAATTGGATTGCAACGAACTGAATTTAAATATTTTATTTTTATCTCTTTTTAAAATAAATTGCACCAGTCCATCGCATAAATTGCATACACCATCAAAAAAAATTATACGCTCTCTCATCAAAAAAATTCTTTCGAGCAAAATTAAAAGAAATTTTTATAGTAATTTGCACATTCAAATAAATTTAGCATGGAATTTACCGAAGAAGAATTGCACTACATGGCAATGAATTTTATAGGCGAAGAGCTTCAAAAAATGGGATTTGAATTTCTTGCCGTGAATAGCAAACTCAAAAAACATCCACAATTTGTAACCTACAAAAAAAACGAAAAAAATATATTTGTTTTGGTACAAGCTTCGATCCCACCCGATGATTACACAAGGTTGCCCGCCATTGCAAGCAAAATGGTGGCGCACGCACGCGAGCAAGATGCACGCGTTTGGTTTGCGGGCGTAGGCATCACGCACGCCGATGATTTAAACCGAAAACCTGTAAAAGGAGAAGCCTACAAATTACTTTTTAATGGATTTAATTTTTTAAGCTAATGAAAAAATCAATTATTTTAGCATCCTCACTTTTATTATTAAATGTAGGATGTAATAAAAAAACGGAATCTTCTGAACCTACTTTGCGCTACGCAAAAGGCGATGCATTTGGATCGACTTATGGGATTCAATATTATTCTGACAAAGATTTAAGCGATGAAATTGTAAAAGCACTTACCTTTTTCGACGATAAAATTTCCACCTACAAATCTGGAACCGATGTGGAGCGATTCAACCAATCGGAAAAAGGAACGGCTGTGGATTCTGTCGTGATAGATTTATGGAAACAATGTCAAGATTTTAACCAAAAAACTGACGGCTATTTCGACCCTACGGTGCAGCCACTTTCTAATCTTTACGGCTTTAAAAAGGCTAAAATCCACAATAAACCGAGCCAAGCGCAGGTGGATTCAGTAATGCAATTTGTGGGAATTGCCAAAACCGCTGTGCGTAACGATTCAATTTTGAAAAACGACGCCAGAACCGAATTGGTTTTCAATGCGATTACGGGATACATCAATGACTATGTGGCGCATTTGCTCGACAAAGCGGGGGTAAAAAGTTACTTAGTTGAAATCGGTGGCGAAATCAGAGCCAAAGGCAAAAAAGAAGATGGAAACACTTGGGTTGTAGGTGTTGATGTGCCCAAATCTGGCGAGCAGGATTTGTTCACTACTGTGCCGCTTGACAATGAGTCGCTTGCCACTTCTGGAAATTACCGCAAATTCCATATTTTAGACAACGGCGACAAAGTGGTGCATACCATGAATCCTATCGACGGAACAACGGGAATTAGTAATCTGTTGAGCGCTACCGTGATTGCGCCTACAGCAGCCGAAGCAGACGCCACTGCTACTGCGCTTATGGCTATGGGATTGGACAAGGCCAAAGCCTACGCGCAAAAACGAACAGATTTGAAATTCCTCCTAATCTGGACCGATGACAAAGGAGAATTTCAATCAGAAAAATTCAATAAATTTTAATTTTTGATTATTTACTAAAGAAACTAAAATGTACATTTCCGTACTTTTTGGTTTCTTTATAATTTGGAAAATCGGTTAAATCCATTTTTTTAGAGTGCTCTAAAATCAAAGTTCCTTCTGGTTTTAACAGCTGATTTTCAAACACCAAATCCAAAATTTCTCGGTAAGATTCTTTTTCAAATTCAAACGGCGGATCGGCAAAAATCAAATCATAACTTAAGCCTTGATTTTGAGCTAAAAAGCTAAACACATCAGCCTTGAAAACTTGCAAATTATCAAGCTCTAATTGTTCTTTGGTTTGGCTGATGAATTTCACGCAAGCCGTGTGTTTATCTACTCCCGTAACGGATTGGCAACCCCGAGAAGCAAATTCATAGGAAATGCTCCCAATGCCTGCAAAAAGATCCAAAACCTGCAAATCTTCGAAGTAAAAACGGCTGTTCAGTACATTAAACAAGCCTTCCTTGGCAAAATCTGTGGTGGGGCGAGTGGGTAAATTTTTAGGTGCCTGCAATTTGCGACCTTTCCATTTTCCGGAGATTATTCTCATGATAATTTTAAATAATGGGTATAATATTGTAATTCAGTAGCATCGTTCACACCTGGGATGACATGGCGTACAAAATTCAAAAGTTTTTTAATGAGCCCTTCCCAGTTTTCTTCGTTCCCGAAGAAGTATAATTTATCTTGATTAGCATCTAGTGAAAGTTGCTTGTAAACATTTAAAATATAATAAATAATATCATTTTCCGACTGCACCGAAAAAACATTGTAAAATAGCAATTTTTGATTTTTAAGGCACAAAATCTCTACCGAACGATGATGAATATTCACAAAAACTTCAGGGGAGTCACTATCAGATTTTATCGCATTTAGAAAAGCACTCGACGCGCTCGAAATTTCATATTTTGAATAAAATTTTGACAACACCTGCTCTATTTCTATGGGATAGCTATACAAGAAATGCGCATTGGTATTGGTAAGTTTTTCATCGATTACTTTATCGTTTTCGTATAACTCTGTATTAAACGAAATCCATAATTCATTGTCTTTTTCTTGCTGATAGTACTCATCTGGTACAATGCAGAACTGCGAACCAAGCAACTGCGCATAGACTTGGTCGTATTCTTGTTTTAGATATAAATTATCTTTGATTTTGTGTTCCAGCACAAGTTCTATCGCCCCATCCGAATTCACTTCAAAAGGTGTGAATTCCGTGGCAACAATCTTCTGTTCCTTAAAACTACAAAAAGAAAATCCATCCTTTTCAAAAAGGATGGATAATACATTACTGCTCATTAAAAATTATTTTTTGAGTTCAGATTTTTTCTGTTTAATTCTTCTTTCTTGAATTTTCACATCTACATCAGCTCCCCAGTTTCCTTCAAGAGATGGGCGTGATTTACTACCAACTTTGATGATGTCTGATTTAATTGGAGACGCTTCATCTTTGATTTCACGGCTTACCATTTCTTCATCTAGCCCATCAAGCACTTTAGCTTTATCTATACTTCCCATAAAGAAATAATCACGCTGAATGTTTGTACTATCGTTTCCTACCACACGGTCGTTGAAAGATGCATAAAGCTCGATAGGGTATTTTTTACCATTTACAGGAACATATCCAAAGTTTTTGTAATTAAAATCTCTGTTTCCAAAAATTGAATCTTTTACACTTACTGGTGATATAATTGTATCCACTATAGTGAAGTTTTTCATCACATCAATTCCTTTGCTTCTATCAAAAACATAAGCAGATGAATCTTTTCTAGAAATATTTACCACTTTAGCAGTATTGATGTAATTTTTAAGTGTATCCAAACTTGCGGTATACTCTCCATTTGCAACTTTGTACAATTTTTCAGCCAAGGCCAAATCTTGTAACTGCTCCACCGCTGTAGCATAGCGATTCATTTTTTCTTTGTTAAAATCTACATAACCTTGCACTGAACGGTAAATTAAAAAAGCTAAACCAAGTGCAGTAACTACCAAAATAACTTTAAGTATGTTTTTCATTGTGTCAAAAATTTATTCAAATATAAATTATTTTTTTTAACTAATTAAATATTTTGACCAAAAAATTTTAATTTTACCGAAAATTAAAACTCCATGAAAGTAGTCGCAGTGATTCCTGCGCGATACAATTCGCAAAGATTTCCAGGAAAATTAATGCAAAAATTAAATGGTAAAGAGTTGATTCTCTACACTTACCAAGCGGTGAAAAACACTAAGCTTTTTGATGATGTCATCGTTGCCACAGACGACGCTCGCATTTTAGCCTGTTTAGAAAAAAATAATGCAAAAGTTCAGCTTACGGCCGAAAATCATGTTTCTGGAAGCGACAGAATCGCCGAAGTGGCAAAAAATCTTGATGCAGACATTATTGTAAATGTGCAGGGAGATGAGCCATTTATCACAGCCGAAGATTTGAAAACGCTCATTCAAATTTTTGAAAACGACACGCAAAAAGAAGTCGCTGTGGGGAGCCTTATGGAAATCATTACCGAGCCAGATATGATTGAAAATCCTAATAATGTAAAAGTGGTGGTAGACAAAAACTACAACGCACTTTATTTCTCTCGTTCGGTCGTTCCCTATGCGCGAGAAATGCAGGAAAACACCACTTATTACAAGCATTTGGGTATTTATGCCTTTCGTCGTGATGCGTTGCTTTCTTTTGCCAATCTCGACCGTGGATTTTTAGAACCCACCGAAAAACTTGAGCAGCTCCGTTACTTAGAAAATGGTTTTAAAATCCGTTTGGGCATTGCCAAAAATCCAAGCATTGGTATTGATACGCCAGAGGATTTAGCGATGGCAGAAGCATTCATTCAACAAACTAAATAATATTTTTATGGCTAAAAGACTTAGCTTTTTATGGCTCATTTTGAGTCCGTTACTTCTTGCACAATCGGCACAATCCATCATCGAAAAACATTTTGAAAACACGGGTGGTACGGCTCGCTGGGATCGATTAAACACCATATATATAAAAGGTGAAGTGATCATGGATGTGAATAATCCCGTGACGCTGAGCATAGAACATCGTCGCCCTTATTTCAAGCGAGTGTCTTTCATCATCGATGGCAAAGAAACGCTGAGCGAAGGCTATGATGGCAAAAATGCTTATACCTTTAACCCAGAAAAAAATCAAAATGTGCCGCTTGTCAATTACACGCCCGATGCCTTTGAAACCGATATTTTGCATTACGAAAAAAAAGGATTTAAGGCTGATTTTTTAGGCAAAGAAAAAATCAATAATCAAGAAGTTTTCCATATTCGTTTGGTGAAAAATACGGTAAAAATCGATTATTGGTTTGATGCTAAAAACTATAATTTGGTGCAATCTGAAGATGACAAAGAAAAAATCATTTACAGCGATTTTAAGGTTTTTGATGGGCTAAAGTTTGCCACACACATGCACTATGAGCCCAAAGGCGGGCACGATTATGTCATCGTTTTTAATCAAATAAAGCCAAATGCCCCAATCAACGAAAAAAGATTTAAATTTTGAATAAAGAAATTTTAATAGAAATCGTTCAGACCAAAATGCCATTTGGCAAATACAAAGGCGTAACGATTGCCGACATTCCCGTGCATTATTTAGAATGGTTTCAAAGCAAAGGTTTTCCGCAAGGAAAATTAGGCGTTTTGCTTGCTACCACATTGGAAATCAAATCAAACGGACTGGAAGAAATTATCTATAATCTCAAAAAATTGTACGGAAACAAGGATTAAAAACTGATTAGAATCACTTAAATTTGGATTTTTGTATTTCAAATAATTTATAAAGAGATAAAAATTCTTTATCTATAATTATTCTATATATAAAATAAAACAATTATTTTTGCAAGACAATTTTTAAAATTATGCTGAAAATTAACAACTTACACGCTGCCTTAGAAGACGGGCAAAGAGAAATATTAAAAGGAATTAATCTTGAGATAAATCCAGGCGAAGTACACGCCATTATGGGACCAAACGGTGCGGGAAAAAGTACGCTTTCATCGGTAATTGCGGGAAAAGAAGACTATGAAGTAACCGACGGAGATATCCTACTTGAGGGCGAAAGTTTACTTGAACTTGACCCTGCAGAGCGCGCTCAAAAAGGAATTTTTATGTCGTTCCAGTATCCTGTGGCGATTCCAGGTGTTTCGGTAACAAATTTCATCAAAACAGCAATCAACGAAACTCGCAAAGCGCAAGGCTTAGACGAAATGCCCGCTGGCGAATTGTTGAAACAAATTAAAGAAAAATCAGCTTTATTAAATATAGACCAATCATTCTTATCTCGCTCGCTCAACGAGGGATTCTCTGGAGGGGAGAAAAAAAGAAACGAGATTTTCCAAATGATGATGCTTAATCCAAAACTTGCAATCCTAGACGAAACCGATTCTGGGCTAGATATCGATGCCCTTAAAATCGTAGCAGAAGGGGTAAACAAGTTTAAGAATAAAGACAACGGAGTGCTTATCATCACGCACTACCAGAGACTTTTGGATTACATCGTTCCAGATTTTGTGCATGTACTTGCTGATGGTAAAATCATCAAAACTGGCGACAAAAACTTGGCTCTTGAACTAGAAGAAAAAGGCTACGATTGGCTTAAATAATTTAAAGCAGAAAATATAATTATGTCTAAATTTTTAGAAGAAATAAAATCTCATTTTGAATCCTACCCCACTCCAAGCGAACGCCAAAGACAAGCGTTTGAGGAGTTTGTGCAAGAAGGATTCCCTACAACCAAAAACGAGGAATGGCGATTTACTAATTTAAAACCTGTCATCTCTCAGGAATATAATTTAAAATTAAACGAAGAAGCGTTGAACCTTAGCGATATTGAACAACACTTCATTCCTGAGCTTGATAGCTACAAAATTGTATTTGTAAACGGTTTTTTTGCCGAAAATTTATCCAACATCGGTAGCGAAATTGAGTTTTTGCCTGTAGCTGCGGCAAAAGAAAATGCCATTTATCAAAAATATTTAAATACCGTAGTTAAACATGAAAATTCACTTGAATCTCTGAATACTGCTTTGGCTACCAATGGATACTATATTCACATCAAGCACAATCAAAAAGTAGAAAAACCGATTGAAATCGTGTTTTTCACCAATGAGGCACAAGCAAGCTTCGTTCAGCCAAAAAATTTGATTGTAGCGGGAGATCATGCAACCCTAGATGTGATTGAATCGCATGTAAGTTTAAACAACGAGCCACATTTCACCAATGCGGTAACCGAAATTGTAGTGGGCGAAAATACTCAAATCAATTTCTACAAAACCCAAAACGATACCGAGCATACAGCACTCATAGACCAAGTATTTGCCGAGCAAAAACAGGGAAGTGTAGTGAGTATTGACACTTTATCTTTGGGCGGAAAATTCACTAGAAATGGTTTAAATTTCAAACAATTGGGCGAAAATTGCAATTCCCTAATGCAAGCTGTGAGCTTGGGCGAAGGCGAACAATTAATCGACCACCACACACTTGTGGAGCACACTGCTGCCAATTGCGAAAGCCATGAATTATACCGCACCATATTAGATGGAAAGTCGAAAGGGGTATTCAACGGGAAAATCATTGTGGATCCAGAGGCACAAAAAATTGATGCGTTCCAGCAAAACAACAACATTTTGCTTACGGACGATGCCAGCATCAACACCAAACCGCAATTAGAAATCTTTGCCGATGATGTAAAATGTTCGCACGGGTGCACCGTGGGGCAGATTGACAAAGACGCATTATTCTATATGCAACAACGCGGTATCCCGACCAAGGAAGCACAAGCCTTTTTATTGTATGCTTTCTCGGCAGATGTACTTTCAAGCATCGAAATCGAACCACTAAAAATATATTGGACTAAACTTTTGGCTTCAAAACTAAAAGTTGAACTTGATTTTTAGCATTTTTATTTGAATTTGAATTCACTGAACCGAAGAAAAATCAATTTTCTTCGGTTTTTTTATTCATTTTTACAATTTAAAATTTTTACTTTTGCTTTTCAACTAAATTTAGCTCAATGACCATAGAAAATATAAAATCTCAATTTCCTATTTTAAGTCAAAAAGTAAACGGCAAATCACTCGTGTACCTTGACAACGGCGCAACAGTACAAAAACCCAAAATAGTGTTAGACGAAATGTATCGCTACTACACCACGCTCAACGCCAATGTGCACCGAGGAATCCACACGCTGAGCCAAGAGGCAACCATAGAAATGGAAAACAGCCGCGAGAAAATGCGTGCTTTTATCAATGCAAGAAAAGCCAGCGAAATCAATTTTACTTCGGGTACCACAGATTCCATTAATTTGGTGGCGTATGCACTCAAAAACTTTATCCAAAAAGGCGATGAAATCATTATTTCTGAAATCGACCACCATTCTAACATCGTTCCCTGGCAAATGCTTGCCGAGTGGACGGGCGCAACGACACGATATATCCCACTGCTTGAAAACGGAAGTTTAGATTTGGAAACTTATAAAAAACTTTTAAATCCTAAAACCAAGCTCGTGGCTTTTAATCATGTTTCAAATGCGCTGGGAACGATTAATCCAGCCAAAGAAATAATTAAAAAAGCGCACGATGTAGGCGCTTGGGTTTTGGTAGACGGCGCACAATCGGCACCACATTTAAAGATTGATGTGCAAGATTTAGATGCTGATTTTTACGCATTTTCGGGTCACAAAATGTATGCACCTACGGGAACGGGAATTTTGTACGGAAAAGAAGAAATTTTGGAGCAGCTTGCACCCTATCGTGGTGGTGGCGAGATGATAGACAGCGTGTGTATGGACAAGTCCACCTACGCAGGATTACCCTTTAAATACGAAGCGGGAACGCCTAATATTTGCGGCAATATCGTCATTGCCAAAGCAGCAGAATTTATTGAAAGCATCGGGCATGAAGCCATCGCTCAGCACGAGCAAAAATTGATTGAACAAACACTCAACGGGCTAGAAAACATATCCGAAATCCGAATTTTTGGAGAGGGCATTGAACGCTCGGGAGCGGTTTCGTTTTTAATGGATTTGCCAGGGGTGCATGCATCTGATGTGGGCATGATTTTGGATAAACTAGGCATTGCCGTGCGCACAGGACACCACTGCTGCCAACCTTTAATGAATAAGTTCAACATTAGTGGCACCATTCGTGCAAGTTTTGCTGTGTATAACACCGAAGACGATGTGAATCAATTGCTCAACGGGCTGGAGCTGGCAAAAAATATGCTTGGTTAAAGTTTTCAAAAATATTTTTTTTAGTATTTTTAAATTCAAAACCTTGTTTTGAAACGATTTTTAAAAAATCAACAATAAAAATCAATTATTTTAAGGAATCTAAAATTGGATTCCTTTTTTCGTAATATTTAAATCATCGTATTTGAGGACTTTAGCCATTCATTACATTAATTAAAAAATTCATACCTTTGCGAACTAATTTTTTTATAAAATGAAAATAAAAATCTTTTTTAGTTTTTTGCTTACGCTAGGAATTGCTTTTGGGCAAAAGAAATCTGAAGACAAGAAAAATGATGAAAAAAAGGTGAAAGACACCATTACGACTTACAATAAAATCGTGAAAGACGCTGTCTTAAAAAAAGGGCTTTTTACCGTAATTGAAAAAGATGACAATTTATATTTTGAAATCCCTGATTCATTAATGGGAAAAGATATGTTGATTGTTAATAAAATTTCATCTGTGGGTAGTGAATTAAACGATGCAGGAATCAACCGCGGAATGAATTATCAAAATATCCTGCTCCGTTTCTACAAAGGTAAAAAGAATAAAAAAGTTTGGGTAAAATCTTTTGACCCAAAAATCCAAGTAGACACCGCTGATGCCATCTCTAAATCGGTAGCAGTGAACTACAACGAATCTATTTTCGAGTCTTTTAAAATCGAAGCCTTTAATAAGGATTCTACAGCGGTTGTTGTGAAAGTGAATAAAGTATTTGATGGCTCAAATACTTCTTTCAATGATTTATTAAACAACTTAGGATTAGGAGGAAGTGTAAACAAGGATTTATCTTTTATAAGTGAAACCAAATCTTTTCCGCAGAATATTGTGATTAAGTCTGTTTTGTCGTCTAAAATTACGGAGGGCAAAAGCAAAGTTAATATTACCATCGATGTAACATCAAACCTTGTTTTACTTCCAGAAAAACCGATGAAAGAGCGTTTTTATGACGAGCGCGTGGGATTTTTCAACGAGCCAAAATGGTACTACACCGATATGCAACAGCAAGTGGATAAAAGAAAAATTATCACCCGCTGGCGTTTGGAACCAAAAGACGACGAAATTAATGATTACTTAAAAGGAAAATTGGTTGAGCCTAAAAAGAAAATCGTTTACTATATTGATCCTTCTACTCCACCTCAATGGGTTCCATACATCATGCAAGGAATCTTGGATTGGAATGTGGCGTTTGAAGCTGCTGGGTTTAAAAATGCTGTAGAGGCTAAATTACTAAACAAAGAAAATAAAGATGATTTTGACATTGATGATGTGAGATATTCTGTTTTAAGTTATGCCGCATCAGACAAAGCCAATGCCATGGGACCATCTGTAGTGGATCCTCGTTCGGGAGAAATCATCGAGGCTGATGTGATTTGGTGGCACAATGTAATGACGCTTTTAAGCAACTGGATGCGCGTACAAACTGGAATCATAGATCCGCAAGTGCGTAAATTACCTTTCCCAGAGCAAGTAATGGGCAATGCAATTCGCTTTGTTTCTTCGCACGAGATAGGACACACTTTTGGGTTGATGCACAACATGGGATCATCATTTGCATATCCTGTGGATTCCTTGCGCTCGCCTTCTTTCACTTCAAAAATGGGGGGAACAGCACCATCAATCATGGATTATGCTCGATTTAATTATGTGGCACAAGAAGGAGATGGCGTAAAGCAAATTACGCCAGAAATCGGAGTTTATGATAAATATGCCATCGCTTGGGGATACCGCTGGACTCCAACAGAAAATCCTTTCCACGATAAAAAAATCAACGAAACATGGATTGCAAAACACGCTGGAGACCCGCTTTATTTTTATGGAGCACAACAGTCTAGCAACGAAATTATAGACCCGCGATCTCAAAGTGAAGATCTAGGAAATAATGCGATGAAAGCAAGTTCCTATGGTTTAATCAACTTGAGAAAAACCATGCTACACATACTAGATTGGAATCTTAACCAACAAGAAGATTACACCGAAGCGGGCAAGTTCTACATGACTATCATCAATCAATGGCAGGCTTATAACTTCCATGTTCTAAGCAATGTAGGGGGTATCTACATCACCCCATCTGTGTATGGCGATAGGCAGAAAACTTTCACGCCTGTACCTTACGAAATTCAGCAAGAAGCTTTAGAATATTTGGTGAAAAATGCGATTACAATCCCGACTTGGCTGTTCAATGATGAGCAAATTTTACAAAAAGTAAAACCAATCAGAAGCACGCCAATGGGCTATCAGCAAGAATCCACTTACTCATTGGCTCGCGAAAAACAATATTCTGTCATTTATCATTTATTTGAAAATGGTAGATTATTAAGATTGCTCGACAACGAGTTTAATCAACCAGGCTACAAAGGAATGACTGTGAAAAAAATGTTTGAATACTTGCGAGGCGAAGTTTTTCCTATGCGTTCAAAATTGGATATTTACCAACGCATGACACAGAAAAACTATGTAGATGCCCTAATTGTAGACAACAAAAACTTATTTGACAAAACTAATAAATACAAAATCAATTCAATTTATGCACCACTGCATATGGGCTGCGAGCATCTAGACATGCCAGAAAATCAAATTAATTTAAATTATAAATCTATGGTGCGTGTGTCTGAAGTAGCCTCGTACAAGCGTGGCGAACTTCTAGCGGTTTTGCAAAGAATTAAACGCATCAAAACCTTTGACACCGAAACTAGAAACCACTATAACGATTTAATAATCAGAATTAAAGAAGCATTAAATTTAAAATAAAAATTTATTTTTTAAAATCTATGAAAAAAATAATTTTACCTGTGGCAATTGTATTGCCTATGGTATTGTATGCACAAAACCGTATCATTAGCGGAACTGTGAAAGACAAACAAGGGTACCCTATAGTGGGTGCCTCTGTGTATGTGCCCAACTCGGTGGTGGGCGAAAAAGTAACCGATGGCACCATAAGCAACAATGCACTAGGCACCATAACCGATGACCATGGAAACTTCAACCTCGAAGTGCCTAAAAGTGCTAAAAAATTGACTTTTGGCTATGATGGGTTCGATACCGAAACTATTGATTTAACAAGCAAAAGCGTATATCATGTAGTATTGAGAAGCGTTTTTGATGATTTAAATCTAAAAGAAGTCGTAGCTACGGGCTACCAAAAAATCGAAAAAAGAAAATTGACCTCTTCTGTGGTAGATATTTCAATGGATAAAATCAATCAAAAAGGGGTTTCCAGCGTAGACCAAATGTTGCAAGGACAAGCTGCAGGAGTTTCAATCACACCACAAACGGGATCACCTGGGCAACTTTCAAGCATTCAGATTCGAGGAAATTCATCGCTCAATGGAGTGAAAGATCCGCTATGGGTGATTGACGGCGTGCCAATGGAAGGTAACGATGTCCCAAACTTGAAAGATAAAAACAACCTTGATGATTTAAGAAACTACTCAATTGCAGGACTTAACCCAGATGACATTGAGTCTATCACCATTTTAAAAGATGCTTCGGCAACATCCATCTATGGAGCACGTGCAGCAAATGGAGTAATCAATGTGGTAACAAAGCGTGGTAAAAAAGGAAATTTAAACATCAATATTACCGCCAATACTTTCATCAACTTTATGCCAGATTTCAATCGAATCAATCTTTTAGATACTAATGAAAAAGTAGATTTTGAATTATCTTTGGCTAAAAGAAAAGATTTAAGTTTTAGAAGCGGAAACGGCGATGTAGCAAGAATCATTTCGGCTGCCAACGAACTTGATAATTATAAAAACGGCAAAGGACTTTCAGCCGAGACTTTGGCTAAAATCAATGCACTTAGAAATAACCAAATTGATTGGTGGAAGGAATTATATCGCACATCGATCAACCAGCAGTATTCTGCGTCGATTTCAGGAGGCGGAGATAGAAATAATTATTATTTCTCGCTGGGCTATTATGATGAGAAAGCTTCTTTGCAACAGGTAGGTTTTAAGCGTTTTAATTTAACTTTAAAAGATGATTTTAAAATCAATGATAAAATCAAATTAGGCGTTTCTATTTTGGGAGCTTCAATCATACAAAATAAATATTTGACCGATGCCGGCGCATTTACCAATCCTAATTATTACTCAAGAGTGGTGAATCCGTACCAATTGATTTACAATGCAGATGGAAGCTATGCCTATGACGAAAACATCAATCCGAATTTAAGAACGGACTCAGATTTTGTGAAATTCAATATTATTGAAGAGCGTGAAAATACCCAAAACACGCTGAAAACTTTGCAAATGATGTCTAACTTCGATTTGGAATACAAAATCACTAAAGGTATTACCTTCAACTCGCTTTTAGGCTTGCAAGTTGAGCGAAACCGCAGCGAAAAATACGCCAACGAAAATTCATACTACAATCGTGCTTATGTGGCAGGAACACGCTATTACGATTCCAGCACAAAAACCAATAAATACTGGTTGCCACTGGGCGGAATTTTGAAAAACAGCAGCACGGATTTCTTCAACTACATGTGGAGAAACTCGCTAAACCTAGAGAAAAAAATAGGCAAAAGCGAATTGAGTGGTTTAGCAGGGATTGAAATCAGAAAGGATAAAAAGGAAATCATCAATACCAATACATTTGGTTACAATGATAGAAATTTAAACAACATTCCTGTGATTTTTAGAAATTCATCAGATGCGTTGGACGAAAATTATCGACCTTTCAAAAAATTTGAGTACGAAAATGCTTATGTTTCATTTTTCGGGACAGCATCGTACACATACGACAATCGCTATACCGTGTTTGGAAGTTTGAGATATGATGGTTCAAATTTATTTGGTGTAGACCCAAAATATAAATATTTGCCAATCTGGTCGGTTGCGGGTGCATGGAATGTTTCGAACGAAGCTTTCTTTGAACCTGCCAAAGATGTGATTTCTAATTTAAGATTGAGAACTTCTTACGGATTCCAAGGAAACATCGACAAAAGCACATCGCCATTTGTAGTCGGCACCTACTCTACTGCGAGCATCACGCCTGGCAATGTAGAAAATACGATTGTGGTGATTTCGCCACCAAACGACAAATTGCGTTGGGAAAAAACAGAAAATTTAGGTTTTGGATTGGATTTAGGCTTGTTCAGAAACCGCGTAAATTTAGTTTTAGACTGGTACGACAGAAAAAGTACAGATTTAATCACGCTTAAAAATCTACCACAAGAAACAGGATTTACTAGCACACCGATTAACTATGGCTCTATCACCAATCGCGGTTTTGAAATTGGAATCAACACAACCAACATCTCGACCGAAGATTTTAGATGGACTACTTCATTTAACATCAGTACGAATAAGAATGAATTAATCTCGGCGCAACCAAGCCCGAACCAGAAAAGACCTTTGGGCTTAAACAAACCAAGCGACGCAATCTGGACAGTGCCTTTTGCAGGACTCGACAAAGATGGATTACCTGTGTTTGAAAAAGATGGAAAAATCGTTTCTACCAATGATTTCTTTGCTCTAGAAGATCCTTATGCAGCCTTTATGCCTGGATATTTCGTTCAATCAAATTTGAACGAAACACAGCGTTTAGCTTTATTCCAATACCAAGGCTACAACAGCCCGAAATGGTTTGGTGGATTATCAAATAACTTTAGCTATAAAAACTTTGAA
The DNA here is from genome assembly GCF_022832975.1 of Ornithobacterium rhinotracheale. Lineage (NCBI taxonomy): Bacteria > Pseudomonadati > Bacteroidota > Flavobacteriia > Flavobacteriales > Weeksellaceae > Ornithobacterium > Ornithobacterium rhinotracheale. The sequence continues at coordinate 1,305,617 of NZ_CP094846.1, read as the reverse complement.
TTTGGCATTTCTGGAACATTTGTGATTAAGAAAACCGTACTGGCTCAGCCGTCGTACAACTTTACGCAAGTAGACCCTGGGCAGAATTACCAAAACGAAATTTTGAATGCTTGGTCACCAGAAAACACAGGCAGCAACTTGCCAAGAATCATCGGTCGTGATACGCCTGAGGCAGGAAATGCCTACAATTGGTTTGGAGGCGTAGATGATATGAACACCTATTATGCGTTCCAAAATTTAGCTAAGGATATGAGCTATTTTAGATTTACCAGCATCCGATTGGCCTACGATTTCCCTAAAGAATGGGTGAAACAAGCGGGAATTTCTAATGTAAAATTTACGGTAGAAGGGCGAAATCTTTTTGTCATCAGCAATGAACACAAAAACTATTTTGACCCTGAAACTTACGGAAGTATCTATGCACAACCTATTCAGAAATCGGTAACCGTTGGGTTTAATCTTCAATTTTAAAAATTAGAATTTAATCATGAAAAAAATACTTATAACATTAAGCCTTATTTCATCTTTTGCAATGATTTCGTGCGATGATTATTTAGACATTCAGCCTAAAGATCGCGTGATTCCGAGCACTCTGCAAGAATATCGTGAATTGCTCACTTCGGGCTACAATGCATTTCCCAATGCCAAAAGCAAAGCCAGTGTACGCACCGATGAGTTAAAAATAAATCCCAAAGATTTTTCTGCCAATAATTACAAAGACATCTTCCTCTGGAACGACAGAGATTATGATGCCGAAACTTCGGAATTCAGCTACGATCTTTTATACAGAAGCATTTTTTACGCTAACGAAGTCATCAATCATACGGGAGAATTGCAAAGCAACGAGGAACAAAAACAGCTTCTTGCCGAAGCGCATGCATTGCGAGCCTACACCTATTTTGAGTTGGTAAATCTTTTTGCTAAACCTTACGATGCTCAGCAAACCGATGAAAAAGGGGTTCCGATTGTGCTGACTACTGATTTGGAAAAAGAAAACAGACCGGAGAGCATTGCTAAAATTTATGCTTTGATTGAAGATGATTTAGCCAAAGCTGAAAGTTTGATGCAAAACGAAAAAGCCGATGAAAAGGCACCATATCGTTTTTCTAAAATTTCGCTCAATGCACTGATTTCTCGTGTGGCATTATACAAAGGCGAATGGCAAAAATCTACGGATTATGCCAACAAAGTTTTAGCAAAAAACAATAATTTGCTTGATTTGAATCACAACGAAGAAAACGTTTTACCCAACCAAATTAAATCGCCCGAAAACATCATGGCGCTGGATTATGCAGTGGATAGCAAAGTAAGACAATTGGCTTTTGTGAGCGATGAGTTGCTTAAATTGTACGACCAAAATGATGATTTAAGATTTTCGCTATATTATACACAAGTAAAGGACAGCGATAAATACCAAACGGTAAAAGGCAATAATACCGATTTTAAATGTTCTTTTAGAATTGGAGAAATTATGCTCGTAAAAGCGGAAGCACTTTTGAAATTAAATAAAGAAGGCGAAGCCAAAAAAGTTTTAAATCAATTGGCTGAAAAGCGCTACAATGCGGAAGGTTTTAAAAAATTCAGTGAAAAATTAAATTCTTTGAGTGGAGATAAACTTTGGGCTGAATTCATGAACGAACGCCAACGCGAAGTAGCTTTCGAGGGCTATCGCTGGTTTGATTTACGCCGAAACGACCAAAAAGAAATCACGCATACCTACAACAATGTGAAAAAAATATTGCAGAAAAACGACCCACGCTATACGATTGCTTTCCCAAAAAGCGCTCGACAAGAAAATCCGTTTTTGCAATAATTTGTAAGACTTAAAACCAAAAAAGAAACCGTTTCAAAATTGGCTTGAAACGGTTTTTTTTATATTTAAAAATGTAGTAAAATCCTATTTTTTTAGAATTCACTCACCATGTGCAATTGGATGCTTGGATACTTTTGTTGTGTCATTTGGATGGTAAATGCACTATCTGCCAAGAACACCAACTGGTTGTATTTATCTCTTGCAAGATATTTCTGTTTCACACGCAAGAAATCTTGGAATTCTTCTGATTTTTCGTCTTCGCATTCCACCCAGCAAGCCTTGTGAATATTGATGTTTTCGTAAGTAACTTTTGCGTTGTACTCGTGCTCCAAACGATATTCGATTACTTCAAACTGCAAAGCTCCCACGGTACCGATGATTTTACGATTGTTATATCCAAGAGTAAAGAGCTGAGCCACCCCTTCGTCCATTAGCTGGTCTATCCCTTTTTCAAACTGCTTTGCCTTCATCGGGTCTGCATTGTTTACATACCTAAAATGCTCTGGCGAGAAACTCGGAATCCCTTTAAAATTCAATTTTTCGCCCTCGGTAAGCGTATCCCCAATTCTGAAATTTCCTGTATCGTGTAATCCTACGATATCGCCTGGGAAACTTTCATCTATAATTTCCTTCTTGTCCGCAAAAAACGCATTTGGACTACTGAATTTCAAGTTTTTGTCTTGGCGAACATGCAAATATGGCTTATTTCTCTCAAATTTGCCTGACACCACTTTCACAAATGCCAATCTGTCACGGTGTTTAGGATCCATATTGGCATGAATTTTAAACACAAAACCTGTAAATTTATCTTCATTTGGCTCCACCAAACGCGTATCGCTCTGCTTGGGCATAGGATTTGGCGCAATATCTATAAAAGCATCGAGTAATTCTTTTACTCCAAAATTATTTAAAGCCGAACCAAAAAACACTGGCTGCAATTCGCCTTTTAAATAGGCTTCGCTATCAAAAGCAGGATACACCCCATCGATTAAATCAAGCTCTTCGCGCAAAGTTTCAGCGGCTTCTTCTCCGATGATTTCATCTAATTCTGGATTGTTGATATCTTCAAACTCAATGGCTTCGCTCACTTTTTGTTTGTTTTGAGCACTAAACAATTGAATGTTTTTCTCGTAAATGCTATAAATCCCTTGGAAACGCTCCCCCATTCCAATTGGCCAAGAAAGTGGCGTAACCGAAAGGTTTAATTTTTGCTCCACCTCATCAAGCAAATCAAAGGCATCTTTCCCTTCTCTATCTAATTTATTGATAAACACTAGTATCGGGATATTGCGCATACGGCAAACCTCTACCAATTTTTCGGTTTGTTCCTCCACCCCTTTTGCCACATCTATCACGACAATCACACTATCTACTGCAGTGAGTGTGCGATAAGTATCTTCGGCAAAATCCTTGTGACCAGGCGTGTCTAGAATATTGATTTTCTTATCTCTATATTCAAAAGCAAGCACCGAAGTTGCTACGGAAATACCTCTCTGGCGTTCGATTTCCATAAAATCGGAAGTGGCAGACTTTTTAATCTTGTTGGATTTTACCGCACCCGCCTCCTGAATCGCTCCACCGAAGAGCAAAAGCTTTTCTGTAAGCGTAGTTTTTCCCGCATCTGGGTGTGAAATTATCCCAAAAGTTTTCCTTTTATTTATCTCTTTTTCAAGCAGTTTAGACATTTTAACTATAAATTTGGCACAAAGATAAGCAATAAAGTTTATTGCCTCATTCATTTTTGGTACAAAAAATGTACTGGGTTGGGATAAATTGTCAAATTAAAATTAAAAATTGATATTGATGATTTGCGTTTAACTAAAATTTAAAACAATTATTAATTCAAAATTACAAGAAAAATGAAAAAATCAGTTTTAGCAATCACATTTGCGAGCATTTTGGTATTTAGCTGTTCTAAAAAAGATAATGCAGCTGTGCAAGAAGAGAACACAACTACAACAGAACAAGTACAACAAGCTGAGGAAGCTGCAGCTGCAGATGTTATCCCTTATGTATTTAAAGCTAGCGACACTGGAGACTTTGTTACTGCAGAGGTAAAAGGTGAAACTGCTACTTTAAAAGTAGGTGATGCTGAGCCAGTTGAGTTAAAAAAAGAAGGTGAAGTATACAGCAACGATGCTTATACCTTAAGCCTAAACGGAAACGAATCAACTTTAAATAAGATAGGAAGCGAAGTGGCTTATACATTAATCAGCCCGCTTTCTTACGAGTATTCTGCTGAAGGTGCTACAGATATCAAAGCTACTTACTACAGCGAAGGAGATAAGTTATTCGTAAAATTAGAGCAAGATGGGCAAGCAACTGTTTTGCCACAAACTCAAGCTTGGGCCAAAGGTGCTGAATACAAAGATGACACCACAACTTGGACAAACAAAGGTGATAACACTGCTGAGTATGTTCAAGGTGATACAAAAGTTGTTTACACTTCTAAATAATTTTTAAGTCCAAATAAACTTAAAGCATTCTCGTTATTATGAGAACGCTTTTTTTGTTTTATAGAAATTCCGATTTTATACATTTGTAGTCAAAAAAATATCTGCTATCTGAAGAAACTTATTTTTGCAGTTTGTTTCACACAAAGCCTTTTGCTTTCGGCTCATCCCATAAAAAGGTGTGCCGCTCTATGGAGCTAAAAAGACATGGCTGCACCGACATCTTACTTATCGCCAAGCCAAAGATTTATGGTCTGAAAAATCTTTTTTAATTCGCAGAGATAGCATTTTGCTCAATACCTCAACCTTACGAAATTGTTTTGTTTCGGTTTGAGTAAATCAATTCTATTTTTTCAAGGCTAAACCTAGCGTTTAGCCTTGAAAAAATCTTTGATAATAAGGCTACATTTTTCAGCTAAAACACCGAACTTTTCTTGCGTTTTAGGATGTAAACTTAAGCCCGCTTGTCGGTAGCCTCGGTGCAAGTCTTCTGCCCCAACTACCACCCGATCAATCTGCGACCAGTACAAAGCACCTGCACACATTACACAAGGCTCTAGCGTTACATACAGCGTACAATCTTTTAAATATTTTCCTCCTAAATATGCCGCCGCCGAAGTAATGGCTTGCATCTCGGCATGTGCCGTAACATCGGTAAGGCGTTCGGTCAGATTATGCGCACGAGCGATGATTTTATCCTTGCACACGATGACTGCCCCCACGGGAATTTCATCGGCTTCGTAAGCTTTTTGTGCTTCGATGTAGGCTTGCTGCATAAAATATTCATCGGTAAAAATTTCCATTTTAGTTTATTTTCTTAATTAAAACAATTTCAGTCAAGACAACTGCAATTATAATTTTAAAAAAATCATTTATAAAAATAGGAAAAACATTATATATAATTAAAAAATACACGAAAACATTTATTGAAATTAAGCATAAATGTATTAGTATTTTATTAGTTTCACTATAATTATTTTCAAATACTATTTTTGTGATATTTCCCGAATAAAGATAAGAAAATCCATTCAGTACAAATAGAATAATAGGCACAGTAAATGAAAAAAATAATAGAGTCATCAGTGTCTCAATTGTTCCTAAAATTGTACTAGCTTTTGGATATACTAAGGGATAAATTCTTAAAAATTCAAATAAAGAAATTATTAAAAAACAAAATAATATTTGAACACCTACAATCAAAAAAAATTTTTTTAATCGGATTTTCATTTTAAAAATGCCTAGGGAAAGCTTTTTGAGGTTCTTGTTTTAGTAAATTAATCTTGATTTGGCTTTCCAAAAATCCATAGCCATAATTAGCAAATTGAAAAATCACGACTACCACGCTGAGAACGCCCACGCGCAAACAACGGTTTTGCATCGACGATTCAACCAAAATCCATAAAAAATAGATTCCGTAGAGGTATAATAAATAAGGAAAACCTAAAAATAGTAGTGCTAAAGCCAATAAAAATCCTAAATCAAAAAAGGTAGGAAACCAAAAACTCGCTTTGGTGTAAACTGGATGCAATCGGTTTAAAATTGGGCGTGCCCGACCAAAACCACGCACTTGCCGAGCAAAACTCTCCAAGGTATTTCGGCGTTTGTGCTCTACTTTTAAATCGGGAAAGCCTTCGGACTGAAAGCCAAGTTCCCACAATCGCATTGTTAAATCTGGGTCTTCGCCAATGCGCATGGGGATAAATCCTCCGCTGGCTTCAAACGCCGCACGCGAAAGCCCCATATTGAAACTCCTAGGCTGAAACTTACCTACGCTATTTCTACCACTACGCAATCCACCTGTGGTGGCTGTGGAAGTCATGCTATAATTAATTGCCTTTTGCAATATAGAAAAATCTTTGCCCACCGTATCGGCTCCGCCATAGAAATCCACCCAATGGGTAGAAAGTTTTTGATATAATTTTTCAAAATAATCGGGTGGCACAATCGTATCGGAATCAAAAAACACGAAATAATTTCCCGTGGCTCGTTTCATTCCATAATTTCGGCTAAGCCCTGGTCCTGAATTGGGCTTAAAAAAATAAGTGATTTTTAAATCTTTTTTTGCCAACGATATCACGGGTTGCAAATCAACCGAAGAGCCATCGTCTACCACTACCACCTCAAAATCTTTGAAAGTTTGTCGTGCAAGACTTTGTAGCAATTCGCTCAATTCATCGGCGCGATTGTACACGGCAATAATTACCGAAAATTTAATTTCCTTCATCATCTTTTGCCTTGTCGTAAATCTCGTATTTCACAAATTCGGTTTCGATTTTTCCGTTATAGAGCTTAATTTTCTCGGTGTACCACAAGCCTGTGTCCTTGGCTGATTCTACATCTGATGTGATGAACCATGCAAAAGTGTTTGGATAATTATTTTTAAGCGTGTCGCCTATTTTTCTGTAAAAATCTTCGGTTTTCACTTCCAGTCTTTCGCCATATGGCGGGTTAAATACAATTAAAAGTGGGAAATGTTCTTTTTTGGTTTGGAAGAAATTCACCTGTTTCACGGTGATAAAATCTTGCAAATCCGCCGCTTGAATGTTTTTTTCGGCCACTTTAATCATCAACATATTGATGTCGTAGCCTATGATTTCGCCATGAAATTCCTGAATTCTATCAATTCTAGTTTGTTTGATTTTTTGGAATAAATCGGCATCAAAATCTTGCCAATTTTCAAACGAAAAATGCGGACGATGCAATTGTGGCGGGATATTCATCGCAATCATTGCTGCTTCAATCAGCAAGGTTCCCGAGCCACACATGGGATCTAGAAAATTTCCTTTTCCGTCCCAACCTGCCATTTTAAGCAAGCCCGCCGCCATTACTTCGTTCATTGGTGCAGCCCCCGTTTCTTGGCGATAGCCTCGCTTGAACAATGCTTCTCCACTACTATCGAGCGAAAGCGTAACCGTGGTGTGACTAATGTGCAAATTGATCACAATATCTGGCGTGTTTTTCTCCACACTCGGACGCTTGCCCGTTAAATCTCTAAATCTATCTACAATGGCATCTTTCACTTTAAGTGCCGCAAATTGAGAGTGCTTGAAGTTGGGTGAATTGACCGTAAAATCAATTCTAAATGTTTGGTTTTCATGAAAAATTTTCTCCCATGCAAAGTCCTTTACCGCACGATAAAGTTCGTTCTCATTTTTAGCCTTGAAACGCTCGATGGGTTTAAGGATACGCACCGCCGTTCTTAAGCTATAATTGGCTTTGTACATAAATCCATTATCGCCTTCAAACTCCACCAATCGGTTTTTAATTTTGACATTGGCACCGCCCAATTCGATGATTTCTTTAGCTAAAATCTTCTCAAACCCATAAAAGGTTTTTGCTTGCATTTTAAAATTTTCCATACACTAATTTAATGTTGCAAAGATAGGAATTTGTTTGAATGTTTTTGGCTAAAAACTTAATTGCGCCAAAACGGGCAAATGATCGGAAAACCACAATCCACTGGCACGCTTATCGGCAATATGGCGGTGTTTTATAATTTTTAGATTTTGCGCAAAAATATAGTCGATTCGGGTTTCTAGCAGAGCGTCCAATTTCCAAGCATTGAATGTGCCTTTGGGACCATAATGCGGTGTATTGCTGTGCAAAAATGTGTCTGAATAGTGTTTTTGTAGATATAAAATAGGAGCTTCGTTGGCATCTAAATTAAAATCACCCGTGAGGATAAAAGCTTGCCCTTTGGGAACCATGGCTTTGATTTTGGATTGAATTAATTTGGCTGATTCCAAACGGGCTTTTTCGCCCTGATGATCAAAATGCACATTGAACACCCAAAGCTTTTTACCATTTTTGATATTCTGAAGTTCGGCAAAAGTACAAATACGCTCAAGGGCTGCATCCCAGCCTATCGAAACTTTTTCGGGCGTTTGTGATAACCAAAATGTGCCAAATTTTAATTTTTTCCAGATTTTTTTATTGTAAAAAATGGGGGCATATTCTCCTTTGGTTTTGCCATCTTCTCGCCCCACGCCCACAAAATCATAATTCGGTAACATTTTTTGAATGTCTAAAAGTTGAGTACGCAATACTTCCTGAAAACTAAAAATAGATGGCTGGTAATAATTCAGCAAAGTAGAGAAATCATCTTTTCGGTGGTTCCAATAGTTTTCTTTGTCATTGGGATTGGCATAACGGATGTTGTAGCTCATCACTTCAAAAGTTTGCGCATTCAAGATTAAAACAAAGAAAAACGCTAAAAATGATAATTTTGTTTTCATAATTAATGGCTGAATTTAATTCTAAAAGTGAAGATACAAAAAAAGCCTCGATTTAAATAAATCAAGGCTTTTAATTTTATAAAGGAAGGATAAATTATCCACCGAAGTCGTCGAAACGAACATTCTCTCTTGGTACACCAAAGTCTTCGCACATTTTTACAACGGCTTTGTTCATCATTGGTGGTCCACAGAAATAGTATTCGATATCTTCTGGTGCTTCGTGATCTTTCAAATAATTGTCGATCAAAGCTTGGTGAACGAATCCTACGAAACCATCTCCTTCTGTATCGTTGATGTCTTTTTTCTCTTTCCAATTGTCTTCTGGAAGTGGCTCAGACAAAACGATGTAGAATTTAAAGTTAGGGAATTTTTCTTCCAATGCTCTAAAGTAGTGAATGTAGAATAATTCTCTTTTAGAACGGCCTCCGTACCAGTAAGATACTTTACGATTTGTTTTAAGCGTGTGGAATAATTGATATAAGTGAGAACGCATAGGCGCCATACCTGCACCACCACCGATATAAATCATTTCTGAATCAGAATCTTCGTTGATGAAGAATTCACCATAAGGTCCTGAAATCACACATGGGTCACCTGGTTTAAGTGAGAAGATGTATGAAGATGCTACCCCTGGATTTACATCCATCCAGCCACCTTTGGCTCTATCAAACGGTGGAGTTGCGATACGCACATTCAACATGATTTCTCTACCTTCTGCAGGGTAAGAAGCCATTGAGTAAGCTCTTTCTACTTGCTCATCGTTTTTCATTACAAGTGGCCAAAGTTTGAATTTATCCCACTCTTGTTTGAATTTCATAGGCTCTCCTGGGTGATCTTGTGGATGAGCTGTGATATCGATGTCTTCGTATTTTACAACACATTTAGGAACTTCAATCTGAATGTACCCTCCTGCTTTGTAGTTCATTTCTTCTGGAATTTCTACAACGAATTCTTTGATGAATGAAGCCACATTATAGTTACGAACCACTTTAGCATTGAATTTCTTGATACCAAATACTTCTTCTGGCACACGGATTTTCATGTCTTGTTTTACTTTAACTTGACATGCTAAACGAGCTCCGTTTAATAATTCTTTTCTTGTAAAGTGAGGTGTTTCGGTAGGTAATGCTTCTCCACCACCTTGGTCTACATGGCACTCGCATTGTAGGCACGAGCCACCGCCTCCGCAAGCTGATGGGAGGAAGATTCCGGCATTGCCCAGCGTGGTTAATAATGAGCCTCCTGAGGGGACTTCTATCGTTTCATCGTTATTAATCGTAATTTTTACGGGACCAGATGGCGCTAGTTTTTCTTTCGTAAATAATAGAATGCTTACGAGTATTAGTATCAATACTAAAAAAGCGACAACGGCTGCCAATATTGTTGTAATCATTGGTTATTCTCTATTAGTGTTAGTATTATCTACGGGGGCATTAGTCTGTGCTTGCTCATCTTGCGAAATCACTTGTTCCACAGCTTGGCTAGCTTCTGCGGTGGCTTCTTTCTCCTCGTTACCAGTGAGCATACCGCCAAAGCTCATAAAGCCAATGGCCATAAGCCCTGTGGTGATGAATGTGATGCCTAAGCCTCTTAATGGAGCAGGCACATGCGAATATCTGATTTTTTCTCTAATTGCAGCAATGGCTACAATGGCTAAAAACCAACCGATACCTGAACTGATTCCATAGTTTAAGGCTAAACCAATTGTAGGGATTTCTCTTGATTGCATAAATAATGAACCTCCTAAAATCGCACAGTTTACTGCGATAAGTGGCAAGAAAATCCCTAATGAGTTGTATAAAGCTGGGGCAAATTTCTCTACAATAATCTCTACCAACTGTACCATGGTAGCGATGGTAGCGATGAATAAGATAAATGACAAGAAACTCAAATTCACATCAGCGAACTCTGGCCCTAGCCATTGCAAAGCTCCATCTTGCAAGATGTATTGATCTAACAACCAGTTTACAGGAACTGTAATCGCCATTACGAAGATTACGGCAGCTCCCAAGCCTACGGCTGTAGATACTTTTTTAGAAACGGCAAGGTACGAGCACATTCCTAAGAAAGTCGCGAACACCATATTGTCCACGAAGATTGATTTAAAAAATAATTCTATATGTTCTAACATAATTTCTAAATTTTAGGATTAATGTGCGTCCTCAATTAATTTTTTGTTTCTGCTTCTTTGAACCCAAATGATGATTCCTAGGGTAATGAGTGCCATAGGCGAAAGGAGCATAAATCCGTTGTTCTCATAGCCTATGCTGTAAAGCCCTGTCTTTTGGATTGGGTCTCCTAAGATTTGAATTCCCAATAAAGTTCCAGAGCCTAAAAGCTCTCTGATTGCCCCTACAATCACCAAAATTAAACCATAACCTGCTGCATTCCCAATACCATCTAGGAATGAATCCCAAGGGCCGTTTCCTAAAGCAAACGCCTCAAAGCGTCCCATGATGATACAGTTTGTAATAATCAAACCTACGAATACTGAAAGCTGCTTACTTAATTCATAAGAGAATGCTTTTAGCACTTGGTCTACGATAATTACCAACGCCGCAACTACGATCAATTGTACGATAATTCTAATTTTACTTGGAATTATGTTTCGCATAAGCGAAATCACTACATTCCCCATTGCTAGAACGAACATTACAGAAAGTGCCATAACTATGGCTGCTTTTAATTGTGCTGTAATTGCCAATGCCGAACAAATCCCTAATACCTGCACGGTGATTGGGTTATTATCATTTAGCGGATTTATAATTAATTCTTTATTCTTTTTTGAAAGTGCCATAATTAATTTTGATTTGCTAGTTCTAGTAAATAAGGTGAATACATTTCAAGCGTGCTATATAACATAGCAGTGACACCGTTTCCGGTGATGGTAGCACCTGCGATTGCATCTACTTTATTATCTTCTTTTCTTTCATTTAGTGGGTCCATATTACCTTTTTGGATAGTGATTCCTTTCAACTCATGATTATCATTGTAGATGTGCTCTCCGTGGAAATCATCCATAAAGAATCTTTCCTTGATATTTGCCCCAAGCCCAGGGGTTTCGCCTGCGTGGTCAAAGTAAACACCTTGCACTGTTAAATCTTGTTTCAATGCGATATATCCCCAAATTGCGTCCCAAAGGCCTTTGCCTCGCATAGGCAAAATGTAAAATTTTTCTCCTTCTTTTTCTCCGATGAATAGGGGTAATCTCACTTCTTCTTTATTTTTCTTAGCTAATTCTTTTTTAAGATCGATTAGATAAGCTTTTGAGTCTTCAGTAAATTTTCCATTTTGTAAAACATATTGTTTTACGATGTATTTATTAAACTCTTGCTCTACTTTATCTGTAGGAATGAAATTTACCGAACCTGCTCCACTATATGGATTCTCGTCGTTATTTTCTCCCATTGCATAAAGTATGTTTTGCTCTTTTTCTAAAGTTTGATTTGCTTTAATTCTACCTTTCAACGATGATGCTACAAAGGCCAAAAGAGCTCCCACTACAACCACCATTACGATGGCAAATATTATAGTATAAGCGTTACTGTCTGTTCTCTTTGCCATGATTATGCAGTTTTAAGTTTTAAACGTTTTTTTCTTTTGCTGATGTTACCTTGAATTACATAGTAATCAATGGTTGGAGCAAATACATTCATAAGTAAGATGGCAAGCATCACACCTTCTGGATACGCAGGGTTGAAGCATCTAATCATAATGGCCAAAAACCCTACCAAGAAACCATAAATGTATTTTCCTTTCTCGGTTTGTGCAGCTGTTACAGGATCTGTTGCCATAAATACAGCTCCAAACGCAAAACCGCCGATGATTAATTGTTGCCACCAAGGGAAACTCATCAAACCATAAAACTTGCTATATTCTGAAATCCATCCTGCATCTACTACACCATTGAAGATAAGTCCCATTACAGCACCACCTACGAAGGTAGAAAGAATGATTTTCCAGCTTCCAATACCTGAATAAATCAAGTAAAGTGCTCCTAATAAAATAAGAAATGTAGAAGTTTCTCCCACAGAACCTGGAATGAAACCAAAGAACATATCCGATACGCTATATCCTGCTGGTGTGTTTTGAGCTAAGTGTCCCAAAATAGTTTCACCTGAAATAGCATCTACTTGTGCACCACCAGAAATTTCTTTCATACGGTCTACCGCACCAGCTACCCAAACTTTATCACCACTCATCCAAGTAGGATAAGCAAAGAACAAGAATGCTCTAATAGTAAGTGCAGGGTTCAAGATGTTCATACCAGTACCACCAAATACTTCTTTACCTATTACAACCCCAAATGCTACAGCTACGGCAAGCATCCAAAGTGGAATATCAATCGGTACGATAAGTGGAACCAAAATACCAGTTACAAGGTAACCTTCTTCTACTTCGTGTTTCTTAATTGCAGCAAATAAGAACTCGATTCCTAAACCTACTACATAAGATACAATTACTAATGGAATAATTTTCTTAATTCCAATCCAAATATAATCCCAAGCTAAACCATCGCTAAATGATTGTAAAAAACTTGGAGCAACGCCGTTGGTTTTAGACCATTCAGCGTCGTGCAAAAAGTGCTGATAACCTGCATTCCAAAGTGCAAAAAGTAAACAAGGAATCAATGCGATGATTACCGTGTTCATGACTCTTTTAAGGTCGGCAGCATCGTGAATTTGCGATCCTTTTGACGCAGAAACTTCATCTGGAGTGTATAGGAAGGTATGGAACGCTCCAAATACAGTACCCATGCTAGTTCCAGCGTACTTTTGTTTTAATTTATGTAAATTCTGTTTTAAAGCCATTTTTTATATTTTAATTAGCCAACTTCTTTATTCATTACATCTAAACCTTCTCTTATGATTTGCTGATGTGGGATTTTTGAAACACAAACAAATTCTGTAAGTGCAAAATCTTCTGGTGCAACTTCATAAATTCCTAAAGCTTCCATCTCGTCTAAATCTTTGTACAAACAAGATTTAAGCAATTGCATAGGATAAATGTCTAGTGGAAATACTTTTTCATACTCACCTGTAAGTACAAAAGCTCTTTGTTCTCCGTTGGTATTCGTGGTTAAATTATATTTCTTATTTGGTGATAAGAACGAGAACATATTAGCTCTAAGCGTACTAAACTTATTGGCGCGTGGCAATGCCCATCCGAAGAAATCATAATCGTTCCCTTCTTCCAAAATCACCACTTGATTGGTATAAGCCCCTACATAATCTTGCGCCTCAGCTTTTTCACCACAAATAGGATTTCCTTTGATAATTCTATTATTATCTCCTTTAATGGTAACTTGTGCTAAAACATCTTCTAATTTAGAGCCTGCTTTGGTTCTCACATATTTAGGATTTTCTACCTGTCCACCATTTACGGCGATCAATTTAGTAAGGTTCAATTTCCCTGTCAATAAGAATTCTCCTATCACTACTAAATCTTCAGGTTTAATCACCCAAACTCTTTCACCTTTATTAATAGGATCAACTTTGGCAATTTGTGTAGAAACATTCCCTACCGGGTGCGGCCCATAAGCTTTATGCAGTTCAACCCCATTTAATTTAGTGAACACCGATGCGCCACTATCTTTCCCAATGGTTAAATGAATTTTACCCGAAGTTAATTTTCCAAGTGCATCGACGGCAGCTTGCAATTCTTTCTCCTTACCATGCACTAGATAATCTGCATCTGGAGCCAAGGGTGCCGAGTTGTACCCCGAGATAAAAATCGCTTTTGGCGTATCGTCTGGATTTGCAATCACATCGTACGGACGCTGTTTTACAAATGGCCAACAACCACCTTCTAGCAATCGTTGTTTCACTTCCTCTGCGGTAGCCTTGCTCAAATCTAGCGGAGTAAATTCCAAACTACTATTTGCCCCATCTGGTGCAACGATAATAGCCAAAATTTTTCTTTTTTCGCCTCTTCTCACTTCTTTTACTGTACCACTTACGGGCGATGGAAATAAAATTTTATCATTCAATTTTGAATGAAAAACTGCTTCTCCAGCCTTCACTTGATCTCCTTCGCGCTTCATCAAGCGTGGAATAATCCCGTGAAAATCATCAGGTACAATGGCATACTCTTTCGATTCGGCTGCTTCCGATACAATCTTGTCGGCTTCGCCCACAAGCTTAATATCTAAACCTTTACTAATGCGTATGTCTTTGGACATAAAATAAATTTTTCTTTTTAAACAGCTACAAAAATATAAATTTGCATAGCAAACTGCAAGATTTTTGCTATACTTAATCTCTAAACAAGATGTTTTAATCTTATTTTTACACATTCTAAATAACTAAAGTTATGACATATATCAGAAGCTTTTTTCTAATCATTTGTTTTTTAGCGAAATCCATTTTATGCATCGCACAATTTAAAACCATTCAGCTATTTAATCCACAAACAAATGACCATACGCCCGTAATAAAAATGGGCGAAAATCTGATTTTTTCTTTCGACGAATTGAACAAAAATTATCAAAATTACGATTACAAAATCGTTCGCTATGACAGAAATTGGCAACCGAGCTCCGCTTTTGTGTCAGAATTTTTAAATGGTTCGGAACGAAACAGAATTCAAAACTATAAAAATTCATTCAACACGCGTGTGAATTACACCCATTACGAAGTAAAAATACCCAATAATGATTTTTCTTTCACGCTCTCAGGAAATTACGGAATTCAGGTTTTGAAATCTGGCAGCGACGAAGTTTTGATAGAAAAGCGTTTTTATCTTGTTCAGCCCTTGGCTGATGTAGGGGTTTCGGTAGAACGAATCAATAGCGACGCCGTAAACAATCAACGCGTTGCCGTAGTGGTCAATAGCCCTTCGATTGATTTTATTCAATCAAACGATTACGATTTAGTCATCATGCAAAACAACAACGCACATGTTTCTAAAACATTGGACAATCCTACTTTTACTCAATCGCATCAATTAATTTATAAATCATTTGACACCAATTTTGCGGGCGGTGCTGAATTTGAATATTTCGACACTAAAAATATCGATATTGCGGGGATGACTACGCAAAATATTTTGCGAGATAATATATATAATGTATTCCTTTACCGAGTTTCGTATCCAGAAAACGGCGTGTACGAAGATCAGCCAGATTTAGACGGCGATTTTTACATCAGAAATATGAATGCAACGCCACAGAATTCAGCGTTTGAGGCAGATTATGCCGAAATCCATTTTTTCCTTGAAGATTTTGAACCAAAGGGAGAAGAAAATGTGTGTGTAGTTGGGGCTTTTAATAATTTCTCGTGCACCGATGATTCGGTATTGCGTTTCAATTCTGAATTTGATGTGTGGGAAACCAAAATTTTGCTTAAACAAGGTTATTACAATTATAGTTTTGCCACCAAAAACCAAGACCAAGTCATGGATTTCTCGAGCGTGACGGGTTCTCACTGGCAGACCGAAAACAAATACGGTGCACTACTCTATCTCAAACCTTGGGGACAACGCTATGATTTGCTCGTGGGCTATGGCGAAGGTTTTTCAAAACCGCCTTATAGATAATTTTTAGTACAAACGAGCCAAATAATCAAAATGAGAGCCATCTGCGATTTTTTCACATTGCAGTTTGGCTTTTTTTGCGGCTTGTTCTAATTTATCATACGAAAGATACAACCAGTCTAAACGCTCGGTCTCGCCATTATATTTTACAGTAAATTCCACTTCACCGTAGTATTTTTCGCTTTTGGGCACAACAAATTCTCCATTTTCTTTTTCAAATAAATAAATCAAGTCCGACGAGTCGACCAAAATTTGTCCGTTCGGCGCTAAAAGGGTTTTTAAATGTTTTAAAAAATGTTGCAAATTCGATAATTTTCCACAAATGCCCGTGCCATTCATCAGCAACAAAATCGTATCGTATTTCCCTTGGCACGACATCACATCTTGCACCTTGGCATTTGCAATGCCACGCGCTTGGCACACCGAGATCGCTTCTTCAGAAACATCAATCGCATCGACACGCTCCACACTCGGAACATTTTGCAAATACATAGAATGTGCCCCCGCACCGCACCCCACATCGAGCACTTTACCATATGCCAATTCCAGCGCGGCTTGTTCTAAAGCAGGCATTTCTTCTATTTTTCTAAAAAAATAATCCACAGGAAATTCTTCATCTTCGCTCAAATTTGTTTGAGAAAATACCTTAGATTTCAAATTATTTTCAAAATAATCTTTGATTGCAACGCCCAAAAGATGTTTCATGGCTAAATTTTAGTACCTTTTACAAAGATACGCTTTGTTTTTTATATTTTTTTGGGATAAAACTTTTAGAAAGAATTTTTACTTTTGGCATCGAAAGTTTCAACCTAAAAATCAAAGGCTTATGAATATCTTAAATCTTCAAGACCAGCACCCTGCTGACATAGCCGAAAGACTTGCATCGCTCGACCCAAAAAGCAGAGATTTATCTTTTCTATTTCTCGATGGCGAGAAAAAATCGGAAGTTTTCCCATATTTCGATTCAGAGATGCAGCAAGAAATCATTAAATCCTTAGGAGACAAAGAAATAGCCGAAGTTATGAACAATCTGGAACCCGATGACAGAACTTCGATTTTTGAGAGTTTTCCCGATGATTTAATCAAGCATTTAGTCAATCTTTTAGACAATAACGAAAAAGAAACTGCCTTAAACCTAATTGGCTACCCAAAAGATTCTATCGCACGATTGATGACGCCACAATATGTGCAAGCGCGCCCTAATTGGACGGTGGGCGAAACACTCGAACACATCAAAAAACATGGCAAAAATGCCGAAACGCTCACCTACATATATATAGTAAACAAAAAAAATGAATTAATCGATGATTTAAAAATCGGGCAGCTACTCATGGCTGAAAACGACACGCCGCTCAAAGATTTGATGGACAATAATTTTGTGAGCATTCCCGCTATGACTTCGATGGAAGACGGATTCAATATTTTTGAAAAATACGACCGCTCGGCTATGCCCATCATCACCGACCACGGAACGCTGGTAGGCATCGTAACTTTTGACGATATTCTAGACCGAATCAAGGAACGCGACACCGAAGACATTCAGAAATTCGGGGGTGTCGAAGGGCTTGAACTTTCCTACACGCAGACTTCGCTTTTTGAACTTGTGAGAAAGAGAGCGGGCTGGCTTATCATTTTATTTTTGAGTGAAATGCTCACCGCTTCGGCCATGGGCTATTTTGATGGCGAAATCGAAAAAGCAGTGGTTTTGGCTTTGTTTGTGCCGCTCATCATTTCAAGTGGGGGAAACTCTGGTTCGCAAGCCGCTTCGCTTATCATTCGTGCCATGGCATTACAAGAGCTTAAACTCAAAGATTGGTGGTATGTGATGAAAAAGGAAATTTTATCTGGGCTTATGCTCGGCGCCATATTAGCCATCATCGGTTTTATACGAATTTTTATTTGGCAAGAAGCAGGCATTTACGATTATGGCATTTATTGGTTTTGGATTGGTGTTTCTGTTTCGGTATCGTTGTTATTTATCGTGCTTTGGGGAACACTTTCAGGCTCGCTCATCCCGTTTATTTTAAGACGCGTAGGCCTTGACCCCGCAACAGCATCAGCGCCATTTGTCGCCACTTTGGTCGATGTAACGGGGCTTATAATTTACTTCACCGTTTCAGCCATATTTTTAAGCGGAAAATTATTGTAAAATCAATTTTTAATCAAGTTCAGAAAAGCGTTTAAATTAAATGGTTTAAAAAACTAAAAATTTGATTTTTTTGATATTAAATACACATTACTGATGATAAATTTATTACATTTGTGATTATGACAACAGCATTAACTGCAAAAGATTTTGCATCGGACCAAGATGTCAAATGGTGCCCTGGTTGTGGCGACTATTCAATCTTGAAACAAATGCAATCGGTATTGCCTGGCTTGGGAATCCCGAAAGAAGATATCGTGTTTATTTCAGGAATCGGGTGTTCGTCTCGTTTCCCTTACTATATGGATACTTATGGCATGCACAGCATCCACGGGCGCGCCACTGCGGTAGCAACAGGAACTAAAATTGCCAATCCCAATTTGCATATTTGGGTAATTACAGGAGATGGCGACAGCCTTTCGATTGGGGGAAATCACTTGATTCACGCTTTGAGAAGGAATGTAGATTATAATATCTTAATGTTTAACAATGAAATCTACGGACTCACTAAAGGGCAATATTCACCAACCTCAAAAAAAGGATTAAAAACTAAATCTTCGCCCATGGGGTCGATTGATTATCCATTTAACCCAGCAGCTGTTGCACTCGGTGCGGAAGGCTCATTTGTCGCGAGAAGCATGGATAGAGATCCGTTGCACCTTCGCCAAATGATGGAGCGCGCAGCAACTCACAAGGGAACCACTTTCCTAGAAGTGTACCAAAACTGCCCTATCTTCAACGATGGTATTTTTGAAGAATTTACCGATAAAAAACAAAGGCCCGAGACGGCGCTTTATGTAGAAGATGGCAAGCCGCTCATCTTTGGAAAAGAAAACGAAAAAGGCATCATTCTCGATGGCATTACGCCAAGAGTGGTGAACTTTAAAGAAGAAGGTTTAAGCGAAAACGACTTAATGATTCACGACGAAAAAGATTTAATAAAAGCTGAAATTTTGGCAAGATTTGATTTCATCGGAGGAGAAAATCTTCCACGCGTTTTTGGTATTTTCTATGCTAAAGAGCGCCCAACTTACGAAGATATGCTTCTAGAACAAATCAATCGCGCCGAGGAAAATTCACAAGAAACTTTGAATCAACTACTTTCAGGAGACAATTTCTGGGAAATTAAATGATAAAAATAGTAAAATCTAGATATAAATAATGAAAAAAATTTATTTACCACTGTTTGCCGCACTTGCACTAAGCGCTTGCAAAACAGCTCAGACCAATCAAAATACAACGGAACAAAAAGAAGTAACGGAAAAATCTGTTCCGCTCACTAAATTAACACCAGCTAAAGTAAAAGCCGAAGGCCTAGATCTTGAAAATATGGATACTAGTGTGCGCCCGCAAGATGATTTTTACAATTTTGTAAATGGGAAATGGATGCAAAAAGCTAAAGTTCCCGCCGACAGGGGACGCTGGGGAAGTTTTGACCAATTAAGAGAGAGAAATGATGATGTTTCTCTAAAAATATTGAAAAACCTCCTAAATCAAAAATTTACTGCTGGCAGCGACGAGAAAAAAGTGGCTGATTTGTACCAAAGTATCATGGATACTGTCTCAAGAGACAAAGCGGGATTGAGCCCAGTTCAAGATAAATTAAACCAAATTGATAAGGCTAAATCTTTGAAAGATATTACAAAATACTTAATTGCTGAAACGCCTTACTACGACAACGAATTATTCGGATTTGGCGTGGGGGCACACACCAAAAATTCGAACAAAAATGCCGTATATTTAGGTTCTGGAGATTTAGGAATGAACCGAGATTATTACCAGAAAAAAGACAAAGAATCTCAATCTAAATTGGAAGCCTACCGCGAGTATTTGGTCGATTTGTTTAAATACATGAAAGACCCAACCCCAGAGAAATCTGCTACTGCAGTTTTAAACTTCGAAAAACAAATTGCAAGTAATTTGCTTGGCTTTGAAGATTTAAGAGATGCTGAGAAAAGATATAATCCTGTAAAAACTAAAGATTTAGGAAAATATGTAAAAAATGTAGATTTGCAAAAATTCTTAAAAGAACAGGGCGTGAATGTGGACGAAGTTTTAATCCCTGAGATTAAATATTACAAAAACTTTGACAAACTTTACAACCAAAAGAATCTTTTTGCTATCAAAAAATACTTAAAAGCGCATGTTGTAAATGGTGCAAGCACTGCTTTAGGAACAGATTTAGATCAATTACATTTTAACTTCTACAGCAAAAAACTCAATGGAATTGAGAAAATGCGAGATAGAGACAAACGCGCACTCAGCAGCATCAACGGAACTTTAGGCGAAGCTTTTGGAAAATTATATGTAAAAGAAGTTTTTCCGCCAGAGGCAAAAGAACGCGCTTCTGAAATGATTGATTACATCAAAAAATCATACAAAAAACATATCAACGAATCGAGCTGGATGACACCTGCCACCAAGCAAAAAGCACTTGAGAAATTAGATAAATTCACCGTAAAAATAGGTTATCCCGACAAATGGAAAGACTACTCTAAAGTGGAAATCAAAAACACTAAAGACGGTGGTAGCTATTACCAAAACCTACAGAATGTAGCCCATTGGAACTACTTAGAAGATATCGCTAAAATTGGCAAACCTGTAGACAAAACCGAATGGGAAATGTCCCCACAAACTGTGAACGCATACTACAACCCGTCTTACAACGAGATTGTGTTCCCTGCAGCAATTTTGCAACCACCTTTCTTCAACTTTAAAGCAGACGCGGGAGTAAACTTCGGAGGAATCGGAGCCGTAATCGGGCACGAAATCTCCCACGGGTTTGATGACAGCGGGGCTAAATTCGACGGAGATGGAAACTTAAATAATTGGTGGACTAAGGAAGATGAAACTAAATTCAACCAATTAGGAAAAGCACTTGCAGCACAATTCAATGCCTATGAACCATTCCCTGGTATCAATGTAAATGGAGAAGCAACTCTTGGCGAAAATATTGCCGACCTTGGTGGCGTGAATGTGGCTTATGATGCCTTGCAAATGTACTTGAACGACCACGGAAACCCTGGCAAAATCGATGGATTTACTCCAGACCAAAGATTCTTTATCTCTTGGGGAACTATCTGGCGCACAAAAACCAAAGACGAGTCTTTGAAAAACCAAATCAAAACCGATTTCCACGCGCCAGGCATCTATCGTGCAACCGCTCCATTGGAAAACATCAATGCGTTTTACGAAGCATTTAATATTCAACCTAACGATAAAATGTATAAATCACCCGAAAAACGAATTGTAATATGGTAATTTCTAAATTATTTAAACTATTTTTAGGCAGTAAAACTTTAAACACAGAAACTATGGATGCACTAAAGAACCCTAACGCAACCCTAATCGACCTTAGAAACCAAGATGAGCTCGATCAATATGGCTCAATCAAACAGGCTAAACACATCCCATTGATGGAGTTACCAAAACACATCAATGAGATTAAAAAATTCAGCAAGCCGATTGTGCTTTTCTGCAAAGCAGGTGGGCGTGCCGCTCAAGGCAAGCAATTTCTTGAATCACAAGGCATCACCGATGTGCACAACGCCGGTGGCTATAGTGATGTAAAAGAAGTTTTAGGATAATTTATTTCACTTTACTAAACACCAAAAGCGCACTCTATGGAGTGCGCTTTTTTGCATTTGTTGGGTTACACATTATGGATAGGCGCTGTTTCGTCCAAAATTTCTTTTAATTCTTTGGCAGCGTTGTATAAATCTCGCTCTATAAATTGGGTTTTTATTACCATTATTTATAAAGTTTTATTATATCTACAAAATTTTTATCTCCGTCTCCGTATAATTTGTAAAATCCTTTTATTGGAATTTATAGTTTATAAAAATGGATTGGGTTCATTCTCTAAATGAGAAATTAAAGACTCAAAACTCTTTTTGTATAGAGGGGCTTCTTCTTTATATCTAGGGTTACTAAAATCTTCTTCTATAAACTTACTTATACCATCTTTATATTCTTTGTACCTCTCTGTTTGATTTCCCCATTTTAAAATGGCTAACTTTTTAAACTCACCAACAGGATATTTACCTCCAACCGATATTTCCGCTTTTTTATCAAAAGGAACGCTACCTACATATTCAGCTAAAAAACGAATATCTAACAGTTTTGGAAAAACCTCTTTTTCATGGTATTCTAAACATTTTACAAACTCTGCTATATATTCATCTAACTCTGTTTCAATCTCTCTAAAATACAGTAACCTGAAACACAGAAATATTCCGGTTGCAATTCAATTTCAATAACCAATTTTCCTCTTGGTTGATTTTTATTAAGAAATCTTTTATTTTTTTGCAATCATAAATTATCAAATTTTTCCAATTTATATTTTCCATCTATCTAATATTCAAATTTAAACAGTCTTTTAGAGGTTCTTCGAAAAATTAAAATACCTGCTGCTGACAACTTTTGAGCCTAAGCATTTGGTTTAATATCGTTATTGTAACCATCTACTTCATCTTGTAATTCTTGATCCCAAATATATTCCATTTGCATTTTTCCATCATGAAATAAAGTAAACTTTGCTCTGTTCCAATTCGTATGAACTGGCGGCTCGTTTTGAGTTATATTATAGAGTTCGTGGATTAATTTTGCATATTTGTATCCCATAGAAACTTCTAGAGTTCTTTTTTTATTCTCACCATCAATTATATAGCTATTAAACTCTACAACTCCCTCAAGTCTCATTATATTTAGCTCCGCTTTTTCAAATTGTTCCCCTTGTGGAATATCATCTATTAAACCTATAACAAGTGAATTAAATATTTCTTTTTGTCTCATCATTGATTTGTAAAATCCTTTTATTGGAATTTATAGTTTATAAAAATGGATTGGGTTCATTCTCTAAATGAGAAATTAAAGATTCAAAACCTTCTTTAAATGCAGGGTTATATCTATCCGGTTTCTCTATAGCATATTTTTCAATCCTTATTTTTGTATTTTCTTTATATTCTTCATACCTCTCTGTTTGGTTTCCCCATTTTAGAATGGCTAACTTTTTAAATAGGTGTACAGGGAATTTACCTCCAACCGCAACTGGTGCTTCTAATTTTTTATCAAAAGAAACACTGCCTACATATTCTGCTAAAGAACGAATATCTAACAGTTTTGGAAAAACCTCTTTTTCATGGTATTCTAACCATTTTACAAATTCTTCTATAAATTCTTCTAACTCTAACTCTGTTTTAATCTCTCTAAAAAAGAAATCATATTCTGTATCATAAAAATCATTTGATGTAAAATAAAAATAATCAGAATATTTGTCTTTTAATTCAGGAGCTATCAATTTAGAAACCTCTCTTTCTAATTTTTTAAAACTAAATATTGGCACTCCTTCAAATGTGACATGATTAGAATATTGAATTCTAAATCGAGTTTCAATATACAAATCTTCATTTTCTCTATAAAACCCCACATAGCTTGTACTATTTGATGAAGCTTTATAGGTTTTACCAATTAAACTTAATATACGCTTTTGAAAATCTTTCTTTCTATATCCATTATTTATGAAGTTTTATTATATCTACAAAATTTTTATCTCCGTCTCCGTATAATTTGTAAAATCCTTTTATTGGAATTTTTTGTCATGTTTCTCTTTAACAAATGACAGTTTTAGCTTATTAACTTCATTTATAATTACACATTATAGATAGGCGCTGTTTTGTCTAAAA
This sequence comes from Ornithobacterium rhinotracheale, assembly GCF_022832975.1. Taxonomy (NCBI): domain Bacteria; kingdom Pseudomonadati; phylum Bacteroidota; class Flavobacteriia; order Flavobacteriales; family Weeksellaceae; genus Ornithobacterium; species Ornithobacterium rhinotracheale. The sequence goes on along the minus strand of NZ_CP094846.1, from coordinate 1,281,753 downwards.
CTTCTTTTAATTCTTTGGCTGCTTGGCAATAGCGTTGAACATCTATACTATCTGGGCGAAGTTCTAATATTTCTTCTCGACGTTTTACAAATTGGTCTATAAATTCTTGATAATTGCTATCATTACACAATCTTAATATTGCTGCCTTCTTAAATTGCCAAAACTGCCCTAATATCTCTGAAAGTTCTTCTCTTCTTTCTTTGCCCTTTATATATTCGTACAATACCGTTAAATCTTTCCATTTTTCAAAAAACGGGAGGGCTTCAAACTCTAATATAAACTTTATTTTTTCTTTAAGATTAATTATAGTTTTTTCATTTATTAAGTAACCTTTATCATAAGATATATTTTCACTATCATCATTTTTTATGTTAAATGAGTTTCTAATACCTTTTATCATTTCCATTCCTTGTAGGGAATTATTAAATAAAATGGGCTGTATAATTTCTTCTAAAAAGATATAATGAACCCAATATTTTGTGTTAAAAATTTTTACCTCATCTTTTCTTGTTTCTAAAAACCAACTAAATCCAATATATTTTTTTTGTTCTTTTTTTAACAAAATAGTACTATCATCTATATTTAATATTTCAAAAGCTTTTAAGTATTCTTTGGTAATTTCTATTAGATTTTTATTATATTCTACCTTTTTCATTTTTCTAATCTCTAAAATTAATTTTGTTCATATTTATTGGTGGTGTTTTAATGCCTTCTCCTTCACTGATGATTTTATACACATCTTCTCTATATATGCGGATTTTTACACATTATAAACGGGCTTAGTTTTGTCTAAAACTTCTTTTAATTCTTTGGCTGCGTTGTAATACCGAATATTATCTATATCCTCTGGATCCTCTTCATAATATTCTTTCTGTTTCTCATAATAATCATTCATAAAATCTTGATAATTACAATCATTGCAAAGCCTTAATATAACAGCCTTTTTCATTGGGGCAAATTGACCTAAAATATCCCATAATTCCTCCTCTGTTTTGTCTTTTATATATTCGTACAATACCGTTAGATCTTTCCATTTTTCAAAAAAGGGAAGGGCGTCATTAATAAGAAAAAGATTAAATATTTCTTTAATCTTTGAATCATTTGAAATGTCTATCCCCCTATCCGTTAAAGTATATTCTGAACTTTTCTTAACAAAAAAAGAATCATTTATATTTTCTGCCTTATATAATTCTCCAACAATTTCATTCTTTTCTAGAATAGGTGCAATTATTTTTTCCATTTGTATAAAATTCACACCATAGAAAAAACCTTTTAATTTATTCTTTAATTGAAGAAAAGAAATGTTTTGTATATTTTTTTTGCTTTTTTTTCTGTACTCAAAAATTATATATTCGCCTTCCTTTTTTTGAGTATAATGAAATTCTTTCAATTGTAAATCTTTATTAATATAATCTAAAAAGTTCGTTCTCATATTCTTAATCTTTAAAATTAATATCACTCATTCTAATGGGAGGAGTTTTGATATTATCCCCATCGCTAATTATCTTATATACATCTTCTCGGTATATTCTAACTTTTACTCCTTGAATAAATTTTTCTGGAGATTTTAAATCTTTTAAAATGATATTATTTGTCCTCACCTCAAATTCTATAAATTTTTTATTAGGATTGTCTCTAAAAACATTTATCAGCTCGCTTTTCTGGTTTGGTGTCCAAGGAGAAGTTTTACTTAACTTACTATCGCTTATAATCGCTCTAAAATAAGTTCTCCCTCTATTGTCTCTAACCTATTTCAAAAATAATTCATCGGCAAGAAAAAAGCAATTTTGCAAAACAAAAAAAGCCGCTCGAAAAAATCGAACGGCTTTAAACTTTTGTCGGGGTGGCAGGATTCGAACCTGCGACCTCCTGGTCCCAAACCAGGCGCGATAACCGGGCTACGCTACACCCCGAACAAAAAACCTTAACAATAAAATAACCCTAAAAAAAACCACTCAAAAAGTGGTTTTAATCGTGATCACGGCAGGATTCGAACCTGCGACCGATTGCTTAGAAGGCAATTGCTCTATCCAACTGAGCTACGTGACCGCTTTACAAAAATGTGTCGGGGTGGCAGGATTCGAACCTGCGACCTCCTGGTCCCAAACCAGGCGCGATGACCGGGCTACGCTACACCCCGAAGCTGCGGAGAGACTGGGACTCGAACCCAGGCGACGGTTTCCCGCCGACAGATTAGCAATCTGCTCCGTTACCACTCCGGCACCTCTCCTATACTTTTTGTAAAAAAACTTCTACTTTTGATTTCAAAAGCGGTTGCAAATATAATGCGCATTTTTGAATTTGCAAAACATTCGCGCAAAATTTTACTATTAATTTTCATTCAAAGTATTTAATGCTTTAAAAATCAATTATTAATCATTTTTTAGTTCAAAAAAATATCAAAAATCAGTATTTTTATCTTTATTCAAATTATTTTTTAGATTTTTATTCTTTATTTCTTTTTTATTCCAAAAAATTCGTACATTTGTTTGGCTTAATCAAAGAAAAAACACAATGAATAAAGAATTAATCGGTACTGGGGTAGCACTTGTAACTCCGTTTTTGGACAACGGCGAAGTAGATTATCAAGGGTTAGAAAGTTTGGTAAATCACGCGATAGATGGCGGTGTAGAATATCTTGTTGTAATGGGGACTACTGCCGAAGCGGCTACTTTGACCAAGGAAGAAAAGGCAGCAGCTATTGCTTGTATAAATAGAAACAACAATGGCCGTGTGCCAATGGTGCTCGGGATTGGTGGAAACAACACCAGAGAAGTCATCAAACAGATTGAATCTACGGATTTGTCTGATTACACAGCAATTTTATCGGTTTCGCCATATTACAACAAGCCTACGCAAGAAGGTATTTATCAGCATTTTAAAAGTATTGCAGAATCTACCGAAAAAGACATTATTTTGTATAATGTGCCAGGAAGAACGGGCTCAAACATCGAACCTGCGACTACGATTCGCTTGGCCAACGATTTTGAAAATGTGGTAGCCATTAAAGAGGCTTCGCCAAGCTATAGCCAGTCGGCGAGTTTACTTTTAAATAAGCCAAAAGACTTTTTGGTGCTTTCTGGCGATGATGAGTATGCGCTTCCTATGACTTTGGCAGGGGGCTCGGGTGTGATTTCAGTTATTGGGCAAGCGATGGGAGAATACACGCAAATGATTCGCCATGCGCTCAATCGTGAGGTGGACCAAGCGTATGAGATTTTCTATAAACTTTTACCGCTTACGCGTGCAATCTATAAAGAAGGAAACCCTGCAGGAATCAAGGCTACTTTGGAACATTTAAACATCTGCGATAGAAACACTCGTTTGCCACTGGTAAAAGCGAGCCAACAGCTTTCTGATGAAATTAAAAGCTATTTATAAACAAATCCTTACAACATAAATAATTCTTCAATCCTTGGTGATATTCATCAAGGATTTTTTTGATTTAATCAGTTAGAATTATATCTTAATTAGTGATTTAATGTCATCTCAAAAATCCTTAATCATAAATCCGCAAAATATAAATTTTCAATTGAACGAATTAAACAATAATCTCAAAAACATTTATTTAAAATAGCTGTTACATAATTAAGTAATGGCTATTTTTTTATATTTTTGCACAGAATGAATTTTAAAACCAAATGAAAAATTACTGGATCAAGTGCATGATGCTTTTGGGCGCACTGAGCGTTGTTTCGTGTACTACGACTAAGGAAGTAAAAGTCATTAAGACAATTACTAAAACCAAAATAGACACTGTTTACATCAATCCTTTCAAAGATGTAGATGTAAATAATTATGTGGTAGCAAAGCCAAAAGGCTACACGATTAATAACGACTACTACCCTGCCGTGAGTCAAGACTTTAGGCAAAAATTCTTGATTCTACATTACACCGCACTTGATACGCCAAAATCGCTTATGGTGCTAAGCGAAAGAAATGTGAGCGTGCACTATGTAGTAAATGACTATGATGACAACCAGATAAATGCACTCGTGAGCGAAAACAAACGCGCTTGGCATGCGGGCGTGAGCTACTGGGGTGGGCGCACAAACTTAAACGACTCTTCCATTGGAATAGAAATCGTAAACCTAGGAAACGCAAAAGGCTACTATCAAGAATTTCCTGATTACCAAATCAAAAAAGTCGGAGCTCTTGCCAAGGATATTGTAACGCGTTACCAAATCGATCCTGTTTTTGTGCTTGGGCATTCTGATATTGCACCACAACGAAAACCAGACCCAGGACCAAGATTCCCATGGAAAAGACTGTATGATGAGTATGGTGTGGGCGCTTGGTACGACGAAGAAACCAAAAATTTCTATTTGAATCAATTTCCTTACACACAAATAGAAGATATCAACTTCATTGCTGATTTCCAAAAGGATTTGGCTACTTATGGCTACGAAATTTCGCCACTTGGCTACTGGGACGAAAAGTCTAAAAATGTGGTCGCTGCTTTCCAAAAACACTTTAGACCAGACAATTACGACGGAGTATTGGATGCAGAAACTTGGGCAATTTTAAAAGCTTTAATTAAAAAATACAAATCCAAATAAACCATGAATAGAAATCTTGCATTTTGCCTATTTTTTCTGATTTTTTCTGGATTAAAGGCTCAAAAAACTTCTCCACTTTATCTAAACGATGTACAAATTCAGTGGACTGATAGCCTTTGCAATCGAATGAGCCTGGACGAGAAAGTAGGGCAACTTTTTATGGTTGCAGCCTATACCAACAAAGATTTGTCTCACGAAAAAGAAATCGAAAATTTAATTACCAAAGAAAAAATAGGCGGATTGATTTTTATGCAAGATAACGCCGAAAAGCAAATTGAACTCGCCAATCGCTATCAGAATTTGTCCAAATACCCACTGCTCATCGGGATGGATGCTGAATGGGGGCTCGCCATGCGACTTAAAAACACGCATCGTTTTCCTTGGGCAATGACACTCGGCGCGGTGCAAAACAACGATTTGGTGTACCAAATGGGTAAAAAAATCGCTGAACATTTAGCCATAGTAGGGGCTCAATTTAATTTTGCGCCCGACATTGATGTAAATGTAAATCCCAACAATCCAATTATCGGGAATCGATCATTTGGCTCATCGCCCAAAAATGTAGCTGAAAAAGGTTTTTACTATATGAAAGGGATGCAGGATCAGCGAGTTTTGGCTTCTGCAAAACATTTCCCTGGTCATGGCGATACAGATCAGGATTCGCACCAGACACTGCCCACCATTGCACACAGCAAGGCGCGTCTTGAAGCTGTAGAATTGGCGCCATTCAAAGATTTAATTCAGAAAGGAGTTACGGCTATTATGGTGGCACATTTGAATGTTCCCGCTTTTGAAAAAGATCCTAAAAAACCTGCTTCGCTTTCAAAAAACATTGTGACGCATTTGCTCAAAGAAAAAATGGGATTTCAAGGGATTATCATCACAGATGCGCTCAACATGAGTGGTGTGACCAAAAATTTCCCAAACGGAGAATCAGATTTTGTAGCTTTTGAAGCTGGAAACGATATTTTGCTATTTTCGCAAGCCGTGTCCAAAGGTAAACAGAAAATCATCAACGCTATAAAATCAGGGCAAATTTCTGAACAAAGATTAGATGAGAGCGTTCGCAAGATTTTGATGGCTAAATACTACACAAATTTAAATCATAGAAAACCGCTTTTTGCTGAAAATTTAGCCCAAAAATTAAATGATTCTGAAAGCAAAACACTTAATTATCAGATTTTTGAAAATGCCATGACGCTGCTCAAAAACGATAAGGCTCAATTGCCTTTTTCGGCCAATGAGAAAATTGCTTGGTTGCCTTTAGGCGAAGAAAATTACGAAACTTTAGCCCAAAATTTAGCGCAATTAAACATTCAAAAAATTAGTCGAAACCAAAGTGATTTAAAGAAATTCGATAAAATCTTTATTTCATTCCATACTTCAAATGCTTCGCCCTACGCTTCGTACAAAATCAGCGATGCAGACCGCAATTTGATTGAGGATTTAAGCCAAAAAAATAAGGTTTCGCTTGCCATTTTTGGTAGTCCTTATGCACTAAAAAATTTAGAAACTCGCTATATAGAAAGCATTTTGGTAACTTACCAGAATCACCCAGATTGTCAAGAAATTGTGCCAGAAATCCTTTTTGGTAAGAAAAACACTCTGGGCAAATTGCCTGTAGATGTAAAAGATTTCCCTGTGGGTTCAGGGCTTAATTTATTAGGAATCAATATTGAATAAATTTGAGATGGAAGATTTTTTTATAGAACTTATTATACATTTTGTGTGGACAACCTTTCTTATCTGGTTTATAGGGTATTTGGTAGCCAGACTTTTAAAAATTAAAAGACCTATTATGTTTTCTATTGTGATTGCTATAATCGGTATTTTAGTTCTTGGGTATTATATACTAAATCTCAGATTCAGTCCATAAAAGATTTTAAATTTTTAAATTTGCCTAAAATTATTAAATCAATGAAAATAGGAATTGTATGCTACCCCACCTATGGCGGGAGCGGAATTGTGGCGACGGAGCTCGGTATGGAAATGGCTAAAAAAGGACACCAAGTACATTTCATAAGCTATAGTTTGCCCGCAAGATTAGATGTTACGATTTCAAACATTACTTTCCATCAAGTACATATCAAGGAATACGAATTATTCCACTATCAGCCTTATTCTCTTGCACTTAGCACACTTATTGTAGAAATTGCTGAGCGCCAAGGTTTGGATTTATTGCATGTGCACTACGCTATTCCGCACGCTTATGCCGCGTATATTGCCAAACAGATTTTAAAAGAAAGGGGGAAAGATTTACCGATTATCACCACTTTGCACGGCACCGATATCACGCTCGTAGGACAACATCCTTCGTACAAATCAGCGGTGGAATTCAGTATCAACCAATCGGATGTGGTAACTACCGTTTCCGATAGTTTAAGAAAAGACACTTACACCGTTTTCAACATCACAAAACAAATCGAAGTAATTCCGAATTTCATCGATAACGAACTTTACAATGATTTGGGCGAATGTATCCGTAGCCACATTGCGGAGCCTAATGAAAAGATTTTGATTCATGTATCGAATTTAAGAGCCGTAAAACGCGTAACTGATGTGGTAGAAGTGTTTTATCGTGTGCAAAAAGAAATTCCTTCCAAACTCATCATTGTAGGCGAAGGTCCTGAATGGGATAACGCATTGCATTTAATCCAAAAATATAATTTAGACTACAAGGTAAAAAACTTTGGAAAAGTGAAAAATCTCAACCAGATTTTGTGTATTTCTGATTTATTTGTATTGCCTTCGGCACAAGAAAGTTTTGGACTAGCAGCTCTTGAGGCGATGGCTGCAGGTGTGCCTGTTCTGAGCTCTGATGTAGGGGGAATTCCTGAAGTAAATATAAACAGAAAAACAGGCTATGTGTGCAACATGGGCGATGTAGAAACGATGGCTCAAAAAGCGATTGAACTTTTGAGCAATGATGAATTACTTGCCGAAATGAAAATTAATGCCAAAAAAAGGGCGTACGATTTTGACATTAAAAACATACTACCCCTTTATGAAAATCTGTATCAAAAAGTACACGGGAAATTATAAAATTTCCCGTTTTTTTTATTTTTCATTTAAGCTAAATTCCACTGGAATCCCGTGCTGGCAAGCAACCTTGATTTCGGTTTTTCCGGCAAGCTGTTTTACTTCAACTTTATCATTGGCTCGGGCTAATTCAAAATTGCCTTTTAGGATGATTTTTCTGTGCGTTACGCCACTTTCCTTGCTTGTGGTGTAATTATATGGTCCTAAATCCAAATCTGGATTACAAACACTCATCAATATACCTGAATTTTGTGGCTGTACCATTACCATCGTTTGTGCTGAAATTTCGGTAACGAGTTTAGCTTTTTCATCTTTAAATGCTTCAAAAATGGCATAGGCTTCTACTCCACTTGGCTTGTCTTTTACAATGTGTGCTATCTCATCTTGACGCAAAATTTGATAATCTAATTTCCCTTTTGTAATTTTCTTTTCTTGAGATTTATCAGCATTTAAGAAAATAGTGTAGGCATATTTTTGCGATTTTGGAGCATTTCCGTGATTTAATACCGCTGAATAAAACAAGTCTTTCGCCATTTTTTTGGTCTTATCATTTGGTGAAGTTTGTTCTTGCAATTTAACTTTTAAATCTTGCCCTTTAGGCACATAATACAGCGTTCCCGTAACATCTTTTAGCATATAGCCATTGCGATTTTTCTGCTGAGAATAAACAAATTTTTGTTTGGCTGTTTGTTGAAATAAAGTTGTTTGCGTAGGATATTCCTTATTATCATTTGAAATATTTGAGCCTAAACAAATCAACTGATTTCCAAAACAAAATACAGATTTATAGGCTTTGAACGAAGGGGTAAAATTCTTGACATCGTATTCGCCCAATTTCATGGCAAACATACCATATTTGCCGTTGGCCAAGCGAGAGCTACCTGCAAATGTGCTCGGCTGATTGAGCATATCGCTCCCCGCAAAAGGAGATTCCAAAATATCCCAAGGCAACTGAATACTTGTGACACCTGGCGCACGATTCCAATCCCAGCCGTCTTCTGCAAAACCGCTTGCACGCTCGGTAATGACTCCATCTTTATTAGCTGTCCCGATGATTTGTACCAAACCATAACTTTGATAGCGCCCATAGCGATTATCTCTAGCATAAAGTTCTGCGCCCCAGATGTTTTGCGTAAAGCCTTTTAACGCTACCATATAATTCTGATAACGATAAATTCCTTGACTTGCATAATTAAAGACATAAAATCCTTGTGGCTCATCGGAAGGTTTAATACCTTGTTTCTCAAACAAATTAATAAATTTGGTATATTCTGAAGACGGTGTAATTCCTTTGCTTAAACGGAGAAAATCAGCCGCCAATTCTTTGTCCAATTCTTGATTAGAAACCGCAGCATACGCAAAAGCCAATACAGCTCTTTTGCTCATTCCGCCATACACCGCATGAAATGGATGACGCCCTGCAGCCGCCAAGCCCCAATCTCTTAAATTGGTGTACCTCACCAAGGATTTTAATGCAAATTTATAAACATCATACGCTGTTTTATCCAACACAAAATCCGTTTTTTCTACACATTTTAAATATTGCCCAATGCCTGCATACCCCGGCACAGAATAAGCGGGATAATTACCACCATGGTGAAATCCTGTTCCATCGATTTTGATACCCCCAATTGTGCCTGGTGTAAATTTCAAAGTGCTACTAATCCAGCGACTCAGAGATTTTAAATTTCGGTATTTTTCCTCTGGCGTATCGGCCCAAAGCGCTACCGTCAATCTTGGAGTGAGAAGTGTATTCCAAGAATCGCAAAGCTCATCTCGATTAGTCACTACACGCGAACGGGTTTCTGCCAATCCACTCCAGAAGACTAAGGCTTTGCGTGCTTCGTTCCACAAGTTTTCTTGTTTTAACACCTCTTCCATTCTCCAAAGAGCACCAAACATTTCTTTGATATCATATCCATAATGGTGATTGGTTCCCATACCGCTCTCGTAGGCAAATCCTTGATTTAGCATGTATTTCACTCCTTTGATGAAATCGTTTTTAAACTTAGGATTTTTGGTATTGATATAGGCACGAGAGTTTAAATCTAAATAATCATTGATTTCGATAAAACTCACATCTTCGCCTTTGCGCACATTGTTTTTTTGCATTAGAGGGGCACCTTTTGTCCCGTCGGGGGAGATGTGTAAAATCTGGTCTAATTCTGAGAGTCTTGCACTTTCTTTTTCAGAAAGATTTTTCTCAGAATACATCTTTTTCACGCGTTTTTCTACTTGTGCAATTTGTGCTTTTTGTGCTGGCGAAATCTTAGCTGGAATGGCTAAATCATATGGTGTTTGCTCCCATTTGTGTAGCAGCCCCCAGTGCCAAATATCTCGCTTAAGGTGTCTATTATTTTTCGGGATTTGCGCATCGGGTGTGGCTTGGCGGTCTACATAATTTTCAAAACTTACACGATCGATGAAAATATGGGAATTTGATACATTTTTAGGCGAAACAATATTCATTGCTACAATTGGCTTTTCGGTTGTTTTGCCACCATCGGGCGTCCACATATCTGAATACGAAATCCATGCGGCACGCCAACCCGTAAAATTAAGATTAAAATCAAATGTATATTGCACTTGTCCTTGTACATCTACAAAATTAAAAACTAAAGGTGTCTTTTGTGGTTTTTCGTTAAAAACCCAAAGCTTTACACCTGCTCTTTTCTTGAAATTTTTAACGCTTTTGGCTATATCTGGGCTGCTAAATGATACAATCGAATTAGGTGCATACCATTTCCATAAAAGTGATTGTTTTCCGTCTTTGTAATATTTATCACTCAACGAAATCGTTGATTTCTTGCCAGAAATTTTCACCTCTTGTGGTAAGGCATTTCCTTCAAAACTTTGTGCTCCTGCTTGCCCAAAGATCAGTGCAGAAAATGCTAAAAAACTATATTTATTCATATTCTATTTTTTTCTATGCATAAGAAACAAAGATATAAATTTAATCAATGCACAGACTATGCTTTGTGTCATATCTACAAACAAAAAAAGACAGCTTGAAAAAGCTGTCTTTCCTTTATTTAATTAATATTTAAATTATTCTACAATAACGCCTACTTCTGCGGCACCTAATCTCTGCTTACCGTCGAGTGTTTGCAATGCTTTTAATTTTAAAAATCTCGTTTTTAAGGCATTTTTAAACACAATGTTCTGCGTAATTGGGTTGTTTTCAATATTATCAAACTCGCCACGGGTGAGGCTTGTCCAGTTTACGCCATCAGGGCTGGTAAGTAGCTCGTATTTTTTAACCACGCCGATGGCTCCGCTCGCTGCTGGCGGGGTATAGATAAATTCCTTTACGCGCAGAGATTTTCCTAAATCTAAGGTGATTTCAGGCGCTTCGCCCGCAGGAGTTGTCCAGCCACTTTGCTCGTTATCGTCGAGCATTCGCTGCATACGGTCTTGCTCTTTGGGGCTGATGATTTTAATGTCCTTTTTGGCAAAAGCAAATCGGCGGCTTACCAAATCGCTTGCTTTCTTGGTCTTTGTATCCACGGATTTAGCTACCACGATGCCCTGCTCTAAATGAAATGGCGCTTGGTATAATTGTGCTTTTTGGTCAAAATCAAGGGGCACCTCTTTTTGGTTTTCGGGCAGGATTAGGTAGTAAATGTCTACGGCTAAATCATCTGCGGCAAGGCTTACTTTGCCTGCTTTATTGCGCTCAATGCGTGGCGTGGTGAGCAAAGTGGGGGCGTAATATAGCTGCGCGGTGGCTATCACGGGTGTTGCTAGCGAACTCTCGATATTGAAACGCAAAGCGGTTGCCGTAACGGGTCTAAAACGCAAAATTCTCTTATATCCAATGGTGGTTCCTTCTCCTATCTTTTGCCATTTACCATCAATCTCGGCCTCAATGCTGAATGCCTCTACTCGCTGGCCTAAGCGAATGTTTTCTTGGGCAAGGAATCGGTTAAAGGTCTGCGGTTGCTTGAATCTGAACACCACAGAGCCTGCTTTTTTATCGTCATCTAGCGCCCAATAGGTTTCTAGCTTATCATCTAAAAGGTTTTGAGGCGAAAAGGCTTTGTTGTTGTTTCTAATGTTTGAAACCTCGATTTTGACCGATTTTAAAACTGGATGAGCAAAATCTTCTTTTAATTTTTCGCCTAAACGCATTAGTTGCTTTTCATCGTTTTCGTGGATAAGCCCGCGTGTATCAATCGGAATATTGAGCAATAAATTGGCATTTCTACCGACTGATTTGTAATAAATGTCTAAAAGATGAGGCAAAGTCTTCACTTGATTGTCTTGGTTTTTATGATAATACCAGCCTGGTCTTGTGGAAACATCGGCTTCGGCTGGCGACCAATCTTTTCCTCCTTTTATCCCATTTACTAGGAATCTTCTGTTGTCTTTCCCAGGGACAATGCTATCTCTATCAAGTGTACTCCAATTGGTTTCGGCGGCAATTCCGCGCTCGTTGCCCACCCATCTAGCATCTACGGCATCGCCCCAAATGATGGCTTTGGGCTGGTGTTTACGCACGATTTGGATTACTTTATCCCATTGATAATAGGTTTTGCTGTCGATTTTTCGGGTTTCGCGTGCGCCTCCGTAGTAGCCATCGCCTCCGTTGGCGCCATCAAACCAGACTTCGTAAATATCGCCATAATTGGTCATTAATTCCTTTAATTGATTATGGAAGTAATCTACATACTCGGCGCGAGCGTATTGTGGGTGATTTCTGTCCCACGGCGATAGATATACTCCGAATTTCAGTCCATATTTTTTGCACGCATCGGCTACTTCTTTCACGATATCTCCTTTTCCATTTTTGTACGGAGAGTTTTTGATTGAATGCTCGGTGTATGCCGATGGCCAAAGACAGAATCCATCGTGGTGCTTGGCTGTAAGAATAATTCCTTTCATGCCAGCATTTTTCACGATACGAGCCCACTGCTCGGCATCAAACTGGGTGGGATTGAATTGTTCTGGTTTCTCATCACCATAGCCCCACTCACGGTCGGTAAAGGTGTTCATATTGAAATGGGCAAAGGCGTAATATTCCATTTGGTTCCATTTCACTTGTAAATCTGTGGGGGTAGCGCCATAAGGTGCGGGCGCTCCTGCGATTGATTTAATTGCATTGGGCGTGGAGCAGGCTAAAAATAGGCTGCTGGCTACGCCTAGGATTATATTCTTTTTGTTCATCTTTCTGGGCTTAAACCTAAATTTTTACTTTGACTACTAATTTTCTCACCGAGCCCTCTCCTATCACTGGGGCGTGTGCATCTTCTGGGTAGAATATTACAAATTCCCCAGGCTGTAACTCTAAATAGGAAGTTGCCGCATCACGATACAGCCCGCAATCCTTCTCCGCTGAGTAGGCTTGTAGCTCATCTGTACAGGCATCTAAATCCTTCCAGCCTATGCACTCCGTGCCTTGCAAAAGCACTTGGATATCGATGTACTTTCTGTGATATTCCAATACTTGTTCCTCTTTTGGTTTTAAATCGGAATGGGAGTTTATGATAAATAAATCTTCGCCCTCTAATTCTATTTTGCCCAATTCTGTATGGAGCAAATCGTGGGATTTGATGTAATCAAATGCCTTTTTAAAGGCGGGGTGCAGATGCTCGTACCTGCTGCTGTTTTTTAAATTTGATAAAACCATATGTGTTAATTTTTATTTTTTAAGTTCTCTTGTCTTCCAAGTAAGCCCTTGGTTATCTTTTTCATTTTTAATAAAAAGGCTAAAAATTAAGGCAAATCCTATGCTTGCAACTAAGCCCACAAGCCCATAGAGTAGGAATGAAAGGCTCGTTTTTTCCTTTACAATATAGAGGACTACCACGCCACAAACCACGCCTAACAATGCCGAGATTCCGTTTACACGCGGGAAGAAGATTCCAAGGATAAATAAAGCGCCGAGCCCACTGGTGAGCAGGCCTAAAAAGGTGTTGAATTGGTCCCAAAGCGAGGTGATATTCCAAGTAGCTAAGATGAGTGCCATAGCCATACCTAGTAGCCCGATGAGGATTCCAGAAATTTGAGCGACTTTCATCTGTTTTTTAAGCGCAATATTCGGCGTGATAATTTTGTAAAAATCATTTACAAGCACTGCCGAGGCTGAATTAATGTTTGATGAAAGGGTACTCATCGCCGCAGCGAAAATAGCGGCTATTAATAATCCTGCGAAGCCAATTGGCATCTCGGAAACTATGAATTGCGGAAATACCGAATCTACATTGGGATTGGTAATGGAAAAATCGGCTGGATTTGATTTATAAAAGGCAAAAAGCCCTGTGCCTAAAAGAAAGAAAAGCACACTCACTGGAACGCTAATGATTCCATTGAGCCAAATGCTCTTTTGGGTAGATTTTTCATCTTTGGTCGTCATATAGCGCTGAACCACAGATTGGTCGCTAGTGTATGAGATTATAGTATTGGCAAAGCCTCCTAAGAGTACAACCCAAAAGACAGGCTCCGAGAAATTGAAATCAAAATCAAAAGTTTTCATCTTATGATATTCCAGCGTGGTGTCCCAAAAGCCAGAGAGGCCGCCCTCCACGCCCATAAGCATAAAAATTAAAGCCGCAAAAGCTCCCACGATTAAGATAAAGCCCTGAATTACATCGCCCCATACCACGGCCTCCATTCCTCCGCTGGTGGAGTAAATAATGGTAACGATACTCATAATTAGTATGGAATAATATACGCTAAATCCCGTTACAGCATTTAGGGCTAAGGAGGGCAAAAACAGCACAATGGCAATTCTACTCACCATAAATAATAAAAATAATGTGGCTGCCACCCAACGAGTTAATCGGTTAAAACGCACCTCTAAATACTGATAAGCAGTATCGAAATTAAAGCGCAAGAAAAAGGGCAAAAAGTATTTTATAATAAACGGTGCCGCCAAAATAATTGACATATTAAACATAAACATTCGCCAATCAGAGGCATATGTCTTCGCCGGAATTGAGATAAATGTAATGGCGCTCAGTGTGGTGGCAAAAATACTAATTCCCGCTGCCCACCAAGGAATTCTACCGCTTGCCTTGAAATAATCCTCTGTATTATTGTTATTTTTCATAAAGAAAAAACCGAGCAACAACATTCCGCCAAAATACAATATTAGCACGGCATAATTCACCCAGCCAAAATTGCTTTTATCTTGAAATTCGTAATGCATAATCTGTGGCGAGCGAACACCTGCACGCTGCTCGCCCCCCATCACATAAAGCGATTGCTTATCTGAGACTGCACCCGTTACCGCTGTAGGGCGCGCCAAGTCCTGAGCCATTGTAAACCACGCATCAGTAATGGTATTGTAGACTAAAACACGCTTATTAAACCCCTGATGATTTACCCACAGCGAATCTCTAAGCGAAATATTTTCCTGCTGAATTGCCTTTTCCACTTGATGAAAAGTTTCGCCGTGGTCGCCACCCACAATCACAATGCTCGATGCTCCCACTGCACCTGCCGAGGCTACGGCTAATGGGAAATCTTTCTGCTCAATCTGAATGTTTTGTTTTTTAACCCATTGATTTTTATTATAATTATAGACCTCAGCATAAAAAGTTGTAAGCTCCCCAAGCGCTTGGCTTCTTCCGCCTAAGGCAAAGAGTGAAACGCCGTTCCCATCCTGTTGTGCCACCAGCGCCGCACCAGAAACTGGGTGCGGATAATCTGGCAAGTGGTGCCAGCGGTCTTTTCTATTGAGGTTTAGGGCTAAAAATTGCTTTGAAGAAGTACCATTTTCCAGTTGCCCGCCCAAAACATAAATTTTGCCTTTTAACTCACAAGCAGCGGCTGCTCTCACCGGAGCAGGCAATGAGGGATAGCCTTCAAGCACTACCTTACCCTTCTGATACCTAATCAAATACACCTTATCTGAATAGCCATTTTCCGTTTGCCCTCCAAGGATAAGTAAGCCCTCTTTTAGGCTCACATAAGCAGGCTCGGCAATGGCTTGTGGCAGCTTTTCACCTTGATAGATTAGCTCTAATTCCTTGTCTTTGTTTTGTTTAAATATAAAAACCTCTTTGGATAAATATTTTTTACCATTTTGCCACGGTTTTCCATCGGGGAATGATGAGCCTCCTGCCACGATAAAATAATCTCCTACTTTTCCAAAGGCACTTCCTGCCAAACCTTCATCAAAATATTTATTTTTTAATTCACTAAAATTATAAACTTCTGTCGTCTCAATTTTATTTTGAGCCATAAGCTCAAAAATCATAAACAGAGAAAGACACAGTGCTAAAATGTATCTCAAAGTCCTCATGTAAAAAATGTGTTTTTAATTTGTTTTTAAAATTTCATTGCAAAGCAAATTTCCGTAAATCATCATACGTGGAATATGGAAAGGCCCTTTGAATAAATTTCCTTTAGCTGGCTGTGCTACGCTACCATCTCGGTGCAAATAGCCATACCATTCGCCATGTTTTTCATCTGGGAAATGTTTGTAAGTCCACTCGGAAATTAATTGATGTCTTTCTAAATATTTTTTGTCTTTGGTGGCTAAATAAGCGTAAAGATTTGCGATAATTGCCTCGGTTTGTGGCCACCAGAATTTCATATCTTGGGCATAATCTTGACATGGCAAATTCTTGCAATCTCTAAAATTGATGATTCCGCCATATTCTTTGTCCCAGCCCCAGTCCCAACTCCAGTCGAGAATTTTTAATCCTAAATCAGTCAGTTTTTTATCCCAATTTCGGTTTTTGGCTTCTTCGAGAATAAACCAAGCTGTTTCGATACAATGCCCAGGGTTGATTAATCTTCCCGCATTGGTATCAATAAATTCACCATTTTCGCCCACTACCTCGAGCAAGGCTTTAAATTCTGGCTTTAAGAAATCTCGCTCCAAAATTTCGATAGAATCATCAATTTGCTGATTCAGTGCATCATCTTGAATCGCTAAACGAATACGAGATGCGGTATTGATAAGAATCATGATAATTGAGTGCCCTTTCATAGGCAAAGTATCGGTGTATTTAGGCTCGAGAATGCCAGGCGTGGTCAAGAATCTTTGCATTTCCTTGAACAAATGCAAAGCTTTTTCCGCATACTTTTTTTCGCCCGAAGCTATGGCGTATTCTGCAAAAGCGATTGCTGCAAATGATTCTGAGAATACATAACGGCGTTTTCTGAGCGGTCGCCCATCCTCGGTTACTTCAAAAAACATTCTGCCATCGGTGTCAAAACAATGGTTTTCTAAAAATTCTACGCAAGTTTTTGAAGCGGCTAAATATTCAGGATTTGGCTCAATCTGGTTGTATGCCATTGCGGCTATAAACCCAAATCGCCCTTGGAACCAAACGGATTTTGTGGTATCCATCAGGCTACCATCTTGATTGAGGCAGGTATAAAGTCCGCCGTGCTTATGGTCGATTCCGTTGTTTAGCCAAAAGGGCAAAATGTCTCGTGTAAGTTGCTCTTTATAAGACTTTTGCCAATCGTTTAAATATTGTTTCGCATTCATTTCATAAAATTTCAATCGGGTAAAGATACATTTTTTTAATTTTTTATGAAATGATATAATTCTTATTTTTTGTAAAATTTTAGGTAGATGGTGCTGTGGAGGTGTTTATTTTTTGATTTTATAGCCACATACTTTGCAGTATCTAGCATCTCTGTCATTGTCTTTATTTCCGCAACGGTCGCACTCTATGATGTATGAGCGGTATCTGTGGCGGTTTATCTCTGAGGTTACGATGCCTGTGGGAACGGCAATGATACTATACCCGCAAAGCATTAGGACTACGGAGAGGAACTTGCCCATAGACGTGATGGGCGATATGTCGCCATAGCCCACGGTGGTGATGGTAACCACGGCCCAGTAAATGGAGGTAGGGATATCTACAAAACCATTTTCGCCGCCTTCGATGACATACATAAGCGCGCCTACAATGACTACGAGTATGACGATGAAGACCATAAAAATGTATATTTTCCTTGAATTTTTCTTGAGCGCATCCATAATAAAAGCGCTGTCATACATATAATCCATTAGATTAAATATGCGGAACACGCGCAGGATTCGCAGCAAGCGTATTATCATAAAGAACTTAGTCTTCGGGAAAATTAGGCTTAAAAAGAATGGCACAATTGATATAAAATCAATGATGCCCATAAAGCTAAAAATGTAGCTTAATTTGTTTCTCACCACCCATATGCGCAAGATGTATTCGATGCTGAATAGTATGGAGATTACCCACTCTATGGCGAAAAATAATTGGTGATACTTTTGGTCTAAACCACTGATGCTCTCTAAAACTACCGTGAGCGTACTGATGATGATGAGTATCAAGAGTGCAATGTCAAACAGCTTGCCCAGTGGAGTATCCGAGTAGTATATGATTCTGAATATATCCCACTTCCAGCCTCTTTCTGGGATTAAATTATGCTCTCTTAATCGCTTTTTTCTTCTTCGTATCATCGCCAAGGGATTTTTCTTAAAACAAGACAAATATACTAATTAGCTAAATGCTATTTAGTTAATCCTCTATAATTTAATCACAATAGCATTTTTCACCCATTATCATCATCGCCATAATACTTCTCGCCGATTTTAATTCGCTCCCGCCCATTTTGCAGGCGCCAGTGGTTGCTATCTCTCAAAGAGTAGGCGCAGCCACAATACTCCTGCATATAGAATCTTTCTCGCTTGCTAATTTCAAGCATTCGGGCAGAGCCACCTTTTTTGCGCCAATTGTGCGTCCAGTAGGTTAAGCCCTCGTATTTTTGGGCAGCGCGCTCACCACAATCATTGATTTGAGCAAAATTCTTCCATCGAGAAATTCCCAGTGAGCTTGTGATGGTATCGAAGCCGTGCTCATACGCATAAAGTGCTGTGCGCTCAAAGCGCATATCAAAGCACATTGTGCAGCGAATTCCACGCTCGGGCTCAAACTCCATTCCGCGCGCACGGGCATACCAATTGTCTACATCATAATCAGCATCGATGATGGGGATATTATGCTTCTCGGCATAGCGAATGTTTTCATCTTTTCTTAAATCGTATTCCTTTCTAGGGTGAATGTTAGGGTTATAAAAAAAGATAGTAAAATCAATTCCTGAGGCCATAATTGCCTCCATTACCTCGCCTGAGCAGGGCGCACAGCAGGAGTGCAAAAGCAATTTTTTACCGCCATTGGGTAGCACTAATTTATCTCGTTTCACGGTAGTGTTCATACAATTTATTTAAAGCTTGGGCACCAAATATACTACATTTGGATAGATTGACAAATTTTGGACATTTCGCTTTAATTATAATTAAATCATAATTTAAAAATATGCTTAAAATTGAATTTTAAACTGCAAAAAATCTTTAAACAAAAAAATCGCAGATAGCAATATACCTGCGATTTCATTTTTTAACTTATTTAAAACTTAAAACAATTCAGTTAAGTGCTTGATATTGCTACTAATGGATTGTTCTATATCTCCAAATTTGCCTTCGGCAAGTTTTTTAAACATCGAAGTGGTAAATCCTTTCATCTGCTGCAATGTGATGTGTGGTGACATTGCCAGCGAGTTTGGATTGGTGTAAATGTTTACCAATGCAGGACCATCATGCTCAAATGCTTCTTTAATGGCTGATTCCACCTCGCTTGTTTTGTGAACAGCAATTCCTTTCATGCCCATTAATTCCCCGATTTTATCGAATTCTGGATTCACCATATCGGTTTGCCAGTCTACATAACCTGCTACTTGCATTTCGAGTTTCACCATTCCCAAACTTCTGTTGTTGAAAACGATAATTTTTATCGGCAATTTATATTGCATTATGGTTGCCAAATCGCCTAAAAGCATAGATATTCCTCCATCACCACACATGGCAACCACTTGGCGATGGGGTGCTGCTCCTGCCGCCCCAATTGCCATAGGCATTGCATTTGCCATAGAACCATGATTGAAGGAACCTGTTAAATATCTTCCTCTTTTACCTTTGATAAATCTAGCAGCCCAAACAGATGTCATTCCCGTATCTACGGTGAAAATCGCATCATCTTCGGCTAATTCATTGATGACATGTGCCACATATTCTGGTTGAATTTCGTCGGTTTTGGTAGAATCTTCTTTTACAAATCTTTCCAAAGCATCTTCGGACTCTTTGTATTCTTTTTGCATTTTTTTCAAAAACTCATCGCTGTCATTGCCTTTTAATTTTGGCAACAAGGCATTGATGGTATCTTTGATATCTCCTGCCAATCCGATGTCTACCTTGGCACGACGACCAATTCTGCTTGGTTTTTCATCAATTTGAACGATTTTGATTTTCTGTGGCAAAAATTCTGCATAAGGAAAATCGGTTCCGAGCATAACTAAAACATCGGCATCGTTACAAGTTAAATACCCAGAACGGTGCCCTAGCAATCCATTCAACCCCGTAGCATAAGGATTGTCCACTCGATCAAAGAAAATTTTACCTCTAAACGAGTAAGCCATTGGTGCTTTTAGCTTTTCGGCTAGTGCCATGACTTCTGGCACTGCATAGCGACAACCATGCCAACAATAAAGAGAGATTTTCTTGTTTTGGTTTAAAAGTTCTGCCAAAGTGTCCAATTGCGCATCGCTAGGGAGATAAACGCTTTCTGTTTTATAATTTTTCTGAGAAGTAATGATGTCATTTGCCTCTGCAGCAGCCACATCCCCTGGCAACCCAACTACGGCAACGCCCTTTTGCTCGATGGCTGCCTGAATAGCGTGTTGCATCATATGCGGGAATTGCGTAGGCGTATTAGCCACATATACATATTTGCTACAATCTTGGAACAAATAAAATGGATTGGTTTCTTGGAAATATTCCTACCCAAATTTATTGGACGGGCAAGTACTTGCAATGGCAATTACAGGGTTTCCTGCACGATTGGCATCATACAATCCATTGATTAAATGCACATGCCCAGGACCCAAACTCCCCATACAGCACCCAATCCCGTTGAGCTCGGCATCCATCGAAGCGGCATAAGCTCCTGCTTCCTCGTGGCGCACATGCACCCACTCTAGTCTGCCATCGTTTCTGATGGCATCGTTTACGGGATTTAAACTATCTCCGGTGATTCCGTAGACTCTTTTTACGCCTGCTTCCACAAGCATTTCTACTAATTGATCTGCTACTCTTTTAGCCATAATTTTATTGTTTAAGATTTTCTCATTGAAAATCGCTCAAAAATTAAGCCATAATCTTTTTATAAATCTTATCAAAGTGTATAATTTCTACATTTAATTATTACCAAAGAAAGACATAAATCTAAAAGTGTGTAAATTTACTTGGCAGCCCAATTTTATGTTTAAAGTATGATTGTATTCAAATTTATCTAAATAGCCCGTGTTGTAAAATGTTGGTGAATAGTCCACGCCTAAATATATAATTTCTGTAATTCTAAATTTTACGGGAATCGTTACGCCCAACGAAGTGAAATTCACCGAAGGTAATTCAACATCTTTTTTATGCGTAATTCCCCTTTCTCTAAAAGTCACATTCGGGCCATAGCCTATATCAAATCGGTTGAATCTGTGATTGTTTGTAAAACGGATTATTAAGGCTTTATCCTTTGTAAATGGGTCTAAAATTTGCCCCATTTTATTAAAACTATCAAATGAAAGACTTAAATATTGATTCGGCGCGTGATAGTAGCCTACCGACAATCCATAATCAAACCGAAAGGGCGAACCTGCGCCATTTTCTATCTCCTTGGCCATATTGACAATAAGCGGCGAGTAAAAATCTAAAAAAGCTTCATTTTTGTGATTTCCAATTCCAAATTTCTTGTAAGTCGCTTCGTGCTTATTTGGATTGATGAAAATTGCAGCGGGATAGGTGTACTGCTTGTTGTTTTTCAAATCTAAAAACAGCCCCAAAAAGCCATTATAAATATTATTAAAAACCGTAGGAGATAGCCTACTCGGTACCGAAAATTCATTTTTTACGGAATCCGAAATAATTTCAAATTTTAAATCTTCGGCTTTTCTTTTGGCTAAAATTTCAAATCGGTTGTTTTCGCTTTGGATTGTGTCTTCCCCATAAACCAATTTTGCAGGTTTTTCGGTATAAATCGTTATACCTTTATTTTTTCCGTTGAAAATCGTGGCACAAGAGCTCAGCGTCAAGATTGAGCACAGAATAATTAGTCTTTTCATTTTAATTAAATTTAGCTAATCAAATATAGCTTTTTTTAATTAAATTTTAAACTAAATACGCTGATTTTGGTCTTAAAAAATAGGCCAAATTCCGATTTTTTAAGCAACTTCTCCTACCTTCAATAAATCTAAACTTTCGTGAAAAAGCTCTTTGGAAATTCTCGCTACATTGTAGATAAAGATATAATTTTTGTGCGTTGTTGAATTTTTAAGTACTTGCAATTCATCTACCAATTTATCGCATTCGGCAAGCTCTTGTGTATAGTCCACTTCTGGATTTTCCCATAGGCTTAAAATCTGATCGAGCGTTTCAGACACACGAATGCAGTAAAACAACTCTTCCGAGGACACAAAATCTTTTGTTTTATGTACGCCAAATGCCGAAATATACGAAAGCAAGGTATGGTTTAAATAAGTTAAATTTCGTGCCGTTGCAATCATTTTTTGTTTGCTTTTGGGCTCGAGTTTCATTCCTTTCCAAGCGTTGGTAAGCGTGTTATCTGCTCGGTGCGCACTACGCTGATTGTGTAAATAAGTTGTATTTCCTACGCCGATATCGTACACAGATTCAAAATAGCGTTTGTTTTTAAGCAAAGCATTTTTCAAGATTCCGTTGAGCTGCTTGTATTGCCAATCTGGCCAAAGGAATCTCACAGCACAATAAGCCAATAATGCTCCGATGAGCGTATCGATCAAGCGTGGTGCCATGACAAGCAATCCTTTGTTGGACTGAATGTTAAACGCCTCCAACACAAAAATCGTAATAAAAATCACCGCAATGGTGTAATTTTTCTTTAAATAATAATTAAATGAATAAATTGAAATCAACAACACAATGACTTGCCCCGCCGCAGTAGGGATTAAATTCGCAATCAACACTCCCGCAATCACGCCCAAGAAAGTCCCGAGCACACGGTACAAAATTCGCTGACGAGTGGCGTTGTAGGTTTGCTGACAAACGATGAGCGAGGTGAGCAAAATCCACGCACCTTTATCAATATTAAATAAATACATAATGGCGTAGCCCACTACAAAACAAAGGCTGATGCGCACGGCAAATCTGAAACGCGAATTGCTTAAATTGAGTAATTGCGAAATACTTGGCTTTTCGGTTGAGATTTTTTGGTTAACCGCGCGTTGCTGTTCCTCAATTGGTAACTCGTCGATGTGTTTTAAAATATAATTAATTTCGTTTAAATTTTTAAACAAAAGACGCAACGCCTTATTTTCTGAATCCTTAGAATAATGCGCCATTAAATCTCGCATGGCACTTGCTGTCCAGTCCAGACTTATTGGGTGCTGATACACTGAATTAGACAACAAACTTTGTGCGTACAAATGTAGCGCATTGGCAATCTCTTTCATCATCTGCCCCAGCCCTTGAATCAGCTCTTTGTTCGGTGCTTCTTTAGACAAAACATCATATTGGTCGTGGCTCGAAGTCGCACGCTCGTGCAACATTTGCAGCATATACCATTTTTGATAAAAAACATCGATTCGATGCATAGATTCCGCCGAAGACTCGTTGGTAAAGCTGTATAAATCTTTTTTGATTTGCTCAATTTGCTGAAAAACCTCAATGTTTAACAACGCCAATTCGTTACGAATTTTCTCTTGATCTTCAGGCAAACTCGGAAATAATTTAGATTTAATATTAAAATATTCGGCGAGTTTTTCATAACCAAATGCTACTTGCTCTTGAAGGATTCTCCAAGGTTTTTGATATAATAAAAACAATGAAACTGCACTATAAAACGCACCTCCTAAAAAGAAAAATATGGGCTGATAATAAAATGGCTTATGTGCTCCCGTACCGAGCATGGTATAAGTAATAATGAGCAATCCACCAAAGGTAACTCCCTGAAAACGTGCATCTCTCCCCCCTAGCAAAGTGAGCCAAAAAGTGGTAATCCCAATCCCGATGATGAAGAGCCACGGAATGTTTATCGTGAGCTCTACAAAAAGACTGAGTATTGGCAATAAAATAATAGATGATAAAAGCGATTTTAATCTCCCGCGCGGGTGTACATCGGTCTCGGCGAGCGATGTTGCCACAATCCCAAGTCCCAAAGTGGTAGCGATAAACGCATCTCCAAAAATCTTAACAGGCACGAGCAAAACAGCAATACACAAGGTAACTTTGAGCGCCCATAATTTATTTGGTACTTTGATGAAATTTTCAATCCAATAGCGATTGAATTGGTTTCTGAGAGATTGAATATAGCTCATAGCATCGTTATTTGGGGGCAAAATTACGCATAATCCTCAATATGCGCTAAAAGATTACCGAAATGTTTTTGTTTTGAAGACAATTACATTTACCCAAATTCCATAAAAAAAGGATTTTCGCCCTTTGACGAAAATCCCTTAAATTCCTATTTTTTAGCTAAAAAACTAAATTATCCTATTTTTCGCATTCATAAATGGTAGCAATACCCGCTGTGAGTTGCGTAGCTTTTACATTTTTGCAGCCAATGCCTTCCATGATTTTGCACATTTCTTCGCCATACGGGAACGCCATTACCGACTCGGGCAAGTAAGTATATGCTCGTGGGTCTTTGGAGAAAATTCTTCCCACAAGCGGTAAAATTTTGAATGAATAAAAATGATACAATTGCTTCATCGGAAATTTCTGTGGCTGAGAAAATTCAAGGATTACGATTTTCCCTCCTGGGCGCAAAACGCGTAAAAACTCTAATAAGCCTTTTTCTAAATTCTCAAAATTTCGCACACCAAACGACGCTGTTACCACATCAAAACTCGCTTCCTCAAACGGCATATTTTCGGCATCACCTTGAATCATTTTTATTTGATTTTCAAGACCTTCTGCTTTCACTTTTTTTCTACCATAAGAGAGCATACCTTCAGACAAGTCATAACCTGTGATTTTGACATCTTTAATCTTTTTAGCTAAAGTAATCGCTAAATCTCCCGTACCCGTTGCCACATCTAGAATTTTGCTGGGCTCTGTTTTTTGAATGATTTTCACGACTTTATTACGCCATAAAACATCAATTCTAGCAGAAAGCAATCGGTTAAGAAAATCATACTTAGGCGAAACATTGTCAAACATTTCTTGGACCTCAGTTTTCTTACTCTTTTGGGTATTATAGGGTTTTATTTCTTTAGACATAGTTGTGTTTATTCAAAATTTTGGAAATAGTATTGTTTAAAATCGTCTTTTCTAAATATTTTTCTTCTAAGTTTATGATTCTCAGATTTTTTAGTCACTCTAGGAAACTTCTCGTTTAAGTTATAATAAAAATCATCGATATAGGCGGCACTATCGATTCGGATATCTCCGTGATAAACTTTATTTTGATATTTATGCACATTTTGCTCAAAAACGGAATCTACATTTACCTTAACGCCATACGGCAAACCGAAAATAAAATATGCTGATTTTGTAGGATTTAACACACCTCTTGGCGTTTTCACCGAAAAGTTTATCTCTTGCTTATTAGGTGTAATCATTCGGTGAGCTCCTTTTTTAAGATTGATTAAAACTTGCTGTTCTGGTGCCACAATATACGGCTTATCATCTATCGAAACTTGAATGGTTTCAGTCGTGGGATTATCCAAAATATAGTAGTTTTTCTTTTGAAGAAAACTAAAATAAAACCATAAGCTCCCCACGGTTGCCACAATGGCAACGATAAAGCCAATAAGATTTGGGCTGATTTTCTTTTTCATAGATGAATGATAGCTTTTACGCAAATGTATGATATTTTTTTAATCTTTCCATACACGGGTTAAATCAAGCATATTGATAGGGCTTGTCGTAAATCCGTGGACATTTTTTCGTAAAAAAGTGGTACTCTGGTCGTAAAAAGTAGGAATCACAGGCATTTCCTGCATCAAGATTTCGTCCATTTTTTGGTACAGCTTAGCACGCTCGTTTTCGTCGTTTGTGTTTATCGCTTGCTCATAAAACGCATCAAATTTTTGATTTTTAAAATGCGAATAATTGGGTCCCGAAGGTGCTAAGTTTTTACTATAAAACAGAGCTAAAAAGTTTTCGGCATCGGGATAATCTGCGCCCCAATTGGCTCTGAAAAATGGAAACTTTCCATTGGCTTTACCGTCGCGCAATGTTGCGGGATCCACCACATTTACTTGGATAGGGAAACCTACTTTATTTAGCTCAGACTGAACAAATTCGCAAACATCGGCATACTCTTGTGTCGTTACCAATTTAAGCGATGGCAAAGATTTATTTTTAGCCTTATAATCAGCAATCAATGCGCGAGATTTTTGCGGATTATAGCCCTCTCCTATTTTAGCCGAATGCCCAGGCAACCCCTGCGGAATAAAACCGCCATTGGCAGGAAATCCGATGTTATTGCGCAAGTACATAATCATTTTGTCCTTGTCGATGGCGGAGTTTATGGCTTTTCTTAATTCAGGTGCTAAGAATTCATTTCCATCGAGATAAAAACATAAATATTCGGTATTTAAATAAGGTGCTTTTATCATCTCGAGCGATGATTTATACTTTTCTTGCAACTCGCCTTTGGGTGTAAGCAATTCATCTTTGTACGACGGGTCTAAACTCGCAAGCATGTCCACTTTGCCTTGCACTAATTGTAAAAATTCGCTGTGTTTTTCGGGTAGAAATTTCACCGACACAAAATCCAAATATGGCAATTTTTTTCCTTTTTCGTCCTTTAAATAAAACAATGGATTTTTCTTTAAAACTAATTTAACATTATCTTCCCACAACTGGAATTGAAATGGCCCTGTGCCGACTGGATTATTATTAAAATCTAATCCTGCATCAAAAATTTCGTGTGGCACCACCGAACAATATTTCATGCACAAAAGCCCTAAAAACGGAGGAAAAGCCTGTTTTAAATTTATTTCTAAAACACTATCGTTTAATGCTTTGTAGTTTTCTACATTGTTTAAAACAAAACCTCCCGACGAACCGATTTTTGGGTCTTTTAATCGGTCGAAACTATACACAAAATCTTCTGCCACTACCAAGCGTGTTGAATCTTTACCAAAGACTTGATTAGGCTGAAAATAAACATCGTTTCGTAATGTAAAAGTATATTTTTTGCCATCGGGCGAAATATTCCATTTTTTGGCAATTTCGGGAACGATGTGCAAACTATCGTCAAAATTGACTAAGCCTGTGTAAATTAAATTACACATCCAATTATTGGATTTGCTACGCGCAAAAGCAGGATCGAGCGAAGAAACATTTTCGTAACGATTGAGTCTAAAAACCTTAGAATCATTGATTTTTGGTGCTTGATTACACGAGAAAAATACCATCAAAAATATGGCATTTATAAAAAATGTATAAAAATTGATTTTTGAAACCATGCACTAATGGTAATTTCTTTCACCAAAGATTTTACTCCCCACGCGCACCATGGTACTTCCCTGCTCAACCGCGATGAGATAATCGACACTCATGCCCATAGAAAGGACTTGCAATTGCGGAAAATCTTTTTGCAAGTCTACAAAAATCTGGTGTAATTCTTTAAACTCCTCTGTCACTTGAGATTCATCATCGGTAAAAGTTGCCATGCCCATTAAGCCCGCAATTTTCACATTTGGGAAGTCGGATTGTGTTTCTAGAATTTCGCGTGCCGATTGGCGTGTCATTCCGTGTTTGGAATCTTCCTCAGCAATTTTCACTTCAAGCAAAACTTCTTGCACACGACCTGCCTGTGCTGCACGCTTGTCGATTTCTTTTAATAATGATTTTTTGTGCACACCGTGAATCAAGTGTACAAATTCTGCCATGTATTTTACCTTATTGGATTGCAAAGCTCCAATCATGTGCCAACGAATGTCTTTTGGCAAAGATTCGTATTTTTCGCACATTTCTTGGATTTTGTTTTCACCAAAATCTCTCACGCCTGCATCGTACAAGGCTTGGATATCCTCCACGGGCTTGGTTTTAGAAACCGCAACCAGCACAACTTCTGCAGGCAATGAATTTTTGATTTTTTGGTAATTTTCTACAAGGTTCATGGGCTTAATCATTTAAATCTAACATGGTGAGTGCCGATAAAAATTTGGGATAAATGTAGGTGCTCTTAGGTGGCATGGTTTTGTCTTCATCTGCCACTAATTTTAAATCTTTGAGCGCAATTGGATAGAAACCAAAGGCTACTTTGTACTCACCTTTGTCCACCAATTCCTTCATCTTCATAATTCCGTTGATATCGCCTGTTCCTTTTACAAATTCTACTTTGTCGCTCTCGCGAGAATCCTCGATCCCTAAAATAGGTTTCATGATATGTTCTTCCCACAAGTAAGTATCTAATTCTCCCAACGCTTTTGGCACTCCACGATAGCTGTGGTTTACATAAAGTGCATAGAAATTCCCATTTAGATACATGGATAAATGGTGCTTGCTTGATGGGTAATAAGGAGATTTCTTCTCGATTACGCTAAATACGGTTTTTAATTTTTCTAAAAACTCTTCCTCTGCCATTCCATTTAAATCTTTGACTAAACGGTTGTAATCATAGATTTTCAAGAAATTCCCTGGAATAATGGTAGCAAGTGTGTAGTTAAACATTTCTCCTCCGAAGAAATCTGGCTCCTGGGCTCTGCGATGATCGGTATATTGTACGGAGCTTTCCATGCGATGGTGCCCATCTGCAATATAGAGTGCGGGTAATTTCTCTATCGCAAACTTTAATTGCTGCATGAGCAAGCGATCCTTCACCTGCCACAAACGATGTGTGTGCTGGTCTGAACCCGAAAATTCTAAACAAGGAGTTTTTACCGTAATCATAGAAATGATCATTTCTATATTGCTATTTTCTGGAAAAGTGAGCAACACAGGATCTGGCTGCAAGTTGATGGCCTTCAAATATCTCGTAAACTTCTCCTGTCGTTCTTTGAGTGTATTTTCGTGTCTTTTAATCAGACCATTTTTATAATCATCTAAACTTACTACTCCTATGATTCCAAGTGTTTTCCCATGTTTGGCGTCCTCTTGCTCGTAAATGTAGTAAGAACTAGGGTCTTTTATTAAAATTTTTTCTTTGATAAATGTTTCTAAATTTTCTCTTACTTTCACCAAGCTTGCTTCGTCATCTCCTAACAAAGCTGGTTCAATTACTTTAAAGAAAGAATCTGGATTATTTTTCAATTCATAATCAATCTCAGCCGAATCATAGTAATCTATGTTTTTGGTAGCCACACTGGCGGCTTTTGTTTTGGCTGGACGGATCCCCTTAAAAGGCCTAAATTGTATCATGCTGCAAAATTAAGAATAATTTATTTATCGCCTACCAAATTCGCTGAACTTAGGCATAAAAAATTAATCGTAAAATCTAATCAATTTAGCCCTTAAAATATTAAAAAATAGTATTTTTTATTTCATTAAAAACAAGAAATCCGCGCAAAAATTAATTTTCACACGGATTTTAACCATTAAAAAATTTTAGTTTAATCTAAAAAATTCAATATAATTATTGATTTTGTTCTTGCATTCTTTGGTTAAATTCATCCAAGGCTTGCTGGAACAATTCTGGTTGATATTTGTACACATAAGCCACGACCGCCAACAAAAATACTGAAAGTATGATTAGCCCAAAAGACAATACTCTTGAAATTCTCTTGTAGCGATAGGCTTCTGCATATTGTGCAGCGTTATATGCCTTGTTGTAGCGCATGGCAAAAAACGATGCTGCAAAACCAATTAATAATCCAAAAATTCCACATGTTAACACGCCCATAACGCTCGCAACGATTGCAAGGGTTAAATAATTTTCTTTAGGTGGTGGGTTGAGGTTTCTATTTATTTCTTCCATTTTTAATTTTAATTTTTAAAGTGCATTGGCCAGTTCTTTTGGATTGTGTTTGTGCTTAAACATAAGGGCAAACAACACAGCTACTACCAATGAATAAGCCGAGAATACGAGCCAAACATCGTGCCACACGATTTCTCCGCTTGGCAAAGTGTAAAATTGCTCGATAAGCCAACCAGAAATGGTACTACCTAAAATAGCCCCAATTCCATTAGTCATCATCATAAATAAACCTTGAGCCGATGAACGAATTTTCTCGCTAGTAGTATTTTCCACGAAAAGTGAACCCGAGATGTTGAAGAAATCGAACGCCATCCCATACACAATGTTGGACAATAAAATCAGCACAAATCCGAATCCTGCAGGCGCTCCAAAGGCAAAGAATCCAAATCGCAATACCCAAGCGAGCATACTCATGAGCATTACATTTTTTATACCGAATTTCTTTAAAAAGAATGGAATAGCCAGAATAAAAAACACCTCAGAAATTTGTGAAATCGACATAATTACAGTCGAAAATCTCACCACAGCACTATTGGCATATTCTGGATTGTTTCCAAAATCCGACAAGAAAATATCGCCATAAGCATTTGTTAATTGAAGTGCCGCACCGAGCAACATCGAGAATACAAAGAACAATGCCATTTTATAATTTTTAAATAATCTAAAGGCATTTAGTCCTAATTTCTCTGACCAGCTTGCGTTTTTCGGGATTAAGTTTTGAGGCGGGCATTTTGGTAAAGTAAATGAATAAAGCCCTAGCACCAATGCCACTGCTCCCGCTATATAGAATTGATTTTCTGAGGCTTTATTCCCAGTTAAATTAGTAAGCCACATGGCTGCGATAAAACCAATTGTTCCAAAAACACGAATCGATGGAAATTCCTTCACAACATCGTAGCCATCTCTTTTGAGCAAACTATAAGCAATTGAGTTTGAGAATGCAATTGTGGGCATGTAAAAAATCATTGCCAAAAGCATTAACCAGAAAAATGCCGTAGGGCTTACCATGCTTGGCAACAAAAATAAAGTTCCTGCATATAAAATGTGCAAAGCTCCGTATAACTTTTCCGCATTAATCCATCGGTCTGCCACAATCCCCATCAAAGTGGGCATAAATAGCGAGGCAATTCCCATGGTTGAGAAAACAGCACCGAACTCCGCTGCATTCCAATGTTTTGTCCCAAACCAAAAGTTTGCCATAGTAATAAGCCAAGCTCCCCAAACAAAAAACTGTAAAAAACTGATTAATATTAATTTAGTCTTTGTCCCCATGATATTATATATTGTTCTATTATTTTGAATTTTCTCTTCTTTTAAGTTCTTCTACCACCATTGCTGCAAATTCATAATCTTCATGACTGATTGCAATATTTTTTAAACCTTCTAGATCATTGTTATTAAAAGTACCCCATGACATATTTCCAAAAGGAAGTTTTGACATCGTTTCTTTTATAAATTTATAGGAATAAGCTAAAGTTTTTTCGTCCATATCTTTTTGGCGGATATCGTTTGGTCTAGGCGTATTTGCCACCTCCTCGATTACCTCATCTATTACTTGCTCAATTTCTTCTTTAAAATCATCAAGTTCAGAATCTTCTTCAATTTCTACCACTTCATCCCCCACAATTTTGAAATCAACCCCCGCTTGATCCACCACTTGCTGGTATGCAAAAATGGGCGCATCTACACGCAAACCAAGCGCTATAGCATCCGAAGTGCGAGAATCAAGCTCAAACAATTCTCCATTTTCTTTTTCAAAAATTAAATTGGAAAAGAAAACCCCCTCTTGAAATTTATAAATCACGACTGATTTTAAATTTGCATTCATTTTCGCTATAAAAGTAACAAATAAATCGTGTGTGAGCGGTCGCGGAGTACTCAAATCTTTCTCGAGTGCCATTGCAATCGCCTGAGCCTCAAAATTTCCGATTACGATAGGAATTTTCTTTTGCGTTTCGTCTTCTTCTAAAATTAAAATATATGCCTCTGAATTGGCATTGCTATAAGAGATTCCTCGTATGCTAAGTTTTACTAAATCCATAATCAAGGGTAAATGTACTAATTTTAATTGAAAAAAAAACCGAACAAGCAAATTTTGCCTATTCGGTTTAGGATTTTTATTTAAATCATCAAAAAATGTATTTTTTACGATTTTAGTTTTCTTAATGCCTCAGTGAGTTTTGGCAAAACCTCCATGGCATCGCCTACGATGCCATAATCTGCCGCTTTAAAAAAAGGTGCCTCGGCATCGGTATTGATGACCAAAATTCTTTTGGAAGCATTCACGCCCGCCAAATGCTGAATCGCTCCAGAAATTCCTGCGGCGATATATAAATTAGGTGCAATGTTTTTTCCCGTTTGCCCCACATGCTCGCTGTGTGGTCGCCAATCCATGTCTGAGACTGGTTTTGAACACGCTGTGGCAGCGCCTAGAACTTCGGCTAAATCTTCCAATAATTTAAAATTTTCGGCAGTTTTGAGTCCGCGTCCACCAGAAACCACAATTTCGGCAGTTTTTAAATCTTTGGCATTGCTTAAAGCTTCTACTTTTTCAACCGAGATTTGGCTATTTTCAGCTGAAACGGCTCTATTTTCTACTTCGCCCGCTACGGGATTTTGTTTTAATTCAAAGGCATTTACAGCCAAACACAAAATATTGCATTTAGCATCGCTTTCCACCTCCATAATTGCCTTGCCCGAAAATGCTTTACGCGCTACACGCAATGGCAACAATTGGCTAGGCTCGCTCACTACATTGGTAATCAAAGCCGCGCCACTTTTTGCCGCTAGTTGCGGGGCTAAATTCAGCCCTTGTGTGGCGTGCGACATAACGATAAAGTTAAACTGCTCGCAATTGATTTGCTTTGCAATCGTTTGTGCATCTATCGCTTGTTCTGATTGAAGATTGATCACTTTCTGTGCACCATATGCAAACAATTCTTCTGGCTGAATGGCATTTACGCAAAGGACTGTAATTTCTTCGTTTAAATTTTGTGCATACGAAAGGGCTTCAAAAGCACTTTTTTTAAATTTCCCTTGATGGGTTTCTGCATATACTAAAACTGACATTCTGATTTTCTGTTTGAGATTAAAATAGTTTGGTATCTTTTCTTAAAAGTTCCACCAATTCATCTATGGCATTGGCATCAATCATTTGTACCGCACCGCGTGATGCTGGCTTGGTAAATTGTTCTACTTTTAAGTTTGAAATCGTTTCGCTCGGTGCTATCACATCGAGTTTTTTGCTACGAGCTTGCATAATACCACGCATATTTGGGATTTTCAATTCGTTTTCGGCTACGATTCCGTTTTGTCCTGCAATCACGGCTGGCAATTGCAACTTTAGATGTTGCACCTCGTCGTCGTTTTCTACTATGGCAATCACCTCATTTCCTTGCACTTCTAAGCCCACACAATTATTGGCAAAAGGCAATTCAAGCAAAGCCGCCACGGTTGCTGGCACTACGCCACCATTATAATCAATTGATTCTTTTCCTGCTAAAATTAAATCAAAATTTTGTTCTTTTACCACTCGGGCAATTTCTTTAGCTGCCACAAGCGAATCGTTTGGCTCCATATCCACACGCATTGCTACATCGGCACCCATTGCCAAGGCTTTGCGCAAAACTGGCTCACACAAAGCGTCGCCTACCGATAGCACGCTTACTTGTGCGCCGTTTTTTTCTTTTAATTGAAGGGCTTTGGACAATGAATATTCATCGTGGGGATTGATTACAAATTGAATTCCTGTTTTGTCAAAAGATTTTCCGTCGGGCGAAAAATTGATTTTTGAGGTAGTATCAGGAACGCTACTTATACAAACTAATATATTCATTTTTTGTATCTTTTCTACTTTTGATATTTTTTCAATCGGCAAAGATACAATTTCTATTACAGAATTGCTTAAAAAATGGTATTATGTCAGTTTTTTAGTTAAAATTAAAAATCAATTTTTGATGGTTTTTAGGCTAAAAAAACGCTTAAATTCTATTTTTTCTTTTTGGGTTTTAACCTTTTCATTCGTTCGAATTGTGCTTTCATTTTTTGTTCCGAGCTTAAATAAAACAAGGGAATATGCCAGTGATATTTAATGGAAAAATGACGAATCCCGAACACGGTGAGCACCGTAATGAACTGAACGACTGGATTCTTTAAACCAAAAAAATGAGCTAAAAACAAATAGAAAAAAGCGCCAATGATACAAGCTATGGCATAAATTTCTTCCCTAAGCAAAAGCGGAATACGATTGATTAAAACATCGCGCAACAATCCGCCAAAGCATCCCGTGATGGTACCAAGTGCCACACAAATTATGGGCGAAAATCCTAAAACTAAGCCTTTTTCGAGCCCCACAATTGTGAAAAGTCCCAATCCAAGCGAATCGAAAACAAAAAGCGTTACTTTGAAATTGTGCTCCAGCGATTTAAAGAACATCGCCGCTGCGCAACTAAGCACCGTAATCAAACAAATTCGCAAATCGGTCATCCAGAAAACGGGCACATCGAGCAACAAATCGCGAATCGTTCCACCCCCTACCGCCGTGGCAAAAGCAATGATGAGCACTCCAAATGGATCGAGCCTACTTTGCATCGCGGCAAATGCGCCCGACATGGCAAAGGAAATGGTTCCCACAATTTCTATAAACAGCGTTACATTGGCAGAAATTTCTGGCGAAAAAAACATAGTTTATTTTTAATTTTTTGCAAAGGTTAAAAAAATAATTGAAAGCCGAGTAGCGTTTTTAATCTACTTCTAAGATTTCTATATTATTTGAGAGATAAACCAAATACGCACGCGCAACATCCACCTTGAGCTCAGCCAAAAATTGCTTATATTCCTGAATTTGCGAAATATGTTTTTCTGACTTTTCTCCCGTTTTATAATCAATTAGATACCAACCTTTTTCAGTTTTCACTAAACGGTCTGGACGGAAAATCTTACCTGTTTTTGAAATAAAATCTCGCTCATTGAGCACCGTGTGATGCTCATAAGCATCTTTTAATTCTGATTGGGATAAAAGTTGATGAATTTGAGTGTTTAAAATTTCTTTTTCATTTTGGTCTATAAAACCGTTTCGCGCGTAATCGTTAAGCACTGCCTCCACCTCTTCTTTGTACTGAATGCGCTCTAGCACAGCATGGATTTTTTTACCATAATCCTGTTTCTCTTTTTGATGCACATCCCACATTTTGGAATGCTCGCTACTGATGCGCACTTTCTCTTTCCAGTCGTTGTACTTTAAGGGATAAAAAACGGTATTGTCTTCTGATTTGTAATCTTTTTTAGGGCTTACTTTTTCTGGCTCTCCTACGCAATATTCCGCTTCTGCAGTGCCCACTTTTGAGTTCATGTATTCGTCAAGAATCTCACTAAATGAGAAAGAATCATATTTTTTCTGTGTTTTGATGTACATATACAGCTGCTCCTCGGCACGCGTAGTGGCTACATAAAATTTATTGATTTGGTCTATTTCAGATTCTTGAACATCTCGCGAAACCGCTTCGCTCATTTCATCAGGCAAATGTTCCACCACGCCTTTCAGCGGATTGGTTTTATTTACATAAAAATGATTGAATTTCCCTTCTTTTAGCGGAATCCACAATCCGTGCTCCTTGATATCTAACTTAGTATAAGGCAAAAACACCACGGGAAATTGCAATCCTTTGGATTTATGTATGGTCATGATTTTCAAGGCATTTACGCCACTCGGCACAGCAATACTTTTTCTATCGCCACGCTCGTCCCAATAGGCGATAAACGCTTGGGCGGAAGATTCGTTTTGGGTTTGAAATTTTAAAACTTCGTCTAAAAAATTTAAAACATATTCCTGGTTTTGCACTTCGATTCCCAGTGCTGCAATCGTTTTTTCGGTCTGGTCATACAGCGAATTCATTTTTTGATTTAAATGAGATAAATCTACCGAAACTTCAGCCAGTTCTGCGATGAATTGAGCGAAATTCTTACGCAAAACCTTCAATGAAAATTCTGTAAAATCAACAACATTTAGTTTTTTTAGATGTTTTAAATTTAGCAATAAATCGGCTCGGAATTTATGGTTTTCGGTATCGGTGGTGAGCCTTAAAACCGAAACAATCAATTGAATTTCAGGATTATTGATGAGCAATAAAGCTTCATCAGAAAGCACCGCTATTTCGTTTTCTTGTAAAAATTCTGCAATGCGACTAGCTTCATTATTGGTATTGACCAAAATGGTTAAATCCCTAAGCGCGTATCCATTAGCTACACAATTTTTTATTTTAATTAAAAGATCTTCTAGCACATAATCGTTGTAATTTTTGATGTCGCCTTTTTCAATCGTAATGCGTTTTATGCAAACATAACCTCCTTTTTTGTGATTAATTTTCTGCTCGTTGCCTTGGATGTAAATATTTTTAAAACCTTCGTTTTTAATAAAATTATTGGCTACAAAGGTGTAGAAATCGTTATTAAATTCGATGATTTCGTGATAGCTACGCCAGTTTTTGTCCAAATTTTCTACCGAAACATTGCCATAATATTGTTGGCCTTGATTGATAAGACCAATCATCAAATCTGGATTACCACCACGGAATCGATAAATGGATTGCTTTGGGTCGCCCACAAGCATCAAAGTATCCCCTTGAGCCAGAGCATTTTCCACAAGTGGTTTTAAATTGTTCCATTGAATGCTGGAAGTGTCTTGGAATTCATCGACGAAATAATGGCGGTATTTGGTTCCTATTTTTTCATAAATAAATGGGGTAGGCTGCGATTGTAAATTCTCGTTGATGATTTTATTGAACTCAGAAATCAACATCACATTGCCTTCGCCTTCAATCTGCGAAAGATTTTTCTCGATTTCGTTGTAGAGCGACATGGTATTTATACTACCATACACAGCGTTGCATACTTGTAGGCGAACGATTTTGGCTTTAATCTGCTCAACGGCTTCCTCAATTTTTGGAAAAATCTCTTCGATTCTATCCACCGCCGATGCCGACGCCGAGGCGGAACCGAATTGATGATTTTCTAAAATTTCACTTTGTGTCTTAGTTGGGAACTCTATTTTTCCTTTTAAAATTTTGGAAAAAAAAGATAAAATTCCTCTGCTTCCTCCTCTAAAATCTTTTGGTTCTAAGCCCTCTGCTTCTACTAAATTTTTAATTTCTTCGCATTTCTCGGTAAGAAATTTTTGTATTTCATTGATTTCCGTAATGAGTTTACCTCGAAATTCAACTAAATCTTTTAACTCTAACCGACCAATTTCTCTCATGTATTCTAGGAAATGATCGGCATACAAATGCGAGGCGTTGCTTTTTAATTCGTCAGAAATATCCCAACTTTTATCTCGGGTTAAATTTTCGGTTGCTGCCTGCGTAATGATTTTGCTTAAATGCTGATTGTTTTGCAAATCGGCGTAGAGCAAATCCACCGCTTCGCCCATTAATTGGGAGGTATCTAGCTCCACATCAAAGTTGGGCGACAAGCCCAAATCGGTGGCAAAGGCACGCATAAGCCTTAAATTAAATGTATCTATCGTGCTCACAGAAAACAGCGAATAATTGTGCAAAATATCACTTAAAACGGCTTGGCTACGCGCTTGAATTTCTTCTTTAGAAATATTTAAATGCTCTTGAATGCTTGCTAATTCGGGGGCAGAAATTTTGCCATTTCGCCACTCATCAAGCTTTTGCAAAATACGCTCTTTCATCTCATTAGCCGCCTTATTGGTAAAAGTAATGGCTAAAATCTGGCTAAAACTTTTGCTATTTTTTTTCTGTAAAAGAAGGTGCATAATTTCTTGAACGAGTGTATAAGTTTTTCCTGTTCCTGCCGATGCACTATAAATTTTAAATTCCCCCGATTGAAGCATTTTTTTATTTTCAAAAATAAGGTTTTTTGATGATTTTTTAGCTTTTTGGGAAAAGAAAAATCCGCTCCATCGAAATGAAGCGGATTTAAATTATTGTAAAATTACAATTTTGAGGCTAATTATAAATTAGCGAAGTATTGTAATGTACGGATTAACTGAGCTGTATAAGACATTTCGTTGTCGTACCAAGCAACAGTTTTCACTAATTGTTTGTCTCCTACAGTCATTACTTTAGTTTGAGTTCCGTCAAACAATGAACCGTAAGTGATTCCTATAACATCAGCAGAAACGATTGGATCTTCAGTGTATCCGAATGAATCGTTTGAAGCTTCTTTCATAGCTGCGTTGATTTCTTCTACAGATACTTTTTTCTCAAGAACAGTAACTAATTCTGTAAGTGATCCAGTTGGGGTTGGTACACGCTGAGCAGCACCGTCTAATTTTCCGTTTAATTCTGGAATTACTAATCCGATTGCTTTTGCAGCACCAGTTGAGTTTGGAACGATACTTACAGCAGCAGCACGAGCTCTTCTTAAATCTCCTTTTCTGTGTGGAGCATCAAGAGTGTTTTGGTCTCCAGTGTAAGCGTGGATAGTAGTCATTAAACCTTCTACTACACCGAATTTATCGTTTAACACTTTAGCCATAGGAGCTAAACAGTTTGTAGTACAAGATGCACCAGAGATTACAGTTTCGTCTCCTTTAAGGATATTTTGGTTTACATTGAAAACAACAGTTGGAACATCTCCACCAGGAGCAGAGATTACTACTCTTTTAGCACCACCTTTAAGGTGTAATTCAGCTTTTTCTTTAGTAGCAAAGAAACCTGTACATTCTAGCACGATATCCACACCTAGATCTCCCCAAGGAAGCTCCTCTGGATTTGGATTAGCAAGAACTTTTACTTCTTTTCCGTTTACTTTAAAGGCACCATCTAGCACTTCTACTTCTCCGTTGAAACGACCTTGAGTAGAGTCATATTTCAATAAGTGTGCTAATTGTTTTGCGTCAGTCAAGTCGTTGATTGCAACAACTTCCAATCCTTCAACTTCTTGAATTCTACGGAATGCTAAACGACCGATGCGTCCAAAACCGTTGATACCTACTTTTACATTTGCCATAATAATTTTGTTTTAATTAATTGTTTTTAAATTATTTATAATTGAATTTAGCGTGCCAAAATTTGAGACACTCTAATTAATTCATGATCGATTTCGTTATGTTTTTGAATAGCTTCTTCTATAGGGGTATATACCACTTTATTGCTTCGAATACCTGCCATCACATTAGACTTGCCTTCAAGCAATCCTTCAACCGCAGCAATTCCTAAACGGCTTGCCAAAACACGGTCTGCACAACTAGGCGTACCCCCTCTCTGGATGTGTCCAAGCACAGTCACACGAATGTCGTAAGTTGGGTATTTAATTTTAGTAAATTTAGCTAAATCATAAATATTGCCTAATTCTTCGCCTTCAGCTACAACGATAATACTTGAGATTTTTCCTGTTTTCTCTCCGCGTTCAAGCGATTGAAACATCGCATCTATCTCATCTTTTTTCTCCGGAATCAATATATCTTGTGCTCCTGCAGCAATACCACTATTTAAAGCAATAAATCCTGCGTCGCGTCCCATTACTTCTACAAAGAATACACGGTTGTGTGATTGTGCCGTATCTCTAATTTTATCGATTGCATCTACCGCTGTGTTAAGCGCAGTATCGTATCCTATTGTGTAATCAGTACCAAAAATATCGTTATCAATAGTACCAGGAACTCCAATTACAGGAATCCCGTGTTCTTCGTGAAATAATTTAGCGCCTGTAAA
Source organism: Ornithobacterium rhinotracheale (assembly GCF_022832975.1). Taxonomy (NCBI): domain Bacteria; kingdom Pseudomonadati; phylum Bacteroidota; class Flavobacteriia; order Flavobacteriales; family Weeksellaceae; genus Ornithobacterium; species Ornithobacterium rhinotracheale. The sequence goes on along the minus strand of NZ_CP094846.1, from coordinate 1,242,582 downwards.
AGAACCATCTCCACCGATTACCACAAGGGCATCAATTCCATTTTTCTGAACATTTTCAAAAGCTTTTTTACGACCTTCTACTGTTCTAAATTCTGCAGAACGAGCTGTTTTTAATATTGTTCCACCTCTATTGATAATATTGCTTACACTTCTAGGGCCTAAAGAAACCACATCATTTGTAATTAAACCCTCATAACCTAAACGAACTCCTTTCACATTTAGCCCATGGTAAGATGCAGCTCTAACTACCGCGCGCAAGGCGGCATTCATTCCAGGAGCATCTCCCCCAGAAGTAATAACACCTATTGTGTTGATTTTTTTTGTTGCCATAGTTTAATTTTAACGATACAAATATAGTGAAGATTATTCGTTTTTTAAACTTAATAACTATGATTTATTTTATATTTTATTTTTCGATAAATTATCCGTACCTTAGTTGCTAAATTAAATAAAAAATAAAATGACTGAAAAAAGAGAGTTTTTAGATGTTTCGGTGGACTGTACCGTTTTTGGATATGATGACAAACAGCTAAAAATATTGCTGATTGAACAAAAAAAACAAAGTCCTGAGCATATTCCACTTCGAGCACTTCCTGGAGATCATGTGTACAAAGGTGAGGATATTGATGATGCCGCCAATCGCGTGCTGGAAGAATTAACAGGACTCCGAGGAGTTTTTCTTAAACAGTTTCACGCCTTCGGAAAACCTGACCGATTAAAAAACAGACAAGATAAAGAATCGCTACTAAATGTAAGAAAAGATTTAAATAAACATGTCGTAACCATAGCCTACTATTCTCTGATTAAAATGGAAGATTTTGTACCAGAAGCTGCTTCTTTTGCCAATAAAACTGAATGGGTGAGCATCGATGAAATTCCACACCTTGGGTTTGACCACGACGAAATCTTTCAAAAAGCACTTGCTACATTAAGATTTGATACCGAGAACTACAATATCGCTTTTGAGCTTTTACCTAAAAAATTCACACTTTCTCAACTTCAAAACATTTATGAAGTAATCCTAAATCGTGAATTTGACAAGAGAAACTTTAGAAAAAGCATCAAGAAATTAAGTAATCTAATCCCTTTAAACGAAAAACAACAAGGAGTTTACCACAAACCCGCTCAATTGTATTCTTTCGACATCAAAAAACAAATTGAAGAGACAGACATTATTTAAGGCAAGACAAAAGAGTTATATTTTTCACTTATTGTTTTTTTTTAAATATCATAATTAAATATATCTTTGTCAAACAATATTTTTCGCATGAAATTCAAAAGAATACTTTTAAAATTAAGTGGCGAGGCCCTAATGGGAGAACGCCAATACGGTATTGACCCCAAACAAATCGAGGCCTACTCTAAACAAGTAAAGGAAATTGCCGACATGGGATGCCAAGTAGCCATCGTAATTGGTGGCGGAAACATCTTTAGAGGAATTTCTGGTGCCGCCAACGGAATGGATCGTGTACAAGGCGACTATATGGGAATGCTGGCAACCATCATTAATGCCATGGCATTGCAACAAGGTCTAGAAGATGCTGGTGTAGATACTCGCTTACAAACAGCCATAGAGATGGAAAAAATTGCCGAACCATACATTCGACGCAAAGCCATCAGACACTTAGAAAAAAACCGTGTAGTAATCTTTGGTGGAGGGCTTGGAAATCCATATTTCACAACTGATTCCGCCGCTGTACTACGCGCTATAGAGATTGAAGCCGATGCTATCTTAAAAGGTACTCGTGTAGACGGAATCTACACTGCAGATCCTGAAAAAGATGAAAATGCTAAAAAATTCGATAATTTATCTTTTAAAGAAGTGTATGACAAGGGCTTAAAAGTAATGGATATGACGGCCTTTACTTTAAGTGAAGAAAACAATTTACCAATCGTAGTATTTGATATGAACACCGTGGGCAACTTGAAAAAAGTAATCGACGGAGAAGATGTCGGTACTACTGTAACCAATGATTAAAAATAATTTAATATATGAATATAGACAATATTGTAAAAGAAACTGAAACTGGTATGAAGGATTCTATCGCGCACTTGGAAAAGGCTTTTAGCCAAATCCGTGCGGGGAGAGCAAATCCTGCAATGCTGGGTAGCGTAATGGTTGACTATTACGGAAACCCTACTCCACTTAGCCAAGTGGCTAATGTGAGCGCTCCAGACGCCATGACTTTAAATGTTCAACCATGGGAAAATAGCATGATTCAGCCAATTGAAAAAGCTATCATGGAGGCAAATCTTGGGTTTAACCCTTCAAACAACGGAAATTCTGTAATCATCAGCGTTCCGCCATTAACAGAAGAGCGTAGAAAAGACTTGGTAAAACAAGCAAAAGCAGAATTAGAAACTGCTAAAATCAGTATCCGTAATTGGAGAAAAGATGCCAACAACACGATTAAAAAGTCTGAAGAATCAGAAGATGTACAAAAAGGGCTTGAAGCCGATGTACAAAAACTGACAGACCAATACATCGAATTGGCTGAAAAAACTTTCTCTAACAAGGAAGCTGAAATCATGAAAGTTTAATCTTAGTTTTTAATTTTTCATAATAGATTTTTTCTGCTCCAGTTTTATTTTTTAGAGTTTATTTTTTCCTCTATTTCTTTTCTGGAGCAGTTTTATTTAAAACAAAATCAGCGCGACTCTTGCGAGCCGCGCTGATTTTTTATTACTAAGGCAAATTAATTTTTATTCCATAAAACGAACATCCAATCTTCTGTTTTGCGCTTTACACGCTGATGTATCGTTTGCTTCGCAAATTGGATGTGCTTCTCCATAGCCTTCTGCTTTTAGTCTATCAGCTAAGATTCCTTTTGCCACCAAAACATTTTTTAAACTTTCTGCTCTGGCTTGCGATAATTTTAAATTATTTTCAGGATTTCCGACATTATCGGTATAGCCGCCAATTTTTAATTTAGCATCTGGATAAGCATTCAAGATTTTAACCAAATTTTCGATTTGCTTATTAGACTTTTCAGTAAGCTCGCTACTTCCTGTTTTAAATCCAATTTGATCTAAAGTGGTCCAAGTTTCATATAATCCTGCGTTATCGATTTCGCCACCATTTAATAAATCTACCAAATGCTTTTCGGTAGAATTAATTCCTTCATTTAAAACCACACTATTTGGCAAAGCGATTTCTGTAATATCCCCTGCTTGATAAATGTAATTTCCATCAGCGTCCAATACTTCTTCTTGCGGTGCTTCTTCTAAGATAATTGCCCCATCATCAATTGGCTTACCTTCGTATAAATTGTTTTGTTTTTTGATTTGTTCGCCCAAAATCGGAGCAATTACCAAACCGACCAAACAAGACAATTTAATCAAAATATTCATAGACGGACCTGATGTATCTTTGAACGGATCCCCGACGGTATCACCCGTTACAGATGCTTTGTGCTCGCCTGTGCCTTTAGCATGCTTTACACCAGCCACCTCAACACCTGCTTCGATTGACTTTTTGGCATTATCCCAAGCACCACCTGCGTTGTTTTGGAAAATTGCCCAAATTACCCCTGAAACAGTAACACCCGCCATGTAGCTACCAAGCGATTCTGCACCCATTAGGAATCCGATTAAAATTGGTGTAAAAATAGCAATCGCACCAGGCAACATCATTTCTTTTAGGGCTGCTTTGGTTGAAATATCCACACATTTTCCGTATTCTGGCGTTCCTGTACCTTCCATAATTCCAGGGATTTCACGGAATTGTCTTCTCACTTCTTGCACCATTTCCATCGCTGCTTTTCCTACGGAATTCATTGCCAAAGCAGAGAACACCACAGGAATCATCCCTCCTACGAAAAGTGCAGCTAAAACATTGGCTTTAAAAATATTAATCCCATCGATTCCTGTAAAGGTAACATAAGCGGCAAATAAGGCCAAAGCTGTAAGCGCAGCAGAGGCAATGGCAAATCCTTTACCAATCGCCGCGGTAGTATTCCCTACAGAATCCAAAACATCGGTACGTCCCCTTACTTCTTTCGGCAATTCGCTCATTTCGGCGATACCCCCCGCATTGTCGGCGATTGGCCCAAACGCATCGATAGCTAATTGCATCGCAGTGGTTGCCATCATCGCAGATGCGGCGATTGACACACCGTAGAACCCTGCAAAACTATAGGCTCCCCAAATTGCTCCCGCAAATAAAATAATTGGTGCAAAAGTTGAAATCATTCCTACGCCAAGCCCTGCGATAATGTTGGTTGCAGCACCTGTTCCTGATTTTTCTACAATGCTTAAAACAGGTCGCTTTCCAAGTGCGGTATAATATTCAGTAAAGTACGAAATGGCAAATCCTACAAATAGCCCAATTAATACAGCATAAAAAACATTAATTGATGGAATCTCCTTAATTCCTACCCCGAAGAAATTCATTTGTATCACTTCTGGCAACATCCATAAAATTAAAAATAAAGAGGCGAAAGCTGTAAGTATAATAGAAACCCAATTACCTTTATTCAGTGCTTTCTGCACTTGGCTTTCAGATGCATCGTTAGACTTAATTTTTACAAAAAACGCCCCCTTGATTGAGAAGATGATTCCACAGCCAGCAATAAATAAAGGTAACAAAATAGGCCCCATCCCATGGAATTCCGTAGGAGCACTAGCACCCATGTCTCGGACTACATAATTTCCAAGCACCATGGCTGCCAAAACGGTTGCTACATAAGAACCAAACAAATCGGCTCCCATACCTGCTACATCACCCACATTATCTCCCACATTGTCGGCAATAGTTGCTGGGTTACGCGGGTCGTCTTCTGGGATACCTGCTTCTACTTTTCCTACCAAGTCGGCTCCTACATCGGCTGCTTTAGTGTAAATACCACCTCCTACACGCGCAAAAAGTGCAATGGATTCGGCTCCGAGTGAAAATCCGGCCAAGGCCTCTAGCACCATGGTCATGCTTGCAACAAAATCTCCCTCGCTATCGCCTAAATAACCAAGCAAACAAAAGAAAATAAAGCTTAACCCAAAAACGGCTAAACCTGCAACGCCTAGCCCCATAACCATACCACCTCCAAACGAAACTTTTAAGGCTTGTGGCAAGCTAGTTTTGGCGGCTTGTGCCGTACGCACATTGGCATCTGTTGCTACACGCATCCCGATATTACCCGCAATGGCCGAAAACACGGCTCCTACTATAAACGCAGGCACGATCAACCAATGGGTAGTCGGCACAATATAAGAAATGAATGCCAGTGCCAGAGAAGCTACCAGTACAAAAATTAGCAAAATTCTATATTCTGCATTCAGAAAAGCCATTGCTCCTTCCTTGATGTGTTTTGCAATGGTTTGCATCCTTTCCTCTCCAGTGTTTTGCTTTTTAATCCACGAGAACTTTGCCCCCATAACTACTAGCCCGAACAATGCAAATAACGTCGGTAAATAAATAATCCAGTCGCTCATATTATTAAATTTTATTTTTTACTAATTTTAAGCAATGTGTAAAAATTACATTTTTGATGTTTTTTTTCTCTATTTTTTAATTTTACAGCAAACAATATTTCAATCATTTATCAAATTAAAGCATAAAATTAATATTTATTTTTAAATTCACATAGTTTTGAGTTGATAAAATTTGAAATATTTTATTATTTTTTTTAGATATAAATTTAAAATTTCACAAGTAAATTCTTTATTTTTGAAAAATAATTGATTTCTAAACAATGATTTATGAAAAAAACGCTCATTATCATCGCCTTTTTTTTGGTTTCTTTTACGCTTAATGCGCAAGAAATTACTGACCAAAATATTTTTCTAAAGCAACTTAAAATTAATGCAGAAGATAATAATGTTGCGACCAAAGTGATTAAAGAAGTTATCGAGAATAGAAAACAAAACAGCCCCGAGCGTTTACCTAATTTTAGTTTTAATTCTTATACTAAAATTTATAATGAGTTTGCTCCACTCATTACTTTGAATAAAATGGATAAAGACACCAAATCGGATTTTTTGGATTCCAAAAAGAGTTTAGAGTTTTTAGCCGAGAAAGCCAATCGCTACATTCACGACGAGCGCTATGGCAATAAAATCATTACCGATGCGTATCGAATTTCGGGGCTTCAATCGGATTTGCCAGAGCTGATTGCCATCACCCCTCTGCCTTACGAATTGGACGAAAAAACCTTTAATTTCTTTTATTTTAAAACCTTCATAAATCCGATTTCTGCTCACGGAATTAATTTTTACAGCTACCGAATCAAGGACACCATTCAGCTGAATGACAGAAAAACAATCCAAGTTAATTTTAAAAGCATCAAAGAAGTAGAAACTCCACTCTACGGAACGATTTGGGTAGATGTAGACACCAAAGGGGTGGCTAAATTTGAAGCAGAATATGTGAATAGCCACGATTATATTTTTAATTCTGGAGGTTTTCAGATTTTGGACAAAGGCACGACCAAAAGTTATGAAATGGTGAGTAACTATAAATTTATGAACAATGTTTGGCTACCGACAACGCAATACTATAAACTACTCTCTATCAAGACCAAAGAAGTTAATGGCGTAGAAACCAAAGTTTCGTCATCTTCTACGATAATGGAAAAAGTGTTTAGCGATTTTAAATTCGACAATCATTTTATGGCTAAAGATTTCAAAGGCTATTCCTACGAAATTGATGCCGACGCGCGCAAAGATTTTGAACAAAGAATTACTAGCTATCGTCCGCAAGATTTGACGCCGATTGAAAAAAACACTTACATCAAAATTGATAAAGAAGGAAAAGAAGAAAATTTAGATTTTTATCTAAAAAAAGCAAGATTCTTAATTAATGGGCTAAACTTTAATCTTGGAAAAGTTGATTTAATTTTACCCGAGTTTTTTGGGAACAATGAATACGAGGGAATCCGTTTAGGGCTGGGGCTACAAACCAACGAGTATTTCAACAGGCGAGTGAGCTTTAATGGGCATGTAAATTATGGTTTTAAAGACAAAAAGATTAAATACGGCGTAGGTACCAAATATTTGGCAGTGCCTAAAAACAACGGATTCTTTTCCTTCGACTATATGGACGATTTGAACGCCGCGGGACGATTCTTCTCGCCACTCAGAACGGGGTTCAATGTTTTTAGAGTAACGGCAATCAACGGGAATAAGCATGATTTCTTTAATCAAAAGAAATTCTCCCTAGCATATCAGCAAGATTTCTTTGATAATCTCACCCTGCGAATAGGCACACACCACGCCGAGGAAAAAAATCTATTTAATCCTAATTTAGGAAATCAAAAATTCAACAATAATTTGTTAAGCTTTAATCTAAAATGGTCGCCATTTAGCCAATATATAAAAGTGCCCTACGGAACCTTTACGCTAAAGGATGGCTCGCCAAACATTTATTTAAATGTATTAAAATCCAACAAAGTAGCCAACGGAGATTTCGACTTCACTCGTGTGGAGGGTGCCGTAGAATACCAATTCAACCTGTTCCCGAGAGAAACTTATATCAAAATCAACGCAGGAGCCACTTTGGGCAAAACACCACTCTGGTACAGCTTCAATCATGGCTCCAATAACCTTAACGAATCTGTTTTTGATGTACTTAACCTAGGCGGAACCGATACTTTCGAGACCATGCCTGCCGATACATTTTACAGCACACAATTCATTTCGCTACTAGGTCGCCAAAAATTATTTAACCTAAATGGCAAAAAGAAATCTGCCCCTACCTATCTGATTGTAAAGACTATGTACGGGAAAACCCAATCAAACGACCTATTGTATGCCGATGGCAAAATTGCCCCTAATAAATGGTTTAGCGAAGCAGGTTTAGAATTTAGAAAACTACTGCTCGGCAGTGTGGGAATCGGGGTGTATTATCGTTTTGGGGCTTACAATGTGGGCAAAATCAAACAGGATTTAAGCATTAAATCCATCATAGATTTACCTTTTGCCAAAATTAAATTCTAAAAAAACGAAAAAACTTTTAGCCAAAAAACATAGGAAAATAAGCATACCTACAAGGTAGAAACACAAACCACACGGGAAAATGAGTATACCTACAAGGCAGATACGCAATCCACACAGGGAAATGAGCATACCTACAAGGTAGAAACACAAACCTCACAGGAAAATAAGCATACCTACAAGGCAGAAACACAAACCTCACAGGAAAATGAGCATACCACACTGGTTTAATGATAAAAAATTAGAGTTATAAACATAGTATTAAAAACTTTTTTTGTTGATTGGTTCAAAAAAACATACATTTGAAAAATTTATAACAAAAATCATCTCAATGAGTACACTACAACACTTCGACCCGAAAGATGCAGTTATTGAAAAAATCAAAGAAAAAGGTGGCTGGGTAAACTGCCACGCACACCTCGACAGGGCTTACTCCCTGCAAAAAGACACTTTCTCGTTTACTAATTCTTATTTAAAAGAAAAATGGCACTTGGTAGATGAGATGAAAAAAAATTCTACCGTAGACATCATTTATGACAGAATGGCGCGCGCTATTGAATACTTCTTAGAGCAAGGGGCGCAGGCCGTGGGTTCCTTCATTGATGTGGACGAGGTGATGCAAGACCGAAGCATCAAGGCAGCGCAGAGAATCATGGATAAATATGGAAAAGATATCGAGATTCGCTGGGCAAACCAAGTGTTGAAAGGAGTAATTGATCCAAAAGCAAGAGAATGGTTCGACCTTTCGTCTGACTTCGTAGACATCATCGGAGGGCTTCCTGCCAAAGATTTTGGTAGAGAGGAAGAACACCTTGACATCCTTATGGAAACTGCCAAAGCTAAAAACAAATTAGTACATGTGCATGTGGATCAGTTCAACACAGACGAGGAAACTGAAACCGAGCTTTTAGCTAGAAAAACTATCGAACACGGATTACAAGGTAAAGTAACCGCAGTGCACTCAATCTCAGTAGCTGCACATCCTAAAAAATACCGTTACGAATTATATGATTTAATCAACGAAGCACAAATGCATGTTATCTCATGCCCTACTGCGTGGATCGACCACAACCGTACAGAGCGTTTGGCACCAAGCCACAACTCCGTAACGCCAGTAGATGAGATGATTCCGCACGGAATTAATGTTGCCTTCGGGACAGATAACATCAACGATATCTATAAGCCATTCTCTGATGGAAACTTGTGGACAGAACTTCGCGTAATGCTTGAATCCTGCCACTACTATGATGTAGAAAAACTTTCGGACATCGCAACCATCAATGGTCTAAAATGTTTAGGTATCGAGAAGTAATTTTTTTAAGTAAAAATCTAAAAAATATCCCTTTTTCTAAGGGATATTTTTTATTTAAAAGAACCAAATAAAATGCGTTTTATCAAATACTTTACTCTCCTTATTTCTTTGAATTTATTTGCACAGAAAATTCAAATTTTCGATGATTTCACGCAAATACCAATTCCATATGTTACTATAGAAACTAAGACCCATAAATATTTATCTGATTCTTTAGGAAAGTTTGTTTTTGAAAAAAATCAACCAAAAGACTTTAAACTATATAAGGAGAATTATCAAGAAAAAAATATTACGGCTAACGAGTTCAATGATAAAATCTTTTTACAGCCTAAAAGTATTCAAATTAAAAGTTTAAATCTAAATTTTAAAAACAAAAATGAATTTGGTAATAAAAAAGGAAAAGGTTCCGTTCCCTTAAACAATCAAATGGATTTCACAATTCTTATGGAAAATCCAAAAAAGCAAAAATGTAAAATCCTTTCCCTAAATTTTAGCGTAAAATCTACGGATTCTATCTCCAAGAATCAATTTTTGGAAATTTCTTTTTTTGAAAATAAAAATAATAAGCCTTACGAAAAGATAGAAACTTCTCAACAAGTTTTAGTTCCGATAGAAAAACGCCACAAAAACTATAAAATAAATCTTGCAAAAGAAAATTTACTTTTTCCAGAAAGCGGTATTTTCACGAAGTTATCACTTTTCAGCAATATTGGCGAGGAGAACAATCAAGTAGGGCGAATTTTCCTAAACACCTTACCTAAATCTGGCAAAGCACTTGCCTATATTCGTAAAAAAACTCACACAAGTTGGGATAATATAGAGCCTCTTTTGGACTCGGGATCGTCTCCTTTGCCCACAATTCCAGCCATTAGTTTTGATTGTATTTGCGCTGAATAAAATTCACTTTACAATCTGTCAAATATTTAGTAAATTTGCGGTTTAATCTTGTAATTTAAACCCAAGTGATACAAAATTTGCCCAAAATACAATTTACCGATTCTGGTAATTTCTTTTTAATAGCAGGACCTTGCGCCATAGAAAACGAGGAAACACCTTTTGCCATTGCAGAAGAATTAGTAAAAATCACTAATGATTTAAAAATCCCTTTCGTGTTTAAAGGTTCGTTCCGAAAAGCTAACCGTTCGCGTATCGATAGCTTTACGGGAATTGGCGACGAAAAAGCCTTAAAAATCATTCAGAAGATAGGCGAAACTTTTAATGTGCCTACTACAACAGACATTCACGAAAGTAGCGATGCCGCACTTGCTGCCAAATATGTAGATGTATTGCAAATCCCCGCATTTTTGGTGCGCCAAACTGATTTAGTCGTAGCGGCTGCCAAAACGGGAAAAGCGGTAACTTTGAAAAAAGGACAATTTCTTTCGCCAGAAAGTATGCAATTTCCCGTGCAAAAAGTAACCGACAGCGGAAACCAAAATGTCGCCATCATTGAACGAGGTACTACTTTTGGCTACCAAGATTTGGTAGTAGATTTCAGGGGAATTCCTGTAATGCAGCAATATGCTCCTGTGATTTTGGACATCACACATTCACTTCAACAACCGAATCAATCAAGCGGCGTAACGGGCGGAAAACCAGCACTTATAGAAACCATAGCTAAAGCTGGAATCGCCACAGGCGTAGACGGAATTTTTATCGAGACACACCCGAATCCAAGCCAAGCCAAAAGTGATGGTGCTAATATGCTACCAATTAATCAAATGCGCGATTTGCTTGAAAAATTAATTAAAATCAGAGAGGCTATAAACTCATAAAATGAACAAAGAATTAATTCAAAAATATAATATTCCTGGTCCACGATACACCAGCTACCCCACTGTTCCCTACTGGGACAACGAGCATTTTTCGGTATCGGGCTGGGAAGAAACACTTAAAAAATCATTTAAAGAATCTAATCAAAAAGAGGGAATTTCGCTGTATTTGCACTTGCCATTTTGCGAAAGTCTGTGCACTTTTTGTGCTTGCCACAAGCATATTACCAAACGCCACCAAGAGGTGGAAATGCCTTATATCCAAACGGTTTTAAAAGAATGGGATTTATACTTAAACCTTTTAGACGAAAAACCAATCATCAAGGAATTGCATTTAGGAGGAGGCACCCCAACTTTCTTTTCGCCTGAAAATTTAAAATTCTTATTAGAAAGTATTTTCAGCAAAGCGGAAATTGCCGAAAATCCTGAATTTAGCATCGAAGGGCACCCCAACAATACAACTTATGAGCATATGAAAATGTTGTATGATTTAGGGTTTCGCCGTATCAGTTTTGGTGTGCAAGATTATGATTTAAAAGTGCAAGAAGCCATTCACCGCATTCAGCCGTTTGAAAATGTAAAACGAGTTACCGATCAAGCCAGAGAAATTGGTTATGAGAGCATTAGCCACGATTTGGTATTTGGATTGCCGTTCCACACCTTAGACAAAATGAAATATACCATTGCTAAAACCAAGGAGCTCAATCCAGACAGAATTGCGTTTTATAGCTATGCACATGTGCCGTGGATCAAAGGCGTGGGACAGCGTGGTTTTGATGAAAAAGATTTGCCCTCTCCTGCCGAAAAACGAGAATTGTACGAAGTGGGAAAAGAAATTTTTGAACAAATGGGCTACGAGGAAATCGGAATGGATCATTTTTCATTAAAGACCGACAAGCTTTATTTAGCTTCCAAAAACGGAACGCTACATCGCAATTTCATGGGCTACAGTTCGTCTAAAACACAGGTAATGATTGGACTGGGAATGTCCTCTATTTCAGATAGCTGGTATAGTTTTGCCCAAAATAATAAATCCCTGAAAGAATACACCGAATTGGTAGAAAACGGAATTATTCCCGTAACCAAGGGGCATATCCTTAGCCAAGAAGATTTAACCATGCGTCGCCATATTCTAAATTTAATGTGTAATTTAAAAACCAATTTTAAAGAACTCCCAATTGAAAATTTAGACGACATTAAAACACGATTGGCAGAAATGGAACGCGATGAATTGATTGAATTTACCGATGATGAACTAATCGTTACCGAAGCGGGGCGAATCTTTATTCGCAACATTTGTATGGCATTTGATTTGAGAATGCTTCGAAATAAGCCCGAAACCCGAATTTTTTCGATGACAATTTAATTTTTTAGCCAAAATACTTAGTGTAATTTAAATACATTTAATAACTTTACCCCTTTAATTTTTACTTGAAAAATGGAAAAATCGATTACTATTCTTGATAAAACTTTTGTTCCTTTTCTCTCTGACGAGGAAATTCAAAATGCCATCGAAAATGTGGCGCAAGACATTTACAAAAAATTCAAAGATGAAACACCGCTTTTCGTAGGAGTTTTAAACGGAGTAGTAATGTTTTTTAGCGATATGCTTAAGCACTATCCTGGCAATTGCGAAATTTCATTCATCCAGATGAAATCCTACCAAGGAACCTCTTCCACAGGACAAGTAAAAAAGCTAATGGAAGTGCCAGATGAGCTGGTAAAGGATCGCCACATCATCATCATGGAAGACATCGTAGACACAGGCAATACCCTAGAGGCTCTCTACGACATGATGCAATCAAAACCGATTGCAAGTGTAAGCATCGCAACTTTGCTTTTCAAACCAAATGCTTACAAAAAAGACTTAAAAATCGATTATATCGGGCTGAGCATTCCAGATAAATTTGTGGTGGGATACGGCTTAGACTACGACGGACTGGGACGAAATATCCCAGAAATTTACCAATTAAAAGAAAACTAATCATTGATCATGAAAAACATCGTACTTTTTGGACCTCCGGGCAGTGGAAAAGGAACTCAAGCCAAACTATTAATCGATAAGTACAATTGGGTGCAACTTTCGACTGGAGACATGTTTAGACACCACATCAAAAACGAAACTGAATTGGGGCTACTTGCCAAGTCTTACATGGACAAAGGAAATTTGGTGCCAGATGAAGTAACAATCAACATGCTTAAAGAAGAATTACGCAAGCACAAAGATGCAGAAGGAATCATTTTTGACGGATTCCCACGCACTACCCCACAAGCCGAAGCTTTAGACGAAATTGTAAAAGAAGTTTTGGGCGGAGAAATCGACGCGACTTTAGCACTTGCGGTGGAAGACGAAACCTTGGTGCAAAGAATCCTTGAAAGAGGAAAAACAAGCGGAAGAAGCGACGATGCAAGCGAAGAAATCATTCGCAATCGAATCAAAGAATATTACAACAAAACCAATCCTGTTGCCGATCACTACAAAGGACAAAACAAATGGAACGAAGTAAACGGCGAAGGAAGTTTAGAAGAAATTACAGCAAGATTGATTGAAAAAATTAATCAATTAGACTAATTTAATAATTTATAGACTTGAATAAAACCTTGTAAAAAATTACATTTACGGGGATTTTTTCAAGTCTTTTTTATCTTATGGAATATCACTTAATCGAAAAATACTTTCCGGCACTCAGCGAAACGCAAAAAAAACAATTTGAGCAATTAGGCACGCTCTACCCCGAATGGAACGAGAAAATCAATGTAATTTCTCGCAAAGACATCGAGGAGCTGTACACACGCCATGTTTTGCACTCGCTTGCCATTGCCAAAGTGTACGAGTTTTTGCCCAATCAAAAAGTGCTAGATGTGGGCACAGGTGGCGGATTCCCTGGGATACCTTTAGCCATTTTATTTCCAGAAACGCAGTTTCATTTAGTGGATTCCATTGGAAAAAAAATCCTCGTGGTTCAAAATATTGCCGAAGCACTTGGGCTAAAAAATGTTGTCGCTGAACAAAAACGAGTAGAAAAAATCAAAGATAAATACCATTTTGTAGTGAGCCGTGCGGTAACTCAAATGCCAAAATTTATGGCTTGGATTAAAGGTAAATTCTTAACCCAAGAATTTGAAAATCAAAAATTAAAAAATGGTATTTTGTATTTAAAAGGTGGCGATTTAAGCGAAGAATTAAAAGATTACTCTAAAGCCAAAATATACAATATTAGCGATTTTTATACCGAAGATTTTTTTGATACTAAAAAAGTGGTTTATTTAGCCATGAACACAAAATAATTCGGCAAAAACTAACAATTTTCATAGGTAAAGTTTCAAAATTTATTTTTAACTTAGTAAAGTTAATCTTAAAAATAAATATTTTATGGCTTTTCCTACCGATATTGAAATTGCCAATGCGGCAAAAATTCAGCATATTAAAAAAATTGCTGAAAAATTAAATATTCCTGAGGATGATTTAGAAATGTATGGCAAATACAAAGCTAAACTTCCTCTTACGCTCATCAATCCAGAGAAAATCAAGCAAAACAAATTGATTCTGGTTACCGCCATCACTCCTACTCCAGCGGGAGAGGGAAAAACGACCACTTCTATTGGATTGGTAGATGGGCTCAACAAAGTGGGCAAGCAGGCACTTGCCGTGTTGCGCGAGCCTTCGCTGGGTCCCGTTTTTGGTGTAAAAGGCGGTGCTGCGGGCGGTGGTTACGCTCAAGTAATCCCGATGGAAGACATCAATTTGCATTTTACAGGAGATTTTGCGGCGATTGAAAAAGCCAATAATTTACTTTCTGCGGCGTTAGACAATAATTTAAACAGCAAAAAACGCTCGCTCAACATCGACCCAAAAACCATTACTTGGAAACGCGTAATGGACATGAACGACCGCACTTTGCGCCAAATCATCATCGGTGTGGGCGACAACAACGGCGTGGTGCGACAAGATGGGTTTAACATTACACCTGCCTCAGAAATCATGGCAATCCTTTGTTTGTCTGAAAATTTCTCAGATTTAAAAGAACGACTGGGCAACATTTATGTGGCTGATACTTTCGACGGAAAACCCGTTTTTGCACGAGATTTAAAAGTTGTGGGTGCCATGGCGATATTGCTAAAAGATGCCATCAAACCGAATTTAGTACAAACTTTAGAAGGCAATCCTGCCATCATCCATGGCGGACCATTTGCTTCTATTGCGCAAGGGACCAACACGTCAATTGCGACCAAAATGGGCTTATCATTGAGCAATTATGTAGTTACCGAAGCTGGTTTTGGTGCGGATTTAGGGGCTGAAAAATTCCTTGATATTAAATGTACTTCGGCAGGATTAAGCCCAGATGCTGCCGTAGTGGTGGCAACTGTGAGAGCGCTTAGACACCACGGCGGAGCGAGCAAAGATGAATTGCAAAATCCAGATTTAGAAAAACTAAAATTAGGCTTCCCTAATTTAGAAAAACATATAGAAAATGTGCAAAAATTCAATTTGAAGCCTGTTGTGGCTATCAACGCGTTCCCAAATGACAGCGAAGAGGAATTGCAATACATCATTGATAAATGTGCTGAAAAAGGCGTAAAAGCCATTGTAGCCGAAGGCTTTGCAAAAGGAGGCGACGGCATGAAAGATTTGGCTAAAGCAGTGGTAGAAATCGCTGAAAATAACACCGAAAAATTCACGCCGATTTATAATGCAAGCGACAGCATAGAAGATAAAATCAATAAAATTGCTACCGAAATTTATGGTGCTAAAGGTGTGAAATATTTAGCCAAAGCAAAAAGACAAATCAAAGAATTACAAAAAAATGGATTTGATAAATTGCCTGTTTGTATGGTAAAAACCCCTAAATCGCTATCAGACGACGATAAAAAACTCGGTCGTCCTGAAGGTTTCTTCGTGACTGTAAGAGAATTTGAAATTGCTGCAGGTGCAGGATTCATAATTCCGATGCTTGGCGATGCAATGCGTATGCCAGGGCTTCCGCCAGTGCCTGCCGCCGAAGGTATGGACATCGATGACCATGGTGTGATTACTGGATTAAGCTAAAAAAAGTAATTTTTCATAGTTTGTATTTCGCAGTGTTTTCTTACATTTGATGAAAACACTGCTTTTTTAATTTTAAAATTCAAGAAAATGTACACCATTCGCAAAGCCGAACCTTCTGATTACAAAGCCATCGCTCGCTATCTACTTATGGCGATGGAAGACATTGTTTACAAATTCATTGGGCAAGAAGACAAAGATAAAGCCTTGGATTTTTTAGAACATTTTACCCCCGAAAAAGGCAATCAATATTCTTATGAAAATTGCCATGTAATTTTGCACAACGGCGAAGTAATTGGCGCAGCAAATGTGTACGACGGCGACAATCTTGCAGCACTCAGAACTCCCGTTAAAAAATATGTGGAAGAAACGCATGCAAAAGATTTTTCACCCGAAGACGAAACCGAAGCTGGCGAGTATTATTTGGACACGCTCGGCATCGACCCTGCGTATCGAGGCAAAGGATTGGGCACGCAGTTGCTTAATTTTTTAATCACAGAATACACCGTAAAACGCCACAAACCGCTCGGACTTTTGGTGGACAATGATAATCCTAAGGCTAAAAAATTATACGAAATTTTAGGTTTTAAAAAAGTAGCCGACAAAACTTTGGTCGGAAAAAAAATGGAGCACTTGCAATATGCTCCATCTCAAGAATAATTATTTTTTGGTAAATTTTCGTTTTCTCCAATAAGGGAGCAGCAAACACAAAAGCCCCACGAGCAGTGCAGGCAATGCAATATTGTACCAGCGCCAAGTGCTTTTTTCGTCTTTAATTCTATTTTTGTCTAAAAGATAAATCGTGCGTTGTTTGTCGTTCAGGTTGAGAATGGTCTCATCTCCTACCAAATAATCCATGCAATTTACCAAAAAGGCAGCATTGTCATAAATCACACTCGGAGCCGCAGGCATATCGGGACGCAAGCTGTATTTATCGGCTCCAAGTGGCAACGGCACACCGCGGAACAAGTGATTTTTGGCAAAATCACCATCGCCGATAATAATCATTTTGTTGTCTTTTACATTTGGTTTAAATCCTTGTACCTCACGCGATTCGTAACGCCCTGCATACGCAGATTTAAAATCACCTTCAAGCAACACCGCCAAAGGATACACGCCTTCTTGCGCAGGATAGTTTTCTAGCGTAGTTTTATTGATTTCGCTGAAGTCTATATAAGTCAAAGGAGATTGCAATTGCACATTGGGCGAAGTCGATAAAAGCACTTCTGCCTTTACGGAATCTCTTGGTAAAATTTCAACGGGATTGGCAAATTCAAAACGCAACGGATTGCTAATTTTCTTGGTAATCGGCGAATTTTTCATCGGCATACTCAATGGGAAATAAGCCCACGGAAATTGCTCATAAGCTGCATTTCCATCGGTGTTGCCAATGGCAAGCGTTATATAAGCCGACTGCAAATCTTTGACCACCGCAGGCATGATTCTCACGCCGTAATTAAACAACAAATCTTTGATATTTGGGTCGCGCGGAAAAGCCACAATTTTATCTTTTCTGAAAAGACTATCCATCTCGGCATCCACAGATTCCGTCATCCAAAGGGTTTTTCCGCCGTGCATAATATATTGATCTATAATCAATTTATCTGAATCAGAAAAAGGCTTAAGCGGCTTGGCAATCACCAAGGCATCAAATTTCTCAAGATTTTTTAAATCCTTGTTGGTAAGCGTAAAACTGCCGTTGGTAACAGGCTCGGTGTAAGCTTCGATGTCATAATCTGAAGCCAAAGCATTCAAAAATCCATCCATATACTGGCGGAACAATTCGTCGTGATGCACGATTAATCCTACTTTTTTTCTTTGTTTTTGGGTTAATCGATAAATCTCTTTGATGAATTTATTTTCAATCTGGTCGGTCGAAGCCAAAGCACGCTGCTCAATCGGAATTTTTTGATTGCTCAACAATGAAATAGTCGCTGATTTGCCTTCTGTATCAATCGTCGCAAAAGGAAAAACTCGCAAAATTTTATCATTGGTTGGCACTGCAATATCTTGCACTCCACGCTGTTTTAAACTATCTAAATTCAGATTTTCGGCTGTGGGGTTTATAAATTTAAATTCAATGTTTTTATTGGCTCGCTGAATTTCGTTTAAGAAAAACTGCGTTTCGTTTTTAAGCGTTTTAAAACTTGCCGTTAAATCTCCGTCCAAAAAAATATGGATTTGAACAGGATTTTGGATATTTTTTAAAACTTGCTCGGTACTTGGCGCAAAAGAATAACGCTTATCTTCGGTAAAATCCCAGCGTTTATAAAAGATTTGGCTTAAAAATATAATGACTAAAAGCCCAACGATGAACACTAAACTAAGACTTACTTTTTTCATTTTTTATTCTTTAGCAATGAAACATAAGAAATGAGCAAAAACACTGGAATTAAGCCCAAGAAATAAATTAAATCTCGGGTATCTATCAATCCTTTCAAAAATCCGTCGTAGTGAAAACTTGCGCCCCATTGTTGTAGTGTATAGTCTAAACTTCCCAGCAAATTGTAAGATGCAATTCCTTGAAAACCAAAAAATAATATAAAATTACAAAATACAGCCACGATGTATGCCGTAACTTGCTGACTGAAAAAGGTGGACGCCATAAGCCCCACTGCGGCAAATAATAAAGCCAACAAATATAAACCTAAATAAGCGGTAAATACTACTCCCGTGTCTATTCCATTTAGGCTAAAATGTGCCAGTGTAATCACCGAAAAAAGCGTTAAAGCAATCATTAAAAGCAAAACAATGGCTACCGAAAAAAACTTGCCTAAAATGATTTTTTTCAAAGAAATGGGCTGAGTCATCAGCCAATCCAAGGTGCCGATTTGCTTTTCTTCTGAAAATTGCTTCATCGTAATGGCTGGTACCAAAAAAAGCAAAATCCAAGGTGCTACAAAGAAAAATGAATCTAATCTTGCAATCTCTGAATTAAATACATTGTAATCGTTGTCAAAAAACCACAAAAACAAAGCACAAACCAAGGCAAAGGCAAATAAAATGGCATAAGTGGCATAATTGCCAAAATAGCCCCAAAGTTCTTTTTTTAAGACACTTAGCATAATTATTTGTTTTTATTGACCAATTTTACGATGAGCATAATGAGTGCCCCCATTGCCACAAACGAAATCAATGCCCAATACCAATATTGAATAAAAAATGTTTTTAATACCACCGCAAATACCACCGCAAATAGAATCAAAGTGGCTACTTCATTCATCATACGGAGCTGCACAGAGCCTAATGTAATTTTTCTATTCTTTAGGTTTTTAATCATTTGCCAACACCAGTAGTGATACACAAATAAAATCAATATAAAAAGCAATTTCACATGCATCCAGCCTTGTGAGAGATATGCCCAATTCATTGCATAGAGCAAATAAATACCTGTAATTGTCATAATACACAAGGCAGGAACAGTGATGATGTTCCACAATCGTTCTTCCATAAAACAATATTGTTTATGCAAAACTTCTTTTTCTGTTTCATCGTTTAGTTGCAAAGCCTCTGTATGGTAGATAAATAATCGTACCATGTAGAAAATCCCTGCAAAATAACTCACCACAAAAATGATGTGTATGGCTTTTATAACTGAATAATCCATTTTTTACTTATTTTTTGATGCTTATATAAATTTGCCCACCTTCTTTCAATCCAAATAATGTGCTTGCTGCACCTTGCCTTTTGGGATCCGATTTATACACCCCAATCTCTAAGTATCCCGTAGAATTAAACAAAGCAAATTGTTCTCCTATACGATTAAAGTCCTCAGATTCAGGATTTACATCATTATATCTTTCAATAATTTTATCTATTTTATTATTAAAGAATTTAATCTCAAAATTTTTTCCTCGAACAAAATCTTTAAAAAACCTTTTAGTTACATTGGTAATTGCATTTCCAAATTTATCTACATAAATGATGGTGGCTATAATAGTTTCATCATCTCGAATTATTGGGCTTAGCTCACTCAGTGCCTTAAAATCATTAGTAGGATTACCAACAAGGCTTAGCGTACCACCACGCAATAAATGACATGCCACGGGCACAAAAATATCACGCGTTGGAAAATTACTAAACGGATCATATTTTCCAATCGTGATTTCCACCATTTCGTCTGGTTTGGTTTCAGACAAAATAAGCGACAAAATTCCGTTATCTGCAGCCAAAAAATATTGCCCATCAATACGAGCCGCTAAAAGTTTTTTGTTTTTATCGGGCAAGGCATCTACCCCAATGATATGTACCGTGCCCATGGGGAAATTAGGGTATGCATTTTTAATTATATAGGCCGTTTCTTTCAAATCAAAAGGCCTGATATCGTGAGAGATATCCACCAATCGTGCATCAGGCAATTCTTTTAAAATACTTCCTTTCACGGCAGCTAGCGAATAGTCTTTTAATCCAAAATCTGTTGTAATTGTTATAATTGGCATGGCTAAGCACAAATATATTGCTTATTTTTGTATCTGAATTAAAAAAAATTAAAATTTAGCTTTGAATAAAATAAGTATAGAATTGGCAGAAATTAATGTTCAGGATTTTTATGGCATTCAAAATAAGAATCTTGAATACATAATTCAGCAGTTTCCCAAACTTAAAATAGTGGCTCGCGGTAGAAAAGTTTCAGCCATCGGCCCCGATGATGAATTAGTAAAATTTGAACAAAGAATAAATGCAATACTAGACCACATACATCATTTTAATCGCTTGACAGAAACGGATTTGGAATATCTTTTTGAAGAAAATCCGCTATCTCCTCAAAAAATTGCACCAGATGACACCATAATTCATGGGCTGAATGGCACAATTATTAAAGCACTTACGCCCAACCAACGAAAATTGGTGGATGCTGTGTATAACAAAGACATGGTTTTTGCCACCGGACCTGCAGGTACGGGAAAAACTTATACCAGTGTAGCCCTTGCGGTAAAAGCTTTGAAAAATAAGCAAGTAAAAAGAATTATCCTTACGCGTCCTGCCGTGGAAGCAGGGGAAAGTTTGGGTTTCTTACCTGGGGATTTGAAGGAAAAATTAGATCCATACTTGCAACCACTTTACGATGCTTTGCGTGATATGATTCATTTTGATAAGCTCGCAAGCTACATCGAAAAAGGCGTGATAGAAATCGCTCCACTAGCTTTTATGCGTGGGCGCACGCTCGACAATGCTTTTGTGATTTTGGACGAAGCGCAGAACACGACTCATTCTCAAATGAAAATGTTTTTAACCCGTATGGGGAAAAATGCCAAATTCATCATTACGGGAGATCCTGGGCAAATAGATTTACCTCGAAAACAAAAATCTGGACTGAAGGAAGCTATGGCTATCTTAAAAAATGTACCAGATATTGCATTCGTTCAGTTGGATGGAAAGGATGTGGTGCGCCATAAGATTGTAAAACAAATCATCGATGCTTATCAAGAATACGAAAAATAGATTTTTAAAGAATTTTTGGTTTAAAAATAAAAATATATCAAATTCAGTTTTTTAGAGATTCCGAATTTAGTTTGGAATGACAAATTGGGTTCAAAAATGTATCAAATTCCGATTTTTTTATCTTTTTCTCAAGAAAATTAAAAGCCGTTTCAAATCAATGAAACGGCTTTTGTCCTCATGTTAAAAGTTTTATTCCTTTATAAAAATAATTAAGGGAATACACCTCTTTCTCTATACACCTCTGCAATTCTTTCTATCGCTACAATATAAGCAGCTGTTCTATAATCGGTGTTGTGTTTTTCTTTAGCTTCCACCACTTTATCAAAAGCAGTTTCTACTTTATCTTTTAATTGATCTAGCACTTTTTGAATTTTCCAGATTTCGGCACGCTTGTTTTGCAACCACTCAAAGTATGATCCGATAACCCCACCACCGTTACACAAAATATCTGGGATGATTGTTACACCTTTTTTCAAAAGAATTTCTTCAGCAGCAGAATCTGTAGGTCCATTAGCGCCCTCAGCTACCAATGTAGCTTGGATACCATCAGCATTATCAACTGTGATTTGATTGCCTAGAGCGGCTGGAATTAAAATATCACATGCTGTTGAGAAAAATTTATCGTTGGCTAATTCTTGAGCATCAGCAAATCCTTTAATTCCTCCATTATTTGATTTAGCGTGTGCTAATAAAGCCTCTGGATCTATTCCGTTTTCGTTATAGATGCTTCCTGTGTGGTCTTGCACGGCGATAAGAACAGCCCCCACTTCTTTCATGAAGTGAGCAGACCAGTATCCTACGTTACCAAAACCTTGGACAATGTATTTTTTACCTTTTAAATCAATATTTTCTTTTTCTGCCCATTTTTTAATATTGGTAACAACACCAAAACCAGTGGCTCTGTCTCTACCAGCTAGCCCACCAAATCCTACGGGTTTCCCTGTTACTACATGAATATTTGCAGAACGCTGATTTGGGGCTTTACCAGAAGCATAAGTATCTGCAATCCAAGCCATAATTTGTGCATTGGTGTTTACATCTGGTGCAGGAATATCATAATCTGGCCCTATATTATCGCCCAATGCATATGTAAAACGACGAGAAATTCTTTCAAGTTCAGCTTGAGAATATTTTTTAGGGTCAATTTGGATTCCTCCTTTTCCTCCACCGTACGGCAATCCTGCAAGAGCGGTTTTCCAAGTCATCCAAGTAGCTAGCGCACGGGCAGCATCGATATCTACAGTAGGGTGATAACGCAAACCTCCCTTATATGGACCTAGCGCATTATTGTGCTGTACTCGATATCCTGTAAAAACTTCAATCTCTCCGTTATCCATTCTTACTGGGAAATGCACTACCACTTCGTTTTGTGTAGTTGCAAGAATTTTTCTAATTCCTGGATCAAGTTGCATTTTATCTGCAGCTTTGTTGAACTCATGCATTACATTTTCGTACATGCCAGTTCTTTTCTTAATTGATTTATCGTTACTCATTTTTTAGAATATTTCTACGGGTAAAGGTAATTTTATTTTTTGAAATTTACAATTTTTAAAGCACTTAATTTTTAATTTATTTGCAAATAATGCCTTGGATTAATACCGAATATTAAATTGGATAGTGATTTAAAGCCATTTTTTTACCAATTAAATTGTAAATACAAAAAAACTTCACCTTAAATAATTAAGATGAAGCTTCTACAAAAATTCTATTTTAATCCTTTTTATTATTTGGCTTCACATGCACTGGGATTTTGGCGTATTTTATCACATCGTGACAAACGCTTCCCACCAATGCTTCGTATAGCGACCCATGACCTTTGGATCCAATCACGATGCAATCTATATTTTGCTCCTTGGCTTGTTCAAGTATTACATCTACTGGAATTCCTTGTTTCACCATGGATCTGCATTGTACTCCTTGGCTATTTACATAGTTTGTAAACTCGGTTAAAGTTTTAGCATCCTCCTCTAGTGCTGTTTCTTCAAGCTCGGGCATATATTGAAAGCCTACATCTCCTACAATAAATCCTACATCCAAACTTGCTACATTTAGCAATATAACTTCGGCATCGCTCAACTTAGCAAGCTTCACCGCTTCGTCGATAATTTCTTTGCTAAACTCAGACAAATCAATGGGAACAAGTAATTTCTTCATAACTTTAATTTTTGATTGTCTAAATTTAAGCAATTATTTTTCAATTTCAAAATCTAGCATCAATTCTTTTTCGATAAAGCCACGATATTTTTCTTCGGGCGAAACATGGTTTACTCCCACTGGCGTCCCCGTAAAAATCAAATCGCCTGCATCTAAACTAAAGTATTGCGAAATGTGCGCGATTAATTCATCAAAACCAAAAATCATATCTTGGGTATTTCCTTGTTGCACCACTTCGCCATCTCTTTCAAGACTAAAATTCAAAGCGTTGATGTTGCCCAATTTATCTTTAGCTATAAATTTTGAAATCATCGCAGAATCGTCAAAGGCTTTGGCTTTTTCCCATGGCAATCCTTTTTTGATGCATTCATTTTGAATATCTCTTGCTGTGAAATCAATCCCAAGCGCAATTGTATCAAAATACGAATTGGCCTCGCTCTGCGGAATATAATGCCCAAAACGATTGATTTTCAAAACGATTTCGGTCTCGTAATGTAAGTTTTTGGTAAATCTTGGAATTCGGTACGATTTCACTTGTGTAATCGCTGATTCCGGCTTCATAAACAACACGGGCTCTTGTGGCACTTCACTATTTAATTCCTTGGCGTGCGCTGCGTAATTGCGCCCTACACATATAATTTTCATAATCTTTTTATTCTAATTTTTAAATTCCTCCAAATCTAAACAAAACCCCGATAATTAACATTAAAATACTGATGATATTTATCCCAATTATGTGATAAATCATTGGCTTCAAATTATCTTTATTAAGTTTGGGAATGATGAAAAACCGTGCGTGAATAGCCAAAGCAAAAATACACAACAACAATATAATTTTCATATTGGCAGCGCGCTCCAAGCCATTGCTAAACGACATAAATTTGTAACCAAAATAGAAAAATGCCATATAAATCCCCGTGATGATTTGTACAATCAAAGCAGGAATCCCAATGGGCTCGTATTTTTCTTCAAAATTTTCGATTAGGCTACAATCTTTATTTTTCAAGGCTTTGGGCACATAGCCAAAGAGTAAAACTAAATGCCCTCCTACCCAAATGGCGGCACCCAAAACATGTAATATTAATGCTAATTTGAACATAAATTCTTTAATTGATTGAATAAAAAAACTTGCCAAATTGATATTGACAAGTTTTTGTATGAAATGCTTTAAATTCTATTTTCTTTCTAATACTTTTTTCACTTTTTCTACAATGGCAGTGCTGTCGATTTTGTATTTTTTCATCAATTCCATCGGTGTTGCACTTTCTCCAAAGCTATCCATTACGGCTACATATTCTTGTGGCACAGGATTATTTTCCGATAAAACTCTCGCTACGCTTTCGCCTAAGCCTCCAAGTACATTGTGCTCTTCGGCAGTTACGACACAACCTGTTTTAGCCACAGATTTTAATATAATTTCCTCGTCTAGTGGCTTGATTGTATGGATGTTGATTACCTCGGCAGAAATGCCTTCTTTTTCCAATACATCTTGCGCTACAATTGCTTCCCAAACCAAATGTCCTGTTGCCACGATGGTCACATCAGTACCTTCGATCATCATTTTACCTTTTCCGATTTCAAATTTCTCGTCGGCTTTGGTAAAAATTGGCCAACTTGGGCGTCCGAATCTTAGATAAACGGGCCCGTCGAATTCTGCTGCAGCTATGGTTGCAGCCTTGGTTTCGTTGTAATCACACGGACAAATTACTGTCATGCCAGGCAACATTTTCATCATCCCAATGTCTTCCAACACTTGGTGAGTCGCTCCATCTTCTCCAAGCGTAAGCCCTGCGTGCGATGCAGCGATTTTTACATTTTTGCCCGAATAAGCCACAGATTGGCGAATTTGGTCGTAAACACGGCTTGTAGAGAAATTGGCAAATGTACCCGTAAATGGGATTTTTCCATCGATGGCAAGCCCTGCTGCAATTCCAATCATATTTGCCTCGGCAATCCCAATTTGGAAAAATCTTTCAGGAAATTCTTTTTCAAAGGCATTCATCTTGAGCGACCCAGTAAGGTCAGCAGTGAGTGCCACTACATTTTTATTCTTTTTTCCCGCTTCTAAAAGTCCGTCTCCGAACCCAGAACGCGTATCTTTTTTTTCAGTGTATGTGTATTTCATTTTTTATTTTTTTTGTTTTTTCTAAAATTTTGACCGTCTGATGAGATAATAATTTGCCGCTCTTATAGTTTTAATTCTTTTTTTAGGACTTCGGCCATTTCTTTTGAACTAAATGGATTTTGCCCTGTGATAAGATTTCCATCAACCACTACTTTGGAGGTCATTGGGAGCCACGACTTTTGGTAGTTATGGGTTCTTTTCTTTAATTCTGCCTCTAAGTTAAAAGGGACTAATTTTCGGCGATTGGCGATTAATTCTTCTGCCCAATTAAAGCCTGTGAGTTTTTTATCTTTAATTAAAAAATCTCCATTATCAATTTTTACATTTAACAATCCTCCTACACCGTGGCAAATTGCAGCAATCTTTTTGTTTTGTTGCCAATGTTTGGCAATAATTTTTTGTAAAGTTTCGTTGGATGGAAAATCAAACATAGTTCCATGTCCCCCTGTTAAGTACACCACATCAAAATCTGATTCTTGCACTTGCTCCAAACTTTTAGAATTTTCCAATAATGCTTTAAATTCGGTATTTTCTAAATATTTTTTAGAGATTGAATCAAGCAAAAAAGCTTTCAAACTTTCGGGGTCTATGGGGATTTCTCCGCCCAACGGACTTGCTAAAGTAATCGTACAATTCGCTTGTTTTGCTAAATCAAAAAAGTGAGTGAACTCGCTGAGCCACAACCCTGTTTTGGTTTCACAATTTGGATAATGCGACACGTTGGTTGCCACAAATAGGATATTCATTTTTATTTATTCAAAATTAATAATCCCCAAGCGTTTCAGGGTTTTGTGCTAATGCTTTTTCCAGTTGCTCATCGTTTGGCGCTTTTCCGTGCCAAGCGTGTGTTCCCATCATATAATCTACGCCATGTCCCATTTCGGTGTGGAGCAAAATCGCAACGGGTTTTCCTTTACCTGTTCTTGATTTGGCTTCTTTCAATCCTTCTAAAATGGCAGGAATATCATTTCCTTTTTCTACCTCAACTACATCCCATTCAAAGGCTTGTAGCTTGGCTTTTAAATCGCCTAAACTCAATACATCTTTGGTATCTCCGTCGATTTGTCTTCCATTGTAATCTATGGTAGAAATGATATTATCTACACCTTTGGCGCCTGCATACATCAACGCCTCCCAGATTTGCCCTTCTTGCAATTCGCCATCGCCGTGTAGCGTATAAACTAAATGGCTGTCTCCGTCCAATTTTTTACCCAAAGCCATTCCGATGGCTACAGAAAGTCCTTGACCAAGCGAACCAGATGCTACGCGCACCCCTGGCAATCCCTCGTGCGTGGTAGGGTGTCCTTGCAGGCGAGTACCTAATTTTCTAAAAGTTGCTAATTCAGAAACAGGGAAAAATCCGTTTCTGGCTAAAACGCTATAAAATACGGGGGAAATGTGCCCATTAGACAAGAAGAAAACATCTTCGTTTGTTCCTTCCATTTTGAAATCTGTGCTGTAATCCATCACTTCGCCATATAGGCAAACCAAGAATTCTGCACAGCCCAAAGAGCCTCCTGGGTGACCACTATTCACTGCGTGCACCATGCGTAAAATATCTCTGCGTACTTGTGTAGTAAGACTTTCTAAATGTTGAATATCTGCCATTTTTTATTTTTTGGTAAATGTAATAATTTTTAAAGAAAATAGCGAAATTCAGCCTGGATTGTTGAAAATTTTTTCAGAAATAAAAATGATAAAAAAGAAAAATCGCTCCTTGCTATTTATAACAAGAAACGATTTTATAAATGAAAACAATAATTATTTTCTAAAACATGAATTATTTCTTCAACAAAATGAATGAATAGTTCCCCAAGTGCACAAAATATTTTCCTTCTCTGAAGTCATCAATCTGAACTTCGTTTACACCTGGACGAACAATCATTTTTTTAATAAACATTCCATCTTCGGAGTAAAATTTCACTAATGTAGGCTTTTCCACTTTAATGTTTATAAATCCTTCTTTTCCTGTGCTAGCTACGATTTCTTTATCGTTTGCACCATTTTCTTCATTGCCTACTCCTGCGTACAATACGGAGCTTGCTGCTGAGGCGACTAACGCCAATGATAATACTAATTTTTTCATTTTTTAATAGGTTTAGGCTACAAATTTAAGCATGATAAAAGTCATGTGCAAGTTTTCTAGGTACAGAAATGTATATTTAACACTAAGTTTTACACAAAATAGGTATTTTCACCTCGAATCCTTAAATTATTAACACAATTTCAGCATAGGCTGTTTAATTCTTGCGCCAAAAAATCAGCTTGGATCCACATCAAAATCAATGCGCACACGGCTAAACACACTCACTCCATGCAGTTTAACCAAAGCTTCTTTGAGTAATTGCTTTATTTTTTTAGGGCTTTGCCCCTCTTTGATTTTAATCAGAGTTTTGAACCTATATTGATTGTTTAGTCTTGCAATTGAGGGGGCAACAGGCCCTAGCAGTGTTCTTTCATTAAAAAAAGGTTTCAGCATTTGGGTGTAGTAATTCGCTGTGTTTTCTGCCAATTCGTGATCTTTGTGCCTAAATGTAATTTCAATTAATTTGCAATAAGGCGGATAGAGGGTGTGTTCACGCTCAGTCAAAATCTCATTTGCTGTGTTTTCGTAATCAAATTTTTGAGCATTTTTTAAAACAAAGTGATCGGCTCTGTAGGCTTGTACAATCACTTTTCCTTGTTCCTTTCGGCGCCCTGCACGCCCTGCCACTTGTACAATTCGCTGAAATGCTCGCTCGTGTGCTCTGAAATCTGGAAAATTGAGCAGACTATCTGCCTTAATGATGCCTACCAGATTCACATCGTCAAAATCTAAACCTTTGGTAACCATCTGTGTACCCACCAGCAAATCTATTTCATGATTTTCAAGTGCTTCAATCAGTTTTTCAAAGGCGAATTTCTTGCGCATGCTGTCTACATCCATACGGGCTATTTTATGCTCGGGAAATAGCTGCACAAATTCGTCTTCTATTTGCTGAGTTCCCAATCCCACTGTTTTTAAATCCGTAGATCCGCATTCGTAGCACTTTACGGGCTTGGCTTGCGTATGCCCACAGTAATGGCATTTTAATTCCTGAGTTAATTTATGGTAGGTGAGCGAAACATCACAATTGGGGCAATACGGCGTGTGCCCACAATCATTACATTCCAGCATGGGCGAAAATCCCCTGCGATTTTGAAATATAATGACTTGCTTTTTGTGTTCAAAAGCGTTTAAAATTGCATTTTTCAGCTCAAATGAAACATGCCCAATCATTCTGTTTTGTTGCACGGCTTCCCTCAAATCTACGATTTCCATCACGGGCATTTTCACATTTCCATATCGCTCGGTGAGTGACACATAAGCAATTTTATTTTCTTGCGCCAAATAATACATCTCAAGCGAAGGCGTTGCCGAACCTAGCAAAACTTGCGCTCCGTTCATTTTAGCCCAAACCATCGCCGCATCTCGTGCGTTATAAAATGGCCGGGTATCGGTTTGTTTTAAAGAGGATTCGTGCTCCTCGTCCACGATTACAAGCCCCAAATCTTGCAGAGGCAAAAACAACGAAGAGCGGGCTCCTACTATTATATTGTATTCATTATTTAAAACTTTTTCCCATAGCTCCACCCTTTCGTTTTGGTTAAACTTAGAATGATACACGCCCACCTGATCTCCAAAATATTTCTGAATGCGCTGCGTGAGCTGTGTAGTGAGCGAAATCTCTGGCAATAAGTATAATACTTTTTTCCTCTGTGCCAAAGATCGCTCAATACATTTGATATAAATCTCGGTTTTTCCAGAAGAAGTTACGCCATGCAAAAGCACATTTTTTTGTTGATTAAGTGCCTCTTGCACCGAATCAAACGCTATTTGCTGTGCAGGGCTTAATGTTTTAATTTTGCTAAGCTCCTCATCATAAGTTTGCACACGCTGGGTTTGGTCTTCATAAATTTGAACCAAATGTTTCTCGGCAAGTGCATTCAGCGTGGCATGTGTTGTGTTGTTTTCCTTTATAAATTCGGAAACTTTTACGGGCGAATTGCTTTGTTTTTGCTTAACAATCAGTTTTAAATACAATTCTCTCTGCTTGGGGGCTCGGCTTAGTTCTTGAATGCTTTGGGCTTTGGTTTCGGCAGAAATGTTTTCATTTAGCCGAACATAATTTTCAATTTTAGGCGTATATTTTTGGATTAATTTTTCGTCTAAAATCACTAAGCCATAAGACATTAATTCTTTTAACAATGGCAATGCCGACTTTCGCTCAACCAAATCTGCACATTCATCTACGGAGAGAATTCCTTTTACGCTCAAAGCTTCCCAAATCGTATAGGCTTCATCCGAAAGTTCCATTTCGGGCGTAAGTTTTTGTGAAGGAACGATTTTCACAAAAGTGTCGCTATCAAGTTTTAATGCCGTGGGAAAAACATTGCCGTACACATCTCCGAGCGAACACATGTAATATTCTGCAACCCATTCCCAAAATTTGATTTGCTTTTCGGTAACAAGTGGCTTGGCATCGAGCAAGGCATAAATGGGCTTGGTTTTGTATAATTCGGGTTGATTTTGGTGGATTGAATGCACTATGCCCGTGTACAACTTTCGGCTGCCAAACGGCACTGCCACACGCTGCCCTACTTGTACTTTGCCACGCATCTCTCTCGGAATGTGATAGCAAAAAGTTCCTTCAATTGGAAGGGGCAAAATCACTTCGGCAAAATGGATTTCAAGCGGATTTTTCAATTTAGCTAAAACTTTTTTTCGCTGATTTTATGCTTGTTTTAATTCTTTTCTTCGTTTAAGTTCTTTTTCGATCAAGGTCAATTCTCGATTGGATTGTCCCGCTACCGAGGTGTTTTCTTGTGCTCTTCGGATTAAATATGGAATCACCTCTTTTACAGGACCAAACGGAACATATTTTGCCACATGATAGCCGTTCTCACCCAGCACAAAGCTGATGTTATCACTCATGCCAAGCAATTGCCCAAACCAACAGTTGGCTAAATCCGAATTTTGGTCGATTTTATTTTTGAGATTCATACAACTCTCTTCGTTGTGCGTTCCCGCAAAAAGGAAAATTCTATCGCAATGCTCGGTGATGAAATCAAGTGCAGCATTGTACGACGCATCCGTTGCTGCTTTATCTGGCTGAATCGGAGAAGGATAACCCATTTTTTGTGCACGCTCACGCTCTTTTTCCATGTAAGCACCACGCACGATTTTAAAGCCTAAATAGTAATCTTCTTCTTCCGCTTTTTTAAATTCATTTTTTAAATATTCTAAGCGATCGGTGCGATACATTTGCAAAGTATTGAGCACTACAACTCTCTCTTTATTAAAAGTTTTCATCATTTCTTGTGCCAAATCGTCTGCCGCATCTTGCATCCAGGTTTCTTCGGCATCAATCATGATTCTGACACCTTTTTCATAGGCTTTTTCACAAGTTTTATAAAACCTAGTTCTAATATGCTCCCACGCTGTGTGCTCTGCTGGAGAAAGCTGCTGTTTTTTGCCCACTTTTTCGTACAAATCAATATTTCCGTAGCCCGTAGGTTTAAACACTACAAAAGGAATTTTTGGATTATTTTCAGCTAAATCTATAATCGACATAATTTCATTAAAACAGGCATTATAAGATCTCTCATCTTCCTTTCCCTCAATCGAATAATCCAAAATACTGCCTACATTTTGCTCATACAATCTATCCACCGTTTTGATCGATTCTTGTAGATTCTCGCCCCCACAAAAATGATCAAAAATCGTATTTTTGATAAGAGTTTTTACGCCAGGTATATTCTTAAATATAGGCAAACTCACCGCTCCAAAATTTACCAAAAAATTATAATTCACGGATTTAAAAAGTAAATACGCTCTCTTGAGTTCATAATCAGACTTGGAGCGAAAGGCGATTTCTGTGTTTTCAAAAAATTTCATTCAATTAATTTTAGCATTGAAACAAATTTAAAATTTTATTCATTTTTTCGCAATAGTTTTTTATTATTTTTAAAATCCATTTTTTCGCTATCTTTGTGCTTTTAGATTTCGAATAAATAAAATATGACACAAGCGCCAATCTATTTCGACCAAGGCTTTGAGGCTTTAGACCAATTGATTGCTGAGAAAAATTACAGCAGTATTATGATTTTGGTCGATGAAAATACGCATGAAAAATGCCTTCCTTTGTTTCTTCAAAAAACTGAAAATATTACAAATTGTGAATTTATTGAAATTCCTGCGGGCGAAGATACTAAGCAATTATTTTTCGTAAATCAAGTGCTTAAATCATTGAAGTTGAGCGGGCTTGATCGTAAATCTTTGCTCATCAACTTAGGGGGTGGTGTCGTTACTGATTTTGGTGGTTTTGTGGCCTCCATCTACAATCGTGGAATCGATTTTGTAAATATTCCAACCAGTTTGCTCGCGATGGTTGATGCCTCTGCGGGCGGAAAAACAGGTGTGGATTTATGCGGAATTAAAAATATTGTAGGCACATTTTCTCAGCCTCAAATGGTAATCATTGAAACAGAATTTCTGGAAACTTTACCAGCGCGTGAATTGCTTTCTGGTTTTGCAGAGATGCTTAAACATGGCTTAATTCAGGACGAAAAACAATGGAAAACGCTTTCTGAAATCAAAGAATTAAATGCCAAAAACATTGCAGGATTGATTGAAGATTCTGTGAATGTAAAGCTAAATGTGGTAGTGCAAGATCCTACCGAAAAGGGACTTAGAAAAATTCTAAACGCGGGACACACGCTTGGACACGCTATAGAAACTTATTTTTTATGGCTCGACAAAAATGTGATTGCCAAAGGCGAAGTAGTGGGAGATAAAATTAATAATTTCATCACGGCGAGTTTGGAAAGCGACGATGATTTGGCGCAACCTATCGTTTCTGAAGACGAAGGCGAGCCGAGCATCACTCATGGCGAAGCGGTGGCGACGGGCTTAATGCTGGAAGCGCATTTGGCTTGGCAAAAAGGCTTTATTTCCAAAGAAGCTTTAAACGAAATTTTTTACCGACTGACTGAGCTTTATCCTTATTTTGAACTGCCATCGGCTAAAATTTTGGAGCAAATTATGCTACACGACAAGAAAAACGAAGGGGGTAAAATCAATTTTGTGATGCTAAGACGCATCGGCGAATGCACACCAGACAAAGTGGAATGCACGCTTGATGAAATTCAAAATGCAATAGATTTTTACACTGAAAATTTCCCGAAATAAGGATTTTTTTCAAATTTTGGAATAAAAAAATCACATTCCATATCTAGCAAATAAAAAAATAATTTATAAATTAGTAACTTACAGAACCCATCTCAACGGGTTGAAATAAATTTCAAAAATTTGAAGTGCTATGCTAGATATAGAACTTAACAAAGTTACTTTTCAAAAGAAATACTTACAAGGGGTAAATTGTTATGAATTTAACTCCTTGTTAGATTTAATTTTCGAACTTTTCCAAGCTAACAAAATAGAAGAAACAGAAACTTCTGATATAATCTATGAATATATAAAATCAATAGGATATGATAACATTTCAAATATACCCAAAGATGAATTAAAAATTATAGAATCTTATTATTGGGATTTAAAAAAAATAAATAAAATTGACTATGAAAAAGTTTTTTATTCCTTTCTAGCACAGATATTAAATGGTAATGTATTAGTTCTTATTGATAAGAAAATTATAAAAACGATAAATAACCCCATTAGTATAAATAGCAATAGTATTATTTCTTTCTTACTGAAACCAAAATTTGAAAACATTAAATTCAAAACCTTATAAACATGGATCTTTTCGGCAATCTCTTTAAAAAAAAATCACAGCAATCGAAAAAAACTATTGTAAAAAATCATCAGAAATTATACGATATACTTTTTGATTGGGCAAATGAACATAAAATAGACCTTAACAATTTTGAAAAAAATTTTCATGCTAGAATAGTCAGTTGTTACAATCAAAATAAACAAGAATTTGTTACAGATGAAAAAATTGCTGGATTTGAAATTTTCGCATTAATATCCTTTCTTATTTATCATTCTCCAGATAAAAATTACATTTTAAGAACACTAGAATATATAACTAACAAACAAAATGAAACTTATTACATTCAAGACAATTTTTCTTCTTACAATTACCATATTTACGATTCTGTAGCTGACATAAAATCAATAGTAACAATTGCTTCATGTATTATTAATTTTCAAGTGGCAATTCTTGACACTGATAATAAGTTCTGCTCCTTAGATTCCGCTATAAATATGGTAGGAAAATTAAAATATAGCAAAAATAAAGATTTTGAGAATGTCTTAAAATTTATCGAATCAGTCAACTCTGACAAGAAACCATACTTCTTTATGGGAGTTTATCATTATTCATGTTCTTATAGAGAAGAAAATGAAGACTTAGCTAAAAATCAAGAGAGTATTAAAAAAGAATTAATTGCCGCTATTAAAGATTACAATCATAACCAAAAACATTTATGCAAATTAAACTTTAATCTGTACAATGATTTCATAGAAGAAAAGAACAAACGAGAAAATTCGGAAAAATGGGACAAAACCCCATACAATAAGAGAAGATTCTTAAAGCCTGAAGATTTTACAGAAACTCTTGATTTCATGAATAAATACACAGGCTTTGAAAAGGAGATTCTGTTTCATTTTTTTTACCACTTCAATCTAACCTACATTAATGAATCAAATTTCTATAAGAAAATTATATCCAGTATCATTAAAAAAATAGAATTTGATAAAGAATTTTTTCAATATATTTTATCAGGATTTAATATTTCTGAAAATGAAAAATTCTTTATTTACGAAATCTATACAGAGTTATTAAAAAAAATTTCATCAAAAATAAATTACAATGATGAAATTTTCACCACATATGAAAAGATACTATTTGAAAACTCTAGATACAATGATTTCCCAAAGGATAATGCTATTAATTTATTAAAAGAGATTTGTAAAAATAGTGTGAAAGAAAAAGATTTAAGGGATTTTCTAATCCAAAAGTACACAAATTATTTTGGTCACATGTTAAATCCTAAAAATCCAGAGTACTTTTTTTTCATAGACAATAAATTTAATTCCATAAAAAAAGTAATTGCAGATATTAATATCTTAACCCCTATTACACTCAAAGAAGTAAAAAACAATGTTATAGATGGAGAATACTATGTACAGATAAAAGTAAACATAGACAACAACGATAATAAGATAACCGTAGATGATTTTAATAAGATATTGAGAGAAAAGAATACTAATTTTAGATTCCTACCAATTCCTATACAATACGATAAGAATGACTCAAGGCATGAAAAGACAATTATATGTTCTTTTGCTTTTCTAAATGAAAACCAATTTAAATACTTAACAAAAAATTATCTACCTCAAAATTTTCCAGAAATAAATATTTATCCAATTTATGGAAACATAACATACAATGAAGACTCTAAACTAACATTCCAAGAAATAAAACAGGAATATTCATCAACAGGAGATGCGAAAGATGATACATTTGAACACAATGAAAATTGGGATTGGTTTAAACGAAAATACATTAATTCTCTCCCCAATAAAAATCAATGGTATAAAATAATGGATATCATCCTTAAGGTTAAGGGATCAAAAAAGCCAGATAAATCATGGAGCAAATCTATAAAAGAGGTGATTGAAAAACACAATGTAGATAAATTTTTCAGAGAGTTAAACACCTTGCTTAATTCATCAATTAAAGAAAACTTTTGGTTTTTTGGAGAAAATAAACAATTTATGAAGGCTTTCATATGGACTTGTCAGTTTTTCCCAACAGAAGAATCATTATTGATTTTAAAAAATATAATAGAAAAAGCCTATACTAAAAAACCAGGAATAGGACCTCGCTCGGCTGCAATTGGAAATATTGGATTAAACACCTTAGCCGAAATTAACACGATTGAAAGCTTTGGAATTTTGCAAACACTGAGAAATAAAACTAATTATCAGAGATTCATTAAACAAATTGATAAAAGCATCGATTTATTCAAAGAAAAATCCCCAGAAACAGAAGAGTTCTTAGCAGATAAATCTATTCCAAATTTAGGTTTCAAAAATGGGATAAAAAATATTAAATATCCAAGTTTTGAAGTTGAGTATTATTTCAAAAAGCAAACATTAGCCAAAAAGTTTATTTTAAACGGAAAAACATACTCTACAATGCCTAAAGAAATCAAAGATAATTGTACGTCGTCAAACTAAAGTTTACTGAGGCTAATATAGTAAACAATTAAATAAGTCCAAAACAATAATTTAATTTTCTTTGATTTAAAGTATTTATTTTCACTTGTTTTCTTAGTTTTAAGATTTGGTCTTGTCTACCTAGGTATACATCTTCAGGGGTTAAATTATTTAAAGCTTCGTGATATCTTTGCGAGTTGTAATATTGCACAAATTTATCAATAGCCCTTTCGAGTTGCTCGGGAGCATAATAATGGTGTAATTTGACTACATTTTTCATGGAACGATGATACCGCTCGATTTTCCCTTGTGTTTGCGGATGCAATGGTTTTCCATGTATGTGTCTAATTCCATAAGTGTTCATTAAGTAATCTTTGAGCTCCT
The DNA here is from genome assembly GCF_022832975.1 of Ornithobacterium rhinotracheale. NCBI lineage: Bacteria > Pseudomonadati > Bacteroidota > Flavobacteriia > Flavobacteriales > Weeksellaceae > Ornithobacterium > Ornithobacterium rhinotracheale. Next base: position 1,206,216 of record NZ_CP094846.1, on the reverse strand, counting down.
TAGCAATATAACAAGGTCCATTGTCGGAGAGCAACACTGGCGGTTGCCTTCTATTTTTTATTTTGGCTTTACTGATGGCGTTATCAATGGTTCTTTTGACGTCTTGTGCAGTCATACTAGGACATAGTTCCCAATGAACGATATATCGGCTGTAGTCATCAATGACGGTGGATAAATAATACCATCCCCAACCGATAATTTTGAAATAAGTAAAATCCGTTTGCCACATTTGATGCACGAAATTGGTTTTGGAATGAAACTGATCTGCTGCCGCCAAGAACCTATGCGGTGTATCGGCCAATAATCCCTGTTTTTTCAAAATGCGATAAACGGATGATTCTGATATGAAAACGCCTTGTTCATCAATGAACCTTGTGGCAATGAGCCTTGGTGTTTCCTGGGGATATTGCAAGGCAATCTCAACGACCATTTGTTTGATTCTATCGGGAATGCTATTCCATTGTTGCTTTTGATTACGTTTCGCTTTAAGGCCATCAATACCATTTTGGCTGTAGGCGTGATACCAATTATAAAAGGTTCTTTTGTGAATGCCTAATTGCTTTAAAGTCCTATTAACGCCTAATTCAGAGTTTTTTACCACCTCTATAATCTCTGCTTTTTCTTCTGCCGTTAGTCTCATATATTTTTTAAATTGAGGGGTTAATCCAACAGATTTAAGCTTTTTTTTACAATGTCATAACGAATAACCAAATCGGCCAAAGACTCCTTCAATACGGTATTTTCTCTGCGTAAATCTTTGACTTGCTCACTGGTAGCTTCTCTTGTTTCGTTACCCGAAAGACGTTTCTTTCCTGCTTCAATGAACTCTTTACTCCATTTGTAATAAGTAGCTTCGCTGATGCCATATTTTCTGCACAGCTCTGCTACACTGAGCTCTGCACGTAAGCCTTCCATGACGATTAAAATCTTTTGTTCTGCATTGTACACTTGGCGTGTATTACGGCGAACTTCTTTAATAAGCTTTTCGCTTTTTGTTTGTTTTTTTACCATGTTCTAAGTGGTTTTTGTAAAGTTAGTTTTTTCTTTTTTTAACTATACTATTTTTAACCTAAACTGGTAAACTTTTTGCTGACGATTTACAGGATGTTAAAAATCTAACTGAAAAGGAAAGCGCCAATACGCAGTTTTCTAAGGTTTTGGTATTGGACAATAAGGGTACTCTTGCCCAAAAAGACGCGAGCAATTGGCAGAAAACTAGACTAACCTCAGATTATGGTCAAACGCAAGACTTTAACGAAGACGACCTTAATAAATTTGATAGAAGTAAAACAGGTTTTTTTAGCGTAAAAAAAAGAGAAGTAAAAAATAATCCATTTCCTTTTGGTAGGGGAATGCTTTTCAGCTACGGAAATGCAACTAGTGCCACTCAATTTATTTCATCAACCATGTATGAGGCGAGATTCAGCACTTTGTATTTTCGTTGCAATAGTAATGTTTGGGGATATGACAGATGGCGCAAAATCACAACGGAGGAAGATTTAGGCTATTTTCCCCCAAGCCACTACGGAAGTTATGACCAAAATAAAATAGTGTTTAAGCCGATACGAACTGGTGGATTTGCCTCAGCTAGCTATACTGGCGCTTTAATCTATGGCGTGAATAATAGCTCGCACAAAACAGGTTCACTCTCTACATTTGAGTTAGACCTAGAGGGAGCTATTAGCGGAAGAAAAGCCTTGATTAATTTTAACGGCGATGCCCTGCCTAATATTCCACAAATTAAATACTCAAATAAAGAGGCTTTTCAGCCAAATGTTGAGCTTAAAATTCATCTAACATACATTGATAGAAATACTATACTAGGAACTATTTATAAATAAGAAATATGAAAACACCGATAAACTTAGAAGAAAACAAAGAGATTTTCAAAGGGAAATTCCAGCATCAGATTAGCAACGATCCCAAAAGTGGATTAATCCGCGTGATTGATTATTTCGGGATTAGCATTTCGCAGCGATACGAGATAATAGAACACGATGCCGAAACAAAGTATTTTAATCAACAAGGCGAGTACCTGCCTAAGTTCACGCATGTAACGCGCCAGCGTCACCGACCTTGGACAGTGGACAATACTTATCAAGTAGTAAAGAGAGATTTGCGAACTGGAGAGCCTTTAAAAGGCGAAGATGAAGAAAATTTAATGGTAGATGCCTACGATTATTTTTCCGAGGTGGTGTTTAAAGGGCAAGCCTCGCAGATTGATATTTTGAAGAAGTCCATCGACCTTGATGACATAAATAATTTATTCAACGAAGATGAAAACACTGATTAACCTATTAATTTTCATTATCGCGCCTGTGCTGGTGCTGGCACTTACGCCTATAAATGTGGCAATTGTATTCGCCAAGGATTGCCGAAAAAAAGGCTTTAAAAACGCTTTCAAGGGCATGGCAGATTATTTCCGTGAAAGTGCTTATAGGTGGGATGTATTCGGTTGCTCGGAGCTCCGCGCGCTTTGGAACTGCGCCCTCAAAACTAAGCAAGGTAAAGAATTTGGCAAACGCGGATTAAGCCTAAGCTCAGACCTCGGCATGCAAGAAGTAAACGGAACCATGAGCAGAACAGGTGCCGTGCTTAATGCTTTGCTCTTTCTCATCGAGCGCAACCATTGCCGAAAGGCTTACGAAAACGATGAACTAAAACAAAAAAATAACATTTAAAATTTACAGATATGAAAGAATTATTTAAACTTTTGAAAAAGATTTTTCGAGGTTTTAACCCCGTGAAACTTGTAACGAGAATTATTGGGCAAGGTATCATTCTTGGCTTTATTTACGCCATTGGGCTGAATTGGATAGACCCCGCACCGCTGAACTTTTGGCGTGCTTTGGCCTACGCCATTACTATTTATGTGATTTCATTGCATTTCTGGTATTTGGTGAGCTTGGCTTGGGTGAAATCCTTTAAAATAACCGACGGCAGGTCGCTCATGTACTCATTAAACGGCGAGTTGCTATTTGGTATTTTATATATTATTGCGATAACCTTTAGCGGAGACCTTTCGGCATGATACCAGTAGACAAAGCATTGCACAGTGCAGTAGGCTTGGCGATAACATTTGTTGTCGCCTATGCCTTACTCCTGTTAGGTTTTAAATGGTGGGGAGCTCTTTTAATTGGCTACTTTGTAACCGTTGCTTTTGCCTTTCTCAACGAGCTAAGAGACTATTTAGCTTATGGCTTGTTTGATTGGGGCGATGTTACCGCTACCATTAACCCTATCGTATTTTTTAACTATTTAATTCAATTGAAGTTATGAGATTAAGCAAAGATTTTGATTTAAAAGAATTTGAGAGCCACGACGGAAGCACGACACCCGAGTTTGTGCTCAAAAACTTGCAGGCGCTAGCCAAGAATTTACAAGTTTTACGCGACTTTCTCGGCAAACCTGTAATGGTAAACTCTGGTTACCGAAGCGTGGCGCACAACCGCCGAATTGGCGGCAAAGTAAATAGCCAACATTTGCAAGGAAAGGCAGCCGATATTCGTGTGGAGGGCATAACGCCTGAAAAACTTGCCTCAACCATTGAAAAGCTAATTTACAACGGCAAAATGAAACAGGGCGGTTTAGGCATTTATCCCACATTTGTGCATTATGATATTCGTGGAACCAAGGCAAGATGGAAAGGATGAGAAATGTAATATTTATTCTATTGTGTTTTTTGCTTTCAAATTGCAAAACACAAACGGCAAAAATGGAGAGCCGTGTATTCACCGAGGTGCAACAAAACGAACAATTCCTTAGGTTAAATAAAAGTGATTTCAGTTATCTGGAAAAAACGGATAACTCACTGAGTAGCCTATTAAATTTTGGTTATGATTTCACGCTAAGCTCGCAAGATAGCACGAAACCAGCACGGATAACGGAATATCGGAAGGGCAAACCATTTCGTGAAATTGTAGCAGAAAACGCTACTTATACGGAGAAAAAAAGCCAAAAAGATAGCTCAAATCATAAGCATAGTAACGAGCTATATAGCAGAATAAGCGAACTGCAAACACGGCTGGAGCACCAGCAAGTTTCTATTTCAGCACTTGAAAAAATAACAATAAGGCAAAAGCAAGACAATATCAAACTGGCTAATAACTTTAAATACTTGCTTTGGGCAGTTATATTATTTGGTATTGTTTACATAGGTTCAAGTACTGGTATTTTTAAAGCGTTTAAACGGCTTTTAAATAGAACTTAAATATCGTTTAAAACTTCTTTTTTGGAGGACGAGAAGTAAAAAAAAGTCCTCCGCTTTTAAATAGATCCGACTCAATTTAAAACACGAGCCACGCAGGTACAGAAGACTAAAAGTCTTCTGTACCTGCGTGGCTTTTTTTGTGTTTTTGTTGAGTCGGACGGCAAATATAAAAACAATTAAAAAAATAGACAATGAAAAGAAAACAATTTAAATCAGCACCCTTGCCATTTCAAGGGCAAAAGCGGAATTTTGTAAAACATTTTAAAGCGGCTTTAAAAGACTACCCGAGCGATGCCACTTATGTGGATTTGTTCGGAGGTTCGGGACTTTTAAGCCACACCGTGAAGTGCGTACACCCAGAGGCTAAGGTAATTTATAACGACTTTGATAACTTTCAAAAGCGTTTAAAAGCCATTCCAGAAACTAATAAGATTTTAGAGGAACTCCGAGCTTTAAATCTTAAAACACCACGCGGAAAAATCATCAGAGGCGAAGAAAAAGAGAAAGTACTAGAAGTGCTGAAAAGAGCCGATAAGCGCGGTTTTGTGGATTGGATAACCCTTTCGGGGAGTTTAAAATTTTCAATGAATTATGGTACCGAATTAAAGCATTTTACACACGATAGCCTTTACAATACCATTCGAAAAACCAATTTTGACGAGGCGTTCGATTACCTCGCAGGCATTGAAGTAGTAAGCGAGGATTACCGCCATTTATTCCAGAAGTATAAAGATTTGGATAATGTGGTATTTCTTGCCGATCCACCTTATTTAAGCACCGATACCGCCACTTATGCCAGCAACAAATATTGGAAGCTCACAGATTATTTGGAAGTGTTGGAAACGCTACAAGGTTCGAGTTTCTTTTATTTTACCAGCAATAAAAGCCAAGTCGTGGAGCTCTGCCAGTGGATTGGTACGCGTACGAGTGAAAATCTAAACCCATTTAAATATGCCACTTGTACGGCTATGACCAATTGCCCTACGCATAAAACTTCTTACCAAGATATAATGTATCACTATAAAAAACAGGAAGATGAATAAATACCACAAAACACTAGAAAAAATCCTCAGAAAAGGAAAAACGCAACGAAATAAAAAAGGCGAAATTCGCTATCTTTTGGATGAGCAATTGAAACTCAAACCTGCCGATTTGCTTGAAATTTTTGAGGGGCATGGCATCGCCCGAATGAAGCTCAAGAATGAATTAGAACTCTTTCAAAAGGGAGAACGATTAACAGAGCGCTACCGAGAAAAAGGCATTAACTGGTGGGATTATTGCGGACCGATACTGGTAAACTCTTACCCCACTTATTTTGAGCGTTTACCACGCTTAATTGAGCAAATTAATAGAGAAAAACGGAGCAGTAAAAATTATGTGCTATTTCTAGGCGAAACAGGCGTAGAAAGCAATCAGCAACTTTGCCTTTCGTTGGTGCAATTCCAGATAGATAAAGGCAAGTTAGTGGTCTCGGCTTACCAGCGTTCCAGCGATGCGAATTTAGGACTGCCAGCTGATATTTACCACTTGTATTTGATTAGCCGGCAAATTGATTTACCGTTGAAGTCAATCACGCTCAATATTGGAAATGTCCACATTTACGAGAATAATTTGGAGAAAACCAAGAGCCTACTAAAAGGTGATAAAGTGAAATTTGAGCTAAATGTGTAATAAAAAAGCCCTCAATTGTGAGGGCTTTTGTCTATCTTTGCTGTGTCTGCATCCGACTAAAAAATGTACATTTCGTTTTGAAAAAGTGTACATTTCGTTTTGCGGATTATACTATAAAAGATGACGAAACTTTAAATATAATCTTAGCAAAAGCATTATTTTTACAAAACGATGAAAAGATTTCGGATGAGGAATTAAAAAAACAACTCACAAATACTTAGTTGAGTATTTTTCAACTATAAAAAATCCCTTCAGCCAAAAACTGAAGGGATTTTTAATGTTTATTGTTTTAGTTTTTATTCTTTGGTTCTAAAAACCAATCCGCTTTCTTCGAAATAATCGATGAGCACTACAGAGTTGTCGTGTACATTGCCCGCCAAAATTTCTTTGGACAATTTGTTGAGCACTTCTTGCTGAATGGCTCTCTTGATTGGTCTTGCTCCAAATTGCGGATCATAACCAATTCTTGACAAATAGTTGATAGCCTCTAGCGTGGTGTCTAGAACGATGTCTCGTTTGGCTAATAATTTTGATAAAGATTTCAGCTGCAACTCCACTATTTCCTTGATTTCCTCTCTCTTCAATGGTTTGAAAAGGATTGTTTCATCGATACGGTTTAGGAATTCTGGCTTAAAGCTTTGCTTTAATAATGTAAATACCTCTTCTTTTGTTTGGCTTAAAACCGTTTCTTCATCTTTGTTGTCTAAATCGGCAAAATTATCTTGAATAATGTGCGAACCGATGTTTGATGTCATAATCACAATCGTGTTTTTGAAATTCACGGTGCGTCCTTTATTGTCCGTCAATCGTCCGTCATCGAGCACTTGCAACAAGATATTAAATGCATCTGGATGCGCTTTTTCTATCTCGTCTAAAAGCACCACTGAATATGGGCGACGGCGTACGGCTTCCGTCAATTGTCCGCCTTCATCGTAACCCACATAGCCCGGAGGCGCTCCTACCAAACGGCTCACGGCATGGCGCTCTTGGTATTCACTCATGTCGATACGCGTCATGCTATCTTCGTCGTCGAATAAGTATTCCGCCAAGGCTTTTGCCAGCTCGGTTTTCCCTACCCCAGTCGAACCTAAGAATAGGAACGAACCAATCGGTCTACGCTCATCGCTCAAGCCTGCACGATTTCTACGAATCGCATCAGACACGGCAGAGATTGCTTCTTCTTGCCCAATGACACGACGGTGCAATTCAGATTCAAGATTAAGCAATTTATCTCGCTCAGATTGCATCATTTTGGTCACAGGGATTCCTGTCCAGCGAGCTACCACTTCGGCAATATCTTCTCTATCTACTTCTTCCTTAATCATTTTGGCGTCTTGGTCGGTAAATTGTTTTTCCAATTCAGCCAACTTAGCTTCTTCTTCTTTAATTTTACCGTAACGGATTTCTGCTACTTTTCCGTAGTCACCCAAACGCTCGGCACGCTCGGCTTCCAATTTTAAATCCTCGATATTTTTGCGAGCCACTTGAATGTTGTCGGCTAAGTTTTTCTCAGACTGCCAAGTCGCATTTAATTCGCTTCTTTTATCATTTAATTCAGAAAGTTCTTGTTTTAACAAAGCTAATTTTCGCTCATCATTTTCACGCTTAATCGCTTCGATTTCAATTTCTAATTGCATGATTTTTCTATCCAAAACATCTAATTCCTCTGGTTTAGAATTCATTTCCATACGCAATTTAGAAGATGCTTCATCGATTAAGTCAATTGCTTTATCTGGCAAAAATCTATCTGAAATATATCTTTCGGAAAGCTCAACGGCAGCGATAATCGCCTCGTCTTTGATTCTGATTTTATGGTGAACCTCATATTTTTCTTTGATACCACGCAAGATAGAAATTGCATCTTCTTCGTTTGGTTCTTCCACCATTACTTTTTGGAATCGACGCTCAAGTGCTTTATCTTTTTCAAAATATTTTTGATATTCGTTTAAAGTCGTAGCCCCAATTGAACGCAATTCACCACGCGCCAAGGCTGGCTTCAAAATATTGGCAGCATCCATTGCGCCTTCTCCACCACCAGCACCTACAAGTGTGTGAATTTCATCGATGAACAAAATGATCTGCCCTTCGGAACCAGTCACTTCTTTTACCACTGATTTTAATCTTTCCTCAAATTCACCTTTGTACTTAGCCCCCGCAACGAGTGCTCCCATATCCAGTGAATAGATGATTTTATCTTTCAAGTTTTCGGGCACATCGCCGTTTACAATTCTGTGCGCTAAACCTTCGGCAATGGCAGTTTTACCCACGCCTGGCTCACCGATTAGAATCGGGTTGTTTTTAGTTCTTCTCGACAAAATTTGCAATACACGGCGAATTTCTTCGTCACGCCCAATCACGGGATCTAATTTTCCTTCAATCACCAAATCATTTAAGTTTTTGGCATATTTTGAAAGCGAATTGTAGGTATCTTCCGCACTTTGAGAAGTTACACGCTCACCTTTTCTAAGCTCTGCACTCACATCCAAAGTCCCTTGGTGCGATACGCCTAAAGATTTAAGCAAATCAGATACTCTGTCGTTGGCATTTAATAAAGCTAAAAGCAAGTGCTCCACGCTCACAAATTCATCTTTCATCTTTTGCGCTTCAATCGATGCTTCGTTTAGCACACGACCTAAAGCCGATGAAACATGCATATCGCCACCTGTAACCTTAGCGTAGGTATTGATAATTTTCTCTAATTCTTTTTTCAAATAATCTATGTTTACGCCTTGTTTTTTAAGAATAAACCCGATTACTTGATTATCTTCGTTCAATAGAGCTTCCATCAAATGGCCGTTCTCTATCGCTTGGTTTCCATGCATTTGTGCAAGTTGTTGTGCTTTTTGCACTACTTCCTGCGATTTTATTGTAAATTTATTGATATCCATAGTTAATTTCTCTTTTTTAAGTGTGCTGTTGTTTTTCTATTATTATATGTTAGGGTTTTTAATTTCTTTGTTAATAGCAAGTTTTTAGCCATAATTAAAAAATGTATAAAATGACTTAAACACGATAATTACACCACAAAAAACCCGCCATTTTGTCAGTTTTAATCAAAAAAAATCATTTAATTAACTCAATTAATTATTTTTTATATATTTGCAAAATGAAAAGAATTTTACTATTACTATTTATCAGTCTTTCAGGATTTATCATGGCGCAATCGCCCGTTGGTACTTGGAAAACGATAGATGACAACACAGGAAAAGCCCGTTCGTTTGTGAAAATCTACGAAAAAAATGGTGAGCTCTTCGGCAAAATCGTGAAAATTACGAATCCTGCCCTACAAAATAAAAAGTGCGATAAATGCAAAGGCAGCAAAAAGAATCAACCGCTCATTGGCTTGGAGGTCATCACAGGACTGAAGAAAAACGGAAACATTTGGGAAGATGGCAAAATTACCGACCCAGATTCGGGCAAAGAATATTCATGCAAAATTGAATTAGACGGCAAAAACAAATTAAAAGTTCGTGGCTTTTTAGGCTTCTCTCTTTTGGGGCGAACTCAGGTTTGGGAACGCGTAAATTAACTTTAATTTAATACTGAAAAACTATAAAATACTAACAATCAACTATTTAATATATTAGGTATACTTTTTGTATTCTTTAGGGTACATTTAATTATTTGATATGAAAAAGATTGTTACTCTTATGTTATTAACGATGGTGGGATTTACCTTTGCACAAACCCCTGTAGGAACTTGGAAAATTTTGGACGAAAAAACGGGAGCCGTGCGTACACACATTAAAATTTACCCTAAAGGAAATGCGTTACATGGTAAAGTTGTAAAAATTGGAGACCCAAAAGATATCAACGGAATTTGTTCTGAATGCAAAGGCGATAAGAAAAATAAGAGAATTTTAGGCTTAGAGATTTTGACCGGACTGAAGAAAAAAGGCGACACCTGGGTAAATGGTAAAATCATCGACCCACAAACGGGCAACGTTTATTCTTGCAAAGCTGAGCCAATGGGAAAAGACAAACTTAAAATGCGTGGCTATTTAGGCATATCTCTTCTAGGAAAAACACAGATTTGGGAGCGTGTAGATTAATTAAAAAAATAGGATTTGAGGGTATTTTAAGACTAAAAAATTTTATAGTCATTAATTAATTTATAACTTGCAAGCCCTAAACGAATTTTTTAAACAGATTGTATGCCCAAAGAATTTCCCTTTCTCAAGAAATTTGAGAGAAAAATAGAAGAAGCTAAATCACAAGATAAAAATAATCGCTTGGCTCGAAAACTCAGCCTAGGACCATATCAATTGGCTAAAAAAATGGGCGAAGAATCGGTGGAGATGGTCATTGCTTCTGGTAAAGAATGCGACAAAGATTTCTTAGAAGAAGCGGCAGATGTTTTCTACTACTATATGCTAGCACTGCACGATCGCGGCTACTCGCTCAAAGATGTTTTGCTCATCTTAAAAGATCGAGACAAAAACGGAAAAAAAGATAAAGTTTACTAAAACTAAAAAAATATAAAAAAACGCGATTTTCATTGAAAATCGCGTTTTTTTTCTAATAACTTAAAATCTTGATTCAATTAAGAATGCAACATATCTTTTTTCTCCAATAATTCTTCTTCAGACTCTTGGAAATTCTCGTCTGGCACACAGCAATCCACAGGACACACAGCCGCACATTGTGGCTCGTCGTGAAAACCTTTACACTCGGTACATTTATCTGGAACGATGTAGTAAATATCGTCGCTAATTGGCTCTTGTGCTTCGGCAGCATCGGCCGAATGTCCGTTTCTACCCGCTACAAAACCTGAAAGCGTAGTTCCGTCTTCAAAACGCCAATCCATAGCTCCTTCGTAAATTGCGTTGTTTGGGCACTCTGGTTCGCAAGCGCCACAATTAATACATTCGTCTGTTATTTTGATTGCCATAATTAAAATCTTATTTTTGTTGCAAATTAACAACAAATTCTATGCAATTAAAAAATCGTGTCGCAACTTTTTGCGATTTGGGGCGTAATTTAGAATCATTCATAAAAAATCATTCAAAAAACGATTTTTCTCCCGAGCAGGAGAAGCTTGTCCTTGCCATACGAAAAGCCAGCGCACAAAATCCTTGGTTTACAGAAGAAAACATGCTTTTCACGCTAAGTGAATGGTCGCAGGCTTTAACCCAAGAAAATATAGAAAAATGGCTTAAAAACTATATTTTTTCGCCTAAAAATCAAACCATTGGCATCGTAGCGGCAGGCAACATTCCTTTGGTGGGATTTCACGATTTGCTTTGCGTGTTGCTTGCGGGCAAAAAGGCTCAAATCAAATTATCGTCCAAAGATCAATCGCTCATGCAATACATGATTGATTTTCTAAAAACAAATTCAGAAGATTTAAACCAAGCCATAGAAGTGGTTGAAAATCTACACAATTACGATGCAGTAATAGCTACGGGTAGCGACAACACGGCGCGCTATTTTGAATCTTATTTCAAAAACAAGCCGCACATCATTCGCCGAAACAGAACATCGGTGGCGGTGCTCACAGGCGATGAAACAGACGAACAATTGAAATTGCTTTGTCACGATATGCTCCGATATTTTGGTTTGGGTTGCCGAAATGTGACAAAACTTTATGTGCCTGAAAATTACGATTTAGACCGAATTTTTAAAGCACTTTACGATTGGAAAGACATCATCAATCATCATAAATACGCCAATAATTATGATTACAATCGTGCGATTTTGATGATGAAACAAATTCCAATTTTGGACAATAGTTTTGTATTGCTGGAAGAAAACGCTTCACTTTTCAGTCCCATTGCGGTGGTTTATTATGAAAAATATAACTCCGATGTTATTTTAAACCAAACTTTGGAATCGCTACAAGACAAGATTCAATGCCTTGTGACAGAAAACTTTAATACAACTTTAACCACTACTCCACTCGGGCAAGCACAACGACCAAATCTTTGGGATTATGCCGATGGGATTGATACTATGGAATGGATTATCGGGCTAAAATGAATCTAAGTATCTTGAAAAGTTTTCATTTTCAAAGTTAATTGTGTACATTTGTTGGATTAAGTTATAGATTAAAAATTAATATAATATGAAATTTATCGTTGCGAGTTCGACATTGCAAAAGCACCTACAAATGCTAGGTAGCGTCATAAATTCAAGCAATACTTTAGCTATTTTAGACAATTTTTTGTTTGATTTAGATCACAATCAATTGAAAATCACTGCAACAGATTTAGAAACCACCATTTCAACCGTGATCGAAGTTCAATCAGAAGATGTGGAATCTATTTGCGTGCCTTCAAAGATTTTGCTTGATACGCTTAAAACTTTCCCAGACCAGCCTTTAACTTTCTTAAAAAGAGAAGATAATCAATTAGAAATCGTTTCTGATCAAGGTAAATACCAGCTATCTTATCTTTCGTCTGAGGATTTTCCAGAAACACCAGCTTTGCCAGATGTAAGCTCCACAACAATCCCGAGCGATGTCTTGGTAGAGGCGATTAACAAAACTATTTTTGCAACGAGCAACGATACTCATCGCCCTGTGATGACAGGTGTTTATTTCGAATGGAATAGCAATTTCCTACAATTTGTGGGAACAGATGCACACCGCTTGGTGAAATATACAAGAAATGATTTACATTCAACAGATGGTTCGGAATTCATTATGCCTAAAAAGCCTATGAATATCTTAAAAAATATTTTGCCCTCTGGAGAAGATGTGATTGTGGACTATAACGAAAACAATGCAAGATTTAGCGTAGGGAATTTGACCATTACTTGCCGATTGGTAGATGGGAAATATCCTGCTTATGGTGCTGTGATCCCGAAAGAAAATCCAAAAGTGATGACTATCAACCGTACGATGTTCTTGAACTCGCTACGCCGTGTATCTATCTTTGCCAATAAATCAACTTATCTTGTAAGATTAAAACTAAATGGTAATCAATTAACCATCAACTCAGAAGATACGGATTTTGCAAACAAGGCTGAGGAAAAATTGCCATGCGACTACCATGGAGAAGAATTCCAAATTGGATTTAATGCTAAATTCTTGTCTGAAATCTTACAAAATTTACAAAGCGAAGACATTACACTTTCTATGTCTGAGCCAAGCCGTGCGGGTATCATAAAACCTGTGGGAGACTTGGAAGAAGGCGAAGAAATCTTAATGCTTGTGATGCCACTAATGCTTTCAGCTAAATAAAAAATTTAAACCAACATAAATAAGTATTTAATCTATAATACATGAAAATTTCTCACCAATGGCTATCTGATTTTTTAAAAACAGATTTAAATGTAGAAAAAGTTTCAGCCATTTTAACCGATACAGGACTTGAAGTAGAAGGAGTAGAAAAAACTGGCGTTGCCAAAGAAGATTTAGAAGGTTTTGTTGTAGGAAAAGTATTGACCTGCGAACAACATCCCAACGCCGACAAACTTAAAGTTACAACCGTAGATTTAGGAAATGGTAACATTCAGCAAATCGTGTGCGGTGCGCCTAACATAGGAGCAGGGCAAAATGTTCCCGTGGCCACTGTGGGCACCGTAATCAAAGATGATAAGGGTAATTCATTTACCATCAAAAAAGCAAAACTAAGGGGCGAAGAATCCAACGGAATGATTTGCTCTCAAAAAGAATTGCGCATTTCTGAAGACAATTCGGGCATTTGGGTAATGGATGAAAGTTTAACAGCCGGAACTCCCCTATCAGAAATTATTGATGAGAGCGTAGATTATGTGTACGAAATCGGACTCACTGCCAATCGTGCAGATGCTATGTCGCATTTCGGTGTAGCAAGAGACGCCTACGTTGCCATGAAATCTAAAAAATTAAATGCGACTTTTGAGCAGCCAGATACCGAACTTGAAATCAGCTCAAAAGAAAAATCTCCAATTGAAGTAAAAGTAGAAGATGCTGAGCTTTGTCCAAGATATGCAGGAATTTATATCAAAGGAGTAAAAGTAGCACCTTCTCCACAATGGCTTCAACAGAGATTAAAAGCCATCGGGCTTTCTCCTAAAAACAACTTGGTAGATGCTACCAATTATGTGTTGCACGGATTGGGACAACCCATGCACGCTTTTGATGCCGATAAAATTGCAGGAAATACCATTATCGTTAAAAAAGCCACCAATGGCGAGAAATTTACTACGCTAGATGAGGTAGAACGCACCTTGAGCGGCGATGATTTGATGATTTGCAACGCAAACGAACCAATGTGTATAGCAGGTGTAATGGGTGGTAAAGATTCTGCTGTGAGCGAAACCACACAAAATATCTTTTTGGAAAGTGCTTACTTCAATCCTGTGAGCGTAAGAAAAACTGCCAAAAGCCAAACCATCAATAGCGATTCATCGTTCCGATTTGAAAGAGGAATCGACCCGAATTATTGTGTAAAAGCATTACATTTTGCAGTAAAATTAATCCAAGAAATCGCAGGTGGCGAAGTGGTGGGTGAAGTAGTTGATGTCTACCCTACTCCAATCGAAGATTTTGATGTTTTGCTACAATATAGAAATGTAGAAAGAATTTTGGGGGAAAGACTTCATCGCGAGAAAATCAAAGAAATTTTAGAATTGCTTGATATCGAAATCATCTCTGAAACAGACGGAACTTTAGAATTGAAAGTACCTGCTTATCGTGTAGATGTTCAGCGAGAGATTGATGTGATTGAAGATATTTTGAGAATCTACGGATACAACAATATCCAAATCAATGAAAAAGTAAGCTCTTCTATCGTTGCGGGAGAAGGATTCTTAAACCACAAAGTGAGCGAGGGAATTTCTGATTTATTGATTACACACGGATTCAACGAGGCGATGAACCTTTCAATGTACAAAAAAGAATACAACGACTGGTTGGGCTACAACGAAGAAAACTCGGTGACTTTGATTAATTCATTAAGCCAAGATGTTTCTACCATGCGTAGAAGTTTGCTGCCAAGTTTGCTTTCAAACTTAGACTACAATATCAAACGCCGTAATACCAACATCAAATTATTTGAATTTGGAAAATCTTACCGAGTAGAAAACGGAAAATATATCGAAACGCCACATTTAGCCCTTGCCGTAACAGGTGATGTAGCAGGTGAAAATTGGCAAGAAAAATCAAGAAATGTTTCGTTCTTCTACCTTAAAGGTGTTGTTGAGCAAATATTAGAAAAATTCAAAGCACAAAATACAAAAGGTGCCGAATTAGAAAAAAATTATTTCACCTATGCACTCAACTATCTTTTGAACGAAGAATCTTTGGTGTATGTAGCTGAGGTAAACAAAGATTTATTGAAGAAATTCGACATCGAGCAGCCTGTGTACTACGCAGAATTCACTATGGCGTCTCTTTACAAAAACTATGAGGAAAATAAAGGTATGAAATTCAAGAATTTACCTAAATTCCCAAGCGTGAGAAGAGATTTGGCTCTATTATTGAATACAGATACAAGTTACGATGCCGTAAGAGAATGTGTTGAGGCTTGCGATAGCACCCACATCAAAGGTGTAAACTTATTTGATGTGTACCAAGGAGACAAACTCCCTGAGGGTAAAAAATCGTATGCAATCAGCCTTCAATTACAAGACGAAGAAAAAACAATGAACGATAAGCAAATTGATGCAATTATGAAAAAAGTAATCAAGGCGCTTCAAGATAAATTAAACGCAGAACTTAGAAATTAACAAAATGAAAAAAATATCAATATTATTTGTAATGGCAATTTTACTATTCTCATGCGACGCCCTTAGCCCTATTACTAAAGGCTCTACCGATGTTGCAAAATTATACGGAAATTGGATTTTACAAAACAATAAAGATGCAGAACTAGGATTTAATGCATCACCTTTATCTATCAACTTTCAAAAAGAAGGCACAGAATTAAAAGTAAACGGATTTGCGGGATGCAACCGATTCTTTGGACCATGTACCGCTCAAGCTGGAGTGATTAATTTTTCAAACTTAGCAAGCACTCGCATGGCCTGCCCACAATTAGATATAGAAAATAGATATTTATCACTTTTAGGCAAATCCAATCGCTACGAAATCAAAGGAAAAGATTTATACCTATACCAGAACAATTTATTATTGTTACACTTTAAGCGATAATTTTAATTTTTATGATATTTCTAAAGAGAGGTTTTCCATTCATCGAAATCTCTCTTTTTTTTATTTAACTGATTAAAAAAATCACACAAATCTTTAATTTTTAGATAAATAAAACAACAATCTTAGCCGCTCTACTGATTTTAAGAAAAATAGGTATCATTTTTGATTTTAGTAGACCAAAATAATTTGAATCAACTATGGGATATTATTTAATAATTGGTATTTTCACTCTCGCAAGCATGTATGTGAGCCATAAACTGAAATCCAAATTTCAGCTATACTCAAAAATGCGACTTTCCAATGGCATGAGCGGAAAGGAAATCGCAGAGCAAATGCTTGCCGACAATGGAATCAACGATGTACGAGTAGTTTCAGTACCTGGACAACTTACCGACCACTACGACCCGAGAAGCAAAACCGTAAACTTATCTGAAGGCGTATATTTAGAAAGAAATGCAGCTGCGGCTGCTGTTGCCGCACACGAATGCGGACACGCTGTGCAACACAAAGTGGGCTACAGATGGCTTAACTTTAGATCTAAGATGGTGCCTGCGGTAAACATAAGTTCCAATTTATCCATGTTTTTAATCATGGGAGGAATTGCCCTTTACGCCACCATGAACATTCCTTATGTTTTGATGCTTGGAGTAGCCTTTTTTGGGGTGACCACGCTTTTCACTTTTGTGACTTTGCCTGTAGAATACGATGCCAGCAACCGAGCACTCGCATGGATGCAACAAAAAAATGTAGTGCAACCACGCGAATACGCCGCTGCCAAAGACGCCTTGAAATGGGCGGCAAGAACATACTTAGTTGCAGCTTTAGGTTCGTTGGCTCAGTTGCTTTACTTTTTAAGCATGCTCAACCGAAGAAATTAATTCATAATATGTTTTTCATTAAAAGTCCCCTTCTATATGGAATGGGGAGTTTTTTTGTGAACTAAAAAAACTATTTAATAGCATTTATCACAGCAGTAAATTTCTTTTTGAAATTCTAAAAAGTATTAAATTTCCGCTAAAAAACCCACTAATAGTAAGGATTACACGGGTTTTTAGCCAGGTTGTGGCAAGGTGTTTGTTTTTTATTAGGCATATTAATTTTTAAAACTTTTATATTATGAAGAAAGCAATGAAAATTTTTGGATTACTATTATTTATGGTAGTTACATCGTTCGCGTTGGTGTCATGTAGTGACGACGACGATCCAGCAGACAACCTATTTTTCATTGGTACTTACGAAGGAAAAGTAGGATACTCAGAAGGATTTCTTGATGAAGACAATGTGAAAATCCAAGATGGTAAAGTTACCGTAGTAAAAGCTGGAGACAAGTACAATTTTGAATTCTCTAAAACAGATGGAAAAATTCCTACACTTACAGGAATTAAAATCAAAAAAGGAGAAAATTCAACTATCGTAGTAGAAGGACTTGGCGAAGGACAATATGTGAGAATCAATGATAAAGATTTGACTCTTTTTGTTCAACAAGACGGAAAAACTTGGGTAGCTAAAGCCAAAAGAAAATAAGATAGTTTTTTTTTCGAAATACTATGTAATTGAGAAAAGTGGGGAAAATTAGATTTTCCCCATTTTTTTGTGCTTTGAAATTTAATTAAAGATTAAAAAATATATCAAATTCCGATTTTTTTTATGGATAAAGAATCCGAAACATGCATAGAATTCTACATGAAGAAATAGACTAAAATACACAAAATTCAGTATCTTTACATTGACTAAACTACTGAGATGTTTGAACAAGTTGTCGTAAAACCAAACAAAATATATTTAGCCATTTTATTGGGCGTGTGCTTTCTATTTTTACTTCCAGTCGCTAGCATGAGCTTTTACACTGCAATTGAAAAAGGAAGTAGCCTTTTGTTGATGATAGCTATTATGCTTTTTGCGCTGATTGCAATTACTCTTTATTTCGATTTTTTATCTTTGCCATTCAAAATCATTGCAGACGAAAACAGCATTTCTTTTAAAAATCAGGAATATACTTTAAATCAAATTAAAAGTTTGAAACTTAATACCAAAAAACTAAGGCTCACAAGACAGGCCGAAGTTGCTGAAATCGTTTTTGATGATGAAAAAAAATTGATTTTGCCCTATTATTTTTATCAAAATTTAAAAGATTTAAATCTATTGCTCTACCAAGTTGTTCAGCGAGATGAACATTACACTCCGATTGAAATCAAACCTGTGCTGAAGCGAGAAACCTTCAACGAAAAAAGAACAGAATACAAAGGAAATTATCTTTTCAATTTCAATAATGGATTGATGCTTTTCATCTTAGGGCTTTCAACTTCGCTTTTCCCAAAAACGCTCTTTCCGCTTTCAATTATTCTTATTTTGCCCATTTTTATCATCGTGTTTTTTTATGGAATCAATGGACAGCAGAGTTATTATTTAGTTTTTTCTCAGCAATATTTAATCATCAAAAATCTCTATTTTCCTTGGTATTTTAAGGCATACAGAATACAAGATATTCAAGAAGTTATTTTTGAACGGGGCGCGCCCAACAATGTAAACAACCAAATCGGAATAGTTTTAAAAGATTTTAGCTATACGCATTTTTATACTTACTACAACCGAAAAAGTTTCGAAAAAATTAGAACTGAACTCGCACAACGCAACATTACACTGCGAGGTGAAATTTATGAAAAAACTTAATCTTTTTCACAAAACATATTAAATAATTCCTATATTTGGTATACAAAATTTAATTAAATATGAGAACAAAATTATTTCGTAGTTTTGCATTGCTATTATTGATAATCAGCGGATTGTCACAAGCACAGCAAAAAAATCAAATTCGATTTTCGTATAATTTTAATATTGTAGATTTATCTCAATTTCCACCTGTGTCTGGTGGATCATCTTACTCAGTTAAGCCAAAAACAAATGTAGAAATTCAATATTTAAGAAAAATTGCAAATAATTTCCATATAGCTACAGGCGTTAATTATATTGGAAATGAAATGGTTACAGAGTACGATGAGATTCCAGGTATTACCGAGCCGTCCCCGAACAAGACAGAAAATTTTCATCTTTTAAGCATTCCAGTCTTTGTTCATTATAATTTTTTAAACTATTTCTTTGTGAGTGGCGGACCTTTATTTGATGTTCAACTCAATAAAACAAAAAAAGCTAATAAACAATCAGGCATAGGGCTTGGCGCTTCGGCGGGATTAGAATATCCATATTCGAATTTTATTTTCAGTTTAAGTCCAGCACTTAAATTCCATAATTTAACGAAAGACGAAGGCTTATTGGATTTTTCTATTCAAGCGGGCGTAGGCTATAAATTTTAAAAAAACTTAATAATATTTCTTATCTTTAAGGCGGATTTATGCGAGATATAAATCCGCTCTTTTTGCAATTTATAATCTTTAGAAATGGAAAATATTAGTGTTTTTGATATGCTCAAAATCGGTGTGGGACCATCAAGTTCGCACACTCTGGGACCATGGCGCGCGGCTCAGCAATTCTTGGAAGAATTAAAAAATCGCAACATTTTTGATTTAGTCAATGGGATTCAAATCGATTTGTATGGCTCGCTTTCGCTTACGGGCAAAGGCCACGCTACAGATTTGGCAATTCTTTTGGGCTTGAGCGGCACCGACCCCGTGACGATTCCTGTGGAAAGCATTGATAGCATCATTGGGCATATTCGCACGCATCATAACTTGCTTTTAGACAATCAAAAAACGATATATTTCGATTTTGAACAGATTAAATTCAACAAGGAGTTTTTACCCTATCATGCCAACGGGATGAAGATTACCGCTTTTCTTGATAATGGCGAAAATTACGATTCTACCTTCTACTCTATCGGCGGTGGATTCATCACCAAAGAAGAAACCGAAGAAATGGTGGATTTATCTGACAACCAATCTTTTCCATACCCTACTTATAAGGCTAAAGATTTACTAAACTATTGTAATGAGCTCAATATGAACATTTCTGATGTCGTGTTGCAAAACGAATTAAGTGTGCGCACCGAAGAAGAAATCAATCACCAATTAAAAGCCATTTGGAAAGTGATGCTTGAGTCGATTTATGTTGGCTGCCACACCGAAGGTTTCCTGCCTGGCGGACTTATGGTGCGCCGCAGAGCTTATGATATGTACCAAAAATTAAAAGATCCGAGATTTCCTTATACCCACCCCAATAATTGGCTCAAAAGCATCCGAAAAACGCGCATGTTTTATCGAGAAATTTTTAAATGGGTTTCCACTTTTGCCATTGCTGTAAACGAAGTAAACGCTTCGCTTGGGCGTGTGGTTACGGCTCCTACCAATGGTTCTGCAGGGGTAATCCCTGCCGTATTGATGTTTTATTTAAGCGTAGAAAACCACAAAGCTGGCTTTGAAGAAATTAAACGATTTTTGCTCACTGCGGGCGTGATTGGTAGCATTTTTAAACGCAACGCAACGATTTCGGCCGCTATGGGTGGATGCCAAGCAGAAATCGGCGTATCGTCGGCCATGGCTGCAGGGGCTCTCTGCGAATTGCGTGGTGGAACGCCTGCTCAATGTATGAATGCTGCAGAAATCGCCATGGAACATCATTTAGGACTTACTTGCGACCCGATTGAAGGTTTAGTGCAAATTCCTTGTATTGAGCGAAATTCTATGGGCGCCATCAAAGCCATCAATGCATCGGAATTGGCACTCGATGCCGAGCACCCAAAAGTGTCGCTAGACCATGTGATTCACACCATGTGGCAAACGGCTAAAGACATGAATTCCAAATACAAAGAAACCTCTGAGGGCGGATTAGCCGTAAGTGTAAAATTGGTAGATTGCTAAATTATTAAAGGAATGAATTGGAAAAAAATGTGTTTTTCATTTATTTTTTGATTGGATTTTTGTGCTTTGCACAAATAGATGAAAATTGGAAAATTCAAGCTGATTCTTACGAAAATTATCACGGTGTGGCACTTGCCAATGGTTTTCTAGGCATGCAAAGTAGCGAAAAACCTTTCAAAGTAGAGCATATTGTGCTGAATAATGTATTTGACGAAGACCCGAATTTGCATGTAAGCCAAATCGTTAAAGGCATGAATTTTATAGATTTAGACCTTTGGATTGACGGAGAATTAATTTCGCTTGAGAATATTTCCAACTGGCGACAAACTTTAGATTTAAAACAAGCCAAACTCACAACTTCCTTTAATTATAAAAATAAGGCTAAAATCAGTTATGATATTTTTGCCCTTCGTTCGTATAAAAATTCGGCAATGATAAATGTGAAAATTTCAGCATTTAAACCAATTGAAATTAAAGTACAAGGAAACATCATAAGCCCTGAAAACTACACGATTAAACAACAAAAATTCATTCAGCATAGAGATTTAGAAACTAATCTTTATTTATTAAATTCAGTTGCAGAAAGTCCTACAAAAAAGACAACTTTGGCCACCACTTGTTCGTTTTTGTGGAAAAATATTGCTTTTACCGAAGCACATAAAATTCCAAAATTGAAACAAAAAGTCGATGGCTCAAAAAATAGCTTGAGCTTTAGCCAAAAATTAAAAAAAGGAGAAAATTATGAATTTTCATGGCTAGGAGTACAATGTAGCAACCAAGAGAGCGAATATCCAAGCACAAAATCTGAGCGAATTTGTATTTATAATATTTTACAAGGTTACGACCAATTGTGGGCGCAACATCAAAAATTATGGGAAGATTTATGGCAATCGGACATTGTGATTGAAGGGGATGCTGTAGCACAAAAAGATGTTCGTTTAGCATTATTTCAATTGTACTCGTCGGTGCGAGCAGGAGAAGCTTTAAGCATTCCACCGTTGGGAATTTCACAACAATCGCCTTATAATGGGCATATATTTTGGGATGCCGAACTCTGGATGTACCCGCCTATTTTACTTTTAAACAAAGATTTAGCTCACTCAATGCTTGCCTACCGAAAAAAACATTTAGCTCAAGCCATTGCCAAAGCAAAAACTTATAATTACCATGGTGCTATGTTCCCATGGGAAAGCGATAACAAAGGCGAAGAATCTACGCCTACTTTTGCACTCACAGGACCATTTGAACACCATATCACGGGTGATGTGGGTGTAGCTTTTTGGCAATATTATTTATTGACTCAGGATAAAAATTGGCTTAAAAACAATTTTTCGGTGTTGGAAAATGTGGCAGATTTTTGGGTGAGCCGAGCAACGCAAAATCCGGATGGATCTTATTCTATTTTAAATTGCATCGGCGCGAATGAATTTGCACACAATGTAGACGACAATGCGTTTACCAATGCCGTAGCGTTAAAATCACTACAATACGCCACCCAATCGGCAAAAATTCTAGGCAAAGAAGCGCCCAAGACTTGGCAAAAAATTGCAAATGGACTCGTTTTCCATCAGTTTGAAAATGGAATAACTAAAGAACACAAGAACTACGGGGGAGAGATCATCAAACAAGTAGATGTGAATTTATTGGCGTATCCGCTTGGCGTAATCCAAGATAAAAATCAAATTTTGAAGGATTTAAAATATTATGAATCTAAAATTTCGCCTGATGGTCCTGCGATGAGCCATGCAATTTTGTCTATCCTTTATGCTAAATTAGGCAACAAAAAAGAAGCTGAACGACTTTTTCACGAAAGTTACGCCCCCTACAAAAGACCACCTTTTGGTGCCCTTGCCGAAACACGAAACTCCAACACCACTTATTTTACCACAGCCGCAGGCGGATTGCTCCAAGCAGTGCTTTTTGGATTTGGCGGTTTAGAATTTACTCCCGAAGGAATTCAACAAAAAAATCCAATACTCCCCCAAAATTGGAAATCATTGGAAATTAAAAATGTAGGCAAAAAAGGCAAAAATTACAAAATCATCGCTCATTAAGATATGGCTTAATCAATTTTGCCCAATGCACATAGGCTTTGCCCAAAAGATGCAAACCATCGTTGGTGAAGTCTGGATTTAATTGATGGGTGTTTGGGATTACAAAATCTTTGTACAAATCAATGTAAGTAATCCCAACTTTGGGAGCCCACGCCTTTAATTCTGCATTGATGAGTGGAATATCATGAATGCGTGCGTAATGACCTTTAAATTTGGTAAAAGAATCATTTACAGGCAAAATACTTTGTAAATAAATTTTAGTTTTTGGAGATTTTTGTTGAATTGTTTTTACGATAGTTTTAATCCCACTCACCACAGAATCATTGCTCACTTTGTGTGCCAAATCATTGGTTCCGATGAGTAGAAAAACTTTGTTTGGCTTTCCAGAAACAATCGGCTCCAATCGGTCTAAAACACCTTGACACACATCTCCACTGATTCCTCTATTTTTAATAGAAACATCTGGAAAAAGCTCTTGCCACTCAGCACCATCGGTAATGCTGTTGCCCAAAAACACTACATCATTGGGCGTAATGGGTAATTCTTCAAACAAACTTACACGCTGATAATAGTAAGGCGAATATTGATTTTGTCCAAAAACACAAAGACTTAAAAAACTTAAAACAATAGCGATTTTCTTCATTTCAATATATTTTAAAAAATTTCTTAGCAATAAAGATACAAGAGATTTTTTAAACAATACAAAATTTGAAATATGATAAAATATTCATTTTAATTCAATAAATTTGTAAAAAAACTAAACAATTATGTCAGATACTACACACAATGTTATTATAATAGGTTCGGGACCAGCAGGATACACTGCAGCTATCTATGCCGCCAGAGCTGAAATGCACCCTATCGTGATTACAGGCATGCAGCCAGGTGGACAACTCACTACAACTACAGATGTTGAGAATTTCCCTGGCTATCCCGATGGGATCATGGGACCAGAATTAATGACTGATTTGCAAAAACAAGCAGAAAGATTCGGTACTAAAGTAATTTTTGATTTTGTAAAAGAAGTAAAATTAAGCCAAGAAAAAGGTGGTATTCATCAAGTAATTACCAATAACGGAGATGTTTATAATACCAAAACCGTTATTATCTCAACGGGTGCGTCGGCAAAATATTTAGGCTTAGACGACGAGAAAAAATATGCAGGAAGCGGAGTTTCAGCTTGCGCCACTTGCGACGGATTCTTCTATAGAGGCAAAGATGTAGCTGTAATTGGTGGCGGTGATACTGCTGCGGAAGAAGCTACTTACTTGGCAAAGCTTTGCAACAAAGTGTATCTTTTAGTGAGAAAAGACGAAATGCGTGCTTCTAAAGTAATGCAAGACCGAGTATTAAGCACACCAAACATTGAGGTTTTATTTAATCATGAACTGGAAGGTCTTAGCGGAGAAATGGTAGTAGAAAAAGCTCATATTTTTAACAATCAAACACAAGAAAAACGCGATTTGGTTGTAGATGGAGTTTTCATAGCCATTGGGCACAAACCAAATACAGAGCTTTTCCAAGGTGTGGTGGATACCGATGAAACTGGTTATATCATTACACAAGGCAAAGGAACTCACACTAATATTCCTGGTGTTTTTGCGGCAGGAGATGTGCAAGATCACACTTATCGCCAAGCGATTTCGGCAGCGGGCTCTGGGTGTAAAGCCGCTCTTGACGCTGAAAGATATATTGCAGAATTATAATTCATCTTTAATTATTTTTATTGTTTACAACAATCCTCAATTTATTGGGGATTGTTTTTTTATTTAAAAGTTTTAAGCTAAAAAAAGCATAAAATCCCTATTTTTTATTACCTTTATGAATTCAACCATTAAATCCAAACTATGATACATTTTAAAATAGGCGATAAAGTAAAAGTAATCGATGATAATCTCAACGGCACTGTAACCAAAGTGAACGAAAACGAAATCACCATTGAAACCGATTTTGGTTTTGAGATGCTCTACGAACCTAAAGAGCTTCTGCCCGATGTAGGAATGGAAGAAGAAATTGAATTTTCTGCTCCAAAAACTACCCCAAAAAAAGAGGCTAAAAAATTAACGCCTAAAAAGAAAAAGGTAGAAAAAGTTTTTGACCCTCGTGCAAAAATGCCAGAAATCAAAACTGGAAAGGAG
Source organism: Ornithobacterium rhinotracheale (assembly GCF_022832975.1). Taxonomy (NCBI): domain Bacteria; kingdom Pseudomonadati; phylum Bacteroidota; class Flavobacteriia; order Flavobacteriales; family Weeksellaceae; genus Ornithobacterium; species Ornithobacterium rhinotracheale. The sequence continues at coordinate 1,181,254 of NZ_CP094846.1, read as the reverse complement.
AAGGTGGCTAAAAAAACAAAGAAAATCAGAAAACCACCTCTGGAAATTGATTTGCATTATGCCCAATTAGAAAACTACGACCGATTATTGGCAAAAAACTTGATTTTAGCCCGCCAAATGAACTCTCTAAAGAAAAGAGTGGAAAGAGCTAGAGAGCATGGCTACGATCGTGTCGTGATCATCCACGGAAAAGGAGAAGGTATCCTAGAAACTGAAGTGAAAAAATGGCTAAACGAAATGGGCTATCATTTTTACGATGCCGATTTCCAACGATACAAATTAGGGGCAACAGAAGTGGAATTGCCTAAATTCTAATTTTCATAAGAAAAATCAAAGCATAAAAAAACGGATGGTTCTATAAAGAATCATCCGTTTTTAAATTTTTTATTAAATAAAATTATTCTGGTACAATGTCGAAAGAAATTTCAGTTTGTACACTTCTGTGAGGTTTCACAATAGCAGTGTAAGAACCTAATCTCTTAATGTTTCTACCTAAGATAGATACATGTTTACGTTCAACATTCACACCTTTTTGGTTCAACAAGTCAGTTAAATCTGCGTTATTTACAGAACCGAAAAGTTTATCCCCCTCTCCCACTTTAGCAGCGATTACTAGTTCAAGACCTTTAACAGCCTCGATAATTTTATTTGCTTCTGCGATAAGAGCTTCTTCGTGTGCTTTTCTATCTTCTAAAACCTTATTTAATTCCTCGATGTTTTTAGGAGTAGCTAATTTAGCCAAACCTTGAGGGATTAAGAAGTTTCTTCCGTAACCCGGTTTTACTGAAACTACTTCAAACTCAAAACCTAAGTTTTCTACGTCTTTTGTTAAAATTACTTGCATTTTAGTTTCTTATTTTGGGTTATTTTAATAAATCTGTTTCAAATGGTAATAAAGCTAAATGGCGAGCTCTTTTGATAGCTTGAGCCACTTTTCTTTGGTATTTCAAAGAAGTACCAGTGTATCTTCTTGGTAAGATTTTACCTTGCTCGTTCACAAATTGTAGTAAGAAATCTGGATCTTTGTAATCTACATATTTGATTCCGAATTTTTTAAATCTACAGAACATTTCAGTAGATTGAGTTTCAATATCGATTGGAGTTAAATAACGGATTTCTGATTCACCGCCTTGCTCTACTTGTTTTGCTAATTCATCAATTGCCATAGTTGTATTTTTTATTTGTTAGACGATGCTTTTTGTTTTCTTCTGTCTTCTGCCCACTCAATTCCGTGTTTGTCTAATTTCACGGTTAAGTAACGCAATACACGCTCGTCGCGTTTAAACATCAACTCTAGATCTGCTACCACATTTCCTTCTCCTTTCCATTCGATTAGGTGATAGAATCCGTTTCTTTTCAATTGAATTGGGTAAGCTAATTTGCGTAGTCCCCAGTTTTCTTGGTGTACAATCTCTGTACCTCTTTCCTTTAGGAAGTTTTCAACTTTTTTAACTGCTTCCTCCACCTGAGAATCAGACAGAACGGGAGTTAAAATGAAAACAGTTTCGTAATGATTCATTTTGTATGATTTTTAAATTGGGTGGCAAAGATAGAAATTATTTTTGGTTTTGCCTTATTTTGACTAAAAATTTTCAATTAAACGCTTGAAAATCATTTTTTGCCGTGATTTTTAAAGCACTAAACGCCAAAAATACAAAAAACCGATTTCATTCAGCAAAAATATCTACCTTTGTTTTTTATTAAAAAATCTGACTTAAAAAATGGGCATTGTTGCACGGCAAAGTATTAAATATTCCCTTGTAGGCTACCTAGGTTTTGCCCTGGGAACACTTGCCGTAATCTTTATATTTCCCAATGATTTAGACTTTTACGGGAAATTACGCTATGTGCTCTCTACGGCAGAAATGTTTTTGCCTTGCGTGGTGCTTGGCGTGTCGTTTTCTAATGTAAAATTCTTTTACGACGCACAAAAAGTGGGCAAACACCAGAATTTTTTATGGGTGAGCCTTCTGAGCATGATTTTTAGTTTTTCGCTATTTACAATTTTATTTTTCGCAGCGAATTGGCTTTTTCCTAGCATCAAAGAATCGGCGGTGCGGGAAATGAAATCTCTGATTTTGCCTTTGATTTTGATTTTAGCATTAAATGCTATTTTCAATAAATATATTTCTAATTTTAAGCGAATTGCAATTCCTAACATTTTTGAAAATTTATTTCCTAAAATTGCGAATATCGGTGCTTTTTCGTTGTTTTTCTATTTTGGTTTAAAAGAAAAAATAGCGTATTCGTTTTTTATCGGAATGTTTGCTTTTTCGCTTTTGTGCTATGTTTGGTATGCGCACCGATTAGAAAAACTGCAACCTGATTTTAGTCTTAATTATTTAAAAACCAATCAACTCTGGAAAAAAGTTGTAAATTATAGTTTATACGGATTTCTGGGCAATATTGGGCATTATGTGGCGTTGCGCGTGGACAATTTTATGATTGGAGAGCTCATCGGGTTTGAGTCCAACGGGGTGTATAGCATTATTCTGGCGATTTTATCGTTTATGATGATTCCGCAAATGGGGATCAACAGTATTTCTGCACCAATCATCAATCAACATTTAGAAGAAAAAAATTATTCTGAACTTAACCAATTTTATAGAGACAGTTCGTTTCAATTATTCTTTCAAGGTTTAGTGATTTTTTCCTGTATTTTAGTTGGATTTCCCTACCTCACAGAACTGATCAAAAATGGCGACAAGCTGCTTGAAGCCTCTCCTATTCTGTGGGTTTTGGGTGGTGCTATGCTCTTTGATCTGACGACGGGCTTTAATGGGCACATTATTTCGCTTTCCAAATACTACCGAATCAATATTGTGATTATGCTGCTTTTGGCAGCGCTCACGATTAGTTTGAATTTAATTTTTATTAAAGTTTTTGATTTAAGGCTTTTAGGCGTTGCGATGGCGACGGCGATATCGCTCACCATGTTTAATTTGATTAAAATCACTTTCAACTGGGTGAAGTTTGGCGTGTTCCCTTTGAGTCGAAAAATGCTAAGTTCGCTCGTTTTAATAGGTTCGGCTTTTTCTATCGCCTACCTCCTACCCGAGAGCCATTATTTCTGGATCAATTTAATTTACAAACCACTGTTTTTAATCATTTTAACGCTTATCGGAAATCAGATTTTCGGTATTTTTCCTTTGGTTGAATATATCAACAAACTACGAACTAAGAAACTTTAGGATAAAAAAATTGCCCCGAAGATAGTCGAGGCACTAAATGTTTTCACAACGGAATAATCCTTATTGTGATTTGCTTTATAAGTTCTTGTTGCAAATATAAAACTTTTTTTTTAAATCACAAAAATATTTTTTTGACAAAATTAAAATTATTTTCATAAATTTATAGCTCAAAACAATAGAGTTAAAGATTTTATGAAAAAGATTTTAGGTCTAGACCTTGGAACCAACAGTATTGGCTGGGCTCTTGTGAGAGAAGCTGAAAACGAAAACGAACAATCTGAAATAATCAAATTAGGTGTAAGAGTAAATCCATTAACAGTAGATGAAAAGACGAACTTTGAAAAAGGACGACCACTCTCTACCAATGCCGATCGCACATTAAAACGAAGCGCAAGGAGAAACCTTCAAAGATTTAAACTTAGAAGAGAAAATCTAATCAAGATCTTAATTCAAAATAAACTTATAAAGGAATGCTCACCACTTACTGAAATTGGAGAAAACTCAACATATCAAACGCTTGAAATACGAGCAAAAGCCGCCAGAGAAAGAATCGAACTAGAGGAATTGGCTAGAGTATTTTTAGCCATTAATAAGAAAAGAGGATACAAAAGTAGCCGCAAAGTAAAAAGCGAAGACGAAGGTGTGGCTATAGACGGAATGAAAGTCGCAAAACACCTTTATGACAACAACCTTACCCCAGGAGAATATGTTTATTCTTTGCTAAAAAACGGCAAAAAATATATTCCAGATTTTTATCGTTCGGATTTAAAAAATGAGTTTGATAAAGTATGGAATTTTCAAAAACAATTCTATCCAGAGATTTTAGATGATGAGCTTTATACCGCACTCGATGGACAAGGACAGCAGAATAGCCGAAAAAGATTTTTGGCAATAAAAGGAATTTACACCGCTGAAAATAAAGGCAAAAGAGACGAAGTAAAATTACAACATTATAAATGGAGAGTAGAAGCTATTTCTCAAAAATTATCTATTGAGGAAGTGGCTTATGTCTTGGTAGAAATCAACAATAATCTTAATCAATCTAGTGGCTATCTTGGAGCGATTTCCGACCGAAGCAAAGAATTGTATTTCAATAAAGAAACTGTAGGCGAATACTTATGGAAAAGCATTCAAGAGAATAGACACAAGCCATTAAAAAATCAAGTTTTCTACCGTCAAGACTATTTAGATGAGTTTGAACAAATTTGGGAAACTCAAGCTAAATTCCACCCAGAACTTACTGATGAATTAAAAGAAGAAATAAGAGATGTCATTATTTTCTACCAAAGAAAATTGAAATCTCAGAAATCTATTTTAAGTTTTTGCCAATTTGAAAGCAAAGAAGTGGAAGCTAAGGACAAAGACGGAAATGTAATTATCAACAAAACAACCAAAAAGCCTAAAATGCAGACTATTGGTCGTCGTGTAATTGCTAAATCTTCCCCACTCTTTCAAGAATTTAAAATATGGCAGAATTTAAATAATTTAGAATTTTCTAAAATCAGAAAAACAGATGACAATGAGGAGTTTGAATTAGATTTAGATACCAAAAAAGAACTTTTTAAGGAATTAAATCTTAGAGGTAACCTCACACAAAAAGAGGTTTTAAAGTTTTTGGGACTAAGCGACAAAATTTGGAAAACTAATTTTGCAAATGGTCTGGAAGGTAACCGTACCAATGAAATGCTTTTCAATGTCTACAGACAAATTGCTGAATATGAAGGATACGGGCACGACTGGGAAAAGAAAACAAATTCTGAAATTGTTGAAGAATTAGAGGCTGTTTTCAAAGAAATTGGCATCAAACCAGAAATCTTACATTTTGACGCCACAAAAAAAGAAGGATTTGACAAGCAACCCTCCTTTCAACTTTGGCACCTGCTCTACTCTGCCGAAGAAGATGGAAATAAAATAAACGAAGAAGATAAACTGATTTATGGAAACTCTTCGATAAAATTAAAAAAGAAATTGGTAGAAAAATTTGGTTTTAAACCCGAGCATACCAAATGGCTCGCAAGCCTTACTCTACCCCAAGATTACGGAAACTTATCTAGCAAAGCAATTAGGAAAATTATACCCCATTTAATAGAAGGTAATAACTATTCTGACGCTTGTAAACTCGCTGGTTACAATCATTCCCATAGTGTAACTAAAGAAGAAAACGAAAATAGAGAATTAGACGACAAACTTGATATTTTACCCAAAAATAGTTTGAGAAATCCTGTTGTGGAGAAAATCTTAAACCAAATGGTAAATGTTATCAATGAAATCATCGACACCTATGGAAAGCCCGACGAAGTGAGAATCGAATTGGCTCGTGAACTCAAAAAAAATGCTAAAGAAAGAAAAGAACTAAGCGAAACAATCAATAAAAACACCAAAGAAAACGAAGAAATACGAAAAACGATTATTAAAGAATTTGGCATACCAAACCCTACTAAAAACGATATTATCCGTTATCGTTTATTTTTAGAGTTAGATTCTAACGCAGAACAGGACATTTTTACTAATACCAAAATTCCAAGAGAAAGATTATTTTCAAAAGATATTGAAATAGAACACATTATACCAAAAGCATTATTATTTGATGATTCTTTCTCAAACAAAACTTTGGCTTTTAGCTCAACCAATAAGCAAAAAGACAATCGTACTGCTATGAATTTCATCACAGAAGATTTTAAATCCAAAGTTGAAGAATACAAACAGCGTGTTGAAATGCTTTATGAAAAAGGCTCCATCTCAAAGACTAAGAGAAACAAACTGCTTATGCTTGAAGAAGATTTGCCAAAGGATTTCATTGAAAGAGATTTAAGAAATAGCCAATACATCGCTAGAGAAGCTAAAAAAATGCTCTTTAAAGTATTCCGAGAAGTAACAGCTACTTCGGGTGCCATAACAGACCGACTTAGAAGTGATTGGGATTTAGTAAATGTGATGAAGGAGCTCAATTTCCCAAAATACAAAGCACTAGGACTCACAGAAATAGAGCAACGATTTGATACTGGAAGAGAAGAGCTAAAAGAAGTAGAAGTTATCACCAACTGGACAAAAAGAAATGACCACAGACACCACGCTATGGATGCCCTCACAGTAGCTTTTACCACACACAATCACATTCAATACATCAATAATTTGAATGCAAGAAAAGATGAGGCTAAAGACAATCATATCATTATATGTAATATTGAAGATAAAATCACTCGCGTTGAGAATAGAAAAAGAAAATTCATTCCACCGATGCCACATTTAAGAAGTGAGGCAAAAAAACATATAGAATCAATTTTAATTTCAATAAAAGCTAAAAATAAAGTAGTTACAAAAAACCTAAACTACACCAAGGGGGGGAATTCAACACCACAAGTTACACTTACACCAAGAGGGCAACTGCACAAGGAGACAGTTTATGGAAAAATCAAACTACCAATGGATAAAGCTACCAAGCTAAATAAAAATATAAGCTTGGAACAGATAGAACAAATAGTGAATCCAACACACAAACAAATCGTCTTGGATCACATTGCTAAATTTGACAACAATCCGAGCAAAGCCTTTGATTCAAAAAATCTTAAAAAAACACCAATTTTGTATAAAAACGAGCCATTGACTGATGTGATTTGTTTTGAAGAAATTTATACTATAAGAAAAGACATTTCTCCAGATTTAAAAATAGAAAAAGTCATAGACCCAAAAATCAGAGAAATACTTAAAAATAGGAAAAAAGAATTTGGTGGCGACGCAAAAAAAGCTTTTTCAGATTTAGATACAAATCCTATTTGGCTAAATAAAGAAAAAGGCATCTGTATTAAGCGAGTAACAATTACGGGAGTGAACAATGTGGAAACCCTGCACCACAAAAAAGACCATCTAGGAAAAACAATCACAAATAAAAATGGTAAAAAACTAGAAAGTGACTTTGTAAGCACAGGAAACAATCACCATATAGCCATTTATCGTGACAAAAAAGGAAATTTACAAGAAAAAGTAACTCCTTTCTTTGAAGCGGTGGAACGAGTAAATCAAGGTTTGCCAATTATTGATAAAACATTCAATCAAGACTTAGGTTGGGAATTTTTATTCACCATGAAACAGAACGAAATGTTTGTTTTCCCGAATGATGATTTCGACATTAATGAAATAGATTTACTAAATGAAGATAATTATCAGCTCATTAGTAAACATCTCTATCGTGTACAAAAGATAGCCACTAAAGATTACACATTTAGACATCATTTAGAAACAAATGTTGAAAGCAATATTGCATTGAATAATATAGCCTATAAAAGAATAAGAAACCTAGGCTCAATCAAGGACATTTTGAAAGTAAGAATTAATCATATTGGCAAAATAGTATCTGTGGGAGAATATTAAATTATTTACAACATGCTCAAAAGAACACTTTTCTTCGGTAATCCAGCTTATCTTTCCACACGGAATGAGCAACTCGTCGTTCGGTTTCCAGAGAAGGAAAAACCTGAACGCACTTTGCCTATTGAAGATCTCGGCGTCATTGTTCTTGAGCATCCTCAAATCACCATCACATGTAGATTATTGAGCAAACTTAGTTTAAACAAAGTCCTCGTCGTTCAATGTGATGCCCAGCATATGCCCGCTAGCGTATTTCAACCGCTTAGCGGGCATACGCTTTTTTCTGAGCGACTGAAAAATCAGCTTGACATGAGCCTACCGCTTAAGAAAAATTTATGGCAACAGACGGTGCAAGCCAAAATCACCAACCAAGCAATGCATTTAGAGAAAAATAATATTGATGCTCGAAAATTACGAAGATGGATCCAAGAAGTGAAAAGTGGTGATGGAGAAAATCATGAGGCTTATGCAGCAGCCTATTATTTTCAAAACATTTTCCCGATTGAGGATTTTTCTCGCAACCAAAAAGGCATTCCGCCCAATCATTGGCTAAATTATGGATACGCCATATTAAGAGCCGTCACAGCACGAGCCATTACGGCAAGTGGACTGCTTCCCGCTTTGGGCATTTTTCATAAAAATAAATACAATGCATTTTGCCTCGCAGATGATCTTATGGAACCTTATCGCCCCTTTGTTGATCAATTAATCAACCAAATGCTTGCTAACTTTGAGTTAACCGAAGAACTGACAACAACTCACAAAGCGGAATTACTAAAAATTCCTAGCCTAGATGTTATTATAGATGGCAAAAAAAGCCCTCTCATGGTTGCTATGAGCCACACAACAAGTAGTTTCTATGAATGTATAGAAAGCTCTAGAAGAAAAATCGCTTATCCTGAATTTTGCTAAATAATGGAAGAACTTTTCACTCGCTTAAACCAATATCGCTCTATGTGGATTCTTGTATCATTTGACCTGCCTACGGAAACCAAGCTCGACCGTAAAAGAGCTAGCAAATTTAGAAAACAATTGCTAGACGATGGATTCTCTATGTTTCAATTTTCAATCTATATGCGATTTTGCTCAAGCCGAGAAAACACAGAAGTGCATATAAAGCGAGTAAAAGACATTTTACCCAAACATGGGCGTGTAGCCATTTTTAGAATCACCGACAAACAGTTCGGTATGACAGAAATATTCCATAGTACCAAAGAGGTGGAAAAACCACCTATGTACCAGCAATTGGAACTTTTCTAGAATTAAAAAAATCATCAAAAATTTATTTCAAATAAAAAAAGGTTGCAGATTTCTACAATCCTAGCAACCTTTTCAACTTTTTGATTTACAAGCAAAAACAAGAAGTATCTTGTGATTACTCACACAAAAATAAGAACTTGAAAGCAAATCACAACCACGCCCTCACGCCAAAAAAGAAAGCAACCCTTGTGATTACTCACACAAAAATAAGAACTTGAAAGCAAATCACAACCCCGAAGTTCCATCAACCTCAATTAATGGCTTGTGATTACTCACACAAAAATAAGAACTTGAAAGCAAATCACAACAGCTAATTCTTTATAGTCTGTATTTGAGCCCTTGTGATTACTCACACAAAAATAAGAACTTGAAAGCAAATCACAACTTGTATGATGATTGTAATAAACTTAAACACTTGTGATTACTCACACAAAAATAAGAACTTGAAAGCAAATCACAACGGAAATGTTTGCTTTTCAATTAAAGGTACACTTGTGATTACTCACACAAAAATAAGAACTTGAAAGCAAATCACAACAGGTGCAAATCGACGACCACAAGAGTGGGCTTGTGATTACTCACACAAAAATAAGAACTTGAAAGCAAATCACAACGTAACGCCTTTAAATTTCAGTATGTTTTCTCTTGTGATTACTCACACAAAAATAAGAACTTGAAAGCAAATCACAACGGTATGCTCACCGATGAATTGTGCTAAAAGCTTGTGATTACTCACACAAAAATAAGAACTTGAAAGCAAATCACAACAATGCTTATGATTGGGATGACTTTCAGCGACTTGTGATTACTCACACAAAAATAAGAACTTGAAAGCAAATCACAACATGTCAGGTATTTCCGATAAAATTTTTTCGCTTGTGATTACTCACACAAAAATAAGAACTTGAAAGCAAATCACAACGTTGTAAATATATGGTTATTCAATGGAGATCTTGTGATTACTCACACAAAAATAAGAACTTGAAAGCAAATCACAACTAAGATGTGAAATATGAAAAAAGAAGAAGCTTGTGATTACTCACACAAAAATAAGAACTTGAAAGCAAATCACAACACTTCTATTGAGGTCGCTAAGCAATTAAACTTGTGATTACTCACACAAAAATAAGAACTTGAAAGCAAATCACAACGCAGTTTGTACCTTTTTCATTTCATTTCGCCTTGTGATTACTCACACAAAAATAAGAACTTGAAAGCAAATCACAACGATAGTGTTTCTGTAAAAAACAAAAAACGAGCGGATTCTGAATTACACGAAAGTTTTAAGAAGTTTGACAAATTAGAATTTGTCATTTTAATTGCCAATGATAAGATTTGGAGAGTAGACAGAATTACAATGCTAATGCTGAAAACAAATGATTTACACCTTAAACTTCATGAATTATTTACTCCTAAAAAAGACCAGAGCGAGTAAAAACTCGCTCCTATCCGTGCGCAGCTTGGTGTTACCCGCGCTGACTTATTGAGCAAATATACAAAAACTAAACAAATGAATAGAAATTTAGAGCAGGTGATGCGTGCCATAGAACAAAGAACGCATCAATTTTTAGATGATTTGCCAATCATAATAGCAAACGAGGCTTTGCTTTTCGCCAAAGAAAATTTTGACCAGCAAAGTTGGCAAGGAAGCAGCGTAAAGCCTTGGGCTCCGAGAAAAGACAAAGAAAATGAAAGGAGTTTGCTTGTCAATACCAGTAATTTACGACGAAGTATTGATAAGGAAAACGACAATACTTGTGATTACTCACCCCCTCACTTTAGCAAAACATTCCTAAAAAAATAAAATAAAAAAGCCCTTGCCATATTCTCTACCCTAGCGCCCAATTATCTTGCAAGCAGAGAAAACAAAGGCTTAATAGCATAGAAAAGCAAAACGCCTACCTACCGCTATTTCTTAAGTTTTCTTAAGTCTACAGTAACATCGCACTCATCTGCCAATTTCAACACGCCTTCCAAACGGATTACATGATCTTTGATTTTGGTCACTCTCCCTTTATATTTTCTCATTTCTTTTTCTTGCAACGCAAAAAGCGAATCTTGACTTATAGGCTTCATATCTACTTGCCCAAACATGGAGTAGCTACTTTCCGTTCCTGGTAACTCTGGGATGTCAAATTCTCTAATTTCAAAAGAATATAGTCGTTTCCATTGCTTGTTTTTATAAGTCATTATCACCCACTCGTTGTTCGATGTTGAGTCTGCATAATTCACAACGAAAGACACTTCATCTCCACCATCACCATCCAAATCTCCTTCATTTTTCACATACATCAATCCTGCTTGCTGCTTATTATCTGAAACAGGAAGTGATTGCATTGCAGGATTGCTCGATGTCATAAAACAATACGGCTTTTTATTCACCACCACAGTTATAAAATCATAATACTTTAAGCCCTTATAGAATTTGTTGGTTTCTTTGTTTGTTTTTCCAGAAAAATAATGCTCTGTCAATTTTTCTTTTTGGCCATCTCCATCAAAATCACCTTCAATGCTAAATCTATACCCCTTAATAGGCTCAACACCAGGCGCAGATAGCAGCTTCGCCACATACGCATCTAAATCTTTGATTTTCCCCGTTTCCGGATCGATTAAATCTTCATCCATTGACTCAGTATTTGTATCATCATCAGGAACTCCCGAGATGGAATCTGTCGCTGTAGAATCTTTTACGACTTCCGATTCCGATGGGCTAAGATTTGTAATCGTTTCCGCAGTATTTTTACACGCAACGAGCATAGAACTCGCAAGCAAAATATTGATAATTCGTAATTTCATTGACTTTGTCTATTTCCACAAATTTAAATACAAAAACCACAAAAATCATTAATTTTAACTATAATTAACTTAAACAAAATACAATATTCTAATTATCATCGTATCCAATTGCCAAATCTCCCATCTAATGAAAAATTACAAAATTGTGATGAAAAATATTTTGAGTAAAAACTCAATACAAATAAAAAATACAAAAAAAGGAAGTTTTTATTTTCTTCCATTATTAAATAAGGCTTAGAAGTAAAAGCTATAAACTCAATTAAGATTTATCATATTTTCATTGATTAAGGTAAGATACACCAAATTTATATTTTTAATTATATTTTAACATTTTAATTGTAACAATCCGATATTTTTTCCGTATATATAAACCCGAGCTTTCGCCAAAACCTTAAAAGTTTGAAGGCTTATTTCATTGAAAATTAAATACTAAAACTAAAAACACCATATGCGCCAACTAAAGATTACAAAACAGGTAACCAACCGTGAAACTGCGTCGCTAGACAAGTATCTACAAGAGATTGGGAAAGTAGATTTGATTACTGCCGAAGAAGAGGTAGAACTCGCTCAAAGGATTAAAGCTGGTGACAAAATTGCGCTAGAAAAATTAACTAAAGCCAATTTAAGATTCGTGGTTTCGGTGGCAAAACAATACCAAAATCAAGGACTTAGCCTCCCAGATTTGATCAACGAAGGAAACCTAGGACTTATCAAAGCCGCTCAAAGATTCGACGAGACGCGTGGTTTCAAATTCATTTCTTATGCCGTATGGTGGATTCGCCAATCTATCTTACAAGCCTTGGCAGAGCAATCTCGTATCGTGAGATTACCACTGAACAAAATCGGTTCTATCAACAAAATCAACAAAGCCTATGCTGCCCTTGAGCAAGAGCACGAGCGAGCCCCTTCAGCCGAAGAGATTTCGGATCAGCTAGACATGACCGAGGAAGATGTAAAAGAATCCATCAAAAACTCTGGACGCCATGTCTCTATGGACGCTCCACTCGTGGAAGGAGAAGATTCAAACTTATACGATGTACTCCGCTCGGGCGAATCTCCAAACCCAGATCGCGAATTATTGAACGAATCGTTACGCATCGAGATTGAGCGAGCCTTGCAAACGCTTACTCCTAGAGAGGCAGATTTAATTCGTTTGTATTTTGGCTTAAACGGACAACACCCTATGACGTTGGAAGAAATCGGTGAAACTTTTGATTTAACGCGCGAACGTGTAAGACAAATTAAAGAAAAAGCCATTAGAAGACTTAAACACACCTCAAGAAGCAAAATTTTAAAAACTTATCTCGCAAGATAATTCTCGAAAAAGCATAAATGCAAAATCGCTGAATTCTTTAGAACTCAGCGATTTTTTTGTTGCAATAATTAATCAATAAAAAATTATGAAAAAAGAAAAAAAAAGCCTTCAAGCTACGCTTAAAGACTCGTAGAGCGGGAGACGGGACTCGAACCCGCAACATTCAGCTTGGAAGGCTGAAGCTCTACCAATTGAGCTACTCCCGCAATTGGACTGCAAATATAAAACGGATTTTTAAATTACCAAACTTTTCAAGCAAATTTTATTGAAAAAATTTTTACATTTTTATTTATTTAATTGTAAACCAAACACTTATTTGAAAACATTTCTTGGTTCAAAATCTGGCTCTTGATAGAAAAAGTCCACAATCTTATCCAAAAAACGATTCAAAATCGGATTTTTGGCTTTGGCAAACACAAAAACTTCCTCTGGCGTCGCCCCAACCGAGCTTTTAATCTCTAAAGCGGTGCGAGAAAATATGATTTTGGCATATTTTGAAGCAATTCCCGCCGAAACCATTTCATACAACATGCGCAGATACAAAGCATGCGATTGCAAATACCGAGCATCATAACCCAAAAATCCAGATTCTAGCTCATTTCTGTTTTTAATTAAAGTGTAAAAACATACTAGCTTCTTATCTAGAAAACCTGCAATAAGCTCAAAATCGTCTTTTAGCTCTTTTTTAAGCGTGTAAAAATAATTTGGTGGCAAGACATAGGATTTTACCTCAGCATTTTCAAAAACGCACTGATATTGCTTGTAAATCTCATTTTTATACTGCTCAATTTCGTTGAGCGTGAGCGTGCAAAATTGTAAATCATTGGATTTCTTAAACGCACGCTTGGCTCGAGTGCGATATTTGGTGCGCATCGCTTGCAGATAGTCCGAAAATTCTCTCCAATTTTTGCGAAAACTCATCACCATATTGGGCTGAACTTTAATACTTGAAAACTGAGGCAAAAATGCCTGAATTTGCTTTTTTTTCTTGAAGATTAAAATCTTTGATTAAAGTGATATTTCGCTTAATTCCTGCATGTTTTTCTATTAAATCAGCAATTTGATCCAGATGCTTGTAAAAATAATGCTCCGCCACTGTGTTGGCAAACACCGCTGCATGACTTCCCGTGAGCATCATATTCCCAAAACTAAATGCCGTGAATTTAATTTTTTGCATAAAACTTTTGGAAATCCATTTTTTTTCGCTCACTTGCGAAAGATCAAAACTTAACACTTGACAAACGGATTTTGCCTGAATTTTACCTTCATCCCACAAAACGACATAGAATGTTTGGTAATTCTCAGGCATACTTTTCTCCTTAGCTCTCAAGTATTTAGCACTCAAAAAAACATCATTAGCCAACTCACCCCATTCGGGAGGCACCTCCTCTATTTTGCTAAATATTTTTATCTCCACTATTGAATCAAATCTAAAAATTGATTTTCTGTAATAATTTTTATACTATCTATAGCTTGAGCTTTTTTCAATTTTGAACCTGCTTTTTCGCCCACCACCAAATAATTTAAGTTTTTAGACACCGAAGAAACGATTTTTCCACCGTTTTTCTCTACCATTTCTTTGGCTTGATCACGGGTAAAGGCCGTTAATTTCCCTGTAAACAAGAAACTTAACCCTTCCAATTTTTGAGAAAGCATTTCTTGTTGCTCTGCCTGCATCTGTAGTCCAAAAGACTTTAAATCCTCAATTAACTGCTGATGCTCTGGCTTGGCAAAATATTCTTTCACGCTCTCGGCAATGCGAGTTCCAATGGTATCCACCGCTTCCAATTCATCAACCGATGCTTGCATCAATTCATCTATGCTCGGAAAAGCTTTGACTAATTTTTTAGCCACCGTTTCGCCCACATAGCGAATACCTATTCCGTATAAAACCTTGGCAAACGGCATTTTCTTAGATTCTTCCAATGCGTGAATGATGTTGTCGGCAGATTTTTCGGCCATGCGTTCCAATGGCAAAATATCTTCTTTTTTCAATCGGTATAAATCCGCAATGTTGTTCACAAGATTTTGCTGATACAAAAGAGCAATGGTTTCTGCTCCTATACTCTCAATATCCATTGCACGACGACTCACAAAATGCACCAATCTCCCTTTGATTTGCGGTGCGCAACCGTCCTCGTTTGGGCAATAATATGCTGCTTCTCCCTCGTTTCTTTTGAGTGGCGTTCCGCACTCGGGACATTCTGCAATAAACTTCGTAGGCTCCGTTCCTGCTGGTCTTTGACTCAAATCTACGCCCACAATTTTCGGGATAATTTCTCCGCCTTTTTCTACAATCACGGTATCACCAATTCTTACATCTAATTTCTCGATGATGTCGGCATTGTGCAGAGAAGCCCTTTTCACTGTGGTTCCCGCCAAAAGCACAGGGTTTAGATTCGCCACAGGCGTTACAGCACCCGTTCTACCTACTTGATAATCAATAGAGTTTAATTTTGTATACGCTTGTTCGGCTTTGAATTTGTAAGCAATAGCCCATCTTGGCGATTTGGCTGTAAACCCAAGTTCATCTTGCTGAATCATAGAATTTACTTTCACCACCACTCCATCGGTTTCGTAGGGCAATTCATGGCGCTTTTGATCCCAATAATGCACAAATTCTAAAATTTCTTGAATGTTATTGCATTTTTTTCCTGCATTTGGGACTTTAAAACCCCATTTCCGAGCAGTTTCGAGCATGGTTTCTTGCGAATCAAATGGTAAATTTTCGCCCGCCACATTATACATTAAAGCTTCTAAGCCTCGCTTAGCCACCTCGCTTGAATCTTGCAATTTGAGTGTTCCGCTGGCAGTGTTACGCGGATTCATAAATGGCTCTAAACCTAATTCTTCTCGCTCGTCGTTCAACGCATTAAAAGCTTTTAAGGGCATAATGATTTCTCCACGCATATAAAATACGGGCGGACAATCTCCATGGATTTTCAACGGAATGCTACGGATTGTGCGAACATTGGTCGTAATCTCATCGCCCATGATGCCATCGCCGCGCGTTACGGCGTGCGTGAGATTTCCGTTTTCATAGGTTAAGCTAATGGAAGCTCCATCATATTTAAGCTCACAAAAGTATGTCACATCGCCTAAATCTTTCTCCACACGCTGTGTCCACTCAAGCAAATCATCTTCTGAATAAGAGTTCCCTAAAGAATACATACGATAAGCGTGCTGAACGGTCGGGAAATTTTTGGTCACACTACCTCCTACCCTTTGTGTAGGCGAATTGGGATCAAAAAACTCAGGATTTTGCTCCTCTAAATCTTGCAATTCCTTTAGTTTCATATCGAAATCAAAATCAGAGATTTCCGATTGATCTAAAACATAATATTGGTAATTATAATGATTGATTTCTTGGCGTAATTGCTGGATTTTTTCTTCAATACTCATAGTGAAAACTTAAGGCGTAAAAATATAAAATTTATGCGTTTTTCGGAACGATTTAGGCATAAAAAAAGCCACTTGCTGGGCAAATGGCTTTAATTTTTATTCAAAAAAACTGAATTATTTTACAGCGTCTTCTACTTTCTCAGCAGCATCTTTCACTGCATCAGTTTTTTCTTCTACTTGATCTTTAACGTTATCTAAAACTTGACCAGCGTTGTCAGCAGCACCGTTTACAGTTTGTAAAGTTTCAGCAGCTTTAGCTTGGATCTCGTTTAATTTTTCTTGCAATTCAGCAACTTTTTCTTCTGCAACTTTAGTAGCTGCATCGTCACCTTTAGCTTTAGCTTCTTCTAAAGCTTGTTGAGCGTCGTTCAATGCTTTTTGAGCTTCAGCTACTTCAGAGTTAACATCTTCTTGTGCATCTGCAACGTTTTCTCCTTGTACGTTTTCTACTTCAGTTGCAACTGGAGTTGCTTCGTTGTTTTTCTTTTCGCATGAAGTGAAAGTGAATGCTACAACAGCAACTAATGGTAATAATACTTTTTTCATTTTACTATTTAATTTTAATATTTAGTTTGTTTACTTATGAGTGTGCAAATTTATAACAAAGCAAAATTCTCAACAAATATTTTAACATTTTTTTATTGAGAAATTTTAAATTAAGCCATTTTTTAAATTGCGTTATCTTCTTCTAAAACCTGCTCTATATTCTCTGCCTCGCTGATTTCCTTTACTTTACGGCGATATGGACGAATAATGAGGCGCACCCCCTTGTTGTATTGAAAATATTGAATCACCCAGTTTACGAGTGCTACTACTTTATTTCTAAAGCCCACAAGCGAAATTAAATGCACAAACATCCAAATCATCCATGCAAAAAATCCAGTAAATTTGAATTTTCCGATGTCTGCCACAGCTTTATTTCGCCCAATGGTAGCCATGGATCCTTTATCGTTATACTTAAAGGCTTTCATTTCTTTGCCTACGCTCAAGGCGTTGAGGTTGCGAGCCAAAAGCTTTCCTTGCTGAATGGCAGGTTGTGCCACCATCGGGTGCCCATGCGGATAGTCCTCGGACTGCATACAAGCGATGTCTCCAATGGCATAAATGTCCTGGGTTCCCAATACTTTATTAAATAAATCTACTTTGTATCGTCCGCGCTCCACAGATTCTTCTGGCATGCCGTCGATAGTGCTACCTTGCACTCCTGCTGCCCAAATCAAGGTTGAGGTTTCAAAATTTCTGAGATTGGTTTTGGCTACTTTTCCATCGTAATCTTGCACTATGGTATTGAGCCAAACATGCACATCCATCTTGCGCAAGTATTCGGCTACTTTGCTCGAAGCTTTGTCCGAAAACCCTGGCAAAAGGCGATCTGCGGCCTGAATTAAATGCACATTCATTCTTCGGATATCTAAATCTGGATAATCATTGGGCAAAACATGATTCTTTAATTCAGAAAAAGCACCTGCCAATTCCACACCCGTTGGCCCACCGCCCACGATAACGAAATTCATCAATCGTTCGCGCTCGTTTAAATCATCTGTCAACAAAGCGGCTTCGAAATTCTGCAATACCAAATGACGCAAATCCAATGCTTGCGGGATTGATTTCATGGGCATGGCATATGTTTCTACATTTTTATTACCATAATAATTGGTCTTAGAGCCCGTGGCAATGACTAAATAATCATAGCTTAAATCCCCAATATCGGAATGAATTTTCTTGTTTCCGGTATCAATACGGCTGATTTGTGCAATTCTAAAATGAAAGTTTTTCTCTTTTTTGAATAAAGTTCTCACCGCGTGCGCAATAGAATCTGCCTCTAGCCCCGCAGTTGCCACTTGATATAATAATGGCTGAAAAGTGTGATAATTATTTTTGTCAATTAGCACGACTTGCAGGTTTTGCTTGTTGAGTTTTTTGGCAAGATTGAGCCCTGCAAAACCAGCACCAATCACCACGACACGCTTGACACTTAAATCAGGAATATTCATAAACTTCGTTTTATGGCTACAAAGTTACGCCTTATTTTTTAGCAAAAAAACTGTCGGGGCTTTCTGCCCATCAAATATCCATTTGTTTTAATGGATTGGCTTTTGCTATTTATCCCTTTTATCTGCATATTTGCTAAACCTTTCTATCCAGCCGTTTTCTCCCAAAGGCTCGGCTTTTAGCATTTCGCTGATTTTGACTAAATCAACTTGTTGTCCATCTTCTTCGTAAATGATTTTATATTCTTCATTTTCTTCAAAAAGGTTGAAAAATTCAAACAAAACTAATCCAACACTATCAATCAATATCTTCCTAAATAATTCATATTCATCATTTTATAGGCGATTCAAAAATTCTTTTTTTGTTTTAAATACAATAGGAACATTTTCCTTTTTTTTAATACTTTCAAAGTGATTTAATAATCCATCTAAGCAGTTGTCAATTATTTTTTCACCAAATTGATTTAATATTTCTTGATTACTTTTCATTCTTCAGGTATTTGTATGATTTCTATCATTTTTTCTCCATTTTCCTCAAAAAGATTAACATACCCATTTTCTTGCCATTTAAGTAGTGTTGGATATAATAGATCATAAGATTTATTTAACGGTTCAGGCAGGTTTTTCCATTTCCACTTTGGATTATAAAAGCCAAAATCATGTCTTATATTATCAATAAGAATCTTTATGAGTTTTTTTACCTTCATAATGTTTATTTAAAAATTAATAATTTCCCCTGTTTTTAAATTTACCAATCTTTTTAATTTAATAGGAGATTGTGTAACGAATTGTGATGCCCCTCCAGAACCAAAATTAGGATAGCTTCTAGTAAGAACCTCAATATATTCCGTATTATTCCACTTCCCTCGAGGAAAAGACACTTTATCTACCAATTGTGTTGCATCAAACTCAGCACGCCATATAGCATCTGTGAAATCTGCATTAAGTATCATTTTATAATCATTTTTTTATAAATTTTATATATTTCCAATTAGTTTAAACCAATTTTTTCATTATTCCCAGTCAAAATCCTTATGTCTTGAAGGTAAATCTATTATTCTAAATTTTATATCATCAATAAATTCTATAATTCCTTTTTTCTCAAGCACTTTCAAATAGTCTTTAATTATTGCCTGAACATTCGTATTTTCTGAAAAATCTTTTATTTCCCAATCACTTCCAAAATTTCTATAGAACAACTCAATCTTATTCAAAAAATCAGTTTTTATTTTGCTTTTATTCATAGATACATTATTTAAAATTAATAATTTCCCCTGTTTTAAGATTCACTAACCTTTTTATCTTTATAGGGCTATTGGTTATGAATTGAGAGCCTCCGCCCTCTCCTAATTTAGGATAGCTTTTACATAAAACCTCTTTATATTCGGATGTAAGGTATTTTCCTTTAGGAAATCTAACGTCACCTATAACTTGATTTCCATCAAACTCTGCTACCCAAGTTGGTCTCTTGGGTAATTGAAATTTAGATTTAATAATATCGGCACTACTATAATTATCTAATGAAAAATATGTAGGATATTGTTTAGGAGAAGCGTCTATAATCCCATCTGTTTTCAACTTATGAAAATCATAAGTGGTTTCATTTACAGCCCTATAAACAGTTTTATTTTTGACTAATTCTTTAGCTACATCATCTATATTTTCTGCTTTTTTCAATGCATCGAGCCCTAATTGTCCAAAATGGTCAATAATTTCTGCTGCTGCACCTCCATCTTTATTAAATTAAAAAATAAAGTAATCCATTATCTATCTAAATACCAAAACATTACAAGTATTTTTAAAATATCAGGTAACGAATTAGTAACTCAACTTGCTTCCTTGAATTTCACTGATTTTCATTGAAAACTCAATACCGCAAATATACACTTATTTACTTTCAAAAAAAAATCTTGTAACTTTGCTTTGCAGGCTGCACGCTGCAAGTCGGCATCCATAGAGGAGCACGCTTGCGGCGTGCAGCCTGCAAATACATACAAAGTTTTATTACAGGATTTATTTGAATGTAAATTTTGTTTCTTGTTTGATTTTCTTCTTTCTCCCTATTTTAGTTTGTGATAATTAATGCTTATTTTTTTAGTCTTAATTTTAAAAAATCTAATATGTCGCATTATGTAAACATGTTCAGACGAATTGAACAAGAGATTGAAAAGGAAGAAAAAAAAGTAACGTTTGAAACCAAGCAAATTACTCAGGAAGCACTTAAGATAGTGATTTACCTAAATGACAAATTGCAAGAATTTCGTAAAGAGGTTTTACAAAAAGGCTTTGAAGATGATGATGAAGAAATCTATTTCTTTCGACATATCAAACCCAATATTCAGGGAAAATTAATCTTTTACAATAGAGTGTATCGTACAGAAATGCTACGCCCTACCTCTATCAATGACTTTACTAAAAAATACTTTAGTGATGAGGAGGAAAGATGCCGAAAGCGTTATGATTATTTTCTAAAATCAGACGATTTTTATCGCTATTATTGGTCGGGCAGAAATGATAAAGATGCTCTCTACTTTAAGCGTTTCGCTATTAATCTTGCTGATGGATTAGAAAATCATGTCTTTGATTTAGATCCCTATTTTTCTACTTATTATGACTATTTAGTCGCTAGAATTATCGCTCGTGAGTTATTTTATGATTATCTATTATTCAGAACAACTGAAAAACAATACGAAGATATAGAGGATTTTGAACATTCCTTGGAATGGAGTGCTTCTAAAAATGCCCTTGTGGAGCTAATCTATGCATTATATTGTTCTGGTGCTATTTCCAATGGAAATACCAACCTGAGTGCTATCTCTTTTGCTTTTCAAAGGATATTTAAAGTGGAACTCAAGGATATTAATCACTCCTTTCATCGTATGAAATTTCGTTCAAAATCTCAAACCTTATTTATTGATCAATTACAGTCTTCTTTGCAAAACTATATCAATAAAAATTTATAGTTTGCTTTTGCCCATTTATTGGGCATAAGAGAAAAACACCCATAACTACCCATTGGCAAAACGCACTCACACTACTTACTTTACTAATTTCAAGATGATCATCAGTCGCTTTAAGCGTCTTTTTTTTGCTCTAAATTCATGATTATTAAGGCATAAATATAAATTCGTTAAAATGCGCTAATTTTCTATCTACCCATTGGCAAAACTTGGCGTTATCATCGCCTGAGTCTTCTGAACTTTGTCCCCAGATAAACGATAAAATCAGAAGAAATGAAACTAATCACTATTGAAGAAAACCAATGGCTGCAATTACGCCAAGAAATACAATTTATTAAAGCGTATATCCAAAAACAATCTCAATCAACAGAAATCATTGACCAATTATGGCTCAATAACCACGAAGTATGCCAATACCTCCATTTAAGCGAAAAAACACTTTGGCGTATGCGACAGAACAATGAAATCACCTATGCTAAAGTTCATGGGCAATACTTCTACACTTTAGGAAGCATCCGACAACTTATGGAATTTCATGTGATAAAAAGTACAGCGGATTACTTAGAAAGTTTAACTCAAAAAGCACACTCGTATGTTCAAAAAGGAAGACATTTTAAGTAAGACCAATAACGGGCTGGAAGTATTTCGTCATTATGTTTCGGGGAATTGGAAAGTGGGACAAAACTTTAAAAACCCTTTTTATGATGATAAAAATCCCTCTTGTAATATTTACAAGGATAAAAAAACAGGCATCTATCGGATTAAAGATTTTGGGGATCCTCGCTTTAACGGCGATTGCTTTTCTTTAGTTGGTTATCTATATGATTTGGACTGCAAACAATCTCACGATTTTGTAGAAATCTTAAAGATTATCAATCGGGATTTAAGTTTAGGATTAGAGACTTATGAACCTAATATTTCTAAACGAGCACAAAGAGAAATCAGAACGGAAACCAGTCCTGCAAGAGCAGAAGAAGCATCCGGTTATCGTCCCTACACGATAATAGAAAAGGATTTTAGCGAAAAAGAAATCCGTTACTGGAAAACTTTTGGAATTACAAAAACTGTCTTAGACGCATTTGGCGTTAAATCTTTGCAGTCTTTTGAAAGCATCAATAAAAAAGGACAGCCTTATCGAATAGCGTCCAATGATAACGAACCTATTTTTTCATATCAGAATGCGGAACTCATCAAAATATATCGTCCTTTTTCCAAACATCGTTTCCTATATGCAGGTATTGCTACGGATTATTGTTTTGGATTGGAACAATTACTGTTAGAAGGTGATGATATTTTGTTTATTACAGGGGGAGAAAAAGATGTGATGAGTTTGTATGCAAAAGGCTTTTCAGCCATTTGTTTTAATAGTGAAAATAGTCATATTCCCATCTCTCTTATCCAATCTTTAAAAGGTCGCTTTCGTCATATCGTATTATTGTATGATGTGGATCATGCAGGAAAAAAGGCGGTACAAAGCCATTTAGAAAAATTAAAGGATCAAGTCGAAGTATTAGAACTTCCTCTATCTGGAACGAAAGACAATAAAGACATCTCAAACTATTTTCAACAAGGTCATACTGCTAAGGATTTGAAAACATTGTTTTTGAAAATGCTTCAAAAAAAGTATAAGCAAGGGCTTTCCTTATTACAATCCTGTGAAATTCAATGGCATCAACCACCCGCCAAGCAAAAGACCATCATCGCTTTAAGAGAAGCAGCGATTGGATTGCAAAGTAGTCTTTTAGGCGTTACAGGAGGGGAAGGAACGGGAAAAAGCCATTATGTAGCTGCAATGATTGCAGGGAGTTTATATCAGGGCAATCACGCCATAGATTTATTAGGACTCAATGTAACCTATTGTGATAATCATGCGGTTTTATTTTTCGATACCGAACAATCCGCAGATCAATTGTACGACAACATTTCCATATTACTCAAACGAGCCCAGCTTGGTGCAATGCCCTCAAATTTTAAAGCCTATTGTCTTACTCAAATTCCAAGAAAAGAGCGTATGAAAATTATTCGACAATGTATGGATACTTTATACTACGAGTATTCAGGGATTCATCTGGTAGTCATTGACGGTATTGCCGATTTAATAAGTTCCGCCAATAATGAAAGCGAAAGTATTGAAATGATAGAGGAATTGTATGCACTGGCAGGGCATTACCAAACCTGTATGGTATGTGTATTACATTTAACGCCAGGGGGATTAAAACTTCGAGGGCATTTAGGTTCGGAGTTGCAACGAAAAGCCTCTGCGGTGCTTTCGGTAGAGCAAGACCGAAGCAGTGCTTGCTCTGTGGTATTACCCAAGAAAATCCGTAAAGGGGACCCCAACCAATTGCCCAAGATATTGTTTCGATGGGACGCTAAAAGTGGAATGCATCGTTATTGTGGCACTCAAAGGAAAATTGAAAAGAAAGATAAAACCACAGAATTAGCGACCCTCGTATCGCCTCTGTTTAGAAAAAGAGCCGTATGGGAATATAGTGAATTGGTACAAGAAATCAGAGCCTTGACCGGCGTGCAGGAACGAACAGCCAAAAATTACATCGTAAAACTCAAAGCCAAAGAATTATTGATTGTGGACAGCCAAAATCCACAGCAATTAAGCATTGGCAAACTCATGAAAAAAATACTTAATCAAAAATAAAACACTAAAACTTACTCGTTATGAATATCGACCGAATGGAATTTATCATGTGGATGGAACGACTGATGGATCGTCTCGACCTACTTGCAGAACGCTTTGAAAAAGCTGAAAAGAAACGAAGTACCATCGACGGAGAGGAATTACTCGACAATCAAGATTTAATGCTTACCTTCAAAATATCAGCTCGTTCTCTGCAGCGTTATCGCTCTGAGGGTAAACTACCTTATTACACGATTTCTGGGAAAATTTACTACAAATTATCAGATGTACATCAATTTATTAGAGAACATTTTAGTATCCCTGTCAAAGCCAAAAAAGGTCAATCAAAGCCAAAATAACACAATCGTATTAGATTCTTATTTACAGCTTCTATTTTCGTTCTACAATTTAAAGTTTAATGAATTAAAACCATCAAAACTAATATACTATGGCTAACGAATCCACAGAAACAAATCCAAAAGAAAATACGCCTATTATTGATGAACAATGGACGGATTTATTGCTTGTGTATGACCAAGAGGAACAACAGATTCGTGCCGTAAAAGGATTGGATAAAGACGGTCAGTTAGAAACCGTTCCTCCAGATCCAGCACACCAGCAAGATTTTATGAGAGTGGATCCTCACGGAAATATACTCTCAAACTTCTTTAGTAATTTTTTAAGGCAAGTGAAAAATCCAAGTCATTTTTCTTTTTTCAAAATTCCCTTTCCTAAATTACTTGAAGTTCAACTTTCCCCCCAAGATTTACAGTCTTATAAAGTTCAACCACAAGAATATCAATCTCAAAATCAAAATACAATGGAACAAACCAATGAACCCCAAGAAGTAAAAGATACTCAGGAAGTACAAGAAACTACCCAAGAGGTCAATGAAACCCCATCGCAAGACACATCTGATGAGGCAACCCAAGAACAAAACCATCGTTACGAAGTAGACGATATTGATTGGGAAACAATGAATAGCATAGGTCTCTCAAAAGAATACCTAGAAAAACGAAACTTATTAGAACCCTTACTAAAGGGGTATAAAACGGATCGCTTAGTACCTATTAGCATGAACTTAGGAAGTGCCGTTACCCGTTTCGACGCGCGTTTATCTTTACGGAAAGATAACGAAGGGAAAGTAAGTGTCTCCATTCACGGTATCCGCAAAGAACCTCAATTAGATTATCCCTTTTTTGGGCACGAATTTACCCAAGAAGACAAAGAAAATCTATTGAAGACAGGAAATATGGGACGCGTGGTAGAGCTTACCAATGTAAAAACGGGTGAAAAAATCCCATCAATCATCAGTATTGATGAATTGACAAATGAAATTGTTGCTTTGCGTCAAGAATACATCAAAATACCCGATGAAATCAAGGGTATTAAGCTTAATGAGGAACAAAAACAAAGGCTTAAGGAAGGAAAACCTATCTTTTTAGAAGGGATGACTTCAAACAAAGGAGAACCCTTTAATGCGAATGTGCAATTCAATGCAGAAAAGCGTTATGTAGAATTTTTGTTTGATGACAATCTTACACAAAAAATCAATACCCAACCTACTTTTGAAGAAGCCCCCAAAGAATTAAGAGGCAGACAGCTTACAGAAGAACAATACAAAGATTTTTCGCAGGGAAAACCTGTATACTTAGAGGGCTTGGAAAGTAAGAGTACGGGAAAAGTTTACAATGGCTATTTCACCTATAATCAAGAAACAGGTAAAGTAAAATTCACTTTTCAAAATCCTAATAAGCAACAAAAAGAAGATAAAGTAACACGCCAGGCTAAAGAAATCAATAAAAAAGCCAAGGAGAATAAAACCACGACTACACAATCCACAACAAAAACTCAAAAAGAAGCAACAAACAAAGGAGTGAAAACCACTACGACAAAGACCACTAAGCGTACGGTAAAGCCTAAAACTCCTGCTAAAAAAACTTCAAGTGGACGTAAAATGTAGAGATTAATCGTAATTCATTTAAAAACAAAAATCCATGAAAGTAATCCTAGCGGAAAAACCCAGTGTAGGCAGAGAAATTGCTCATTTATTAGGGGCTAATAGTAAAAAAGATGGTTATCTAGAAGGTAATGGTTATGCCGTTACTTGGGCATTTGGACATTTAGTACAATTGGCAATGCCTGAAGCGTATGGTTGTGTAGGATTCCAAAAAGAACATCTACCCATACTCCCAGAACCGTTTGAACTACAACCCCGCCAAGTGAGAGAAAATAAAGGATATGTAGCTGATGCAAGCGTATTAAAACAACTTAAAGTGATTGAAACTTTATTTGAACAATGCGATTCAATTGTAGTAGCTACCGATGCAGGGAGAGAAGGTGAATTAATTTTCCGCTACATTTATGATTACTTAAATTGTCAAAAACCTTTTGAGCGACTTTGGATTAGTTCACTCACAGAAAAAGCCATTCTTTCAGGCTTTGAAAAACTCCGTCCAGGAAAGCAATTTGACCCTTTATATCACGCTGCCCAAATGCGTAGCCAAGCCGATTGGCTGGTAGGAATCAATGCTACCCAAGCCCTGAGTATCGCCGCTGGAAGCGGTGTATACTCCCTCGGGCGGGTACAAACTCCTACTTTGTCCATGCTTTGTGAGCGATACCTCACGCATACCCAATTCGAGAAAAAACCGTATTGGCAATTGCAGTTAGTGCATCAAAAAGGCCATCTCAAATTTAATAGCCTTTCCACGCTAAAAACGGAAAAAAAAGAAGAAGTAGAAGAATGGAAAAAATCCGCAGAGCGAAATTCAAATGCAGAAGTGCTCTCCGTAGAAAAGAAAACGGTAAAAGAACAACCGCCTTTACTTTATGATTTAACCGAACTCCAAAAAGAGGCGAATAAAAAATATAGTTTTTCGGCAGATGAAACCTTAAACATTGCTCAAAGTTTGTATGAAAAGAAATACATCACTTATCCTCGTACAGGAAGTAAATATATTTCAGAAGATGTATGGGCAGAAATTCCTTTGTTGATTAAACAATTAGAGCATTATGAGGACTATGCAAAATATGCACAACAACTCAGACGCTCCTCTCTTACCAAGCGTATCGTCAATGATGTAAAAGTAACCGACCATCACGGACTGCTCATTACTGACAAAATACCGACCGAACTCCCTAAGAAAGAAGCCCTCATTTACAAAATGATTGCCGGGCGTTTATTAGAAGCGGTATCGGAAATTTGTATCAAGGAAACGCAGAAGATCATCGTAGAAGTAGGTCATAAAAATTATGAAATCAAAGGTTGTACGATACAATCCGCAGGTTGGAGAGCGGTCAATGGTTCTTTTTCAGAAATAGAAAAAGAAGAGGAAATCCCACAAGAACTTCCTGAACTACAAAAAGGAGATACCTTAAAAGTAAAGGACAGTCAAATTCTATCCAAAAACACCCGCCCACCAGCATTATATACGGAAGCGACTTTGCTATCGGCTATGGAATCGGCAGGTAAGGATTTGGAAGACGAAAATCAACGACAATTACTCAAAGGTACTGGTATTGGAACTCCTGCTACTAGAGCGGCAACCATAGAAACTTTATTGAAACGAAACTATATCAAACGCCAAAAGAAAAGTATAGTTCCAACTGAAAAGGGATTGAAAGTATTTGAATGGGTCAAAGACCGAAAAATCGCTGACGTAGCATTAACGGGCGAATGGGAAGCCTCTCTCAATGAAATTGAGGAAGGGCAACTCCCACCAGAAGATTTTTTACAAGCGATGAAAGATTATACCCAAAAAATTACAGAAGATTTTTTAGCGATGGAAATCGAAGGGATTGCTTCACCAACATTGGTTTGTCCTATCTGTAAAAAGCAAAGCGTTCGCCTATATGAGAAAGTTGCTAAATGTATGGAAGATGATTGTCAGTGGTTATTTTTCAGAAATGTTTGCGGAAAACAGGTAAATGATGAAGCGATAATGGCTTTGCTGGAAAATGGAAAAACAACGCTTTTAAAAGGATTAAAAAGTAAGGCGGGAAAAAGTTTTGATGCTTATTTGGTTCTTCAAGAAGACGGTTCTACCTCATTTGAGTTTCCGCCTCGCTCTAAAAATAAAAAAGGAAGACGAAAACGAAAGTAATCTAAAAAATAGTTTAAGTAACAAGTGTTTAACGGCGAAAAGTGCCGTTAATGGATAAACATCTAAACTTATTATTTGAAATGTTTGCGTTAATACTCAAAAAGTGGGTATTAATGCAAATGAATAAAAATTTGATAAATATAAAAATTATGGCAACACAAGAAAAAGAAATTTCGTATTACGAATTACGACTAAGAGAACTATTAAACACGAGTTTTCCTAATCTGGCATCTGATGAGGAGTTTATCAAAGCAAGGGGGGATTTAGCTGCACAGGCATATCAAAATGCGTTTGAAGCGGGAAATGATGTACTGGAATGTCGTAGAATCGCAAATGAAGTCTTATTTGAAGGTTTGTACTTTTCCCCTTTTGATATGGTGTATAGCGTTGTCAGCAATGAGTTTGACCGAGAAATCCCTGCCGATGAAGCCCGTGCCTTTGCACTTAAAATGTTCCCCTATTGCGTTGAAGTATTTGAGCATTACAATTTACATCAAGATTTTGAGGGCTCCCAAGCGTATGATGCTCTTTACACTGAACTAACAGGACAAATTCAAATATGGATTGAAGAAAATGGCGTTCAATAAGAAACTACATTTAGAACAAAACATTCAAGCCTTACAAGTTGCTTTTCAATTAGACCAAGAAAAGCGACTGGGCACAAACGAAGAAAAAGAAATCCTCCGAAAATATTCAGGTTTTGGAGGATTAAAATTTATACTCAATCCAGCAAACGAAGAGGAAGATCGTCGTTTTTGGTCAAAGTCCGATGAGCCTTATTTTGAAGCCACTCAGAAGTTGTATGAGCTTATTCGTGTCAATGCTTCTGATTTTTCAGCTTATAAAAGGATGATCGATGGTCTTAAAAGCTCAGTGCTTACTTCATTTTATACCCCACCAGAAGTCATACAAGCTCTTTCAACGGTACTTAATGAACAAAATTTTCAATACCAACAAGTGTTAGACCCCTCAGCAGGCTCAGGGAATTTTGTAGAACATTTTAAATCAAGTCAAAATGTATCTGTAACGGCTTTTGAAAAAGATTTACTAACGGGGAAAGTACTTAAACATTTATATCCTTCCACCCAAATAAAAATTAAGGGATTTGAAAATATAGAAGAACGACAAAATAATTCCTTTGATGTAATAAGCAGTAATATACCGTTTGGAGATATATCTGTATTTGATTTGTCTTTTTCAAGGAGTAAGGATTCGGCAAAGCAACAAGCATCGCAAAATATCCATAATTACTTTTTTTTAAAGGGAATGGACACCCTTAAAGAAGGCGGATTATTAGCCTATATCACCTCTCAAGGGGTACTCAACAGTCCCAAAAACCGACCGATTAGAGAGGCAATAATCAAACAGGCTCACTTGGTTTCGGCGGTACGGCTCCCTAACAACCTGTTTACGGATTATGCTGGAACAGAAGTAGGGAGCGATTTAATCATTCTGCAAAAAGACTCGCAAAAACAAACACTCTCAACCGAAGATTTACTCTTCTGCGATACGATAGAACATATTGAAGGCTATACAATCAACGCTTTATTTGAAAACAATCCACAACAGATTATTCATACAACATCACAATTAGATACTGACTTATACGGAAAACCATCAAGGATTTATATACACGAAAATGGCGTATCTGGAATAGCCCGTGACCTCGAAGAGAAATTAAACCTTGATTTTGGTAATTATAAACAACGAATGCCTTTATATCTTGCGGATTCTTTTTCAAATCAACCAACTACAATACTCGAAAAAAACGAAAAATCCCAAATTAATACCATTTCAACTTCTATAACGCCTGAACTATCAGCAACAAAAACAAAAGAGTCTATTGGTGCAAATACGAAAAAAACACATTCCACTCCCGAAAATAATCTTTCAATCGCCAGAATCGAAAATAATGTTGGGATACAATTAAGCCTATTTGATACACTTTTTGAAGAGCCTCCAACAGTACCTAAACCTTCAAAAAATATCAGGCGTTCTAGTAAGAAAAAGCAAACAACAAATACCGCATATAAGGCTTTTCCAAAGGATCTTTTTTCTTTTTCTTACCCCAGTGATAACAACTCAACCAAGGATACAGAAAGTGTATCTATAACTCCTATTAGCTTTGAACCTACACCATTTGAAGGCGATATTTTAAGCCATTATAGAGAAGATGCCTTAGTGATTCAAAATGAACAACCAGGATATTTAAGAAATGTAAGCAAAGAGGAGGGAACCGCCACTTTTGTCCCATTAGATGTAGGGGTTCTGCAGCGAAAAAAAGCCATAGATTATATGGCTCTTCGAGATAGTTATTTTGATTTATACAACAAAGAAGCCAAGGATAGAAAGCCCTATCCAGACGAAAGAACAAAACTCAACACTTTGTACAATGAATTTATAAGAAATTATGGCGCTTTGAATAGTAAAGATAACATAGGATTGATCCAAACAGATGGTGCTGGCAACGAAATCCCTTATTTAGAGCGAAAAGTCAATGGAGTTTACCGCAAAGCTGATATTTTTGAAAAACCTGTTAGCTTTTCTACTACCTCCGTAGAAAATATTACCCCCAAAGAAGCCCTGATCCATTCGTTAAATGTACATGGTAAAGTGAATTTGCCTTATATGAGTGAACTTGCTGGACAAAATACGGAGACCCTTAAGAAAGAACTCAAAGAAACACTCTATTACAATCCTATGGCCATGCAATATGAAACAGGAGAAACTTGGCTCGCTGGAAATATTGTAGAAAAAATAGAGGCTGTCGAAAAATATTTGGAAAGACTTCCCGAGCATCAAGAGGCGATAGCGGCTCTAGAAGCCCTAAAAAAGGTAAGCCCTGAACCCATTGCGTTTGAAGAGTTGGATTTCAACCTAGGAGAACGGTGGATTCCTATGGAAATCTACAGTCATTTCGCCTCTCATTTATTTGATACAGAGGTACAAGTGTCTTATTCCAAAACAATGGATAATTTCGATGTTCAGTGTGCTAGAAAAAACAGCCGTATCTACGACCAATATGCTATAAAATCTGAAAGTAGAACTTATGATGGGATTGCATTACTCAAATATGCCCTCATCAATACTACGCCTAATATTACTAAAAAGATACAAGTTAATAATAAAGAAGTTAAAGTAGCGGATATGGAGGCTATTCAAATGGCTAATCATAAAATTGATGAAATTCGTTCCGCTTTTTCTAATTGGTTATTGGAACAAAGTCCCGCTTTTAAAGAACGCTTAGCAGATAAATACAACCGTATGTTCAATTGTTTTGTTCGCCCCAATTATGATGGCTCTCATCAAGATTTTCCTGGTTTAGATCGTAAAGGATTAGGCATTGAGGATTTATATAGTAGTCAAAAAGATGCTATTTGGATGATTAAACTCAATGGTGGGGCTATTTGTGACCATGAAGTGGGCGCGGGAAAAACCTTGATTATGTGTTGTGCTGCACAAGAAATGAAACGCTTGGGATTGGCTCACAAACCCATGATTATCGGATTAAAAGCCAATGTTCACGAAATTGCCGAAACCTATAGAAAAGCCTATCCTTTTGCTAAAATATTATACCCAGGAAAGGATGACTTCAAACCCGATAAGCGTTTGCGTATTTTTGGTGATATTAAAAATAATGATTGGGATTGTGTGATTTTAACGCATGACCAATTTAAAATGATTCCTCAATCTTACGAAATACAAAAAGAAATTCTTCAGCAAGAATTAGACGATGTGGAAGAAAATCTATGGGCTTTGAAACAACAAGGAGAAGAAATTTCTAGAGGAATGCTCAAAGGCATTATCAAAAGAAAGGAAAATCTAGAGGTTAAGCTGAAAGCTTTAGAACATGATATTAATAATCGAACTGATGACATTGTCGATTTTCAAATGATGGGAATTGATCATTTGTTGGTTGATGAGAGCCATAAGTTTAAAAACCTGATGTTCAATACACGACATGATCGCGTAGCAGGGCTTGGAAATATGCAAGGTAGCCAAAAGGCAATAA
The DNA here is from genome assembly GCF_022832975.1 of Ornithobacterium rhinotracheale. Taxonomy (NCBI): domain Bacteria; kingdom Pseudomonadati; phylum Bacteroidota; class Flavobacteriia; order Flavobacteriales; family Weeksellaceae; genus Ornithobacterium; species Ornithobacterium rhinotracheale. The sequence goes on along the minus strand of NZ_CP094846.1, from coordinate 1,149,221 downwards.
ATTTATTGTTTGCCATTCGCACCATTCAAAAAAGGTCTGGTAAAGACTTAGGAGCTACCTTTCTCTCGGGTACTACCATCTCTAACTCCTTAACGGAACTTTATTTACTATTCAAATATCTACGTCCCAAAGCACTAGAGAAACAAGGTATTACTTGTTTTGATGCTTGGGCAGCTATCTATGCTCGTAAAACTACTGATTACGAATTTTCAGTGGCGAATAATATTGTACAAAAAGAAAGATTCCGCTATTTTATCAAAGTGCCTGAATTAGCACAATTTTATTCGGAGATAACGGACTATCGAACGGCAAAAGATATCGGTATTGATCGTCCAGAAAAGAATGAGGTTTTATACCATATTCCACCTACCCCCGAGCAAGAAGTTTTTATTGAAAAATTAATGAAATTTGCTCAAAATGGAGATGCTTCATTACTAGGAAGAGAGCCCCTGTCTCAACGAGAGGAAAAAGCTAAAATGCTAATTGCAACAGATTATGCACGAAAGATGTCATTAGACATGCGATTGGTTGATAGTAAATATGATGACCACCCTGATAATAAAACCTCCCATTGTGCCAAAAAAATCTATGAGTATTACGAAAAATACAAGGCTCAAAAGGGAACACAGTTTGTGTTTTCAGATTTAGGGACTTATAAGCCTAATGAGTGGAATCCTTATTCTGAAATCAAGCGAAAATTGGTAGAAGATTATGGCGTTCCACCAGAAGAAATTCGTTTTATTCAAGAAGCCAAAAACGATAAATTACGAAAAAAGCTCATTGCAGATACCAATGAGGGGAAAATCCGTGTGCTATTTGGTTCTACCGATATGCTGGGAACAGGTGTCAATGCTCAAAAAAGAGCAGTTGCCGTTCATCATCTGGATACGCCTTGGCGACCGAGCGACTTACAACAAAGAGATGGTCGGGCTATCCGAAAAGGGAATGAAGTGGCTAAATATTTTGCGGGCAATAAAGTAGATGTTCTCATCTATGCCGTAGAAAGAACATTGGATTCGTATAAATTTAATTTATTGTTTAACAAACAATTATTTATAGACCAGCTAAAATCCAATAAACTCGGTAAGCGAACCATTGATGAGGGCAGTATGGACGAACAATCAGGAATAAATTTTTCAGAATATGTGGCTATCCTTTCAGGAAATACAGACCTCTTAGAAAAAGCAAAAATAGAAAAGAAAATAACCGCTTTGGAAAGTGAACGACAAGCTTTTCTACGAAATAAATCTTCTTCTCGATTTAAACTAGAAATGCTTGCAGAAGATAAAGAGGCTCTTGAAAATCGATTGATGCGTTTACATGCCGATTGGGATAATCTCAATGCAAGAGCCAAGAAACTGCCCAATGGCGATTTTGTTAATGCTTTGCAACTAGAGGAGCTCTCGCAAGAATCTAGCTTAGAACAATTGGGGGAAAGATTGAATATTTACGCTAAAAAGGCTCGAACTGGCGGAGATTATCAAGAGATTGGAAATCTGTATGGTTTTCAGGTTTTGGTCAAAACTGAAATCACAACAAAAGAAGGGGTGGACATCCGCCAAAATCGTTTCTTTGTAAAAGGAGAAGGCGGTATACGCTATACACATAATAATGGAAAAATAGCGCAAGATCCCAACTTAGCCTCTATGAGCTTTATCAAAGCCTTGGAAAAAATACCTAATCTCATTCAAAAAAGTGAAAAGGAACTCAAAGAAATCAATGAGGATTTACCTATCTTACAACAAGTGGTGAATGGTAAATGGAATAAAGAAAGGGAACTCGCAGAACTTAAAAATGAACTAGCTTCCATTGAAAGGAAAATTCATTTGTCGATAAATGAAAATAATACAAAGGTAGATTCTCTAGATGATGAGCAAGTGGTATCAAAGGTTAGTGATAAAGCTATTAAACCGCCCCAAAGTAAAATAAATACCTCGAGCAAAAAGTTTAAAATGTAAGAGAATAACTTTATTAGTTTGTTCACTTTTTGGGACGGTGTCGGAAACTGCCAAATTTAATTAAAAATTAAAATTATAGCCAAAAGTACATGTTATTTCATTTAAATTCGGATTAATCTCTTTCTGATCAGTTTTTCTAAGCATTTGTATATAATTAAGATTAAAATTATGTTTCTTCCAAGGAGCGTAGCTAGCCCCTAAAGAAAAATTTAAAACCTTAGCATTTGTTTTCTTGTTTTTCGATTGATTGTAAGACAATCCCATGTTGGTTCTAAGTTTATCTTCTTTTAGAAAAGATTTATTTATTGTAACCCCAGGCCCCCATATTATTGTTGTTTGTGACATAGTATAAGTGTGTGTGAAATTTAAAGCTCCTGCCATATTTAATTTTTTGTTAGGAAAGCCTAAACTGTAATTAATATTTGCATTATGAAATCTTGACAATCCGCCTTTTCTCACAACATTATTTTCTTTATTGACCATATCATTTAGCGAATAATTAATATTTATGTTTTGAGTCTTTTCTTTTGTACTGGAAATTATATAATTAATATTTATGTTTGTGTTTTGGGCTATTTGTTTATATTCAATAGAATCTTTAGGCTGTTGTAAGAGTAAAGGATTTTTATTAATTATATTAAACTGATTTAATTGATGATTTGTAAACATCGTAAAGTTTGAATAACTCGCAGTAACTGAAAGTTTATCTGAAGCTTGAACATTAAGATTAGCGGCTCCTACCCAACGGTTCGTTTGTTTAATCTTTTTATTTTCCAAATTGTCTCGTTGGCGCCCTAAACTAGTAGCTAGAGAAATTTTATCTTTAAACATTAGAAAGGAAGTATTAAGCGTTATGTTTTCAAGATCATTGTTGAAATAATACGCTCCCAATGTTTTATATCCCGGATCTATTTTCTCATACTTAATCCCAATAGTTCCTTTTTTTAGATTTAAATTAACGCCCCCATTATAAGCAGAATAAGATTCTAGACTAGTATTTGCTGGCAAAAACAAAGAAGCTATTCCTTTCTTATCTCCGCCTTTGTTATTATTCCTTAAATCATTAATCAAAGCACTATTTGCATATTCCCCATACAACTCTAAATTTTTTTGCATTTTTATTTTTCCAGTAAATGACAATACAAGGTTTTCTTGAGGAAAGACTCCTTTAGTGTCAGGTTGAAGCTGTAAAGATTTAACTTCATCTTTCGCATAAAAACCTATAACTCCTAGTTTATATTTTTCTTTTTCCCATTTAACATTGGCCCCATAGCCCATTCTTTTATAAGCAGGAATCGTATTAGAATTTTCATCGTCTTCAACGGCTTTGTTCAATCTACCTGCCATCACAGCTACTTTTAAAGGGATATTGGGAGTAAGTTCAAGTCCCCCGCCCGTAAATAAAAGCCCATTGTATGTATAGGGAGAAAAACTCATGGAAGCATCGCCAATATAAGCCTTTACCCATTTATACCTAGGGGCTATACTTAATCTGTTAAATTTAAAGGGAACTTCGTATCCTAATTGCCCTCCTTGATTTGTAAAACTATATGAAATAGGCATAGACCAGTTATATACTCCCAAATTTAAGTTCCCATTCAAAAAATAAGTAAAAGGAGCTCGCTCACTATAAACATTTGATTTGTAAAAAACTGAGTTTGCAGAAATCCCTCCACTAAGCTTGAATGGATTTTTCTCTAAGGTTTCTTTGACCCTTTTTCCTAAACCTTCTAAATTAACTTCTTGTGCATTACATATCGCTATTTCTAATATCATTGAAAATGAAATCAAAAAATACTTAATTAATTTTTTCCTCATAATTATTGGGCGTGTTTTTGAACTTTAATATCTACTAAGATATATGAATCTCTTCCTGATGAAATATAATCTTTGACTAGTATTGCTCCTTTTCTTCCATCGTTTGTTTGAAATAAAACTACTCGTGGTTTCTTTGTACTGTCAAAAGGCGTTTTTCCTGTATTTGTTTCTGTAATATTTATACTACTAAAACCTTTTCCTGTTTTAATCGATTCAAATAATGTTGGGCTTAATTGTATTTTCACCAACTCTTGTGAATTAATTATTTTTGTGTGAATGGCGTTAGGTATCTTATTAAACGACGTGGTTTGTACTTCATCTGGTGATAGAAATTGATTATAAGTAAAAGAGGTGTTTAAGCCAAAAAAGCCAAAATCTATTTTATCTGTAGATATTTCTGATACTTCATTCTCTTTGATTACTTTTCCTAAATTGGAGGAAAAGAAACAACCAATGGTATTATGGGCTGTATTGATACCTAATTTAATATTACTAAATGAAAGTAAATTGACATCAGGGTGTATGGTGATTTGTTTTCTTATCTCTTTAGTCGCTTTATCATTTATTGCTTGCAAGATAATTGTGTAATTGCCTGTATTGGCAAAATGAATGTCTGGGTTCTCTTCTTCAGATATTGATGGTGATGCTCCTTCAACTATCCATTTATAGGAAAAAGCATGTGTTGATTTGTTCTTTAAATGTAATACTACAGGTGCCTGATAATCATTGTCGATATAATCCACAGACCAATCAAAATCAGCAATCATTTCAGGTTTTACAATAATGCTTTTTTGCATAGTATAGCTTTCTCTTCCATTGGTGATGGTTAATTTAATACTATGCTCTCCTGCTTTGTTAAAAACGACTTTTGGATTTTGTTGATTAGACCGTGCCGGGAGCCCTTCTTCAAACTCCCAATGATAATTAGTCGCTCCTAATGATTTATTTTGCATCTGTAAAGTCACTGGAGAAATATCACTACCTTGCATCATCCAATCAAAATCAACTTTCATAGCGGCATCTATTTTGATTTCTAGCTCTTTTCTATCTTCATTACCATCTTTATTGGATGCTTTTAATATAATTTTGTAAATCCCTGCTTTTGTATAAATTACAGGCTTAGGGGTTGCTTGGCTGGAATGAGACGTTACAGCTCCTTCGAACGTCCATTGATAAGTATCCGCTCCCTTTGATTTATTTTTTATTTCGACTCTCACAGGTACTGAATAATCTTCGTTGACAACTTTTATATCAAAATCTGCTGTTACTGGAATACTATCCTCTCTAGCACAAGAACTGACAACTATAAATGTCATCAATGTAATGAGTGTTGATATCCAATTATTTCGATTTATTATCTTTTCCATATCTTTATTTAATTATCATTTTCTTCACCATTGATTCATTACCTGTTTCTAAAATAACAAAATATACCCCCGTAGACAGCGTTACATGGTAAGGCACTAAAAAATAGGTTGATTTTGGCTTGGTGATTACAGGATATGCTTGTTGAGTGAGCATATTTATAATTCGCAGATTAATGGTATTTTCTTTCTCTAATTTTACAATTACTTTAAAGTTTCCATCATTAGGATTTGGGGCTACATTAAATTCTGTGATATTAGAAATTTTATCTGAAGATAAATCTACTCCAGACAAGTTTTCTTCTACGACAACCTCTTTGTAGAAAGTTTTTTTACATTGCCCTTGCATTCCTTTTAACCCTATTCTGTATGAACCTGTATTTGAAAACTTAAGCTCTAAATATTCTTCATTCTTTTCTATTACACTTACAGCAGAATTATCTGGAATAAGCCACTCAACAGTTTCTGGCATCTTGGGTGATGTATTTACTAATACAACGGTGGATTCGGTATAAGCATGAGTCGTAAGCATAAATTTAGGCTCTAATATCTCATTAGATTTTTTTATAACAACACGATCTGTCCCTATACATCCCTTGGAATCCGTAACCGTAACAGTGTAAACTCCTGCATCGGATAATTCTATTGTTGGTAATTTGCTTATTATCTCTCCTTTTTCATTTCTCCATAAATAACTTGCTCCTTTATCATCTATCGTTGCGTCGTATCTTTGAGTGTCTCCTGCACACAATGTTACATCTTCCCCAATATGGACTCTTAATGGTTCTGGATTTGTTAATTTATATTCTTTTATTTCTTGACACCCCTTGGCATCTGTAACTGTTAGTACATAGTTTCCTGCGGATAAATTTGAGTTTTCTTCTGTCGTTACACCATTAGACCAGCTGATTTTATAGGGTTTTGTCCCTCCTGAAATTTTTATTTTAATAGATCCATTAGAAGCATTATGACATATCGGATTACGAACTTCTTCGTCCGTAATCACAATTTGATCTGGCTGTGTGACTTCTGCAGCGCCCTTTATCTTACAGTTTTTAGCGTCTGTTACAAGTACAAAATAATTTCCAGCTCTAAGCCCTGTAACCTCGGAAGTGGCATCCATTGTATTCCATTCATAAGAATAAGCCCCTGTTCCGCCCGTTGCTTTTACCGAAACTCTGCCGCTACTTTCATTATTACATGAAATGGAATTGGCAAACATTGATAGTTCAAACTTAGGTGGATAAGTCGTTACTATTTTTTCTTCGACTTTGTTCTTATTCTTATCTATTACTAATATTTTATAGGTGCCTGCTTTAATGTTTTTTAAAACAGGTGCCGTAGCTCCAGAAATATCTATGAAAATACCATTATCCAATTTCTGCCATTGATAGCTATAGGTTCCTACTCCGCCTGTTACTTTTGCCTCTATTTTTCCGTCTTCTGCATTGTCAGGAATTCCATTCTGATTTAAATCTAACTTAAAAGGATATTCATTGGAAATATTACAAGAAATATCTTGTAATATTTCTATTTCTGCCTTCAATGGATCGGGTTGAGTTACTTCAAATTCTTTCGATACTATTCCACAATTTCCTAGCTTAGCCGTCGCGGCATTATAATTTTTATCTTTTACAGTGAGATAATATTTGCCGGCGGTGAGATTACTGATTTTTATGGTATAAGAATCATTTGATACTCTGGTTGTTATTCCAGTTGTGATGAGCGTCCCCGTAGGGCTATCTTTTCTCCATTCATAATGATAACTTCCGTCTGACTTTGGTGTGCCTCCTTGTACCATGACAGAGATATAGCCATTGCTTAATCCATACCCCGTAGGCTGTACAATTTCTATTTCTTTATCAATTAAACGAATCGGATCGTTTGGCTGACTGATTGTAATTTCAATTTCTTTTTCTAGACTCGAATCATTGGGCTCCTTGGCTACACACTCATATGTATCTCGTACTTTTATTTTGTAAATTCCTTTTGACAAAGCGTTTATAGAAGTTTTATTAGCATTATTAAAATCGGTCCAGTCTAAATAATTTTTTCCGTCTTTTGTTATTAAATACTGATATTTTCCTGTGCCTCCTTTTGCCTCTATATTAATTACACCATCGTTTCCATTAAAACAATAGACATCTGTTTTGGATGATAATTGAAAGCTTACGGGTGTTGCTTTTTCAATTTCAAAATCAATGCTGTGCTTTTCTCCGTCTGTATAAGTGGAATTTCCATTATAAGTGCCATGTACATTTAAGCTGTATTCTCCAGGTGGTAAATTCTCAAGTGTATAGGAGGTACCTGAATGTAAATAAGAGGTAATGTCTTTATTAACAACCACAGTTTCTGTCAATTTGTTCTTTAAACTTAAAGATAAGGTCTCTCCTTTGTCAAGTTTTCTATCAAAATGAAGTGTTAATTCCCCGTCTCTTGTATTAAAACATTTAGTCTCATTAGGAAGGTGTGAAGTGATATGGGGTGCAGAAGTTAAAAGATCAAACCATATATAATTACTCGGTTTATTACAAGCTTTAATCCTAAAATATATTCTTTTTCCTATAGAGTTTATATGTAAGAAACTTGATGGTGTAAAAACAATTTTTTCAGAAAAATTTAAATTTGAAGGCATACTATTCCAATTACTATCGGAAAGTGTTTCACCTAATTTAGAATTAACGACTTGATATTCCCAATTATAAGTCTCCGAACTAAAACCTTTAGAATCAGAAGTTACCGATATTTCTTTTGTGTCGTTATATCCTATTGAACTATATCTAGGATCCACAGAACTAATATTGATTATAGGATTAACTTGGTAATTAAAACTTGCTGAGATTTCAGCACTACCTCTATCATTATGCCCTCTAATAATACCATTGGGTTCACAACCACTATAAGGAATACTTTCTATAATATCAACTTTTGAAGATTTTCCATTACAACTACTCCCAATATCCAGTCGAGCGTGTCCATGTATAAAAGCATAAAATTCTATTTTTGATATCTTCTTATTAAAAGTTGAATTTAATAACTCTTTTACTTTCTTTTTTCTAGGAGATCCATCATAATATATATTCATGTGTTCTCCTCCTTCAAATATGATATTTATTTTCACTTCGTTAGTACCGCACCTACCCCTTTTTGTCCAAGTATCTAAATCATAATTATATATCCTTAAATTATATGATTGGGCATTCAAAGTAAAAAAATTTAGTAATAAAAATATAAATAAAAGTAAAATCTTTTTCATTCTAATATGCTTTAATATTCAACAGTTATTTTTTCAGTTTTTGCTACTTGATTACTTTTTAGCATAGGTTTTAGTAAATAAGTATACGTATTCCCTGTTTGAACCGAGGGGTCTTCTAAAAAGTTTTGACCTCCTTCAAGCGCTCCCCATAATGTTGGAGTTTCTTCTCCTTTTTTTCGGTAGACTACAATTTCTACGATATTATTACTGTTTACTTTCCACATTAGTTCTATTTGTCTTTTTTCTCTGTTTTGTGTACCCGTGAGGCTTCCCAATACAGATTCTGGCTTAAAATGATTGCTTTCCAAAGTTATCTGCTGTGATTTGTCTGATTTTAAGTTGCTTTTATCAATGGTTTGCAAATAATACACATATTTCTTATTGGTTTCCACCTCCTTATCTGTATAGCTGTAATTTGGCTCTTTTTTCTTTGTCTCATAGATCATTTTCCAATTCGTGTCCGGTTGCCATTTTTCTTTACGATAAAGCCTATACAAAGCGGCATCTTCACTATAACTCTTCAACCAATTGAGTGTAATGGAGCCATTCTCTTCTAATTTATAACCCGTAAAAACAGGGGCTTGTGGTTTTACTTTATCTGGCTTTTCTAATTCTAAAATAACCGAAGGTTTAGATTGATTTTTCCTTCTATCTGTTGCCGTTATGTAATAATAAACTTTACTGTTTAAACTTTCTAATGCTATCGTATCCTGATAGGTGTTTTGTGTAATTGCCTGTGGAGTAATACGCACCAATTCTTCTCCTTTTTGTATTCCTCTGAATTGTAAATCGTCAGCAAAAAGTTTACCAGTTTAGGTTAAAAATAGTATAGTTAAAAAAAGAAAAAACTAACTTTACAAAAACCACTTAGAACATGGTAAAAAAACAAACAAAAAGCGAAAAGCTTATTAAAGAAGTTCGCCGTAATACACGCCAAGTGTACAATGCAGAACAAAAGATTTTAATCGTCATGGAAGGCTTACGTGCAGAGCTCAGTGTAGCAGAGCTGTGCAGAAAATATGGCATCAGCGAAGCTACTTATTACAAATGGAGTAAAGAGTTCATTGAAGCAGGAAAGAAACGTCTTTCGGGTAACGAAACAAGAGAAGCTACCAGTGAGCAAGTCAAAGATTTACGCAGAGAAAATACCGTATTGAAGGAGTCTTTGGCCGATTTGGTTATTCGTTATGACATTGTAAAAAAAAGCTTAAATCTGTTGGATTAACCCCTCAATTTAAAAAATATATGAGACTAACGGCAGAAGAAAAAGCAGAGATTATAGAGGTGGTAAAAAACTCTGAATTAGGCGTTAATAGGACTTTAAAGCAATTAGGCATTCACAAAAGAACCTTTTATAATTGGTATCACGCCTACAGCCAAAATGGTATTGATGGCCTTAAAGCGAAACGTAATCAAAAGCAACAATGGAATAGCATTCCCGATAGAATCAAACAAATGGTCGTTGAGATTGCCTTGCAATATCCCCAGGAAACACCAAGGCTCATTGCCACAAGGTTCATTGATGAACAAGGCGTTTTCATATCAGAATCATCCGTTTATCGCATTTTGAAAAAACAGGGATTATTGGCCGATACACCGCATAGGTTCTTGGCGGCAGCAGATCAGTTTCATTCCAAAACCAATTTCGTGCATCAAATGTGGCAAACGGATTTTACTTATTTCAAAATTATCGGTTGGGGATGGTATTATTTATCCACCGTCATTGATGACTACAGCCGATATATCGTTCATTGGGAACTATGTCCTAGTATGACTGCACAAGACGTCAAAAGAACCATTGATAACGCCATCAGTAAAGCCAAAATAAAAAATAGAAGGCAACCGCCAGTGTTGCTCTCCGACAATGGACCTTGTTATATTGCTAAGGAGCTCAAAGATTACTTAATGAACACTTATGGAATTAGACACATACATGGAAAACCATTGCATCCGCAAACACAAGGGAAAATCGAGCGGTATCATCGTTCCATGAAAAATGTAGTCAAATTACACCATTATTATGCTCCCGAGCAACTCGAAAGGGCTATTGATAAATTTGTGCAATATTACAACTCGCAAAGATATCACGAAGCTTTAAATAATTTAACCCCTGAAGATGTATACCTAGGTAGACAAGACCAAATCTTAAAACTAAGAAAACAAGTGAAAATAAATACTTTAAATCAAAGAAAATTAAATTATTGTTTTGGACTTATTTAATTGTTTACTATATTAGCCTCAGTAAACTTTAGTTTGACGACGTACAATTCTTTGGATAGGGGTAATGTTCACTTTTTGTGGGGGTAAATTTGTAATAATGAGTAAGTTTAGAAAGGGAATTATAAAACTCCCTTTCATTAATTTCTATATATTTAGGTAAAAAAACATTCCTTAGAATAGCATTGGTACTTGCTCTTTGGGGACGCTTTTTTGCTTGTCTTTCTGTACCTCGTTTTGGTCTTTGGCTCGGTGTACCCATTCCAAAAACTCCGCCAGTTGTTGGCACAATTGTTCGTTGCGTTGTGTGTTCTTGGGTAGGTGTAAATTTCCCTTGATGATATGTTTGTTTTGCATAATTCATTTTGTTTTATTTGATTGTTCCTTTTTTAATAAATTTCTTGTCTATGTAAAGTTGGATTTCTCCTTTTTTAAAGCCTTGATTTAAGGCTATATACTCGATATAATCATCATAGGCTTTGCCTTGAAAATTCTCGCCTATAAGGTTTTTAAAAATTACCCTAATCGCTGTTATATCTCCTTTTAATATCCATTGTCCGTTTTGGTGGATTTCTGCTCTGTTTTTTGTTTCCATAACTTAATGTTTAGCCTTTTGTTCCCATTACGCTCTCAAATCTATAAACCACGCTATCTTCTACAATTTGAGGGGCAGACACTTTCGAGGTGGTAAGTATCGGATATTGATTGCTGTAAAAATTTAATACACTCTCAACACTCCATTGTGGATTAGGGTCTGCTAGTTCAATTTCTTGTCCGTTATCTTTGAGTTTAAATACTCTTTGTAGTTCTGTTGCTAATAACATAATCTCTGTTTTTAAGTTTAATCTATTTCAAATAAATTCGGCTGAAACAATGCTGAAAGTTCCTTTCTTCGCTTTCTAATCTTTTCAGCCTGTTCGGGATATTCTTCTACACTGGGCAATTTCATCCACGCTTCTTGGGGTTTACCTTCTTTGGCTAATTCTTCTACCTTATCCATTAGTTCTTTGTATTTCTTGGCTCGTTTTTCTTTCTCTTTCTTTTCCCTGTCTGCTTTTTCCTTTTCCATTTGTGATTGGCGTTTAGCGATTTCTTGTGCCTTTAAATAGCCTTCCATATCAACCATAAGTTTTGATGTACTTTCAATCGGTTGCACTATGGTTGCAAAAAATTGCTCGTCTAACTCTTCGGCTGTTCCTTTGATTGTTAGCGGTGGGATAAGGTTCTTCGCCTTATCCCCACACGCATCATTATTCACCAAAAGAGAAACAACAAGGGTGTTATTTTCTTTTTTAACTGCCAAATTGAGTGTTCCCTCAATCTCTAATTCTGCTATTTGTTTAAAAAAATTTGTGTTCATTGTTCTTAAAATTTAATTGATTACTTTAGCTATTGAATATCCTTTGTCTGTGAATTGGTAATCTTCTTCCGCAAACATTTGTATGATATATTCATCAGCGGTTAGCCTTTCGTATTCTTCTTGTAGTTCCTCGTATAGATATTGGTTTAAATCATTTAAAATACTCTCTGTCCATTTTAATAATTTCTCAATTTGATGTTCAATATGTGGGTATTCCTTGTTATTATCTCTAAAAGTGTATTCCCAATCAAAGTGCATATAGTGGTATCGGTGTTTATTATAGGTCTTAAAATAAATGTCTATATATCCGTTTTTAATAAGTTCAAGCACTCTTTTATCCATATCCAATCTATCAAAATCAAATGCTTGATTAGGGGCATAATCTTTCCATTTTTCTTCTCTAACGGCTTGTATAAACTTTCTTATATCAAGTATATTACACGCAAAACTACTTCCGTCGCCTTGACCATAAAATCCACTAAAAAAGATTTCAAACGGATTTATATCTATTTCCAATTTTGAGCATATCTTCATAAAATCAAAATAAGTATCTTGCCACCACCAAAAATTATTAACTTCTTTGTATCTGTACTTGTCTAATACTTTTTCTTGTACCTCTGTTTCTAATTCTTCATATTTATAGATTGATATCGTAATTTTTTCCATTGCTACTCTATTTTGTGTTGTTTATTCTGTCTTCTAAAAGAAGGTCTAAGATTTCCCATTCGCTTTGATATATTTCATCTGCAAAAGTGTAAGTATCATCATCTTCATTCCATTGATACTGCTCAAAATCTTCATCCTCTAAATTATACTCTATGAGAGTACCCTCTTTATAAATTGCTTTTCCGTATATTAAGTTCCCTAACTCTTCATACTCGTGTACATAATCTGTTATACCTAACTTTTCGGCTATCTGACAAACTTCATCAATGTTGGGTTTCCATTTGGTTTCGTATCTATATACGCCCTCGCTTTGTTGGTCTATACTAAAAAAGTAAGTATTTCCGTCTTTGATAAAATTTGGTAGTTGTCCGCACTCCTCTTGCTGTTCCTTGTCTATCATCTGTTGAAAGAGGGTATCTATCTCTCGGATTTGCTTTTCTGTTCCCTCAAAAACTAAATTATTGTTGCACCAATTTGCCATTGTCTTATGGTTTATAAAGGCGGTTACTATGATATAACCGCCTTTGGGTTAATATTTGATTTTTCGTTATCCTTTGTTAGTTATAGCAAAACATATCTTCTCCGTGTTCTGCGAAAACATTACAAAGGTCAAAGGCTTTTTGTCCTCTGCTTTGTGCAGTTCCGCCCATAACTAAGGATTTCAATTTGCTTTCATCGTCCTTGTAATTACATACATTTTGATAGTACCCAGTAACGGCGTTGTATGCACCGAACAAAGTTCCTTTCGTGGTTTCCATTTGTTGGCTATCGCTGACCATTGCATACATAAAAGCATCATCTACGGTATTTTTAAACACGGTTGATAGTTCATCGGTGTTACCTTTTTTCAAGTGTTCTAATGTTTCCTTATTCGGACACAAAGCCAATTCTATTAACTTTCGTACTTCTCGGTCGTTTACTCGGATTTTTGCCCACTCGTTAAAGGTTCCCTCTAATCGGTTACTTAATTTGTTGGCTAATCCCATAACTTTGTGTGCGTTGGCTAACCGCTGTCTTGCTCCTGAGGTATGGCGAATACGAACCACATTATTCATATTTTTAAAAGCGGCGTTCAGCGTATTTTGGCAAACTATTCGTATAGGCGTAAAGGCGGCTGTGATACTTCCGCTTCCGTCGTGACTTGTGGTTAAGAAAATATACTTTTCCGTTACATCATCGCCGTTCCCCACTCGGATATAATCGGGTAATTTGGCTGTGATAAATATGCGTTCACCTTTGCCTAATGCTCCTGCGGTTTCGTACAATATTCCATCGCCTCCTCCTACAATTTCATCAAAAAAGGCAAATGCCTCGTGGTTTTGTACGACTTGATAATCTTTACCCACTACGCCCAAAACCTCATTAGTATCCTCTCGCATCGTGGCAAAGGCGTTCGGCACTTCGATTTCACTGTCGTAAAACTCTATCCCCTGTTCGGTGGTTTTCAAACCCTTACCCTTAGTGTATAAAGGCTCTTTGCTGACTTCAAAGTCTAATCCTGCGTGTCTTATCGCATCTGCACTTGTTGGGTGTTCGCTTACGATTTGTCCCAATCCGTGCCAAGCCTTTTCCTTTACGCTGAAAAAACTATACTTTCCCGTTCTGCTGTTGTAATTAATGTTATGTGCCATTGTTCTAAAATTTTAAATGTTCATAAATTGTTTTTTGTTACTCTGTTAATTAAAATGGTAAATCATCTTCGGTTTCCTCAATCGGTTGTGGTGTTATCACTCCCTTTCCGTTGGTTGTTTCCGTGTTCTGTCTTTGTCCACTTGCGTGTAACTTAATTTTTGAGGTATGAAAATTAAGCCCTGCTTTGGGGGCGCCGTCCTTGCCTAGCCACGCCCTCGCACTTACTCGCCCAGTGAGTTCCACTAAAGCCCCTTTGGTTAAAATCTTGGCTACATTAGTACCCAACCAATATGCACAATCGAAAAAAGCGGTTTGCTGTATGTCTTCGCCCTGCTTGTTACGATAGTGGTCGTTTACGGCAATTGAAAAGTTTACCACCTTTCTGTCGTTAGGAAGTGCTTTCACCTCCGCATCTCGTGTTAGTCGTCCTGTGATGTTCATCTTGTCTAATTTTTAAAATTGATAATGCTTATTTAAATACCCATTCTCTCATAGCCTGCCCACGCTTTGCTCTCTTACGAGGCTGTGTTGAAATTTTTTATTATTCGGTAATGAGAGGAAGAGCGGTTTCGTTTTAAATCCATTACTAATAAATCCTGTTTTGTATGCTTCATATTGACCTTTTTTTTATTCGTCTAAAGAGCCGGAATATGCTGGTTTCGTTTCGAGGGCTTATAAAAAGTAGTGTTTAGCCTCCACAAGGTTTTTCAGAAAAATACAACCCCAAAGGGTGTGGAGATTTTTTTGAAAACCCCAGGGCTTGACCTTGTAAAGGCGTTTAGAACACGGAAGTACTTTTGCCCTTCGACTACGAAAAACCGCATTTCGACCATTTTATACCTGCGAAAAAAAGGTGGAAATAGAAATCCTAATACAAAAGACAAGCATTAGGTAAATGGAGCCCATCGAAACTCTAAGCTCTGTATCGATTAACGAATATTTTTACCATTAGATAATGGTTTACTTCTAAATAAAATTACCGCTACAAAACAGGAAGAAAAGGAATGTTTTGTAGCGGTAGTTTGAGTAAGTATAAAATTCTTAGTAGCGTTTTGGGTAGGGTTTTTTCTCAGAAAAATCATAGCCAATGGGCTACAAGAATTAAAAAAAAGCGGAGCCTAATGATAGTGAACGGACAGATTCTGGAGTTTTTGAGCGGCTATTTCCATGTCCTTACTGATTTTTGCACTGGTAATTTTGGCATAAATCTCCGTGGTATGAATATGTTTATGTCCTAGCATTTTACTGATACTTTCTATCGGAATATCCTCCGTAAGCATTAAGGTGGCAAAACTATGTCTTGCCCAGTGAAAAGTAATCGGCTTCTCTCGAAAAATTCCACATTCATCCATCATTAGTTTGATGTATTTATTACAAACTCCATTACTTGGAACAGGAAGTAAAGCCCCATTTTTGTCTAAGCCTTCATACTTCTTTAAAATCATCTTGGGTATTTCTAATAATCGAACATTACACGCTATCTTTGACTTTTGTCGGCGTTTGACCAGCCATTGATTCCCATCAAAAAAATGTTGCTTGTGGCTTTGATTCAATTGCTTGATGTCTATATAGGCAAAGCCTGTAAAACAACTAAATAAAAATAAATCTCTTATTAATTCTAATTTGTCTCTTTCCTTTTTTGTGAAGTCTTGAGACGCTCTATAGTTTATGATTTTTTCTATTTCCGCTTTCAATAAATATCCCCTGTCCTTAGACTTTAGAGTGTTTTTATAATGACGAAAAGGGTCTATCAAAAGTAAATCTTCATTGATGGCTCTTTTAATAGTTCGCAAAAGCGGCCCCATATTACCGTAAATACTATTGTGATCTAAGCCTTTTTCGATCCTAAGATACGAATCATAATCATCGATAAAGGTTCTATCCAATTCTATCAAGTCTATATCCTCTCTGTAAAGTTTTTCTTTGAGAAAAGACGCCAGATTTGCATACGCAGATTTATGCGTATTATAACTTGCCCGTGCTCTTAATTTTTTATCTACTTTAAGGGCAAAATCTTTGAGTAAGCCTTGGAAACATTTGAGCAAAGTATTGTCTGAATGCTCTCTGCCTAAATATCGGTCTTTTACTTTCTTGGCTGTTACATAGCCCTCATATTTGAGCATTTCGCTGTAAATGTTCTGAATATCGTTTTCAATGGCTTTTAATTTCTTATTAATCTGTTTAGCTTCATGGGTTTTTCCACAGACCTTACTATTCTGTAAATCCAGCGAAGGGGATAAGCCTAACTTCGTGGAAAAGGGTTCGTTTTTTCCGTTAATGGTAATTCTTGCCATGATGGGAAGTGTGCCATCAGCTTTGGGGCTTTTTCTTTTTAGGTAAAATAATACCGTGAAGGTTGTTCTTTGCGTTTTTTTCATCATTCTATAATTTGGGGTTACTAAATTAATTTCTATTGAGTAACAATGAAAGATGAAATATCATGCAAAGCACTGAAATATAGCCTCTTTGGTAAAAAACTTTGAATGCTTATCAAGTAACTGATAAGTAACTCAACTTTGTCTTTTTAAGGCTAATTTCAGTGATTCTCTGTCGGCAAGTTAAAGGTAAACAAATAATTAATTCACTGTTTCATAGTTAGTTACATTTTTTTACCTATTTTTGCTTTTTGGTTAATTGTTTAAATTAAAAAAATATCTAACATTCATAATCTTACAATAAAACCCACAAGGCCGATACATGACCTATTATCTTCTCCAATAATTTAATTGAGGCAAAATTGTTTTGAAATAATTAAGACCATGTGATAAATTTAAAATGTCATTGATAGTATATTTCATTTTATAATTTACATTACCTTGTAAATCTGGTCTTGTCCAATAGTAAGAATTAAACCATTCTTCTAAATTCATTTCGTATTGCTTGAAAAAACCTACTCCAGCCATAAAGCCTATAAATTTTTTGCTTTCCTCATCTAGTCTTTTCTCATTTTTCAATTCATCATAAAATTTATATTGTTTTTCAAAATCGTGATCATCTTTTGATAAATATCCAAAAACATACACCATCTCATCATATCTTCTCTCATCAAATGAAGGCTCTATTAATTTGTTAATAACTCTTAGCCAAACTTCTTTGTTATAAGGGGGCATTTCTTTAAAAGAATTAGATAAATATTCTTTTAAAGTTAAATCACTTTCTTTATTAAATAAATTTATTATTAGTTGTTTTTTAACCACCTCTCTATCAAGCTCTAATCTCGTTAAGTATGATAACATATTCTATTTATTAATTTTTATTCGTGTTTTATTTGTCAAGATATTATCTATATAATTTTGATTAAACAAGATTACATTTTGATAATCTTTAGCTCCTCTCGCTCCTGGTGCAATAATTCCATTATAGCCTTTTTCTCTCGCCCAAGAGGCTATAACATTAGTAAATTCATACATTTTGTTTTTATCATCTAGTATTTGGGTTAATTGATTAAATTCAATTCCTAATTTTTTCCTTGTTAAATCATCTGTAATCGGAAGATTATCAATTGCTTTTTCCATTGTTTCTTTAAAGACTTTTCCATCTTTTCCTATCGGTTTTTTTGCTCCATTAAATATCCATTTAATTTGGTCTAGGCTGTTGACATCTCTACGGCTAAGGTCTTTTATAAATTGCTCTGCAAACTTACCAGGAGGTATATCTATCACAGATTTGAATTCGTAATAAATTTTAAAGATTTAGCTTTTCTTTCAATTCTTTATACAATTCGAAATTGCTTTTATCGCCGGACGAAAAATATATTTTTTGCCCGTTTTTAGTTATAATTAAAATAAATGGCGGCTTATCTTCTTCGTTGATGAATAACTTCACGCGCTCGCCATTTTCAGTTTTAAAGTAACCTTTCAAAACGCCCTGAAACGCAAAACCATTGGTACGCTCTACGATTTTGGGCAATTGATAAACCAAAGAAACTGATTGAATTTCATTTGTGTTTAATTCTGTTTCGTAAATCCCCGTGATTTTGATTTTGTCGTTTTCCACTTCCAATTCGGAATTTCTCGTCCCCACATACAATAATATAAATACACCTACAATACTAAATATTCCAATATAAGGGGCATAAATCCAATTTTCTTTTTCATACTTTTTGGGCTTCACATAATAAAAGCTGGGTTGTTTTATCATTAAAAAGATATACACAAAGATAGGATAAATAAGTAGGCTTAAATATGCATAAACAACTTCGTACCAATGATAAAACGCAAAAAATAGCAATGGCATAGATATGCCAAGGAAAATATTTAACTTCTTCAAATAAGAAGAAAAACCTGATACATTAAATTTATCATTACTGTAATCGTTGAACCCACGGCACAAGAATAGAAACTGCACTCTTTTTTCATTGATATACAGTCCGAAAATCACAAATAAAATGGAATATACTATCGCGATGAACATAGGTTTTATTTTTAATAAATATAAACAAAAAAAGCAGGAAAAAATTCCTGCTTTGTGTTAAAAAATATCGTTTTTAATCTATTTTCTTAAAAATACATCTACTTTTTTAGCCTCAAGGCTTCTTTTCAAGGCTAAGGCTTCTTCTTCGCTGTCAAAAGTATCGTATGCTACCATGAAATAAGAACCTACTTTCCCTACGATTACTGCTTGATTGTAGCCTTTTTTCTTCATGTTTGCTACTTCTACCATGGCTTCGCTGTATTTTTTGTAAGAACCACCAATTACTTGATAAGTTTTTACAGGCATTTCAGGAGATTCTTCATTCACTTCAGCAGGTGCTACAGAAACGGGAGTTTCGGCAACAGCTGTCGTTTCGTTTACTTCAGCTTTTGGTGCTTGTTGTGTTTGTGGCTCAAGAATAAAATCTGCTACATTCTGTCTTTCAGCTACTTCTGCGTTCAAAGTAAATGGTAAAATACTACTTAATTGTGGCTGCACTAAAGTATGATTGGCAAAAAAACTGGTCACTCCTACCCCAATGGCTAAAGCGATAGCAGCCGCATAAGAGCCCCATGCACTTGCCGTTTTAGTCGGTGTTTCAGTTTGTTTTTCAGATTTTTCTCTTAAAATATAATTAGCTTTTACAGGCTCAAGCCCGTAAGTGTCTAATGCAAAATTGATGTTTTTTTCGGGCTGAAAGTTTAAGTTTTGGTTTTGTTTATTTAAAATACCTAACCCTTCAATTTGGATATTTTCGCCTTGGTTCAAAGCTTCTTTCCAAAGTGCCACTTCTTTATCTATCGCCAAAACTGCATTTTTATAATCCATGCCATATTCTTTGGCAATAGCGTTGGCCAAAAGCCCATCGGTGTGTACTAAATCACTATTAAAACCGATTTTTTTTCTCGGTGGAAAAAAAGTATAATCTATAGGATTAAATTCAGATTCGGTGTTTTTAGCTATGAATCCACCAAGTCCTGGAACGATGACACAATCGTACTGGTATAATAATGCAACTATAGTTTTTTTCATATTCATAGTAGCAAAATTAAAAAATAAAATCTTACTTTTAGGCAAAAGTTTTAAAGAGATTTCAACAATTTTATTAACTATTTATGTATCAAGACAATGATTTAAAGTTTCTTTTAGCATTAAATTATGTTTCAGGCATTGGCGCCGAGACGGCAAAGCAACTCATCGCCCATTTTGGGTCTGCAAAAAGTGTCTGGGAACTTTCAACCAAAGAAAAATTAAGTATTCAAAACCTTTCGCCCAAGAAAATAGAAGGCATTGGGAACACAGAACTCTTGGAGCGAGCAGAAAAAGAAATTGAATTTTGCGCCAAAAAAAATGTCAAAATTCTGAGTTTTTATTCCGACGATTATCCTTATTTATTAAAGCAATGCAGCGATGCGCCATGTTTTATTTTTCATCGTGGCGAAATGGACTGGAAAGACAAAAAATTCATCGGGATTGTAGGCACACGAAACATGACACCCCGTGGCGAAGAATTTATCCAAAAATTTGTAGCAGATTTGGCCAATCAGCCCGTCGTTATCGTAAGTGGATTGGCGCTCGGCGTGGATGCTGCGGCACACCGTGCTGCGCTTGAAAATAATTTGCCTACTTTGGGCGTTTTGGCGCATTCGGTGCACGAGATTTATCCACGAGCCAACGAAGCTACCGCCATAAAAATGCTTAAAAAGGGCGGTTTGATTTCGAGTTTTTCTTCTTTCCATCGTCCGCAAAGAGAATTTTTCTTGAGCCGAAACCGAATCATCGCAGGACTTTCAGATGCTACAATCATTGTGGAATCGGCCATAAAAGGTGGCGCTATGAGCACAGCCACGCACGCCAATAATTACAATCGCGATGTTTTTGCCGTGCCAGGACGCGTAGACGACACTTATTCCAAGGGGTGTCATCATTTAATTAAATCACACAAAGCATTTTTGCTCACCGAAGCCAAAGATGTTTTAAACTATTTGAACTTAACACCTCAGAAAAAGCAAAAACCCATTCAGCGTGAATTGTTTATCAACCTTTCGCCCGAAGAAGAAAAAATCGTCGCTATCTTACGCAAAAACAATCAATTACATATTGACGAAATTGCTCTGAATATGAAAAAACCTGGTTTTTCGTTGATGGCTGATTTATTAAATTTAGAAATGAAAGGTTTGGTGCGACCATTATCGGGTAAAAATTATGAATTAATCTCCTAAAAAAGTAGTACATTCGCCCTATGAAAAATAAACAAATTACCAATAGTATATTAATGATAGAACCCATTGCGTTCTACTACAATGCCGAAACGGCTGAAAACAATTATTTCCAACAAAAACCAAGTCGTAGCAGCGAAAAAATCCAAACTTTGGCCTTGAGCGAATTCAATGCCATGGTTGAAAAATTGCGCAGCCACGGGATCAATGTTTTTACCATTCAAGACACCAAAGAGCCACACACGCCAGATTCAATTTTCCCAAACAACTGGATTAGCATGCACGAAAATGCTCAAATTGCGCTTTTCCCAATGTTTGCCGAAAACCGCAGACCTGAGCGTAGAGATGAGATTTTGGACTTTTTGGAAGAAAAAGGGTTCGCCATTGATGCCGTAACCGATTTCTCTGCCGCAGAGCAAGAAGACATTTTCTTGGAAGGCACAGGAAGTATGATTCTCGATCGCGAAAATCGCTATGCTTATGCCGCACTTTCTCCTCGCACAGATGAAGGTTTATTCATCGAATTTTGCGAAGATTTTGAATTTACGCCGATTAGTTTTACAGCCAACCAAACGGTGGATGGCGAGCGTATGCCGATTTACCACACCAATGTGATGATGTGCTTGGCAGATAAATATGCCATCATTTGCCTAGACAGCATCGACGATAAGAAAGAAAAGAAAAATGTGGTCGAAACTTTGAAAGAAACGGGCAAAGAAATCATCAAAATCAGTGATGAACAAATGCACCAATTCGCTGGAAATATGCTGCAAGTTTTGGGCAAAGACGACCAGCCGTATTTGGTAATGTCTGAAACGGCGTACCAATCACTTAAACCTGAACAAATTCAAGCGATTGAAAAATACAACCCAATCATCAGCGTTGCGATTCCTACAATTGAAAAATTAGGAGGCGGAAGTGCTCGCTGTATGATGGCTGAAATTTATTTACCTAAAGCTGAATAATTTAGACTAAAAAAAATACATCAAAATGTTGATTTTCAGCATTTTTAAATTTTAAGAAATGAAAAATTGGTCGCGCCTTGGCGAACTTAAAGTACTTGCTTATCGCTTGCTTTTGGTATTTGTGTTTTACCAAATTGCGCGTTTGCTTTTCTATTATTACAACGCCGATTTGCTTTCGGTAGACTCCACGCAAGATTTGTTTAGGCTTTGCTATTACGGAACAGCTTTTGACACCACTGCGATTTTATACATCAACTCGGTTTTTATTTTGCTGAGTATTTTGCCGCTGTACATTAATACTAAAAAAGGATTTCAAACCTTTTTGATGTGGTGGTATTTCATAACCAATGGCATTGCTTATGTGCTGAATTTTGGTGATTTTGTTTATTTTAAATTTAGCCAAAGCAGGCTTACTTCTGCCGTGTTTGATGTCGTGGGACACGAAACCAATTTGACACGCGTTTTTTGGGAAGCAATCAAATCGCAACCGTCGATACCGATTTGTTACATTGGGCTGATGATCCTTTGGATTTTCTTGTATAAGAAAGTAAAAATTCGCATCTACAAGCCCGAGCAATTATGGAAATATTTCGGAATTTCGGTGTTGCAAATTGTCGTAATTACGGTTTTGGTCGTGGGCGGAATCCGTGGTGATTTTCAGCATAGCACACGCCCCATCAACATGGTAGATGCGGGACGCCACACCAAAAAGCCCGTGAATGCGAATTTAGTCCTGAACAGCCCTTTTTCGCTGATTCGTACAATTCGTAGCAATGGCTTTAAAAAAGAAAATTGGTATCCTACCGCCGAAGCCGAGCGAGATATTAAGACCATAAAATATTATCCTCGCGAAACGCCCGAAAAACCGAATATCGTAATTTTTATCATGGAAAGTTTTGGGAAAGAATACAGCGGAGCTTTCAATAAAAATACTCAAATTCCAGATTTTGTTTCCTATACGCCATTTTTGGATTCTTTGGCGGGCAAAAGTTTAATTTTCACTGAAGCCTATGCCAATGGCCGACAATCCATTCATGGAATGTCTTCGGTTTTATGCGGCATTCCTTCGCTCAAAGATGCGTTTACCTCGTCGCCGTATGCCAATCAAAAAATACAATCTATCGTGTCTGTGTGCAACGATATGGGCTACGACACTTCATTTTTCCATGGGGCTCCCAATGGTTCCATGGGCTTTTTAGGCTTTGGGAATATTTTAGGATTTAATCATTATTATGGCAAAACGGAATACAACAATGATGATGATTACGACGGAATTTGGGGTATCTGGGACGAGCCATTTTTCCAATATTTTGCAGAAATACTCAACCGAAAACAATCGCCTTTTATGGCTACTTTGTTCAGTGTTTCGTCTCATCACCCGTTTAAAATTCCTGAGAAATACAACGGAAAATTCAAAAAAGGTAAAATTCCAATTCACGAGCCGATTGAATATTCAGATTTTGCATTGAAACAATTTTTCAAAACGGCAGAAAAGATGCCTTGGTATCACAACACGATTTTTGTGATTGTGGCGGATCACACAAACCAAGTCTACTATCCTGAATATCAAAAAACGATGAATCGTTTTGCGATTCCGATTTTGTTCTTTAGCCCAAATGAAAATTACAATCTTCATGGTGAAGTGACTACACCTGCGCAACAAATCGACATCTACCCTACGCTCACCGATTTGATTGGCTACAACAAGCCTTTCCGCAGCTGGGGACGCAGTTTGGTGCAAGAAAATAGCGATGAGCCTAATATTATCGTGAATTCTACGGGCGTGAATAATCAATTCATCATTAATGATTATATTTACATCTTCGATGGCAAAGATGTCATTGGGATTTATAAACGAAACGACGCCGATTTGGCGCAAAATTTAATCTCGGAACGCAATTTACCACAGCACCAAAAGGCGGAAGAATGGGTAAAAAAATGGTTTCAAGATTACAACGAAAGAATTATAGATAGAAATTTAACCAAATAAAATTTTAGCAAAACCTATGGAAACATTTTTAGGAATCGATTATCCCACTTGGTGGTTTTTAGTAGTAGGCGCATTATTCTCGGGTTATGCCATTTTAGACGGCTTCGATTTTGGCGCGGGCGCTTTGCACTTATTTTTTAAGAAAGAAGATCACCGCCGTATCGCGCTCAACGCCATTGGCCCTGTGTGGGATGGTAACGAGGTTTGGCTTGTCATCGGTGGGGGTGCGTTGTTTGCAGGCTTTCCGTTGTTTTATGCTACACTCTTTTCGGCGATGTATATTCCGTTTATGCTGTTTTTGGTTTGTTTAATTTTCCGTGCCGTTTCCATTGAATTTCGTGGAAAAGAAAACATGCGCTGGTGGAAAAGAACTTGGGATATTTCCTATTTCGTTTCTTCTAATCTTTTGGCATTTTTGCTCGGCGTGGTGCTTGGAAACATCTTGCAGGGGCTACCGCTCAATCACGAATTAGAGTATGTAGGAACTGCTTTTTTCCAATTCCTAAATCCATTTTCTATCCTTTGTGGATTGAGTATTTTGGCACTTTTTGTAATGCATGGAGCGATATATTTACTTATCAAAACACACGGACAATTGTTCCTACAATTAGAAAATATTTTAAAAAGAGCCGTAGTCCTTTTTGTGATTATTTTCACCATTACAACTGCTTATGCACTCATTTTTATTCCACATTTATACGATGATTTAATGGCAGAACCCTACTACTTTATCTTCCCAATTTTAGGATTTTTGAGTATTGCCAATGTACCGCGTTTAGCACACAAAAAGAACTTCCAAGGAGCCTTTCTTTTCTCATCTCTGACATTGAGTTTTATGATGATGCTTGTGGCGGTAGAACTCTATCCTGAGCTTTTGAGAAACACCAACGACCTTGCCAATAGCATTACCATTTATAATGCGGCAGCCTCGACTAAATCTCTTAAAATCATGATGCTCATCGTCGCAATAGGCGGTCCGCTTGTATTAGGCTATACTTTGTTTGTATACAAAACATTCTCGGGGAAAGTTGAATTAGACGAGCATAGCTATTAAGTCTTTTTTAATTAAAAAATCAAGAATACTCAGCCATTGCGCTGGGTATTTTTTTGGGCTAAAGGTTTTTATTCTTAATTCATAAAAATCTAGATTTTAAGTGTTTTTTTTCAGATTCCGAATCGAGTTCGGAATGACAATTGAGATTTAAAAATATAGCAAATTCCGTATCTCGTACGCGTGTCACCCTGAACTTGATTCAGGGTCTTGCGCAAAGAGATTCTGAAATGAATTCAGAATGACAATTGATTTAAAAATATAGCAAATTCCATTTTTTTCGCACAAAAAAACTCAGCGCGGGGTTCTTAGGAACCCCGCGCTGAGTTTTAAATATTGTAAACAATCTTTAGCCTAAATTCTCTGGCGAAGGATTGTCGTTGCTGTTTTCTGGCAAATCGTTTGGCAAAGGCAATTCTGTGCTTTCAGGTAAATCTTGCACTTCTGGCTTTCTATGCGATTGGCTCACAGTATCTGCTACCGAATCGTTTTCTTCGTCAAAAACGCGTTTTCCAAAGATTTTTTCCAAATCATCACGGAAAATGACTTCCTTCTCGATAAGAATCGCCGCTAATTGAGACAATTTATCTTTGTTTTCTGTCAGCAAATCGATACAACGCTTGTATTGCTCATCGATTAAACCTTTGATTTCGCTGTCGATTAATTCGGCTGTTTTTTCAGAATACGGCTTGCTAAAGCTATAATCTGATTGCCCCGAACTGTCGTAATACGAAATGTGCCCTACTTTGTCGCTCAAGCCATAAATCGTAACCATGGCATTGGCTTGTTTAAAGGCTCGCTCCAAGTCGTTTTGCGCTCCTGTTGAGTAATCTCCAAAAATCACTTGCTCAGCAGCACGACCACCTAAAAGCGCACACATTTCATCCTTCAATTGGCTTGGCGTGGTGATTTGTCTTTCTTCTGGCAAATACCAAGCAGCGCCCAACGAACGACCACGCGGAACGATAGTAACTTTCACCAATGGCGAAGCGTGTTCTAGCAACCAGCTCACTGTGGCGTGACCAGCCTCGTGGAATGCAATTCTGCGTTTTTCTTGTGGCTTAATGATTTTTCCTTTTTTCTCTAAACCTCCGATAATTCTATCTACCGCATCCAAGAAATCTTGTTTATCTATCGCTGATTTTCCTTTTCTTGCGGCAATCAAAGCAGCCTCGTTACACAAGTTGGCGATATCTGCCCCACTGAATCCAGGCGTTTGTTTAGCTAAAAATTCAATATCAAGTGCATCTTTGATTTTTAAATTTCGTGTATGTACTTTAAAAATTTCTTGACGCTCATGAATTTCTGGTAAATCCACATAAATTCTTCGGTCGAAACGACCTGCACGCATCAAGGCTTTGTCCAAAATATCGGCGCGGTTGGTCGCAGCAAGCACAATAACATTAGTATCTGTACCAAAGCCGTCCATTTCAGTAAGCAATTGGTTCAAAGTATTTTCGCGTTCATCGTTTCCGCCAGTCATGGCATTTTTGCCACGCGCACGACCTATGGCATCTATCTCGTCGATAAATATGATTGAAGGTGATTTTTCTTTAGCCTTTTTGAATAAATCTCTTACTCTCGAAGCACCTACTCCCACAAACATTTCCACAAAATCGGAACCTGAAAGCGAGAAGAATGGCACCTTAGCCTCTCCTGCTACGGCTTTAGCCAAAAGCGTTTTACCTGTACCCGGTGGGCCTACAAGCAGCGCTCCTTTCGGGATTTTACCTCCTAATTGAGTGTATTTATCTGGATTTTTAAGAAATTCTACGATTTCCTCTACCTCTTCCTTGGCACCTTCAAGACCTGCAACATCTTTGAATGAAACACGGACTTTATCGTTTTCGTCGTACAATTTTGCACGAGATTTACCGATGTTAAAGATTTGTCCGCCAGGACCTCCACCGCCGCCCATACGACGGAACACAAAACTCCAAAGGACGAAAAGTAATAAGAACCAAACGCCGACATTAATCAACAAGCTCATCCAAACGCTTTCTTCTTCGATATCACTTTTGAGATTCTCGGTTGATTCTTTTGGTAATTGATCCATTCTGCGTGCAAATTCGTTTTTAGAAAGCACTTTGAAGGTCATATTTGGATTTTGTCCCATGATGCTCGGCTCTTGTTTTAAGCCTTTAAACTCAGGATTTTCCAAAGCAGCATCGGTGAGATAGACATCTACTACATCACTATCTTTGTTGAATACATATTTCTTAACATAGCCTTTTTCTACATATTCAAAAAATTGATTTTCTTGAATTTTTTTAGATTTTGATTGAAAAGCGTCATTCATAAAGAAAAACCACCCAATCAAAAAGATGGCAAGCGAAGTGTAAAGCCAATTTAAATTAAAAGTAGGCTTATTTTTATTGTTATTATTGATTTCTGGCATTTATTCCACAGATTTTTCAGGTTGAACATTGATGGTTTTAGCATCCCCCCACATGCTTTCTATGTCGTAATACTCACGAACATTTCGCTGGAACACATGCACCACAACCGATGCGTAATCCAACAACACCCACATCGCATTGTCTTTTCCTTCCACACTGATTGGTCGCTCTTTGTTTTCTTTACGCACAGTTCGCTCAATAGAGTTTGCTATCGATGAAACTTGCGTGTTTGAATTTCCTGTACACACAACAAAATAATCGCATACAGCATTTTCTATTTCTCGTAAATCTAATACGGTGATATCTTCTCCTTTTAAATCTTCGATTCCAAGAACTACAGAGTCAAGGAGTTTTTTTGATGAATTTTCTGACATTCAAATATTTTTATATAATTGCAAAAATAAAACAAATCCTACAAAATACAAGCTATCTTTGTACTATGAAAGAGCCGAATTCTGTAAAATTTATTCGTTATAAATCACTGCCTTCAACTAATCAAAAGTTGTACCAATTGGCGGAACAAGGAGCCGACGCATTTACTGTGGTGTGGTGCGATGCACAAACACAAGGAAAAGGCTATGCAGGCAACCAATGGTTATCGACTGATAATCAAAATTTAACCTTTAGTTTTTTGCTTAAAAATTTAGATTTAAAAGACCAAGCCTACCTCAATCGCTGGGTGGCGAATTGCTTGCACCAGTTTTTGACAGATTGGCAGTTTCCCGTAAAAGTGAAATGGCCCAATGATTTAATCCTAAATCGTAAAAAACTAGGCGGAATCCTAATCGAAAACCGAATAAAACATGACAAAATTGATTTTTCGGTAATTGGAATTGGGCTAAATGTTTTTCAGCGTGATTTTGGCGCGCTCAATGCTACTTCGCTTGCTTGCTTTAATCCTAATTTTAAAGAAGATTTAGCGCATTTGCTCGAACAAATCATGGCTGTTTTTAGCCAAAATTATCATTTAATCTTAGATAAAAAATTCGACGAAATCACTGATTATTATTTAAAATCGTTGTTTTTGAAAGACCAAGTTGCCACTTATGAATACGATGGTATTTTGCAAAATGGTATTTTGCGCGGCATCACTCCCGATGGCAAGGCTCTGATTGAACTTGAAAACAAGCCAATTCAAGCATTCGCACACAAAGAAATTACGCTTTTATACTAATTTTCTTGACCAATAATTATGGTTTGATGTGGCGGAATTTCAATTCCACGATTGTCTTCTGGAATGGGCTGATTATTGAGCAAATTGATTTTAGTATTCAATCCGTTAAGGCTTAATTTCGCTACAAATTGTGGCTTATCCGAATAGTTTTGCAAAAACGCCAAGACTTGTCGGTCTTTGGAACGAATGAATTGGAATGTATTGGCATCGGCTTTGATGACTTCAAAACTGGCAGGTTTGCCATTGTTCCACATCACAGGATTCTGATTATGCAAAGAATTAATCTGATGAAAAAATGCATAATTTCGGTAATTTCCCCAGCGGATTACATCTTTCTTAAAGAAATCCAATCGCTTGTCTAATCCCGCTTCTTGCCCATTGTAAATGAGCGGAATACCCGCCATAGCGTAAGTCAAAATAGTAAAATTCTTATAATTTTCGCCAAACATTTCTTGCTCGGTGTAGTTCCACGAGTTTTCGTCATGATTGCTGGTAAAATACATTTTTAAATCATTTGGCTTAGATTTTTCAATTGTATTTTTAAAGTATTCATACACCGCGTTGAAGTCCTTTTTGCCACGCGCAATGTCTAAAATCGTATCTTTAAACGCAAAGGCATAAGTTGCATTGAAGGCTTCGTAAAGCTCAGGCTTTTCGCCCTCGGCAAGCATAAATACATTTTTTATGCTATCTAGCTCGGTGCGAGCTCGGTTCCAGAAGCTCATTGGCACCATTTCCGCCACATCGCAGCGGTAGCCATCGATATCAAACTTTTTCACCCAATATTGCATGGCACTTATCATAGAATCCTGCATTTGCGGATTTTCATAATTAAGTTGAATCACATCGTCCCAATCGGTGCCGAGTGGTTTTATCGGTTTTTTGCCAGCACTATCGAGCACATAAAAATCTTTATTTGCTTTTGCCCAAACATGGTCTGGCGATGTATGATTTGCCACCCAATCGAGCAAAACTTTCATGCCCAAAGCATGTGCACTGTCTATCAAGACTTTTAAATCTTCTTCTTTCCCAAAAGCGGGATTGATTTTTTTATAATCTCTGATGGCGTAATAGCTTCCTAATTCGCCTTTTCGCCCTTTTTTACCAATCGGATAAATTGGCATGAGCCATACCACATCGGCGCCTAAATCTTTGATACGATTTAGCTGTTGCGTTACGGCTTTTAGCGTGCCTTCTTTAGAAAACTGACGAACATTTACTTCATAAATCACTGCATTTTTAGCCCATTCGGGTTGTTCTCTTCCTTCATCTTCTGGCTCAATTGTGGGATTCATCACGGGCATATTGGTTTTTAAAGAATCTAAACTTATCGTTGGTGTTTCTACTTTATTTTCTTTTTTTTGGCATGACACCATGCACGCAAGACTCGTTAATAAAACAAGTGTTTTATGAAATTTCATTCTTTTATTTTTCGGATTTTTTTCAGCTATGCAAAGATAATTTTTTTGACTTAAAACAAAAAGCGGAAATTTTTGGTTTATTTTACACCTTGAGACAAAACCCAATCTATCGGCAAATAGCTAAAAGCGATGTCGCCGTAGTCATTAATCTCGTATAAAATTCCTAAATCATTATTATCCAACTGAGCTAAAGAGGAATATGCTGAAAATCCTGGATTTAGCACTTTTCCTTGGCTCCATGTATTGCCATTGTCTGTGCTGTATTTTATGGTCATATTTTTACGTTTCTTGCTGTCGTTTGCATTTGAGAAAAACAGTAAATTTTGTTTTCCTACTTGATAGTCCAAAATGGCTCCGTTACAAGCAGGGTCTGGCAAGGCTTTTACCACCTCGTCTCTCAACAATTTGCCATTTGGCGCAAATTCATAGATTTTTCGACTTCCTAATCCTGCCACACGCGCATTTAGCAAAATATTTCCGTTCGGCAAGGCGACAATATTGGTTTCATCTGCGGGCTGTACCGAACCTGTTAATAAATTCCATGAAACGCCATTGTTTTTAGAATAAAATATAAAAACTCCTTTCTTTTGAAGGTCTACCAAAGTTTGGTAAATCGTTCCGTCGGGTGCTTGGGTAGCACGCCCCGAAGTGATGAATTTAAAGTCTTTGTA
Organism: Ornithobacterium rhinotracheale; assembly: GCF_022832975.1. NCBI lineage: Bacteria > Pseudomonadati > Bacteroidota > Flavobacteriia > Flavobacteriales > Weeksellaceae > Ornithobacterium > Ornithobacterium rhinotracheale. Next base: position 1,118,647 of record NZ_CP094846.1, on the reverse strand, counting down.
TGAATTTTCTGGAGCGATTTGTCTTGTAATATCGTAGGACTTGCTCCAAGTTTTGCCATTGTCGTGGCTGATTACATAATGTTGTTTAAAAATGTCTTTTTCATTTTTCAAATCCATATAATTGTAAAACAAGATAATATCTCCTGTTTTTTTATTCAAAACCATAGATGCATCTGATGCTGATTCTCCTTTCGGGAAATCTACAATGCTTTCTATATCACTCCAAGTTTTGCCGCCATCGGTACTGCGGCGTGCTACGATGTTGATGTCGTCGTTATATTTCAAATCGCCACAACCATTCAAACGCTGATCGGCTACGGCAATCAAAGTTCCGTCTTGTGCTGTGATGAGCGAAGGGATTCTGTAGCAGCCTCCATTTAATTTTTTATCTTTATTGGTAAATAAAATGGTAGGCATTGGTTTGGCATTTTGTGCAAAGGTCATCGTGCTGGCTAGAAGCAATATAAATTTTTTCATGTATTATTTTGTTTAAAATTTTGGTGGACTAAGATACGAAATTTTAAATTGAAAAATTAGTTTTTTAAATCATGATAATTATCAATCGTGTTTTAATTTCATATTTAAATAAAAAATTCCGTAAAATAATTTACGGAATTTAGTTTTATTTACGATTTCATTTGCCTAAATGGACAGTCTTTCATCACCTGTTTTATTCTAAAGATTTGGTCTTTGCTTATCGTTCTCGAGGATGATATTTCATCCATTATATTAAACGAATCGTAATAATATATTTTATTTTTATTTCCATTTATAGGAAATGTTTTTTTCTGCAAAGTTATCTCTTTTCTAACATAAGAGTAGGTGTCTGGGCAATAATCTAAGTCATTGTTTTCCATTGGAGGATTTTCCTCATTATAATGCCCCGTGGGTAAAAGTCCGTAATACTTTCCTATGCTATAGGGGAAGGATTTACTGCCATATCCCTCTTTCATCTGGTAAATATCTCCATATGTTAGAGCAAAGCCAACATATTCTGGTTTTATTTTTTTTATTTCATCTATACTTTTAACAACCTCCAAATCAAGCCCTTTAATTTTTGATGGATCTCCGAATGTGAATGCTGGAACACATGCATCTTCTCCTAACTTCCACATCTGAGTATTTAGTATCCAAACATTTAAATATTTTTTAGGCTCTTCGATTAAATTATCTGAAATGTAGTTGTACAAATCATATTGACTGCTCATTATTTCTGCATCTACTTTTACAAATTCTAATTTATGCACCTTAAATTTAATTCCAGAGTTGAAACTGCTAGGAGATTTATTTACTTCATTGGCAAAGACTTTGTTGGTTTTATTCACAATGTCTTGAAGAAAATCTTTATTTAAATTTTTGGTATTATTTTTTGTTTCCTCAGTATATAGTGCATGAAAAATAATTGGCACAACTATCTCTTCATCATTGTTCACTACAGGTTCTGTCAATGCTACTTTAACCTCATTTGATGTTTTATCTCCCGCTGTACAGGTAAAGGCTATGGAGTCCGCTTTGGCTTTTGTTGTGTAAGCCTCAGACAACTTTATTTTTTGCCCGTCAGATGATTTTATTTCAATTTTATCTAGGGGAACTCTATCGGCTAGCATTGGTACAAGTACTGTATCTTTAATCAAATAATAACATTTTACCTTAAATTTTAGCTCAGCCACGCCATCTGCAATTAATTGAGGGCTATTAGGAGATAGTTCGATTTTTACTATTTTATCGAATCCAATAAAATCAATCGAATAGTCAGTTTCATCTTTGTTACAAGAATTGAGCATAAGCAATGCTATTATACTCAGTACAAAAAATTTTAAAAATTTCATTTTTACTATATTTTAAAAGTTACCCCAGCCAGGGTTTTGTTCTATTTTATTATTTTGCAACTCACCTGATTTGGGAATTGGCATACAAAATCTGAAATCCCCATTTGATAATTCAAAAAATTCTTTTTGGTCTTTTTTCTTGCCTACAGATTTATGTTTAAAGCCTTTTTGCAATCGAGTCAAATCAATCCATCTCATGCAGTAATCAAAGCAAAATTCTTTTCTGCGTTCAATCAAAATTTTATCCAATGTTGATAAATTTTCTTTGGAAAGGTATTTATTATACCTTGAATCTGTAAAGACTTTTAATGCTCTTTTAGCATTCTCTTCATCACCTTTTCGGGCATAACTTTCAGCTATAATCAATTGCATTTCGCTCGCAGTAAAGAAATCCCACTTACAATACGAGTATTGAAACTCTGACTCAAACTTCAAAATACCTTTATCCTTATTGAAATATAAATCAGTTCTTTTATCGTTTTCATCAAATAAGCTAAATAATTCATCTGAGGCATATTGAAACATACCCCAAGCTGGCATCCCTACAAGATTAAAAATTCTATTTGTATCGTTGTACATAAACGATAATAAAGAATATGTCTTTTCTTTATTAATACCATAGCTTTCATTTTCCGTCGGATTTCTTGAAATTTCTTCTAAGCTAAGACGCCCTTCCATCGCTTTTTGAGCATGGGCAATTGCTTTCTCATAGTCTGTTGCTGCCTTTGCCCCCGAGTCTCCTTTATACAAATACACTTGGGCTAAAAGAGCGTGGACAATTTTCTTATCATAAAATATATTATATCCCTGTTTAGGTTTTGTTTTATAATTTAAAACTTCTTCTAGTTCATTTATAATAAAGTCGTAATTTTCCACCTGTGATTTTCTTGATTTATCGTAATCTCCAACTTTGTCTGGGTTTGTATTCAATGGTAGACCAAGACTATTATTGTGGTAAGGCGAAAAAAATTGGAGTAATCTAAAGAAGTTCCAAGCTCTTAATGTCTTAACTTCACCTTTTATAATATTTCTTTCATCTTCAGAAGCCTTTACTTTATCCAACTCGAACAAAACCATATTGTAGAATCCAATTGATTTAAATCCCGTTTTCCATATTTGTTCATTAATATCTGGGTGTTTCCAATCTTGAGATTTTTGAAAATCCCCTCTATTGTTTCTCCCCATGTAATTATCCAAATATTTTTCAAGATCATAATCATCGCTATAAAAGTGCGTAATTAAATAATCCTTATTGTCGCTAAAGAAAATTGGGACATTACTCAAGGCTTGCCTCGTATCGCCATCTTGAAAAGACTTTAGGTGTCCTCCTAAAAGAGACTTGACATCTTGGTAAGAACTAACTGTCATTACATTTTCTGGCTTTACATTTAAGTAATCTTGGCAAGAATAGATTGTAAATAAAGCCAATATTGCTATTATAATTTTTTTCATTTTCACAGTATTAAAAACCTATATTAATCATTAAATTGTAGCTTCTTGTATTTGGGTACCCTAAACTTCCCATGAGGGCTGGGTCTATTCCTTTATATTTAGTAATAGTAAATAGATTGTTGGCTCCGATGCTTATTCTAGCATTGTCTATCTGCATATTTTTAAGCCAATTTTGTGGCAAATTGTAACCAAATGATGTAAATGTATTTCTTAAATAATCTCCTTTTTCTAGCATAGAATCGTACATGTATTCTCTATAAGCCACATTGTTATATGAAATTTCTGGCTTCAAAGCTTTGTCTCCTGGAGCTCTCCATCTTGATTTATCACTAATATGTCGATTTCTTGATGAAATTGAACTAAAGCCTTCAAACGAACGAATGTAATGTCCCATTTTAAATTCAAAATTCATATTAAGAGACCACTCTCTCCAATTAAGACTTGTAGAAAATCCGCCTACAACTGGAGGAACAAAATCTCCCAAAAACTGAGGCGTAGGTGCCTTTAATCCTAAAGTTACATTACTAAGTCTATCCATATCAAAAACATCTCCATTACCATCATAAACTAATGTATGCCCATTCTCTGGATCTACTCCAGCAAATCGATAACCGAACCATCCTTGAACTGGATAATCTTTCACAAAATTACGATTACCACTACCTGAGCTTATAATAGGTAAAGATGCTAGATTTTCATAAAATGTTTCTGTAACTATGTTTTTGTTTAGAGAAAGGTTTCCTCTTAATATCCACGATAAATCTCTTGTTTTTATAACTTTAGCCTCTAGATCAAACTCCCAACCTTTGTTTCTCAAATTAGCAACATTTTGAACTACGTCCTCTCGCCCAGAAGAAAGTGCCAGGGCTTTTCTATCCAATAAATCGTATACAAAATTATTATAGTAATTCAGTCCAAAAATTAATCTTCTATTTAACCAAGATGATTCTACCCCTATGTTGAAATCTTTTTTCGTTTGCCATTTAACATTGGGATTTGCATACACAAACGAGGTTGGAATAATTATATTATCATAATCATATCTATTTTCAAATTTCATCAAAACAAACGGAAATGCGTTTTTATCTATACTTCCAGTATAGCCAAAACCTGCTCTCAAAGACAAATCATTTATAATCTCTGATTCAAAAAAATTCTCTTTAGAAACATTCCATTTCCCTGAGACATTCCATAGTGGTGTAAATTGATTATCATTTCCAATAACATCTGATCCATCGTATCTCACAGAGCCACTTAACACATACTTATCCATATAAGAATAGGTTCCGTTAAAGAAAAAAGAAACTAATTTAGATTCAAATCTACCTGTATTCCCTAGGCTACTAAATGGGATTGTTCTCACATCTATTCCCTCTGGCAAAGCTGGGAACCCAATTATTCTATGTAATTGATCAAAAATTGGAGAATAATTAAACGATGTATTGGTAATAGAGTGTGAAATTTCTTGTCCGGCAAATAAGTCTAAATAATGTTTTTGATTAATATTCAATCCATATTCAATGGTGTTTCTAAGCGTATAACTATTTCCATAAGAAGTCCCTTCGTTTAGAGAGCCCTTTACTTGCTCTGGCAGAATCTCCGAAACCGCAAAATCGTACCAGTTATTCAAAAAGTTTGTATAAGTTCCTTCTCCCTCTATCCTATTAGTATTATTACTTCTTGCACTTGCTATGCCTTGCGAAGCTATAGACAGTCCTTTTATTGGTTTCCACTCTAACTTTGCTCTAACGGCACCCTCTAGATATCTACTATTTGATTGATTTCTTTCTATTTCATTTTTAACATTTAGTGTAGACCATCTCAACCCACTTCTTATTCTACTTTGAGTCATAGACCAACTTAAATCATATTCATTTGGCAATTCATACGGATTTGCATAGATGGCATAAGTCAATGGATTTATAGCTGAAGCTGTACTAACATTATTTCTATAGGTACCAGACAAATCTAATTGCATTGATATTTTATCATTAATTTTATGATCAATCCTTGAGCGCAATCTTAATCTTTTATAATCATTATTATACTCTATACCATTCTCTTTCAAATAGTTCACTGAATTATAAAATTGAGTCTTTTCCGTGCCACCAGACATATTTGCATTTAACTGCATTGAATAACTGTTTCTATATAATTCTTTAAACCAATCTGTATTAATACTTCCCAATCTATCCAACTCTGCATCAAATGCTTGCTGAGAAATCAGCCCTCTGGAAAGCTCCCTCAAAAGAGAGGTTACTCTACCATATGTTGAAACCTCTAAATCGTTATAAACCTCTTTTTCAAATTGAATTTTTTCTAATGAATTCATCATATTTAAATTACTTTTAGGCCTTTCATTTATACCAAAAGTTGCAGATACATTATACTTAGCCTTGCCAGCTTTCCCAGACTTGGTCTTAATTACGATTACCCCATTTGCAGCACGAGCTCCATAAATTGCACTTGCAGCCGCATCCTTCAATACAGTAATGCTTTCTATATCATCGGGCGACAGATTCCCTATTCCTGATTGAAATAAAGATGGGTCTAAACTCCCTCCCAACGAATTTAAATTAGGAACCTCCCCTTGGAGTGGCATTCCATCCACGATCCAAATTGGATCAGTATTCCCAATCAAAGAGTTTACACCCCTTACATGAATTTGAGCATCTGCACCTGGCCTTCCCGAAGTAGTTACAGATACCCCCGATAAATTTCCAGCCAAGGCATTATCTATCGACTTGATATTCATCTTTTTAAGGTCTGATGATTGAAGCGTAGAAACACTCCCAGTCATCCTCTCTTTCCTAACCTTCTGGTAACCAGTAACAACAACCTCTTTCAACTCTTGAGATTGAAGATGCAAAACAATATTCATCTTAGGCTTAGCCTTTAATTTTAAAATCTCAAGATTAGGGAAAGACACTTCAATAAATGAATTCTTAGGAACTGTTATTTCAAAATTCCCTTCTCCATCTGTTTCAACCTCTAAAGATTTTTCTTTCAAAGACTGAATCAAAGCTCCCACTACTGGCTCCTTATTTTCATCCACTACATTTCCTTGAATTGTAACAGACTGTGCTTTTGTGAAAATTTGAGCACTTGACACCAATGCTACAAATAAATAAAATAAAATTTTTCGCATAATTCAATAGCTTTCATAAAAATAATTATCTACCGCAAATTTATATATTAATACATAATAATAAAAAAAAAAACTATAGTTTAACAATAACAACAAACTACTCCTGAATAATCAATCTTACAAAAATTCAAAAAACGACATCAAAAATAAAAAACTCACTAAATTATAAAATTATTGAAATCACAATAGATTTTCATACATTTATAAAAAATACCCCTATGCGTAGATTTTTCTTTTTACTAAATGTTTTAATCATGAGTCTAAGCTTTTCTCAGAAACGCATTACACTCAATCAAGATTGGCAATTTTCTGAAATTAATTCCCAAAAATGGTATAAAACCGACATTCCTACCTCGGTGCAACATTCTCTAATTCAGCATAAAATTTTACCACCACCTTACAAAGGCACCAACGAAGAAAAGATACAATGGGTGGAAGATAAAGATTGGATTTTTATAAAAGATTTTGAAATTCAGGCTGATGACTTGAAATTCCCAAATATTCTTTTGCAACTCACGGGACTTGACACCTTTGCCGATGTTACCCTGAACGAACATAAAATTCTGCACGCCCAAAATATGTTTGTGCCACACGATATCTCTGTCAAAAAGTATCTAAGAGCAGGAAAAAATACGCTCAAAATTAAATTTTATTCACCTATCAAATACAACAAAACTAAACGACTAGCAGCGGGCTTTGAATATCCTGCCGATAACGATCATCGCACAGAAAAAGTAAGTGTTTATTCCCGCAAAGCCCCCTATCATTTTGGGTGGGATTGGGGAATCCGCATTGTACAAATGGGCATTTGGCGTCCCGTTTATCTTCAATTTTTAAACGAAGCCTACATCACTGATTACTTTGTGGAACAAAAGGAAGTTTCGGAGGAAAAAGCCGTGATACAAAATCATTTACAAATTAACTCCGACAAAGATTTTAAAGCCAATATCGTTTTAAATATTCAAGAAAATGGAAAAACAATAAGTAGCATACAACGCAGTTTTGACATCGCAAAAGGCTCTAATTCTCTTTCACTCCCCATAAATTTAAACCAGCCCAAACTCTGGCAACCCAATGGCTGGGGAAAGCAAAATTTATATGATTTTTCTATCGAAATTAAAAACAACGATAAAACTATTAGCTCTAAAAATCACAAAATTGGCATTAGAAAAATTGAACTCGTACGAGAAAAAGACCCCAAGGGCGAAAGTTTTTATTTTAAAATAAATGGCAAGCCGATTTTTGCCAAAGGAGCCAATTACATTCCCGGCGAAACGCTTACAGCTCAGCAAGACTCGGCTTACTACGAACGATTGTTTAAAAATACAGTCGCCGCCAATATGAACATGTTAAGAGTTTGGGGTGGCGGCATTTACGAAAACGATTATTTCTATGAACTTGCCGATCGCTATGGCATTCTCATTTGGCAAGATTTTATGTTTGCATGCACGCCTTACCCAAGCAATTCGGCATTTCTCGACAATGTGGAAGAAGAAGCCATCAGCAATATCAAACGCCTGCGCAACTATGCTTGCGTAGCTCTCTGGTGTGGCAACAACGAGGTGGAAGAATCCATTAAATATTGGGGATTTGAAAAGCGTGTCCCTGCCGATGCATACCAAAATTTCTTTCACTCCTACGACCAAATTTTCAAAACGCTTCTCCCCGATTTAGTCAAAAAATATGCGCCCGAAACGCCTTACATCCACGGCTCGCCACTCATTGCCAACTGGGGGCGACCTGCCACTTGGGCTTACGGAGATTCGCACTACTGGGGCGTTTGGTACGGTCGTCAGCCATTTGAAATTTTAGACAAAAATGTACCAAGATTTATGAGTGAATTTGGGTTCCAAGCTTTTCCAGAAGAAAAAACGCTTCGTACTTTTGCCGATGAAAAAGATTTTGCACTGGATTCTAAAGTAATGCAAGCGCACCAAAAAAGCAGTACAGGCAACGATGCCATAAAAGAGTACATGGAACACTACTACCGAATGCCCAACAACTTTTCAGATTTTGTGTACTTAGGGCTTGTGCTCCAAGGCGAAGGCATGAAAAAGGGCATGCTCGCCCATCGTAGAAATCGCCCTTATTGCATGGGCTCGCTGTATTGGCAACTCAACGATAGCTGGCCGGTGGTATCGTGGTCTAGCGTGGATTATTACAACAACTGGAAAGCACTGCACTACAAGGCACGCGAAGCCTTTGCACCGATCGCCGTAGATGCCTACCAAAACTCAGATACTCAAAAATATGATTTTTACATATTTTCTGATGAATTAAAAAGTATTCCAAAAGCGAATTTGGAAGTAAAACTCATGGATTTCTCGGGAAAAATCCTCAAAAAATGGAATTTCCCGACCGATGTTTTAGCCAACCAAGCTCAAAAAGTTGCGAGCTTAAACCTCAAGGATATTGCCGAAGAAAAAACCATGAAAAATGCTTTTTTAGTATTAAATTTAAAAGACCAAAAAGGCAAAACTTTAGCCCAAGATAATTTCTATTTCTTGCCCGTAAAAGAGTTGAATTTACCTAAAAATCAAATCCATACAAAACTTAAATTTAAAAACGGAAAATATTATTTAAAACTTAAAACCAATAAATTGGCTAAAAATGTATTTGTAGAGATTCCGATTTTGGGCGTTCAGTTTAGCAATAATTTCTTTGATTTATTGCCAAACGAATCCAAAACCATCGAAATTTCTTCGCCTGAATTAAACGAAAATCATCCGCCAACAATCAAAATCAGACAAGTGCGAGACACCTATCAATAACATGGTATTTATGCACTGAATAATTTAAAAAATCACTAACTTCGCATTTATGCAAATTACAAAACACATACCCAATGCGCTCACGCTGAGCAATTTGTTCAGCGGCTGTTTGGCGATATTTATTTTAGTCACAGGTGTTTTTCCGCTGGAATACGCTTTTTTGTGTATAATTTACAGTTTGATCGCCGATTTTTTTGACGGGCTCACTGCTCGCTGGTTCCATGCACAATCGCCCATTGGCTTGCAATTAGATTCCTTGGCAGACATGGTGAGTTTTGGGGTATTCCCTGGATTTTTATTGTTTTACACGGCTGAATCAAATCATATTTTCCCTTATGAGAATTTCATTATTTTCTCAATAGTTTTGGCATCGGCATATCGTTTAGCCAAATTCAATATCGATACCGAGCAAAGCTACTATTTTAAAGGGCTTGCAACGCCTGCCAACACGATTTTATGCATCGGCATGTATTATTTAGCCATGGAATATCCGTGGTTTCAGCAAAGTTGGGTGTTGGTTATTTTTAGCCTAATTTCAAGCTATCTTTTGGTATCGAATTTGCCACTATTTTCATTAAAATTTAAAGGCGTAAACGCTAAAAAACTCACGCCACACATTGCCTTGGCAGTCATTGCTATTTTGCTTTTTATCATAATGGGCAAAGCCGCCTTGGCACCAATTATTTTAGTCTATATTTTACTTTCAATCATATTTAAAAATTATTTTGTATCATGAGAAAATTAAACTTACATAAACCTATCTGCTTTTTTGATTTAGAAACCACAGGAACCAATGTGGGCAACGATAAAATCGTAGAAATTTCAATTTTAAAGGTTTATCCCAACGGGGAAAAAGAAAGCCGCACTTGGCTAGTGAATCCTGAAAGACCCATTCCGCCCGAAACGACTGCCATTCACGGCATAAATGATGAGGATGTGAAAGACCAGCCTACTTTTAAAGAATTGGCACCCAAAGTGGTAGAAATACTGAAAGACAGCGACATTGCGGGGTTCAACTCCAACCGATTTGATGTGCCTTTGCTTGCCGAAGAGCTTTTGCGTGCGGGTCAAGATATTGATTTAAAGAAATGTCGCCCGATTGATGTGCAGGTGATTTTCCATAAAAAAGAACCAAGAAACCTCTCGGCAGCGTATAAATTTTATTGTAACAAGGATTTGGAAAACGCACACTCGGCAGCAGCAGACACCAATGCCACTTACGAAATTTTTGTGGAGCAAGTGGCTAAATACGAAGACCTTGAAAACGACATTAATTTCCTAAGTGAATTTTCGCAACATTATAAAAATGCGGATTTTGCAGGTTTTATAGGGTTTGACCAAGATGGTAAAGAAGTCTTTAAATTCGGAAAATACAAAGACCAGCGCGTGGAAGATGTGTTGGAAAAAGATGCGGGCTATTTTGGCTGGATTCAAAATGCTGATTTCCCGCTTTATACCAAAAAAGTTTTAACCGAAATTAAACTTAGAAAATTAAATAATAAGCTTTAACTATATGATTTTAAATATAAAAAACGAAACTGGAAGATTGAAAGCCGTGGTACTTGGGACACCAAATAGCCCAGGTGCAACGCCCAATGTAGCTGAAACTTACGATTCCAAATCTCGCGAAAGCGTAATCAATGGGGTGTACCCCACAGAAGAAGCGATGCGAAACGAGATGAACGCCTTTGCCGAAGTGCTTAAAAAATATGGTGTTCAGGTATTTAGACCTTATGACTTAAAGGATACCAACCAAGTTTTTGCACGAGATGTGGGGTTTGTGATTGATGATAAATTAGTGATTTCCAATTTAATCGAAGACCGAAAAGATGAGCTCCAAGCTTATGAATTAATCTTTGATTCGGTGAAAAAGGAAAACATTATCCAAGTGCCAGACCAAGTGCATGTGGAAGGTGGCGATGTGATTTTGTGGAACGATTTTCTTTTTGTGGGCACCTACAAACAGCCTGATTATCCCAAATTTAAAACCGCTCGCACCAATGCCGCCGCGGTGGAATTATTGAAACAAAAATTTCCAAACAAATGGGTAATCGACATGGAATTGGTGAAAAACGACCAAGACCCTTACACGGGCATTTTGCACCTGGATTGTTGCTTTCAGCCCGTGGGCGAAAACAAGGCGATTATCTACCGAGACGGATTTTTGAACCCACGCCATTATCATGTTTTGATTGATTTATTTGGGCGCAACAATGTGTTTGAAGTTACACGCGAAGAAATGTACTGGATGTCGCCAAACATTTTCTCCATCGCTCCCGATGTGGTGGTTTCTGAACAAAATTTTAAACGCCTAAACCGACACATGCGCGACGAATGGGGCATTACGGTAGAAGAAATTCCGTATCGTGAAATTTCTAAAATGGGCGGATTATTGCGCTGTTCGACCATGCCGCTGATTAGAGATTAAATTAAAAAAACAACTGAAATGAAAATATTTTTATCACCCGCCAAAAGGCTCAATACCGACGAAATCGAAAAGCAATGGGGAAAAGAGACTCAACCCCGTTTTTTGAAAGATGCGGAGCAATTAATGGAGATTTTAAAAACCAAAACGCCAAAACAGCTGAGCGATTTGATGAGCATTTCCGACGATATTGCCCAAATGAACTACGAGCGCAATCAACGCTGGACTGCCAAACCTAAAAAAAAGGAAGGCTACCAAGCGGGATTGATGTTTGATGGCGAAGTATATCGTGGCTTGCGCGACACGCCACTTTCTGGCGAAGCGGTGGAATACCTCAAGGAGCATGTCTATATCCTTTCTGGGCTGTACGGGATTTTAAGTCCGCTCGATGTGGTGATGCCCTATCGCCTAGAAATGGGCACCAAACTCCAAAATCCAGACGGAAAAACATTGTACGATTTTTGGCAAAAAAGGCTCACCGATTTTGTAAATAAAAACACTAAAAAAGGCGAAATTTTGCTTGATTTAAGCAGTAAAGAATACATGAAATCCCTGTTGCACGATGAGCTAAAAGGCACTTTGATTGATGTGAAATTTAAAGATTACAAAAACGGAAAATTAAAGCAAATCAATGTGTATTTTAAAAAAGCGCGAGGAGCTATGGCTCGTTTCTGTGCCGAAAACCAAGTGCAAAATCTCGATGATTTAAAAGCCTTCACAGGCATGAATTATGCCTACGACGACAACCTCTCTAGCGAAAGAGAATTGGTTTTTGTGAGGTAGATAAAAACCCTAAACATTTCAAAAAAAAGGAGAAACCGAATCAATCCCCTCCCTTAGCTTTAAGAAAAGAGGATTGATTTCTTAGGTATTTGGATCTAGAAAACATGTTAAATATATTTGTGGAAATTCAACTTTAAATATCAAATATGATGAGTAAAAAAGAGAGAATTTTCAATAGATATGTATCTGAACTAAACAAATTAATAGAAATGGGACTTTACAACTGCGATAGAGAAACTTACTTGTGTCCTATATGCTTACAAAAATTCTCATTAAAACAGTTAGATAATCTAACTTTAGAAGATAATCCTCCTAAATCAGTTGGTGGAAAGGCTAATATTTTAACTTGCAAGAAGTGTAATAATGATTGTGGTGGAAAATTTGATTGGGCTTTAAAAGAGGTTCTAAAAGGACTCTCTCCAATTAGAGTGGGAGATATTGTAAAATCAGTCAATGGTATAACTTCAAGCGTAATAGGAATAGAAGGAAATAGGATACAATTAAAAACATCTGAAAAAAATAATAATCCTAAAGATTTAGAAAAAAATATTTGTGATGCAAAAAAATTCTACAAAAAGGAAAAAAAGCATTCAAATAAAGAGATTAGGAAGTTAGCTTTATTAAAAGCAGCTTACCTAATAGCTTTTGAAAAAATTGGATATAGATTAATTTTATCTAGACCCTATGATGAAATTAGAAAAGCTATAAAAGAGGCTGATATAACTTTTTTCAAAGACAAGAATTTTATTTCAGCAGAAGTAAGTAAAAATAAAAGTTTGGATAAATTAAAAGAAGAAAGAAGTGTAATTATATTATTTATTTCTAAGGTAAAAAAGTGTCTATTTGTTAACTTTCAGATAAAATATGAAGAAACAGAAAGGTTTATAACTGCATTTCTCCCTCTTCCAGAAGGAGAATTTGTATGTTTAGATTACATCAATAACAATAAAGACAAATTATCTGGTTCTAGTGATCTAAAAAATTTATGGACAACCACCCAAGCAGATACACCCACTAACCGAGCAGATACAGAAAACCACCAAGCAGACACACGCACCTACCAAGAAAACAAACACCCCCACATGGCAGATATAGAAACCTACCAGGTAAAAAACAAAAACTACTTATAAAAATTTAAAAAAACATAATTATATTTGCATAAACCTTAAAAATTTAAAAACCATGAGCAAATACATCAGCGAGCAACAAATGCTCCAAAACTTCGGAATCCTATTTGAAAACCTTACACCCGAGAGCCAAATTGCCCAAATCATGGCAGAATATGGCTACAACACCGAGACCATCAAAAAAGGAAAACAACTCTATGACAAGGCACTAAACCTATACCAAGAAAACCAGCGCGAAGGTCAAGAAGAAACTATCGCCTATGCCGAGTTTAAAAAGAAAATAGATGCCCTACTTGCCGTGTATAGCACCCACCGCAAAAAAGCACGCCTAATCTATAAAGAGCAGCCAGAAACCCTTGCCGTATTGCGCCTCAAAGGGCGTGTGCCTTATGCACTCGCCTCTATGCTTGATAACATTAGCGTTTTCTACCAAACTCTAAAAGATAAAGAAAACCTGCGCACACCTCTTAAACGTGTAAAAATAGAAGAAGATCAGCTTGATGAGCAACTCAAAGCACTCGCCGAAACACAAAAAGCTTATGCCCTCTACACACAAGAAAAAGGCGAAAACCAACAAGCTACCCAAAATAAAAACAATGCTCTGCAAGAGATTGATAAATGGGTGCGCGAGTTCTTCAGCTATGCCAAAATTGCACTAGAAGATAAACCCCAGCTACTAGAGAGTTTAGCCAAATTTGTAAGGAGCTAAATCTCCAAAAAATATAAGCTTATAAAAAACAAAACAAAAATCACCAAGCGAAATATTAAATTTTTTTAATATTTCGCTTATTTTTTTCATTATATTTGGGAGAGTTTTTCAACAAAACATTAAACTCTTCTTATGAAAAAATACATCTTTCTATATTTTTTGCTGATTTCGCTGTCGCTTCTGGCGCAAGAGAAGTTTACGCTCAGCGGCTATGTTACCGAGGAAGGCAGCCAAGAACTCTTGATAGGTGCCGAGATTTATGTGCCGCAAATCAAGCAATCGGTGGTGAGCAACAATTATGGCTACTACTCCATCTCCCTGCCCAAGGGCGATTACGACATCATCTGCACACTTGTGGGCTACCAAGAGGTTGAAGACCATATAGAATTAAACCAAAACCAAATTTTAAACATTTCGCTCAGCAATCATATCACGCTCAAGGAAGTAGTGGCTTCGGCAGAAAACTCCATCAAGCAAAGCAAAAGTGCACAAATGAGCGAAGTGAAAATCCCCATAGCACAAATCAAACGCCTGCCAAGCCTTTTGGGCGAAAAAGATGTGCTCAAAGCCCTGCAACTCACCCCTGGGGTGCAATCTGGAGCCGAGGGCAGCAGCGGGCTCTATGTGCGTGGCGGTGGTCCCGATCAGAATTTATTGATTCTAGACGATGCACCTGTGTACAATGCCTCTCACCTATTTGGTTTTTTCTCGATTTTTAATGGCGACGCAATCAAAAACATTAATTTAATCAAAGGCGGATTCCCTGCTTGCTACGGCGGAAGGCTCTCTTCTGTATTGGATGTAAGCATGAAGGACGGAAATAAAGAAAAATTTGGCGGAGAGGTAGGCTTGGGGCTTTTATCTTCTCGCTTAATACTGGAAGGCCCACTTGTGAAAAACAAATCATCGTTCATCATTTCCGCGCGTAGAACTTATGTGGATTTTATCTTAACGCCACTCATGGACGAAGACGAAAAAATGAAGTATTATTTTTATGATTTAAATGCTAAAATCAATTATGAATTCAATCAGCGTAACAAATTATATTTGAGTGGTTATTTTGGCAAAGATTATTTCCGTTCAGTTTTGGGCGACGACTATGGCGAGAGCAAAGGCAAATTATTCTGGGGAAATGCCACCGCAACTTTACGCTGGAATCATTTATTTAATGATAAAATCTTTTCTAACACCTCTTTGATCTTTAGCGACTACAATTTTAATGTATATTCTTCAGACAAATTTGATGACGGACAAGGAATGCTTAAATCTAATTATTTCTACGAAAGTAAATATCAATCAAGCATTACCGATTTGGGCTTAAAATATGATATGCAATTCAATATTTCGCCCCAATATTTAATCAGAGCGGGAGCCAATGCGGTATTGCATAATTTTAAGCCAAGCGCAATAAGCATCAAAGATGAAAGCGAACAGCTCTTTAATCATGAAAATACGGTGGAAAAAATCAAAACCACCGAAGCCAATGTTTATATGGAAAACGAGTGGAGCTTTTACAAAAAATTTAAAATGAACGCAGGCTTGCGATTGAGCAATTATTTGCACAAAAACAAGACTTATACCTCGCTAGAGCCACGAGTTTCGCTTCGCTATTCCTTAACAGATGATTTATCTATCAAAGCATCTTATGCAACCATGAACCAATACATACATTTGCTCACGAGTGCGGGCATCAGTCTGCCAATGGATTTATGGGTAACTACCACCGACCGAGTAAAACCACAACATGCAGAGCAGTTTGCACTGGGCATTTCCAAAGACTGGAACGAGCAAAAAATCGGCATTTCGCTCGAGGGCTACTACAAAAAAATGAACGACCTTTTGGGCTATGCACCAGGAGCAAGCTTCTTGCTCAATAATTTAGACTTAAGCCACCCAAACCGCGAGTATTCTTGGGAGGAAAATGTGATTCATGGGCAAGGCTGGGCATATGGACTTGAATTTTTTGTGCAGAAGAAAGTCGGCAAGTTTTCTGGCTGGGCGGGCTATACGCTAGCTTGGGTGCAACACCAATTTGACGAAGATAACAAAGGCAAAAAGTATTTTGCCCGCTACGACAGGCGACACGATATTTCGCTAGTAGGGTTTTATGACATTACCAAAAACATCAGCCTTTCAGGAACTTGGGTCTATGGAACGGGGAATGCCGTGAGCTTGCCCAAATCCTCTTATTTTAATTTAATCGATCCTCTAGACAGCGACAATCCGTATGCAAATGTTTATGCCTATGGGAGCAAAAATGATTTAAGAATGCGTGCCTATCATCGTTTAGATTTAGCCATTCAGTTTAAAAAAATCACCAAACGAAAGCGAAAACGCATTTGGGAGATTGGAGTTTACAACGCTTATTCTCGCAAGAATCCGTTTTTCTACCAATATGCCGACAAGGAGATAGAGAATCCAGACGGCTCAAGCCAACGAAAAGTCGTACTGAATCAATATTCGATTTTTCCAATTATTCCAAGCATTAGTTATAGTTTGAAATTTTAATTCAGAAAAAAAATGAAAAAATATATATTTAGCCTATTTTCTCTTTTAGTTTTAAATAGCTGCGAAGATGTCTTTACCCAAGAGATAACACCGCCCAAGGAAGCCACAGAAAAAAAATGTGTAGTAATGAGCTACCTTTCGCCAGGGGCCATTCCAGGCGTTGGCTTACAGTGGTCGCACCCTATTCTTGAGTATAACAAAAATGAAATAGATGTCATCCGAAACGCTCAAGCAACTCTGCGAAATAAAACAACGGGAGAAAGCACAAACTTGGCTTTTGATAAAAATAAACAGATTTATCTAAGAGAAAATGAAAGCTTTAAAATTGAAGAAAACAATACCTATCAACTCATAATTAACATTCCTAATCATAGGGAAATCTCTGCAGAATGCACCGTACCGCCACAGTTAAACACTGAAATTCAGAATATAAAAATGATTCCATCTATGATAGATGGCAAAAAACATTTTGAAGTGAGCTTTGAGTTTAAAGACCATGCCAGCTCCGAAAGAAACTACTATCTCGCCTCTGTGAAAGCTTATGGAAGAGGGGTAAAAGAATCGCTAAAAGTGCAGCCTTTTACCAACTTGAATCGTGAGGGGAAAAACATCGTGGTGCACTCAGAAAAAGTGAGCCGAGACTTTGAGGGATTTTCCCGTATTATCGTTAATTTACTTTTAGTAGACAAAAACTTTTATAACTACAAGCGTACTGTAATGCAACAAATTGGCAATGCCGATTTAGATCTAGAAGCTTTTACAGAGCCTGTTTTTGTGATTTCTAATATTCATAATGGGCTAGGCATATTTGGTGCCTACACGAGAGTAACTCAGGTAAAAGATTTAAAACCAAATCCATTTTCTTTTAAAAACTAAAAACAAAAAAAACCGAGATAAAATCTCGGTTTTTCTTTCAATATTAAAACAATGATTAATGTTTATAATCTTCTAATCCTTTTTGTCTAGCCAATGCTTCTAAGAAATAGTAATCTGCATAGTTCAATGGTACATCGATTTCTGCATCATGCGGAATACTACCTACTGAGTGCATAAGCAAGAAGTTTCCGTTTGTTCCCACCAATGCTTTGTAAGCAGGACTTGAAAGCGTAGCCACGATTTTATCGGCAGTTGCTTTGTATGGCAATCCGTATGAAGAAAGCTCATACAATGCAGACGCAATTACTGCAGCGGCAGAGGCATCTCTTGGTGCATTCGGAATATTTGGTGCATCAAAATCCCAATAAGGCACATAATCTGCAGGCATGTGTGGGTTGGTAAACAAGAAATTATAAATATTCGCTGCTGCGTCTAAGTATTTTTTATCCTTAGTATAGCGATAACAAGTTGCAAATCCGTAGATAGCCCAAGCTTGTCCACGCGCCCAAGAAGATTCATTTGCGTATCCTTGTGCTGTTTCTTTGCTACGCACTCCTCCATTTACTTTGTCATAATCCACCACATGGTAGCAGCTCCAGTCTTTTCTGAAGTGATTTTTCAAAGTTTGGTCTGCGTGAGAAATTGCGATTTCACGGTATTTTGGATCTCCAGAAAATTCAGACGCTTTAAAAAGTAATTCCAAATTCATCATATTATCGATGATTACAGGGCAATTCCAGCCGCGTTTTCCTTGCCAACCACGATCTTCGTCCCAACTTTGGATTACGCCAGCTTTAGGTCTAAAGCGGGTAGATAAAGATTGTGCCGCTGTGATGATGATGTCTTTGTATTTAGGATTATTGGTCACGCGCAAAGCGTTTCCAAAACTACAATTAATCATGAAACCTACGTCGTGGTGCCATTTAAGGTTTTTGACATCTTCTAAAGTTTCAGTATATTTTACGCCGAGATTTTTCCATTTAGCATCATTGGTTAAATCATACATATAGAACAAAGTCCCAGGGAAGAAACCACTTGTCCAATCATGGTTTTTAACATATTTTACCTTTCCGTGTTCAATAGTTCTTGGATTAATAAAGCTTCCGTTTTCTTCAATCAATTTTACTTGATAGCCCAATTGTGCCTTGGCTACTTCCAACACTGGCGGATTATCTACACCACCTGGCGCTGTAACATCAGCCATTTTTTGAGGACCACAGCTAAGCATTACCAAGGGCAAGCCTAGCAATAATAATGTTTTTTTCATCATTTCTATTTTTTAATTTTTTTATCCTATCAAAGCAAAGAATTTGTAAAAATTACAATTTCTTTGTTGTGCGTAAAAATACAAAAAATATTGAATTTCCTATCTGATTTTTCTCACTTACCAAGAAATCGGTTTTTTGTTTTTTTGGACTAAAAACTCATTGGCTCTAGAAAAATGCTTATTCCCAAACCAATACCCACGATTGGCACTCAAAGGCGAAGGATGCCCCGATGTTAAGATTAAATGCCCTTTGCTTTTATCAATTAAGTTCGCTTTTTTCTTGGCATAGCTTCCCCAGAGCATAAACACGATTTCTTCTTTCTCTTGCGAGAGTTTTTTAATAACCTCATCGGTAAAAGTTTCCCACCCCTTGCCTTGATGCGATCCCGCTTGGTGTGCACGCACGCTCAGTGTCGCATTGAGCAGAAACACACCTTGCTTTGCCCAGCGTTCCAGATTGCCGTTGGCGGGCATCTGTATACCCAAATCTTCTTCTATTTCTTTAAAAATATTGATTAAGCTAGGTGGCATCGGGATATTATCTGCCACCGAAAAACACAAGCCATTTGCCTGCCCCAAACCATGATACGGGTCTTGACCTATAATCACCACCTTGGTGTCTTGCGGTGGGGTAAAATCAAAAGCTGAGAAAATTTGCTTTCCCGGCGGAAATACCTTCTGCGTGGCATATTCCGATTTCACAAAATTGATCAAAGCTTTAAAATAGTCTTTTTCAAACTCCTCGGCAAGCATTTTTCCCCAATCTTCTTGAATTTTTACAGCTGGCATTTATTTATACATTTTTTAATTTCTTCAAAGATAATTTTTTTTAGCTAAAGACTAAAACAAAAAAAATCCGTTTCAAAAATGAAACGGATTTTTTCTTGAAAATATCAAATTTACTATATTTTGATTACCAAGCCTACACCGATGTTGATGCCTGGTAGTGGTGCCAAATATTTCATCAAAGTGTTTTGTGGTCTTGCCTCTTGGTTGAGCAAGTTTTTACCGAATAAATAATATTCTAATTGTGTTTTTCCGATATTTTGTTCGACAGAAAAACGAGCATTTAGCAAAGTAAATGCTGGCATTGGCTCCTCGTCAAAAATCATTTTACCTAAATATTGTTGTTGAAGATAATGCTGCATGTTCACTGTTGCGTTGAATTTATTGATTTTTGCACTTAACCCTGCACCCCAGCGGCTTTGTGGCATATTGGGCATATAGTCTCCGTCGGTAAATTGCCGCTGACTGCTATCTGAAACATTTTCGTTTTTCACCAAATCATAAAAACCATTGATAGTCCACTCCCCGAATTTTCCAAAATTTTGAGTATAGCTGGTGTTTAGCTCCATTCCATAAATATTGGTATCTGCCGCACGCCATTCTTTAACTATGAGTCCTGGAACGCGAGAAACGCCTGTGTGCCCCATATATATGTAATTTTTGTAGAAATTTTTATATAAACTGGCTTCAATCTTAAGCCCAGCTAGTGAAATTCCTCCTCCAAGCTCTATGGCATTCACCCATTCTTTATCAAGCATGTCCTCGCCGTTTTCTTCGATTCCGAGCGCAAAATGCGTGTTTCCGGCATACAATTCGTTTACCTCTGGTGCGCGTTCTGAATGTGCATAAGAAGCCAACAAGTAGGCTTTGTTTTTTAGATTAAATAAAATTTTAGAATTAAATTGATTTAAATTAAAGTCTCTTGTCGTTAAATTTCCGCCAGATTTTCCACGAGCTCTTTGATAATCATCATTGGCCGTTGCACTTCTGTGCACCCAATCGTGGCGATAACCAATCTGAAAATCAATAAATTTGTATTTTAGTTTCTGAAGCGTAAAAATTCCAAATTCGGTGCTTTTATTGTCTGGCAAATAACGCAATTTGTGGCTTCCATCCATGATTCTGTGATTACAATCCACGCCCGTTACTCCAGAAAGATAATTAAATTTCTTCTGTTTTAATTCTAGCCTTCCGCTATAATTTTGGTTTTTATAGCTATTCATAATTTTTTGGGCTAAATATTCATTGTCTTTAGTGTACTGCCCTAAAGCATTAAATTTTAATTGATTGAATAGGGCAAAATCTTTATTTAACGCTAATTCCAAAGACAAATTATCGGTCATTCCCTTAATATTCACAGGCAAGAATGGGGCTTCTTTTGGCGTGTTCGAGTGGCTGTGTCCATGGTTGTGATCGTGCGTGTGCGAATGCATAGCGCGTTCTTCTTTGGCATACAATGGCAAACCATAATCGGCATAATCGTGTTTAAAATTTAGTCCAAAATTCAAAGTTTCCCCCATGTATTTAACTCCTGCGTTGAAATCCATTTGCTCTGAATGGCTATTGGTGATTTCTCTATATTTGGTAGGCACATAATCATGAATTCCAAGAATTTTCTCGATTTTGAGATCTTTCACTGGGTCTTGCCCTGGAATGTAATCAGGGTTTTTAGGGTTTTGCTTTCGAGTAAATGTACTCATATCAAAATAAGTTTCTGTAAAAGTATATTTATCTTCCTCGGTTAAACCTGCACTAGGGTCGTTTAAATTATCCAATACATACTGATTAATGTATGGAAAAAGTGTTGTGTTAAAAACAATCTTTTTGTCCACAAAAATTTGCCCCAATGCCTGCAACGCTGAATTGTTGTCCACCACTTTTGAGTCATACAGAATCTCTGGTTTTGTATTTCCAGGGATACGAATTCGTTCAATTTTGGCGTGAGTGCCCCCAATATTCCAACTCCATTTAGGGTTAAAATCTCCACTGAAATCTACTTGCTGCCTCGTGCCTGAGTTACTTGCTCCCTCTACGCCTACGGTAGTTTTAAGGGCTTTGCCGACAGGTTTGTATTGGTTTTGGGTAATCATATTTACCGCTCCACCGATTGCTTTTCCTCCATATAAAACCGACGCTGATGCTTTGTTTACCTCAACTTCTTCTATGTTATTAGGATTATAGTTTAGATTAAACTCGGGGCTAATTGCCGTTAAGTCGTTCATAGCAACTCCGTTATTTAAAAGTCGCACACGATTTCCGCTCAAACTGCGAATCATTGGCACTCCCACATTCGGACCAAAATAAGTGTCTTGCACTCCCGAAACATGGCTCAGCAGATCTCCCAAAGTACTACTCTGTGTTTGTTTTATGGCTTGTTTTTCTAGCTTCGCTTTCAGTTCTATGGCAGCATCAAGTTTAGTAACGCCTTGTGCATTGACATTGCGAAGTTTAATAATGGTATCGTTTTTAGTTTTTGGATTAATTTGATTGGTAGCCGCATAGGAATATCCCCCTAGCATGGCTAAGATGAAAATGTATTTAATTTGCATAGTTAATTTTAATAATAAATAAATTGTCCGTTTAGAATTAAACAGAGAAAAATCACGAAAATTCACACTTTTAATGCAATTTTCTGGCTATAAAATAACTATGCAGTGGGTGGTCCTCTTCGGAAATGTGTTGAATAAAAAACTGGCACATAGGGAGCCACAAAAAAGTTAGGCGCATCAAGCGATTCCACCTCAAAAACAGGTGGTGTAATCTGCAAAACACTTGGCTCCTCGCCGTACACAATCGTGAACTGACAAACCGTACAAGTGTCTTCTATGTGCTTGGCATGCAATAAAGTATCATGCTCATGCGTGTGGAAAGCCTTTACGCCGAGCGAGAAAAGCAATACCACGAGCAAGAACGATGCTTTGAAATCTATTTTAAACTTTGATTGCATGGTTAAATTAAGAACACGAAGATATTAAATAAAAATAAATCAAAAAATAGATTCATAAAAAAAGTGCTACCGAATGGCAGCACTTAAATATATAAAATTTCGTTTTTAATTAGAATTGATATCCTACGCTGAATGAGAAGACTCTTGGCTTATAATCAGTAGTTCCTTCCTGTTTTTTTACTGACGCGTCATCTTTTAATACTTTAGTTAATCCTAAATTATATCTAGCATCAAAAGAAAGCCCCATAGGTAATTTATACCCTAAGCCGAAAACTGCTGCAAAATTAACCTTTTTCATGACAGATGTATAGCTTTCATCTCTCTTTTTTTGATAATTAACTGTATTCCACTCAGAATTAATCCATCCTTTACTTAAATAACTCACCTGAGGTCCTAATTGAATGTTAGCTCCTTCGTAAAAATAATATTTTAACATCAACGGCATTTCAAAATTATGAGCGTCAATTTTACTATGAGCTAATTCCTTGCCTTTATAAACAACTTCGGACTTAGTCCCTGTCTTTGAATACAATAGCTCAGGTTAAAAAGAAAATTTTTCTGAAACTGGAATTTCAACAAAACCTCCAAAAGAATAACCGCCATTGTTTTTAAGCTTAAATCCTCCATCTTTTACTTTTTGAGGAATATCAAAATTCCATCTTGAACTAGTGTACCCAACTTTTAAACCATACTCTACTTTTCTATCAGCTTGCTGAGCAAATACTGATGATAATCCTAAGCCCATTAGAGCTACATAAAATAGTTTTTTCATCTTTTTTTATTTTTTCGAAATGCAAGTATACTAAATTTTTCTTTATACATTAATTTTTACTACAAATTAACAAACTCTGTGATTTCTAAATCATAACCACCTATGGCTTTTTTACTATCTGGATTTCGGGTGATTAATTTCATTTTATGCACGCCTAAATCTTTTAAAATTTGAGCACCAATGCCATAATCTTTGGTGTCTGGCGCTTTCAATGGATTTTCTTGCGTTCCTTCTAAATAGGCTTTGTAATGATTAAACTTGGCTTGTACCAAATCTGAATCAATGGCATTATTAATGAATACCAAAACGCCTTTTCCCTCTTGATTGATAATTTGAGTGATTTTCTCAAGCAACGGCTGCTCTCCTTTGTGCAAAGCGGTGAATAGATCAAAATAATCGTTGGTTGATTTCACGCGTACTGGCACAGACTCATCTTCGCTCCACTCACCTTTAGTCAAAGCAAAATGGATTTGATTATTTGTTGTTTGTTTATATGCAATTAAATCAAACTCACCATAATGCGTTTGAAACTTCACCGAATCAATTTTTTGAATCAATGATTCATGTCTTAATCTATAAGCTATTAAATCTTGAATCGAAACGATTTTTAAATCAAATTTCTCAGCCACTTTCATCAGCTGTGGCAATCGTGCCATGGTTCCGTCCTCATTTAGGATTTCTATGAGGATTCCTGCGGGTTTCAAGCCTGCTAATCTAGCTAAATCTACTGCTGCCTCGGTATGTCCTGCTCTGCGTAAAACCCCGCCTTTTTTAGCTCTCAATGGGAAAATATGCCCTGGTCTACCCAAATCTTGCGGACGAGTTTCTTCGTCTACAAGGGCTTGAATGGTTTTAGATCTATCATGCGTAGAAATACCTGTAGTACAACCTTTTCCTAGCAAATCTACCGAAACCGTAAAAGGTGTGTGGTGCAAAACGGTATTGTGTGTTACCATCATGTTTAAGCCCAATTTCTCGCATCGGTCTTCTTCCAGTGGAGCGCACAAAAGCCCACGCCCGTAC
Source organism: Ornithobacterium rhinotracheale (assembly GCF_022832975.1). NCBI lineage: Bacteria > Pseudomonadati > Bacteroidota > Flavobacteriia > Flavobacteriales > Weeksellaceae > Ornithobacterium > Ornithobacterium rhinotracheale. The sequence continues at coordinate 1,094,224 of NZ_CP094846.1, read as the reverse complement.
TGTGTCATAAAATTAATCATCTCGGGAGTAACTTTTTCGGCAGCAGCAATGAAATCTCCTTCATTCTCACGATCTTCATCATCTACCACAATGATTACTTTCCCTTGTTTTAAATCTTCTAAAACTTCTTCTATGCGATTAAGGCGAATGGCTTGTTCTTCCATAATTTATTATTGGTATCTTGCGTGTTCTGTATTTTTTGATTTAAAATGTTTATTTTTTAGCCTTAAAATTGGCTCCAAATATGCGTTGATGTCAAATAAGTTTGAATCCGTCATGGCTTTATAAGTGAAAAATATTCCGAGCGGTGTAAAGGTAATCACAGGGAGCCATGCCGCCCAATAAGGGTTTAAAACACCATTTTTGGCTAAATTTTCACTATACATGTAGATTAAATAAAACAAAATAAAGATGATGATAGCAACCACTACAGGCATTCCCACTCCTCCTTTTCTGATGATGGCTCCGAGTGGTGCTCCAATCAAAAAGAAAATCACGCACATAAGCGAATTGGAAAAGTTTCTGACCAAGATCAAAACATGTCGTGCAATGAATTCATCTCGCCCGCTGATTTCATCCTTAATCACGGAATAGCTGTTTAAATCGGCGGTAATATTCTCATCAGCTCGCATCATCACTTGCTGGCGATCGGCATCATTTAATTTATTAATGTCAAACGGCAAGGCTTTCTTTTGCGCTTGGTACACAGAATCCAAATTTTCACTTATCGGTGCATAGGTGAGCGACTGAAACTGCGTCTCGGCTAATTCATTATAATATGCCTTATTTTGAATTTTAAGTGTATCTACTCTTTTGATTAATTCTTTTGTGTTCAAAAAGCGGTAGTGATCGGTAACATTTTCTTCTTCAATGGCTTTTTCTACAATTTCTGAAATATCGAAATAATGTACTAGCGTATCAAACTTGATTTGCTGATACGGCTGTCTTTCTAGTTGTAAACGATTTTTATTCTGAATTTCGTCTTCGTAATAATACCCATTAAATAATGCTAATTTCAAAAATCTTTTATCTTCGGCTGGCTCAAAAATTCCTTTTTTAGCAATAATTGTTTGCTGATTTTCGTATGCCGAAGCGTCTCGGTGAATAAACACATTTTTAAGTCTTTCTCCATTTTTGCCCGATCTTTCGCTAATTTTCATACTAAATCCCGGTACCGCATTGATGAATACGCCGGGATCAAAATTTATTGCAGGCTTGGTTTTAGCTATGTTCAAAAGCATATTTCTAGCCTTGCGCTGAGATTGCGGAACAGCTGTATCTGAAAAGAAAAACAACCCGACTGATATTCCACAGACTAATAGAAAGACTGGAAGCATGATGCGCACGAGCGACATGCCGGAAGACTTCATTGCGGCAAGCTCATATCGCTCACCAAAGCCTCCATAAGTCATAATGGCTGAAAGCAACACCGTGAGTGGTAATACAAACTGAATTACGGTGAGCCCTAAATAAAAAAGTAGTTTAAATATTGTGCCTATATCTAAGCCTTTGCCCGCAAACATATCCATCTCTTGCCAAGCAAATTGAACCATGAATATAAAAAACAGCACGCTGAATATAAATATAAATGGTCCAAAAAAAGTGCGGATTCCGTACCAGTCTAGCTTTTTAATCATATAATTTTAAATCTCTGAAATGTAGTAATCTTTATAGAATTTTTTACTAAAATTTAAAAGAGCACTTGGAATAATGATATCGTCTACCTGTTTCTGAACAGTAAATGTGGTTGTGGTATTTTTATGATTGGTTTGAGACAGGCTCACCAATTGATTTTTCTTGGTATCTACTCCTACGATGATATATTTAAGCTCAGATTTTTTAGTCGGAACCAATTTTATGTATTGAACATTTCCTTGTTTTTTATCCAAACTTAAAGTATAGCCATCTTTGTAAATGTCAAAAACACGAGTTGGGGTAAAAAGCTCATCGCTCCCCTTCTCTGGTTTGCTCACCGTTACTTCTTGGTTTTCGCTAGAGATGGTATAAAGTTTTTTACCATCATAAATTTGGCGAATATCCATTTTAGGAACCGTAAGGTTGTACTTATCACCTTTCACATACACCTCTCCAGTATAAGAGTCTTTGGTATTTGAACCACTATTTTCTAGTTCACTCTTAAATTTGATATATACACTTTTTTGATTTTTGTAGTGATTACTTACATTATCTAAAATTTGTTTTGCATTTTGAGCAAATGTAGCAACACTAAATAAGGCTAAACATGATGTATAAAATAACTTTTTCATTTCTTAATTAATTTTTTTCTAATATGATCAATCATTCATTTTTCAATAATTGTTCCAAAGTATATTCATCTGCAATTAGGACCTCTCTGGCTTTACTTCCCTCAAAAGGTCCCACAATATTATTTGCCTCTAACTGATCGATGATGCGCCCTGCTCTGTTGTAGCCAATTTTAAGTTTACGCTGCAACATAGAGGCCGAACCTTGCTGAGAGTTTACCACAATACGCGCTGCATCTTCGAACAGTGCATCACGTTCGCTAGGGTCTAAATCCAAACTTGAATCGCTTGTTTCTCCCTCATATTCTGGCAACAAGAAAGCATCTGGATACCCTTTTTGCCCACCGATAAATTCAGCGATGCTCTCCACTTCTGGCGTATCTACGAAAGCACACTGCAATCGCACCAAATCATTGCCTTGCGTGTAGAGCATATCTCCTTTCCCAATCAATTGATCGGCTCCACCGCTGTCTAAAATAGTTCTAGAATCGATTTTTGAAGTTACTCTAAACGCTGCACGAGATGGGAAGTTGGCTTTAATCATCCCTGTAATTACATTCACAGACGGACGCTGAGTGGCGATAATCAAGTGGATACCCACCGCACGAGCCAACTGAGCCAAACGAGCGATTGGCGCTTCGATTTCTTTTCCAGCAGTCATAATCAAATCGGCAAATTCATCTACCACAAGAACGATGTAAGGCAAATAGCGATGTCCATCATTTGGATTCAATCTTCTTTTCTTGAATTTAGCGTTGTATTCTTTGATGTTTCTTACGCCTGCATTTTTGAGCAAATCGTAGCGGTCATCCATCTCGATACAAAGCGAGTTCAAGGTATTAATTACTTTTTGATTATCAGTAATAATTGCTTCCTCACTACCTGGAAGTTTAGCCAAGAAATGTCTTTCTATTTTATTATAAAGGGCTAATTCCACTTTTTTAGGATCCACCATCACAAATTTCAATTCTGAAGGGTGTTTTTTATATAAAAGTGAAGTAATAATTGCGTTGATTCCCACAGATTTACCTTGTCCCGTTGCCCCTGCCATCAACAAGTGTGGCATTTTAGCCAAATCAGCGACAAAAGTTTCGTTTGAAATCGTTTTACCAAAGGCTATAGGCAATTCCATTTCTGCTGTTTGGAATTTTTGCGATGCAATCACAGAGCGCATAGCCACCATGGTAGGATTGTTATTTGGCACTTCGATACCAATGGTTCCTCGCCCTGGAATCGGTGCAATAATTCTAATCCCTAAAGCACTCAAACTTAACGCTATATCATCTTCTAAATTTTTAATTTTAGAAATTCTTACACCCGCTTCCGGCACGATTTCATACAAAGTTACGGTAGGGCCTACTGTAGCTTTAATCGATGCAATATTAATTTTATAATTGCTTAAAGTTTCAACAATTCGGTCTTTGTTGGCTTCTAGCTCACTTTGATCGATTGAGCGTTTTTTACCTTGATTATAATCAATAAGCAAATCAATGGTAGGATATTTATAATTAGACAAATCCAAACGCTGATCGTATTCCCCATACTGTTGCACCAAATTTTGACCAATTTCTTCAGGCTCAAGCTCCTCTTCTTCTGGCGCATTTTCCACTTGCATTTTCACATCAGACACGGGAGCAGCTGGCATTGATGTAGTTGCACCGCTAGGAGATGTCGATAATTCAAATTCATCTTCATCATCCTCAATAATAATTTCCTTGATTTCTGGTTCAAACTCATCGGCCGGCTCTTCTATCGTAGGTTCTTGAGGCTGTTCCACTTCGAACGATGGCGCTACTGGAGCCACTGGCTTTGGTGTTTCTTTAGGTTTTTGCTTAATTACAAACCCCACCTCTTCCTTTTCACTTTTAAAAGTATTTTGAGTAGGAATTTTTTCTGTAAAATTATTTCTCACACTTTCTTCCTCTTTCTGCTCTACTTGTTCTGATTCAATTTCTTTAGTATCCTCTTCTTCCAATACATTATTTGCTTTTCGTTCTGGCATTTTTGGCATTGCGCCCCTCACCTTATCTGGGGTCACTTTCCATTCTACAATGGCATAAAATAAAAATGAAAAAAACAAGATTAATACAAAACCTATAATCCCTACAATATTTTTTAAATAATCTGCAATTTCAAGCCCCATTCTTCCGCCCCAGATATTGTCGTTTACAAAAATTAAATTTAGAAAAGGCGGCAACCAAACACAGAAAAACAAGAAATTTAGTGTTAAGCGTAAAAATTTAATTTTTTTAATTTTAAAAACAATAATTAGCCCTAATATAATCAACCAAATGGGAATAAATAAAGCTGCAAAACCCAACCTTTCGTAGATAAATGTTTCACCTAGCCATGCGCCCATTTTGCCCAATAAATTATTGACTTCTATATTCGTGTCTTTCCATATCCCTACTTGACTTTGATCTGATTTCCAATTCATTAAATATGAAACAAATGATAACAACAATACAAACCCTACAAAGAGAGAAAGTAGTCCCATCAACATCTTGAAAACTGAAAATCTATTACCTGTATTAACTTTACTTTGCTTTGCCATATTTTATCTTGAAAAATCTGTACAAAAGTAACAAATTGTAATCGCTCAAAAAAATTATAATTCTATTTAGTATAAATTTATTAACTTGTGCCAAAATATTTATTTTGAAAACAAGCTTTTTATTAAATTTCAAATCAGTAGAAGGGCAAGATTTGTATCTTTCTACTAGCCTAAAAAATGTAGGAAATACCATCGAGACCGCTTTGCCTATGCAATATGTGGGCAAAGATACTTGGGCGATCGAGATAGATGTTCCTTACAAAAATTTTGATTATCACTATATTTTAAAAGATAAACGAGACAATTCCGTGACTGAAGAATGGGGAATCCGCCATTTTGCGCCCGTTTTGAAAAGTAAAAATCATATTTTACACGATTCTTGGAACACGCCAAGCATGCCAGAGTTTAATCTCTCAACTTTATTTTTTAAAAACATTTTTCCTGAACTTAAAAAAGTGAAAAAACGAGCTTTAAAGAAAAATACACACCGTTTTGAAATTACTTTTCCGCTCTTTAATCCCAATGAGCAATTGGTGATTTTGGGCGATGCCGATGGCTTAGGTTTTTGGAAAGAAGAGAATGCAATTTTCCTCAATCCACAAGGCGATGGCAAATGGAGTGTAGAGGTTGATTTATCGGCCGAAGATAATTACACCGCATACAAATACGCTGTTTATAACACCGAAACGCAAGAAATTTCGTATTACGAAGAAGGCGAAAATCGCTGGGTAGTACCAAATCAATCAGAAGAAGATTTTGTAATCGTGAGCGATAATAATTTCAGACAACCTGCCGATAAACGCTATCGTGGCAGTGGCGTGGCAATTCCTGTTTTTTCGCTCAGAAGTGAGCAAGATTTGGGCGTGGGTGAATTTTTAGATTTAATTCCTTTTGGAAAATGGTGTAAAAATGCGGGATTCTCGATGATTCAATTGTTGCCAATTCATGATTCAACGGCTAAACACGATTGGACAGATTGCTATCCTTATGCGGCTATTTCAGTTTTTGCACTGCACCCAATGTACCTTTGCTTGGAAAAATTAAATTATAAACTTACCAATGCAGAGCTCGAAAGCATTCAAAAAGCTAAAGAAAAATTAAGCCAAGAAGTGGGTGTTTCATACGAAGAAGTAAATACCTTTAAAAATAAATTTATTTCGGCATATGTGCAAAAACACTTTAAAAAATTAGAAAAAAATAAGAATTTCAACGAATTTATCGCTGAAAACAAAGAATGGCTTTATCCTTATGCGGCTTTCTGTGCGTTACGCGATCATTTCAAAACTGTAGACCACAGCCAATGGGGAAAATTTAAAAAGATTTCTAAATCAACTTTAAATAAATTTTTCACCAAAGACAGTCAGTTTTACGCCGAAACGCTAAAATTCTGCTATGTTCAATGGCAATTGCACGAGCAACTGAGCCTTGCGGTGAAAGAATTGCACCAAATGGGAATTGCCATAAAAGGCGATTTGCCAATTGGTGTCTACCGAAATAGTGTAGAAACTTGGGCAAACCCTGAATTGTTCCATACCAATCAGCAAGCGGGTGCGCCACCAGATGCCTTTGCGGTAACGGGGCAAAACTGGGAATTCCCAACTTATAACTGGGAAAAACTCAAAGAAACCAATTTTGAATGGTGGAAAAAGAGATTGCAATTTATGCAAACTTATTTCGATGCCTACCGAATCGATCATATTTTAGGTTTTTTCAGAATTTGGGAAATTCCAGCTGAGCAGGTGCAAGGAATTTTAGGCAAGTTTGAACCTGCTATTCCGTTTACTTTAAATGATTTGAGAGCTAAAGGCGTGGATTTACCAATAGAAAGATTGTATGAACCGTACATAACGCAAGAGATTTTAGCTAAAATTTTCGGAGAGGAAACCGATGATATAATTGAAGCTTTCTTCGTGAAAAATGGCGAAACTTTTAATTTTAAAACTGAATTTAATACCCAAAGAAAAATCGAAAAAGCCTTAGGGTATGACAATCCTAAAACTACACTTTTGTATGATTTAATAGCAAATGTGCTTTTCATAAAAGATGATAAAAATGACGAGGCAGTTCATCCGAGATTTGCTTTGTTTGACACCGAAAATTATAAATCCCTACCCGTGGGGCAACAGATTATTCTGAGCCAATTGCACGAAGATTATTTCTACCACAAACAGGAATTTTTCTGGAAAGAAAAAGGTTTAGAAAAACTACCAGCATTAAAACAAGCAAGTGAAATGCTTACATGTGGCGAAGATTTGGGCATGGTGCCAAGCGTAGTCCCTCAAGTAATGAACGATTTGGCCATTTTGTCGCTCGAGGTGCAGCGTATGCCTAAAATTTACGGCGAGCGTTTTTCGCACCCTGCAGATGCGCCTTATTTATGCGTGGTTTCTCCATCATCGCACGACACGAGCACGCTGAGACAATGGTGGCGAGAAAATAAGGAAAATACACAATTTTTCTATAATAATTTAATGGGGCATAGCGGAAAAGCTCCGGAGGAACTATCGCCTGAGTTGCAAGAAGAAATTTTGCATCAGCATTTGTATTCTCCTGCAATGCTTTGTGTGGTTCCATTGCAAGAATTTTTAGGAATCGATGAACAATTTCGCAATCCGAACGAAGATGATGAGCGAATCAATATCCCATCTGTATATCCTCACAAATGGAAATACAGAATGCATATAAACATCGAAACACTATTGAAAGACGAAACCTTTAGCAATAAACTTCGAAAACTTCACATCGATTGCAAAAGAGCTTAAAAACAGAAAACCGTTTCAAAAAAAATGATTTTGAAACGGTTTTTTAATTATCTAAAAATCTAAAATTCCTATGGAATCCATTTTTTCTCGAAATTCGGTTTGCGTTTTTCAAGGAATGCATCGCGACCTTCTTTTGCCTCCTCTGTCATATACGCCAAGCGAGTAGCTTCGCCTGCAAAAACTTGCTGCCCCACCATTCCGTCATCGGTTAGGTTCATTGCAAATTTCAACATTTTGATTGAAATTGGAGATTTAGCCAAAATTTCTTGTGCCCATTCATACGCCGTATCTTCTAGCTCGTCGTGCGGCACCACAGCATTGACCATACCCATTTCATAAGCTTCTTGCGCCGAATAATTTCTACCTAAAAAGAAAATTTCCCTAGCACGCTTCTGCCCTACCATTTTAGCCAAATAAGCTGAACCATATCCACCATCAAAACTTGTAACATCGGCATCGGTTTGTTTGAAAATTGCGTGCTCCTTGCTCGCCAAAGTCATGTCGCACACCACATGCAAGCTATGCCCGCCACCTACAGCCCAACCATTGACAACGCAAATCACTGCTTTTGGCATAAAACGAATCAAACGCTGAACATCTAATATATTTAAACGATGATAGCCATCGTCTCCCACATAACCTTCTTTGCCCCTCGCCTTTTGGTCGCCACCGCTGCAGAAAGAATAAACGCCATCTTTGGGCGAAGGCCCTTCGGAGCTCAACAAAACCACACCAATTGAAGTATCTTCTTGCACATCATGGAAAGCTTGCAACAACTCAGCGGTGGTTCTTGGACGAAACGCATTTCTCACCTCTGGACGATTGAATGCAATTCTTGCTACGCCATTACATTTTTTGTAGGTAATATCGGTAAAATTAAATTTTTCAACATTTTCCCAGTTAATTGTACTCATATTTAATTTTTTTCAAATATAATTAATTTCTACATGAAACGATACAAAAATAGCCACTCTTTGCGGAGTGGCTATTGACTTTTTTATAGTTAGTAGTAATTAGTCTACATACGGCTCAACCGATACATATGAACGATTGTCTCTCTTTTTAGTAAAAACTACTTTACCATTTACCAAAGCAAATAATGTGTGATCTTTTCCGATTCCTACATTGTTACCTGGATGGTGTTTAGTTCCACGCTGACGCACGATAATATTACCCGCAACTGCGTTTTGTCCACCAAATATTTTTACGCCAAGGCGTTTAGATTCTGATTCACGACCGTTTTTAGAACTACCAACTCCTTTCTTGTGTGCCATTTTAGTTTAGTTTTTTAGATTAAGTTGTTTTATTATTTACCACCTTTAAGCTCATCTTGCCAAGCCTTAAGCTCTTCGATTTTACCTTCGGCAGCCATTTGTGCTTGCTTTGGCCAAGTTTCTGTGTCCATAGCAGCGTAGATTCCTCCTTTTGGTTCAAGGATAGCTTTTAATTCTTCTGATTTTTTAGCAGCCAATTCTTCAAGAGTATTGATTCCATTCTCGTTGAATAATTCTTGAACTTTTGGTCCAATTCCTTCCACGATTGTTAAATCATCTTTTTTAGCTTTGGCAGATGTAGCTTTTGCTTTTTTAACTGGTTTTTCACCTTTTACTCCTCCAATTGAAAGAATTTCAATTTTAGTTAATGAAGCACGAAAACCTGTTTTCTTTTTATATCCTTTTCTTCTTTTCTTTTTAAAGACTACAACTTTGTCTCCTTTTACATGTTCAACGATTTTTGCCTCAACGGTTAAACCATCTATAACTGGGGCGCCTACAGTTACGCTACCATTATCAGTTAAAAGCACTTTGTCTAAAACGATTGTTTCTCCTGCTTCTCCTTTCAAACGGTTCACATACAACTGCTGGTCTTGCTCAACTTTGTATTGAAGCCCGGCTATCTCTATAATTGCGTACATTTCTATATAATTTTTATAAAATTTCGGACTGCAAAGCTAAGATTTATTTTTGAAAATAAAAAATATTCTTAAGCTTATTCCATTCTTTTTTTCACCAAATCCACTTCTACCCAAAAACTTGCAAAGGGAAAAAATGCCGCTAATATGGCAAAAACAAAGTCTTCATCATCCCAATTGAGCGCTTTCCTTACATCGTTTATAAGCAACAAATACCAAGTAAACATGATTCCATGCAAAATCCCGATAGGAATCATTTGCCAGAAAATACCCCATTGGTACTTGATGGGCATGGCTACTAAATATAGTAAAATACAGGTAATGCCCTCGGCAATGCATGCCGCTTTGAATTGCTTTATCAGCTTATCTTTTGGTAAGTTCTTAAAATATTTCAACATCGTTATTGGTAAACTTTCATTATATCATTTGACAAAACTGCCCATGAACAAGAGGGTAGCCCCACCTCTTTCAACACTTGATTAAGCCATGTATTGCAGGTGTAAAAAACACTGTATTTTCCTTTGGCTTCATAAAAGGCATCATCTATATCATATGTTGCATCGGTTTTTATTTGAATCGATTTGCCATTTTGCAGTTGAAAGGAATTTACAATTTTATCTACTAATTTTTTATATTCAGCTTTGCTAATTTTAACTTCGATTGTTTCCTTGCCATCTGGCACTATATTTTTATAATAAGTGGTATGCATTGCTGTTCCGCCTATTCCAAAAGCTGCACGGGCAGCAATCCTCGGCGTTAAATCACTCCATGTTGGGATTTCCATATAAAAACCTTTGTTTCCCCAGCCGATTGCTACATAGGTATAATCACGATAACCTCCCTTGGTGTCCTCTGGAGAAATTAGCGTTTGCCAATCATATATTTCATTTTTTATTGGCACCACAAAATCTGTATGCACACCATTGCTGAGCAGATAAATCGTTACTTCCCCTGCTGAATGATGATCAGTATTGCACTTTATATTCCCTCCGATTAGTACTGCAACAAAATACAATACGAAAAATAATAAAATCGATAAAAATACCTTTTTTAAAACTTGAAATAGTTTTTTCATTTGGCTAAAATAATTAAAATTTTGATTTTAGCTCCAAATTCTTTAATCATAAAAAAAGAGCAGCACAATAAGCACTGCTCTTTTGGGTATAATTAATACTTAAAACTACACAAGCATAGACATTGGAGTCTCTAAGTATTGTTTTAAAGTTTGTAGGAAAGTACTTCCAGTTGCTCCGTCCACAGTTCTGTGGTCGCAAGCTAAACAAAGTTTCATTGTATGACCAACTACGATTTGTCCGTTTTTAACAACTGGTTTTTCTACAATCGCCCCCACAGAAAGGATACAAGAGTTTGGCTGATTGATGATTGATGTAAAGCTTTCTACACCGTAAGCTCCTAGGTTAGAAACTGTAAAGGTAGAACCTTCCATCTCATCAGCTTTGATTTTTCTATCTCTTGATCTTGTAGCTAAATCTTTTACCTCAGCAGAAATTTGAGATAATGATTTTAAATCTGTATTTTTCACTACAGGTACTACAAGCCCATCTGGAACAGCAACTGCAACACCGATGTTTACAGCAGCGTATTGTACGATTTCGTTATCTTTCCAAGTTGAATTTACCACTGGGTGTTTTTTCACAGCCATGGCAGTAGCTTTCAATACGATATCGTTGAAAGATACTTTTGTATTTGGAATTTGGTTGATTTGCTTACGAGCTGCCATCACGTTATCCATATCTACTTCAATGGTTAAGTAGTAGTGTGGTGCTGTAAATTTACTTTCAGAAAGACGCTTAGCAATCACTTTTCTCATTTGAGAGTTAGGGATTACAGTATCTTCTCCTACTTCCAATGCAACTGGACCAGCAACAGCTGGCTTAGCAGCAGCAGTTTGTGGTGTAAAGTTTTCAACATCTTTTTTGATGATTCTTCCGTTGTCTCCTGTACCTTGAATTTGATTGATATCGTATCCTTTTTCATCAGCCAATTTTTTAGCCAATGGAGAAATAAATACTCTACCTAAATTGTTGGTAGCTTGTGCTTTTGGAGCAGCAGGAGCTGGAGTTTCTTTTTTCTCTTGTGCTGGTGCAGCTTGCTTAGGTGCTTCAGCTTTTGGAGCTTCCGCTTTAGCAGCTGGTTTTGCACCACCACCTCCTACGATTGCAGAAACATCTGTTCCTTCAGGTCCGATGATTGCCAAAATGCTATCAACTGGTGCTGATTGCCCAGCTTCTACACCTATATATAATAAAGTACCTTCTACATCTGTTTCAAATTCTTGAACCGCTTTATCCGTTTCGATTTCGGCTAAGATGTCGCCGTATGATACTTTATCTCCTACTTTTTTGTTCCAAGATTCTACTTTACCTTCTTCCATGGTATCGCTCAATCTTGGCATAGAAACGATAGTTACATTTCCTGGAACTTCAGCCGCTGGTGCAGCTTCCGCTTGTGGTTCTTCTGCAGGAGCAACAGCTTCTTGAGCTGACGCTGATTGGTTAGCACCTCCACCGCTTACCAAACCGCTGATGTCTTCGCCTTCTGCACCGATGATAGCTAAAATACTATCAACTGGTGCTGCTTGACCAGCCTCTACTCCGATGTATAAAAGAGTACCTTCTACATCTGTTTCAAATTCTTGAACTGCTTTATCTGTTTCGATTTCGGCTAAGATGTCGCCGTATGATACTTTATCTCCTACTTTTTTGTTCCAAGATTCCACTTTACCTTCTTCCATGGTATCGCTCAATCTTGGCATTTTTATAATTTCAGCCATAGTTTTATTGATTTTCTACTTTGTCTAAGAATGGATAATTTTCTTGTTCGTAAACCATAGAGTAGATTTGTTCTACTTCTGGGAATGGAGATTTTTCTGCAAAATCAACACACTCGTCTACTTTTTTGATTTGCTCGTCGGTAATTTTGTTCAACTCTTCTTCAGTCGCCCATCCGTTTTCTAAAATTCTGTGTTGAACAAGTAAAATTGGATCTTGCTCTTTGTATTTATTTACCTCTTCTTTAGTTCTGTAAGGTTCAGCATCAGACATTGAGTGCCCTCTGTATCGGTAAGTTTTAATATCTAAGAAAGTAGGCCCGTCTCCGCGTCTTGCTCTTTCAATTGCCTCATAAGCTGCTTCTGCCACTTTTACAGGGTCCATGCCGTCTACTGGTTGAGAAGGCATTTCATACCCATCTGCTAGTTTATAAATATCTTCGTGGTTGGCAGTTCTCTTAACACTAGTACCCATTGCATATTGGTTGTTTTCACAAATGAAAACTACTGGCAATTTCCAGTTCATCGCCATGTTGAATGTTTCGTGTAAGGAACCTTGTCTTGTAGCACCGTCTCCCATGAAACAGAAAGTAACACCATCTCTTTCAAAATATTTATCTGCGAAAGCAATACCAGCACCAAGTGCAATTTGCCCACCTACGATACCATGACCTCCAAAAAAGTTATGTTCTTTGCTAAACACGTGCATAGAACCTCCCATACCATGAGAAGTCCCATCTACCTTCCCAAAGAGTTCAGCCATAATTCTTTTTGGGTCTACCCCCATAGCCATTGGTAAAACATGACAACGATAAGCTGTAATCATCTTATCTTTCCCCATGTCCATTACCTGCATAAGACCTGCAGGAATCGCCTCTTGCCCATTATATAAGTGCAAAAAGCCTCTAATTTTTTGTTTCAAATACATGGAACGACATTTGTCTTCAAATCGTCTCCAGAAGGTCATTTCCTCGAACCACTTTAAGTAGGTCTCTTTGGTTATCTCTTTCATATTATTTATGTATAACTTTTACAATTGTTTATATAATCGCACAAATTTACGCTTTTAGGTTTAAAACTACAAAACTATTCCCCCAACATCTCGGAATGAAATGTAAATGGCAACAAATCGCAAACACTAAACAGCTTGATTATTTGGGCTTCTGCTCCCTGAAAATAGATTTCTATCTTAGAAAATTGATTTTTCTCATATTCTACCAAAACTTGCCTACACGATCCACATGGAGATATTGCCTCTTTCATATTTTCGGCACTTGTGGTGATAAAAATCTTTTTCACCACCGCATCTGGATATTGGCTTTTTGCCGCAAAAATAGCAACACGCTCTGCACATAATCCGCTAGGATAAGCAGCGTTTTCCTGATTATTTCCAGTAAAAACTTCGCCATTACTTAATAATAACGAACAGCCTACTTGAAATTTGGAATAAGGAGCATAAGCTCTGTCTTTAGCATCTTTAGCTTTTTCCAGCAACATCTGCTCTTGAGCATTTAGCTCATCCTCTGATGAAAAGACTTCATATTTAAAATTCCATTCTTTCATAATTAATCATTCTTTGAAGCCACTAATTTAATGATTTTTAACCAAAAAATGCTATTTTCGGTTTTTTTTCAGTATTTTAGGCAAAAATTTTTTATTTGAAATAAACATTTATGCTTGTAAAAACTTACGGAAGTGCCATCTATGGCATCGACGCAACGACAATTACTGTAGAAACCAATGTAGACAAAGGAACGGGATATTTTATCGTAGGACTGCCCGATAGTGCCGTGCGAGAAAGCAGCCACCGAATAAGTGCCGCACTACAAAACATTGGTTACAAAAATCCCCGACAAAAAATCATCATTAACATGGCGCCTGCCGATATCCGAAAAGAAGGTTCGGCTTATGATTTAACCATCGCCATGGGAATTCTCACCGCATCCAAGCAGATTCAAGCCGAAAATATTGAAGATTATTTAATCATGGGCGAATTATCGCTCGACGGAAGTGTTTTGCCCATCAAAGGCGTTTTACCTATCGCCATTCAAGCAAGAAAAGAAGGCTTCAAGGGAATTATTTTACCCAAAGAAAATGCAATGGAAGCGGCCGTAGTCAATAATCTTGAAGTCTATGGCGTGAGCAACATCAAAGAAGTGATCGACTTTTTTGACCAAGGCACTCCACTAGATTTAGTGGAATTTGACACCAGAAAAGAATTTTTTAAATCCATCAACCAATTTCCGTTTGATTTTGCCGATGTCAAAGGGCAGGAAAATGTAAAACGCGCTATGGAAATCGCCGCCGCTGGCGGGCACAACATTCTACTCATCGGGCCACCTGGTAGTGGGAAAACTATGCTTGCCAAGCGCATTCCGTCGATTTTGCCACCACTCACATTAAGCGAAGCCTTGGAAACGACCAAAATTCATTCGGTGGCAGGAAAATTAAAGAAAAATTCATCACTTATGACTGTGCGCCCATTCACTTCACCACACCACACCACCTCAGATGTAGCCTTGGTGGGCGGTGGCAGCTACCCACAGCCAGGCGAAATCTCTTTAGCCCACAATGGCGTTTTATTTTTGGACGAATTACCCGAATTTCAACGCAGCGTTTTGGAAGTGATGCGCCAGCCACTCGAAGACCGAGAGGTTACGATTTCTAGGGCTAAATTCACGGTTACCTACCCTGCCAGTTTTATGCTCGTGGCATCTATGAATCCAAGCCCGAGCGGTTTTTTCCCAGATGACCCGCAAAATACTTCTACCCCAGCCGAAATGCAACGCTATATGAATAAAATTTCGGGACCGCTTTTAGACCGAATTGATCTGCACATCGAGGTGGTGCCCGTGCCTTTTGAAAAGCTTTCGGCAGAACGAAATGGCGAAACGAGCGAGCAAATCAGAAATCGTGTGATTGCCGCCCGAGAAATTCAAGAAAACCGATACAAGGATACCGAACATGTGCACTATAACGCTCAAATGAGCCCTAAGCAATTGGATGAATTTTGCGTTTTGGACGATGCAAGCTATACCTTATTAAAGAATGCTATGGATAAGCTCAATCTTTCGGCACGAGCCTACGACCGAATTTTGCGCGTAGCACGAACGATTGCCGATTTAGACAAGTCAGAAAATATTTCTTCAACACATTTGGCAGAGGCAATTCAATATAGAAGTTTAGATCGTGTAGGCTATTTTTAGCCTAAAAAAAACAAATAGCCAAAAAACATTTTTATCTTTATAAAAAAAATTAAAAAAAAACATGAAAATCGGAATTATTGGTGCTATGGAAGTCGAAATTTCGCTTCTGTGCGAAAAAATTCAAAATATTAAAAAATCAAATTTTTATAATTTTAAGTTTTACCAAGGAAATTACGGAAATCACGAAATCATCGTAGTGCTTTCTGGCGTGGGCAAAGTGAGTGCCGCAGTGGCAACAACTTTGCTTATAGACCATTATCAGCCTGATTTAATCATCAATACAGGCACTGCGGGCGGACTGCAAAATGTACGCGTAGGCGACATCATCCTCGCCAGCGAGGTGCGCCACCACGATGTGGATCTCACTGGATTTGGCTACGAATTGGGGCAACAATCTCAAATGCCTGCAGCCTTTATTCCCGATGAAACTTTTAGACAAAAAGCAGAAAATTTAGTACAGCAAAAAACGGGACAAGCTGCTCACGGATTGATTGTGAGCGGAGATGCTTTCATCAACAATCCAGAGAAATTTATCTGGATTAAAGAAAATTTCCCAAAAGCCAAAGCCGTAGAAATGGAAGCAGCAGCGATTGCCCAAGTTTGCCATCAAATGAATACACCATTCATCATTCAACGAGCGATTTCGGACATTGCAGGCGAAGGCAACACCCAGTCTTTTGACCAATTTGTGAAAAAAGCAGGTGCTATTTCCGCGGAAATTAATCTTGAATTTGTTAAAAACTTATAAGCTTAAAAGCATTTTGTTCAACTTATTTTATCTTTAGCCTTCATTAAAAAATACAACATTTCATGGAAAGAATAGCAAGTTTTTGCATCGATCATTTAAAATTAAAAAGAGGAATTTATGTTTCTAGAAAAGACCAAGTAGGCAGCGAAACGCTTACTTCGTTCGACATTAGAATGAAAGAACCTTATCGTGAGCCCGTGCTAGGTGCAGCAGAATTGCACACCATTGAACATTTGGCAGCGACTTGGCTTAGAAACAGCGAATGGAAGGATAAAATCGTGTACTGGGGACCAATGGGTTGCCAAACAGGGAATTACCTCATCATCGCTGGGGACTATACTTCAGAAGACATTGTTCCATTAATTACGGATTTATACCGTTTTATGGCAGATTTTGAAGGCGAAATCCCAGGTGCCTCTACCCTAGAATGCGGAAACTTCTACAACAATAATTTACCAATGGCTAAATACGAAGCCAAAAAGTATTTGGAAGAAGTTTTGTTGCAACTCACGCCCGAAAATTTGAATTACCCTGAATAATTTTAAAATTATTATATGCTAAACGGAGTTCATCACATTGCAATCATTTGCTCTGATTATCAGAAGTCTAAAAAATTCTACACAGAAGTTTTAGGGCTAAAGATTTTGAGAGAAAATTACCGAAAAGAGCGAGATTCTTATAAATTAGATTTAAGCCTAAACGGAAATTACATTATTGAGCTTTTTTCGTTTCCAAGTCCACCACCCCGCCCTTCCCGTCCCGAAGCGGCAGGACTTAGACATTTGGCATTCAGCACACCAAATATTGAAGAAGAAATTAAAAGATTGCAAGATTTAGATGTTTCTACCGAGCCCATTAGAATTGATGAATTTACGGGTAAAAAATTTACATTTTTTGAAGACCCAGACCATTTACCGTTAGAATTATACGAAAGCTAACATGTTTCCAAAACTATACACCACTCAACGAACAGGCGAAAAATCGAACACGCAACACACCGAAAACCGCACAGATTTTCAGCGCGATTACGATAGAATTATTTTCTCATCGGCTTTTAGAAAACTGCAAAACAAAACGCAAGTTTTCCCGTTGCCTGGCAGTGTATTTGTACACAATCGTTTAACGCATTCGTTGGAGGTTTCATCGGTGGGGCGTTCGCTTGGGACTTTGGCAGGAGAAATTTTCAGAGAAAATATAAAATCTGACGCCACCAAAGATGATTTGTATTTTTACGAACATAATTTAGCCTATGTCATCGCATCGGCATGTTTGTGCCACGACATTGGAAATCCTGCGTTTGGACATTCGGGCGAAGATGCGATTGCGCAATTTTTCAAAAACAACGAAAATAGCTTAAAATCGTATTTTTCTGAAGAAGAGTGGGCTGATTTCATTCATTTTGAAGGAAATGCCAATGCAATTCGCGTGCTCACGCATCAACAAAAAGGCAAATCCGAGGGGGGCTTAATGCTCACCCACACAACACTTGCCTCGATTGCTAAATATCCGTGCGAATCGGTAGCTTCTCTGGGCAAAAAAGGCAATGCACTACACCGCAAAAAATTTGGATTTTTCCAGTCAGAAAAAGAAACTTTTGAGCAAATTGCACAAAGTTGTGGTATGCTTAAAGAACAGGGCAATCCGCTTGTTTACAAGAGACACCCTTTTGTGTGGCTCGTGGAAGCGGCAGACGACATTTGCTACAACATCATCGATTTTGAAGACGCTCACCGCCTAGGCATTGTGGAACACAGCCTCTGCATCGAACTTTTTAAGCAAATTATAGATGAATTGGGTGGCGGCTTAGAAACGCGCAAAATCGAAAATCGCCTAAACAAAATTGAAAACAAGGAGGATAAAGTTTCTTATCTCCGCGCCAAAATCATTGGTTATTTAGTAAGTGAAATTATTAAAAAATATAAAATTCACTTTTCTAAAATCATCGTGGGCGATTTCAGCACAAGTTTATATGATTTAATTTTAAATAAATCAAAATCATTACAAACTATTCAAGAATTTTCTATCGAAAACATTTACAATTACAATAGCGTGATTGAGATAGAATCTGCCGGCTATAATGTAATGAATGAGCTTTTGGGCTATTTTGTTCCTGCGATTTTAAAAGACAAGAAGCTACGCACAGGCTACGAGAAAAACGCAGTAAAACTTCTCCCACCGTCTTGCAATTATGATGGAGAAAATGCATACCAAAAAGTATTGGGTGTTTTGGACTACATCAGCAGTATGACCGACGACTACGCCGTAGAACTTTATCGCCGAATCAAAGGAATAGAAATCGGTATGATTCGATAATTTTTCAGCAAAAATAAAGCAACAGAAAAACCACATAAGCAATGCTTATGTGGTCTATTTTTCTTAAAATTTATAATCTTAAAAATTATCTTTTTGCACGAACTGAACTCACGGTTAATCTTTTTCTACCTTTAGCTCTTCTTCTTGCTAAGACTCTTCTTCCGTTTTTAGTAGACATTCTTTCTCTAAAACCGTGTTTGTTTCTTCTTTTTCTATTAGATGGTTGAAATGTTCTTTTCATGACTCTTAAATTTTATTTTACCCTTCAAATCAATTGGGGTGCAAATATAGAAATATTTTTAAAGATAAAAAATTTATTCGTAAAAATTTCGTTTTTATTTTCATATTTCAATTTAAGAAAGCAAAGTTTAAAACCAGCAATTAAATTTTATAACACCCTGAAAAACAAAACAGTATTTAAGCATCTTTTCAAAAGTTAAAAAAACACGGTTTTATATTTTTATAGGCTTTAATTTTATTGTATATTAGCAGACTATTATATGAAAATATTACATGTATGACAGATGGTGAAAATTTAATTCCAATTAATATAGAAGACGAGATGAAGTCTGCCTACATTGATTACTCAATGTCGGTAATTGTTTCGAGAGCACTACCCGATGTGCGCGACGGGCTAAAACCTGTACACAGACGGGTGCTCTATGGGATGAATGAAATGGGATTACTCTCTAATCGTGGATACAAAAAATCCGCTCGTGTGGTAGGAGAAGTGATGGGTAAATTCCACCCTCACGGAGACTCTTCTGTATACGACACGATGGTGCGTATGGCACAAGACTGGTCTATGCGATATATGCTGGTAGATGGGCAAGGGAACTTTGGTTCTGTGGATGGAGACCCGCCAGCGGCGATGCGTTATACCGAGGCAAGAATGCAAAAAATTTCTGAGGAAATGCTTGCCGACATCGACAAAGAAACGGTAGACCAAAAATTAAACTTCGATGATACTTTGTATGAGCCTACTGTGCTCCCTACCCGTATTCCAAACTTATTGGTAAATGGTGCGGCAGGTATTGCGGTGGGTATGGCTACAAATATGGCTCCGCACAACCTTTCTGAGGTGATTGATGGGACTTGCGCCTATATCGACAATCGCGATATTACAATTGATGAACTTACTCAATATATCAAAGCTCCTGACTTCCCTACGGGAGGGGTTATTTACGGCTATTCTGGCGTGAAAGACGCTTTTGAAACAGGGCGTGGAAGAATTATCTTGAGAGCAAAAACGCGTATCGAGGAAGTTCATGGTAGAGAATGTATCATTGTAGATGAGATTCCGTATCAAGTGAACAAAGCCAACATGATTAAGGCTACTGCAGACTTAATCAAAGATGGCAAAATGGACGGAATCTCCGAAATTAGAGATGAATCCGATAGAAATGGTATGCGCATCGTTTATGTATTAAAAACAGATGCCATCAGCAATATTGTTTTAAATAAATTATTCAAATACACTCAATTACAAACTTCTTTTAGTGTAAACAACATTGCACTTGTTCATGGTAGACCTGAGCAATTAAACCTAAAAGATTTGATTAGACATTTCGTGGATCACAGACACGATGTGGTAGTACGCCGTACAGAATTTGAGCTTAAAAAAGCCAGAGAACGCGCCCACATCTTGGAAGGTTTCATGAAAGTCATCGCTACTGAGGATACGCTAGACAGAGCAATTTACATCATTCGCCATAGCGAAAACCCACAAGAAGCAAAAGAAGGCTTAATGACTGAATTTGAACTTTCTGAAATCCAAGCACAGGCAATTCTTGATTTGCGTTTGGCTCGATTGACAGGAATGGAGCTCGACAAAATCAAGGCTGAGTACGAGGAAATTATGAAAGAAATTCAGCGTTTGGAAGATATTTTATCTAATGAATCTTTACGCTTCGAAATCATCAAAAATGAACTTTTAGAAATAAAAGAAAAATATGGTGATGAGCGTCGCACCGACATCAACTATGCAGGTGGAGAGATGAGTATCGAGGACATTATTCCAGATGAAAAAATGGTGCTTACCATTTCTCACTTAGGCTACATTAAGCGTACGCCACTTACCGAGTATCGTGCTCAATCTCGTGGAGGCGTTGGAAACAAAGCGGCTACTTCGCGCGACGGCGACTTCCTAGAATACATGGTTGTGGCGTCTAACCACCAATACATGCTCTTCTTTACCGAAAAAGGGCGTTGTTTCTGGCTCAGAGTATTTGAGATTCCAGAAGGCTCTAAGACATCAAAAGGTAGAGCAATTCAGAACTTGATAAGCATTGAGCAAGACGACAAAGTGCGTGCATACATTAGAACCCACGACTTGATGGACGAGGAATATGTAAACAATCAATTTGTGGTAATGTTGACCAAAAACGGACAAATCAAGAAAACTTCGCTTGAAGCTTATTCTAGACCGAGAGCCAATGGTATTAATGCAATTACCATTAAAGATGATGATGAATTGCTTGAAGCAAAACTTACCGACGGAAACAGCCAAATTATGATTGCTGCCAAGGGTGGTAAAGCCATTCGATTTGATGAAGAGGCTGTGAGACCTATGGGTAGAACCGCTTCGGGCGTTCGTGGTATCCGATTGGATAAAGGAGACGAGGCTATTGGAATGGTTGTTGTAACAGATATAGAAAACGATACCATTTTAGTAGTATCGGAAAAAGGTTACGGAAAACGAACCAGTATTGAGGACTACCGTACCACAAATCGCGGCGGAAAAGGAGTAATCACCTTAAATATTACCGATAAAACAGGTAATTTGATTGCCCTTAAAAATGTAACCGATGACAATGATTTAATGATTATCAATAAATCTGGGGTTGCGATTAGAACTGCCGTTTCCGAACTACGCGTAATGGGTAGAGCTACACAAGGCGTGAAACTCATCAACTTGAAAAAAGGAGATGAAATTGCGGCCGTGGCTAAAGTGGAAATTGAACAAAACGAAGATTTAGACGAAGAAAATTCTGAAAACGAAAATTACGATTCAGAAGATCAAATAAGTATAAACCATAACGAAGAAGAATAACATGAAAAAATTAACTCTAAGTTTAGCTGTTGCATTTTTATCGCTTACAGCTTTTGCTCAACAAGCAGAAATAGACGCTGCTCAAAAGGCTTACAGTAGCCAAGATTACAAGGGAACTGTGGAAAATGCCGACAAAGCATTGAAGTTGATGAAAGAAAATTATACCATTGCGCCAGAGCCATTGGTAGAGCTATACCACAATGCTGCACTTGCTGCAGAAAAATTAGGAGATGGCAACAAAGCCGCAAAATACTACACGCTTTTAATTAGACTCGAAACCAAGCCTTACTACGAAGCAAAAAATAAAGATACTAAAAACAAAGAGTATTTTTACTATAAAACTCAGGCCGAAAAAGTTACACAGGCAGGCAATTACAGCTCTTTGAAAGGTAAAAATTTGAGTCCGAAATATTCTGAAAAACTCTTACCAGAACTTCAAAAAAGAGCTCAAGAAAGTTTAACTACAGGTAATGATTCATTTAACAACAAAGATTTCAAAACAGCCTCAGTTAAATTTTTAGAAGCATATAATTTAACTAAAGCCTTAGGCATTCAAAATGAGCTTTACGCTTATTATTCAGCTTTGGCTGGATTGCAAACTAAGGATCAAAAACTCATCAAACAAGCCACTAAAACTTTACAAGATTTAGTAGATAGTGGCTTTACAGGAGTCCAAGAAAATTATATTGCCAAAAGCAAAGTGAATGGCGAAGAAGTGAGATTTGCCTCTAAAAAAGACATGGACGCACAAGTAAAATTAGGTGTTGCTGAAAACCCAAGAGTAGAAAAAACCCCTTCTCTAGAAGAAGAATTATTCAGTAATTTAACCTATGCATATTACCAAACTAAAGATTTCGAAAAAGGTATCAAGGTAGCTCAAGCTGGATTGCAAAAGTTCCCTAAAAACGAAAATATGAATAATATGCTTTCTGCCATGTATTATGAATCTGGAGATACCCAAAAATTTATAAGCGATTTACAAGCAAAGGTAGATAAAAACAATGCAAACGCCACTGATTTTTACAATTTAGCTAAATTAATGGATGATGCTAAAGGTGACAAAGCTAAAGTGAAAGAATATTACCTAAAAGCAATTGAGCTTGATCCAAACATGAGCAATGCTTATTTAAACCTTTCTCTTTTAATCATAGAACCAGAAGCTGAATATGTAAAACAAATGAACAGCAATCTTGGTTCTTCTGCCAAAGAGAAAAAAATCTACGCTGAAAACGCTGCAAAAAGAAAGAAACTTTATCAAGAAGCGCTTCCGTATTTAGAAAAAGCATACAAATTGGATGAGAACAATCCAAGCTTAATCAAAGTATTGCAAAATACTTACGATGTACTTGGACAAGATGACAAATTCATGGAAATGAAGAAAAAACTTGAAAATTTATAATTAAGTATTTTTATAGAAATCAACCGCTTGTAGAATTTGTTTTACAAGCGGTTTTATTTTTTAATTAAATTTTAATTCCTAAACTAAAAATCATTCCTTATTTTTACACTCAAAACCAAATAAATCAAAGAAATTATGCATATCGCCATCGCAGGAAACATCGGAGCAGGAAAAACAACTCTTACAAGCCTTTTAGCCAAAAACCTAGGCTGGACCCCTCAATTTGAAGATGTAGACAGAAATCCATATTTAGATGATTTTTACAACGATATGCAGAAATGGGCTTTCAATCTGCAGATTTATTTCTTGGGCAGTCGTTTCCGCCAAGTCAAAGAAATCAGAGAAAGTGGCAAAGACATCATTCAGGATAGAACCATTCACGAAGATGCTTTTATCTTTGCTAAAAACTTGCACGACATGGGCTTGCTCATGACGCGTGATTATGAAAATTATCTCACAGTGTTTAAACTAATGAATTCATTTGTGCAAGCACCCGATTTATTGATTTATCTCCGTGCAACGATCCCGACTTTGGTAAAACAAATCCACATGCGTGGCCGTGAATACGAGAGCTCAATCAGTATTGATTATTTAGATAAATTGAATGAAAAATACGAAGAATGGATTAAAACCTACGACGAGGGAAAACTTTTAATTATCGATGTAGACGACATTGATTTTGTAAACAACCCCGAAGATTTAGGTGAAATCATCAATAAAATCGAAGCCGAAATTCACGGATTATTCTAAAATTTAATTTCGTAAAAACATAATAAAACCCCATTTCTCAGCCGAAATGGGGTTTTCATTTATAAATCGTTTTTATCTTATTTCAAAGCAGCCAAGGCTTTTCCGTAATCTGGCTCTTGCGCGATTTCTGGCACTTGCTCAGCATACACAACTTCTCCTTCGGGGTTTATCACAACAACGGCACGGCTTAGCAATCCTTTTAAAGGACCGTCTTCCATCGTTACGCCATAATTCTCTCCAAAATTGGTTCTGAAATCCGAAAGCATTTCTACATTCTCTATACCTTCTGCAGCACAGAATCTAGCTTGCGCAAATGGCAAATCTCTTGAAATGCAAAGAACTATAGTATTATCTTTTCCTGCAGCCTCTTCGTTAAATTTTCTCACCGAAGAAGCACAAACGCCTGTATCTACGCTCGGAAAAATATTTAAAATAACATTTTTTCCTTTGTAATCAGACAAAGTTTTAGTTTGCAAATCTTGTGCTACTAATTCAAAATCTTTCGCTTTTCCTGATTGAGGCAAAGTTCCACAAGTTGTGACTTTATTTCCTTTAAATGTAATCTCTGACATAATTTATATTTTAAATGTTTCAAGCATATTTATATCAAATTTCGTGCATAAGTCTTTAATCTATTCAAATTTTTTAAAATTAAAGGCATATTTAAACTTTTAATAAAATTTACACGGATTGGGCTCACTGAAAGTAAAATTCAATTTTTGGATTAATTTTTCAGAAGAAACCACCCTTCCATAAGGTTCATTTTCGCTTACATCGTTTTTATTTTTCTGGTAATTAATCACTTGTCGCTTGGTCGGATGCTCTGGCGCAACGACATTAAAAACCTGCGAATTCACATTTTGCTCTATCAATGCTAAAATCACACGGCAAACATCATGAAAATGCACATGATTCACTTTTTGGTCCAAATCCTTGACATTGTATTTGCTCAAATATCGGTCATCTCCCATCAAGCCCCCAAGGCGCAAAATATTGATTTGCGAAAATTGCTTTTTCATATATTTTTCTACCGAAACAATCGCAGGATTCAATGATTGAGTATCGTATGTGTCTTCAAAAATCAATTTTTCGTCATTTTTAGGATAAATTCCAATGGAACTGATTAAAATTAAGAACTTTTGGAATCCTTCAATAAAACTAAAAACATCTGAAAACACTTTTTCTAAATAATTAATTTTGTGCCTTTTCCCAAACGGAACCGTAACGACTACCGCATCCAATTCACTCAAAATTGTCCATTTTTGGATTTTTCCATCGCCAAATTTCACTTGCTTGGCAAAAATATTTTTTTGGGCTAAAGTCTGTATTTTTTCGTGATGTGTGGTCGTAGCAAACATTTGATTTGCAGGCTGTAAAAATTCAGCCAAACGAACGCCCAACCAGCCACAGCCTATGATTCCAATTTTCATGATTTAAAAATTCAATTTTTTGATGATTTTTAAAAATAAAAAAATCTGCTCAAAGCCCAAAAGCTCTGAACAGATTTTTATAAAAATTATATTTTAATCTAAATCTGATTATTTAGATATGAATCACTTCACCATAAGCAGCAGCCACCGCTTCCATCACAGCCTCAGACATAGTTGGGTGAGGGTGTACGGTTTTGATGATTTCGTGACCAGTAGTTTCAAGTTTACGAGCAGCTACCGCTTCAGAAATCATTTCGGTAACACCTACTCCAATCATGTGACATCCAAGCCATTCGCCATATTTAGCATCGAAAATTACTTTAATGAAACCTTCGTTGTGTCCATTGGCAGTAGCTTTTCCGTTGGCAGTGAATGGGAATTTACCTACTTTAATTTCGTAACCTTTTTCTTTAGCTTGAGCTTCTGTTAAACCAACTGATGCGATTTCTGGCAAGCAATAAGTACATCCTGGGATGTTTCCGTAATCGATTGGGTGAACATCCATACCTTTGATTTTCTCAACACAAGTGATACCTTCGGCAGAAGCCACGTGAGCCAAGGCTTGTGTAGGCAACACATCACCAATTGCATAGTATCCTGGGATATTAGTTTGGTAGAAATCGTTTACCAAGATTCTTCCCCTATCTGTTACGATACCTACATCTTCCAATCCGATATTTTCGATGTTTGGAGTAATACCTACGGCAGAAAGAACGATATCTGCTTCTAGAGTAACTTCTCCATCTTTGGTTTTCACTTTAGCTTTTACACCTTCTCCGCTTGTATCAACAGACTCAACAGAGGCGTTGGTCATTACTTTGATACCTGCTTTAGTAAATGATTTTTCTAATTGTTTAGAGATTTCCTCATCTTCTACTGGAACAATTCTTGGCATAAATTCTACGATAGTAACCTCTGTACCCATAGTAGCGTAGAAGTATGCAAACTCAACTCCGATAGCACCAGAACCTACAACGATTAATTTTTTAGGTTGCTCTGGCAAAGTAAGTGCTTGGCGGTATCCGATAACTTTTTTACCATCTTGTGGCAAGTTTGGTAACTCTCTTGAACGAGCACCTGTTGCAATAATAATGTGATCTGCACTGTATTCTTGTTCCCCACCATCGTTCAATTTTACTTGAACTTTTTTATTTGGTTTTAGGGTAGCTTCTCCCATGATCACATCAATTTTATTTTTCTTCATCAAGAACTGAACACCTTTGCTCATAGTTCCTGCTACATTTCTACTTCTTTTTACAATGTTTGGAAATTCGTAAGAAATGTTCTCTGGCTTGTTTAAACCATATGCTTCTGCGTGGTTTAAGTAATCGAAAACTTGCGCACTTTTCAACAAAGCTTTGGTAGGAATACATCCCCAGTTAAGGCAAATTCCACCTAAATTTTCTCTTTCAATAATTGCAGTTTTAAAGCCTAATTGAGAGGCTCTAATTGCGGTAACATAGCCACCAGGACCACTACCTACAACGATAACATCATATTTCATTTTGTAAAAAATTTTTATTGATTTAATGAATCTGTGCGAATTTAAGCATAATTTATTTGATTAAAAAAAGTTTGACCATTTAAGTTGATTTCAATTGGTAAAAATCATAATTTTTGAGGCTAAATTTTTTTAAAATTAAATTTTTAAAGACTTTTGCAACATGAAAATATGGATACATGCCGCAAGGCTCAGAACCCTCCCGCTCTCGCTGAGTGGAATCATTTTAGGCGGATTTATTGCTCAGTTTTATCATTCGTTTGATATTTTACTTTTTGCCTTGGCATGTTTCACCACTTTGTTTTTGCAAATTCTGTCTAATTACGCCAACGATTATGGCGACGGCGTAAAAGGCACCGACGAAATAAGAACGGGCGAAATGCGTGCCGTAGCCGCTGGAAAAATCTCTGCACGCGCCATGAAAAATGGCGTAATCCTCATGGCATTGCTCTCGCTAATTTCAGCCTTGTTATTACTATTTCTGGCGTACTATCCTGCACATTTAGGATTATTATTTTTCTATATTTTCTTGGGATTGCTCTGCATCTGGGCGGCCATACAATACACCGTGGGCAAAAAGGCATACGGCTACCGTGGCTTAGGCGACATCTTTGTATTTTTATGTTTTGGGCTCATTTCTGTAATTGGGACAACAATGCTTTTCACCAAAAGTTTTATCCCGACTTTGCTCCTGCCCGCCTCGGCGATTGGGCTTTTGAGCACCGCGGTGCTCAACCTCAACAATATGAGAGACTTGCCTCAAGACAAAGAGAAAGGCAAAATCACAATTCCTGTAAAAATTGGAATGGCTAAGGCTAAAAAATATCACAGCGTTTTGCTCTTTTTACCTTTTATATTAATGGACATTTATTTCATCATCAACGATGTTTCTTTGCCAGGATACTTCTTTAATGCACTACTTCCTTTTGCGCAAAAAATGAACATCCGCGTGACGGAAAATGTGATTCCTGCCGAATTAGATGGCGAGCTTAAAAAAACAGCACTGCTCACTTTGGCTTTTGCCATCTTTTGTGGTCTTGGTTTGGTTTTTAACTAAAAAAATTCAAGCAAATTCATATTTTTTTCAAGGCTGAATGTTATTAAAATTTAGCTCTAAAAAATTGCTAAGATTGGGATTTTTTTTCTTTGTTTAAAGGATTAATTCTACCTTTGTAAAAAATAAAAATCAATATGCTTGTTATAGGAATTGCAGGTGGTACAGGTTGCGGAAAAACCACCGTGGTAAACAATATTTTAAACAAATTATCGTCGGAAGAAGTTATTGTAATTTCACAAGACAACTATTACAAAGACAGCAGTCATTTACCTTTTTCTGAACGAGAAAAAATTAATTTCGACCACCCACGAGCCATTGATTTTGATTTGCTGGTGAGCCACATCAAGGCACTCAAAAACGGAGAAATCATCGAGCAGCCTGTGTACTCATTCCTCACACACTCTCGCACCGAGGAGGTGATAATCACACACCCAAAATTGGTGATTATTGTAGAAGGAATCCTTGTGCTCACTAATCCAGAACTTAGAGATTTATTTGATGTAAAAATATTTGTCCATGCAGACTCAGATGAGCGTCTTGTGCGCAGAATCCGTCGTGATATCCAAGAGCGTGGGCGAGATCTAGAAGAGGTTTTGACTCGTTATCAAAAAACGCTAAAACCTATGCATGAGCAGTTTATAGAACCATCTAAAAACTACGCAGATATCATAATTCCAAACGAGAAAAAACAAAATACCGTGGCAATTGATGTGCTTTCTACTTTGATTTTGAACAAACTAAATGCACAATAACAAGCCATGGAAAAAGATAATTCTTCGCCTAATAAAAACATTGGGATTCTAGATTTTTTATCCAAATATAAATATGTAATCGTAACGGTGGCGTTCAGCGTGTGGATGTTATTTTTTGACCAAAACTCGTTTTTGATGCACAAAGAACTCAGCAGCGAAATCAGCAAATTGAACGAAGATGTTGAATACTACCAAAAAGAATTAGACGCTCAAAACGAAGAACTTAAACAGCTGGAACACGACAAAAATTCGTACGAGAAAATTGCTCGTGAAAAATATTTCATGAAGAAAAGCAACGAAGACATCTTTATCATTGAACTAAAAGACAGCATTCAGCCCAAAGAAAATTAGGCTAAAATATGAATTTTCTTAAAGCAATTTTGCGCCCCGATGTCCAAACTTGGCTAAAGGAACATGCCAGAAGCAATCCGTATGATTTGGCATTAAAAAAGTCTCCTTTTGCCGATGTTTCCATGCCACAACTTGTGCAGCAAATTGCGGGTAAACAGCTTTTAGCCAAAAAAAATCCATTTTTAAACGATTTTCCAGACATCGTTTATCCGCCCAAAATCAATATAGAGCAATGCTCCTCTTGGGCAACCGCACAGTACAAAGCTCACATCGTAAAAGCCCAAAAAATCGCCGATCTCACAGGCGGATTTGGGATTGATTGCATGGCATTTGCCCAAAATGCCGAAAAAGTGATTCACATTGAGCAAAACGAAGATTTACAAATCATCTCAAAACATAATTTTGAGGCTTTAGGGCTAAAAAATATTTCTTCTTTTGCCCAAGATGGCTTATCTTTCATTGCTGATTTTAAAGAAGATTTAGATTTAATCTATGCCGACCCTTCGCGCCGAGACGAAAACAAAAACAAGGTTTTTAAATTAGAAGACCTGAGTCCTACTCCGCAAGAAATTTTGCAAGTGTGCCAAAATCAAAATACGCAGATTTTGCTCAAATTAAGCCCTATGCTTGATTTAACCGAGGCTTACAAAACGCTAGATAATATTACTGAAATCCATATTGTTTCTTTAAAAAATGAATTAAAAGAAATTTTATTGCTCGTTTCGCCACTCAAAAAAATGGCTAAGCCCAAAATAGTGTGCGTGAATTTAGAAACCAATCAGCCCAAATATGAATTTTCTGGTTTGGAAGACGATGAAAACATCCGATTTTCCGCACCCGAAAAATTTATCTATAAGCCAAATGCTAGTTTGATGAAAAGCGGTGCTTTCAACCGATTGGGAAATGATTTGGGGCTTAAAAAATTAGAGCCTAACACGCAACTCTACACCAGCGAAACACTTATAAAAGATTTCCCTGGAGAAGTTTTTACTAACATTTCTCCTATCGAGAACCCGAAAAAAGCTTTAAGAAATAAATCTATTCGATTAATTCGCCGAAATTTTCCTGCGGATTTAAACAAGATAAAAAAACAGTATAAATGCAAAAGCGACGGAACCGATGTTGTGATTTTCACCCGTTCCGTCGCTGGCAATCATATTTTAAGTGCGGAAGAAGTTTAATTCTTACTATTTTTTCAAACTAAAATTTTCAGGTAAAATTAAATTCAAAATCACACCGACCAAACTACACAGCCCAATGCCCGACATCTGAAACGCTCCAAAGTTGATGTCTGCTCCACCGATTCCTACAACAAGAATCACAGAAGCTATAATTTGATTTTTGGTATTATTGAAATCCACTTTATCATGAATCAAAGTATTGATTCCTATGGAGGCTATCATTCCAAAAAGGAGAATCATAATTCCACCTAAAACTGGTGTGGGAATAGAAGTCAAAAGTGCCGTAAGCACGCCTATGAACGATACCACGATCGCCGTAATTGCCGAAATCCTCAACACCATAGGGTCGGTAACTTTCGTAAGCTGAATCGCTCCCGTCACCTCGGCATAAGTCGTATTCGGTGGGCCACCCAAGCACGATGCCACAAAACTCCCGACACCATCGCCTATCATGGTTCGGTGCAAACCTGGATCTTTGATAAAATCTTTGTGCGCTACTTTCCCAATGGCATAAATATTCCCAATGTGCTCCACGATCGGTGCAATCGCCACAGGTGCAATGTACAACACCGCTCTCCAACTAAACGATGGGAACACCAATGTCGGCGCACTGAACCATTTAGCATTTTGAATATTTTCTACTTCTACAATTCCTGCAAAATAAGACACGACATAGCCTACCACCAAGGCGGTGAAAATCGGGATTAATTTAAGCATACCTCGACCATACATCACAGTAACAATCGCTGTAATCAGCGTAACTAAAGCAATCAGCCAGTTGTTGGACGCATTTTGAATAGCAACGGGAGCCAAAGACAACCCAATTACCATAATCACAGGACCTACAACCACCGAAGGAAATATTTTCTGTATAAATCCAATCCCAAATTGCTTAACCAAAAAACCAAAGATTAAATACAAAATCCCGACAGAAGCCAAACCGCTCAATGCGCCCTCGTAGCCATACGCCACCACCGCAATCGGAATGGGCGCGATAAACGAGAAACTACTCCCTAAAAATACGGGCACTTTGCCTTTCGTAATTAAATGAAAGATTAAAGTCGCAATTCCGGCTGTGAACAAAGCCACGGCAGGCGTAAAACTTTTGTATGTATCGGGAAACTCTGTGATGCCTTTGGCTGCCAATTCAGATTCCACGCCCGTGGTAACTAAAATCGGCACCAAAATCGTGGCTCCAAACGCCACAAACATAAATTGAATTCCTAATAATAATGTTTTGACAGATATGTTTTTCATGTAATTTTTTTAAGTGATTTAGCGTAAGAGAGATACTACAATTTCAAAAATCGAAAGCAACCCGATGAACCACATAATTGGGTGAATTTCTCTAAACCGTCCTGTTCCCACGCAGAGAATTAAATAACTTCCAAAGCCGAAGGCAATCCCTGAGCTGATGCTATAAGTAAGTGGCATTAAAATCAAGGTTAAAAACACCGGCACAGCTAAATATAATTGACTAAAATCAATTCTCACCAAATGTTTTACCATGTAAATTCCCACCAAAATTAAAGCGGGTGCCGTGGCATAAGCGGGCACAATCCCAATGATGGGCGCAAAAAACATGGCAAAAAGGAAAAACAAGGCAGTAAAAACTGAGCTTAATCCCGTGCGCGCTCCGTTGGCAATTCCCGCCGCAGATTCAATATAGGTCACGGTGCTACTGGTTCCCAAAATACCACTTAACATAGTCGTAAAAGCGTCGGCTTCCAATACTTTTTTGATGTGTGGCATTTTTCCGTCTTCTTTGACTAAACCTGCTTCCATAGAACAAGCGATGGCTGTCCCGATTGAATCAAACAAATTCACAAACAAGAAAGAGAAAATCGGAATAATAAAACTTATTTTTAAAATTGAAAGCACATCTAATTTGCCTAAAACGGGCATTATGCTTGGTGGCAAGCTCACCACTTGGTCGGGTAAGCCTACGGCAGGATCAAACATAAATCCTAAAAAAGTGGATAATAAAATCCCAATCAGAATCGAACCTTTAACCTTATAGATTTCTAATAAAATGGTCGCTAAAAATCCGATAAGCCCAATGACAAGCCCAGGTGTAAATCCGCCTAAGCCGATGAGCGTCGCAGGATTAGCCACGATAAGCCCCATGTTTTTAAACCCAATAAATGCAATGAAAAGCCCAATTCCAGAGCCAATGGCAATGCGCAAAGGTTCGGGTATGGCATCGATGATTTTATGTCGCAAACCCAACACCGAAATAATGATAAACACTACCCCAGAAAGGAAGACCACTCCAAGTGCTTGCTGCCAAGTGGCGCCTTGTGTTAAAACCAGTGTATAGGTAAACATGGCATTGAGCCCCATTCCTGGTGCCATAGCAAAAGGAACATTTGCCCAGAAACCGACCACTAGTGTACCAATCACGCCCGCGATACAAGTAACCGAAATCAAAGCGCCTTTGTCCATGCCCGTTTCAGAAAGCACATTTGGGTTGACGAAGATGATGTAGGCCATCGTCAAAAAAGTGACCAAGCCCCCCATAAACTCCTGCTTTACATTTGTGTTTCTTTCTTTTAATTTAAAAAAATTGGCTAACATATTGATTTTTAATTTAATTATTTTTCTTAAAGCACCCAGCGTACCATCAAAGTTGGATTAACTTGAAAATCTCTACTTGGCACAAAATTCTTACTAATTTCGATTTCTGTTCCCACCGAAAAATGCTCGTTTAGGTTGTATAGCAATTGCGGTTCGGTAATGAAAATAGCATATTTTAAGTCTTTATCTGGTGTAAGCGGTGAGCTCCACACATCTAGAAAACCTCGAAAAGTGATTTTGTTTTGGGCAAAATTCTGAAACCACACGGCTGTAAATTGCCCATCTAGCCCGTTGGAATCCTTAATCCATTTATACAAATAGGAAGTGTGAAGTGTGAAATTTCCGATTTTTACAGGAAAACCAATCCCTGTGAGTGCCGAGGGCTTTATCGGAATGCCCACTGGACTCTCTCCATCAGAAATTAAAAAACCATCGTTGTACTCTATATGAAAATTGAGTCCATCAATGGTTTTATTTTTAATATTAAATTTTCGTGCAATCTCAAAATAGACGAGCGATGCGCCGTCGGGTCGATTAAAGTCTATATCGGTAAACATAAATGTACTCCCTAGACGATCGGGTTTAAAGATTTCGAAAGTTCCCGTGAGATAATCACGGTCTTTCCCAAAGTCGTAGTGCAGCTGCAATTCCTGCGCTTGGCTTTTAATCCCTAAAATAACCAAGAATAGTAATAAAACTTTTTTCTTCATGTATTTGAATTTAGACGCAAAAATATTTAGATTTTTTAACAATAAAAAAACTTTTTAATCCGTTTATAAATTTAGTTTTTAAAAAATTATAAACAACAAGACTACAATTACAAGACAACAATTGCAATAGCTAAGGTTAATATTATTTTTATTTTAATTAAATATATTTGTTAGTTTAATCTAACTTTTATATTTTTGCTGAAAAATTTAAATATTCACCACATGAAAACATTTACAACCACGCTAGCATGCTTAGGGCTACTAAGTAGTATGGTAGCGCAAAAAAAGGTTACAGATTCTACAGATTTTAAATTAAATATGGATCCTGTAGTGGTTACTGGCACATTAAGACCTGTTACAAAAACACAAAGTCCTGTTCCAGTAGAAGTATATACTAAAACATTTTTCCAACAGAATCCAAGTCCTAATTTATTTGAGGCTTTGGGGAACATCAACGGGATTCGCCCCCAAGTGAATTGTAATGTCTGTAACACGGGCGATATCCACATCAATGGCCTAGATGGTCCTAATACTATGGTACTTATAGATGGAATGCCCATCGTGAGTGGACTCAGCACTGTGTATGGACTCAGTGGTATTCCAGAAGATTTGATTGAGCGCGTGGAAGTGGTCAAAGGACCAGCCTCTACGCTATACGGCTCCGAAGCGGTAGGTGGTTTAATTAATATTATTACAAAAAATCCTTTAACAGCTCCAAAATTTGCCGTAAATGCTTTTGCTACTTCATGGCAAGAATATAATGCCGATTTGGGAGGAAAATTCAATATTGGAGACAAAGTATCATCACTTGTAGGGCTCAATTACTTTAATTATATGAACCCAATTGATAAGAATGATGATAATTTCACGGATTTAACTCTGCAAAATAGAATTTCGCTATTCAACAAATGGAGTATTGAAAGACCTGAGAACAGAAAATTCACTTTTGCGGGGCGATATGTGTACGAAGATCGCTGGGGCGGCGAAATGGATTGGAACAAATCCTATCGTGGCACCGATATTAAATACGGCGAAAGCATCTACACCAGCCGCTGGGAAGCTTTTGGGACTTACCAATTGCCCACTACCGAAAAGATTTTCCTAGACATTAGCTTAAACCACCATCACCAGAACAGCTATTATGGAACAGATAAATTCATGGCCGACCAAAATATCTATTTCGGGCAATTAACATGGCACAAAGATTTAGGTATTCACAAGCTATTATTAGGAGGAGCCTATCGCTTAACATATTATGACGATAACACTCCAGCTACACAGCAAGAATATGCGCACGCCAAAGAAACGCATTTGCCTGGTGTATTTATACAAGATGAGGTGCATATCAACCCTCAGAATGTACTGCTCGCAGGAGTGAGATACGATTACAACTCTGCACACGGAAATATTTTTTCGCCAAGAATTAATTATAAATGGAATTCTGCCGATAAAAATACGATTTTGCGTTTAAGCGCAGGAAACGGATACCGCGTAGTAAATGTATTTACCGAGGATCATGCCGCACTCACAGGGGCACGCGAAGTGATTTTTAAAGATCATTTAAAACCTGAAACCTCATGGAATGGTAATTTAAATTTGGTGCAAAATTTCTATACCGATGCGGGAAATTTCTTTAATTTAGATTTTAGCGCATTTTACACTTATTTCAACAATAAAATCGTTGCCGATTACGACACCAATCCAAATCAAATCATCTACGACAATTTAAAAGACCACGCGGTGTCTAAAGGAATTTCATTAAATTTTAACGCTTACACCAAAGTAGGATTAAATTTAAACATAGGAGGAACACTCCAAGATGTATATACTATGGAGAATAACGAAAAAATTCAACAAGAATTCACAGAACATTTTTCGGGCTCATGGGGAATTGGTTATAAATTTAAAAAAGCTAATTTAAAAATAGACTATACTGGAAATTTGCGCAGCCCTATGAAGTTGCCTCTCCTGAGTGATACCGACCCAAGACCCGAGAAATCGCCTTGGTACTCAATTCAAAATATCCAAATCAATAAAAGTTTCAAAAATGGTTTTGAAATATATGGTGGGGTGAAAAACTTACTTAACTTCACACCATATAAGCACGCTCCGTTTGTAATCGCTCGCTCAAGAGATCCATTCGACAAAAAAGTAACATTCAATGATAAGAATGAAGCCATTGCAACACCAGAGAACCCTTATGCATTAACGTTTGACCCATCCTATGTCTATGCTACTAATCAAGGAATTAGAGCTTTTTTGGGACTAAGATATAGCATTAAATAAATCATTTTTCGCCTCACTTTTTCATATCTAAAAAAAAGCGATTTTCAAAAAAATACTGAAAATCGCTTTTTTGACATTTTTTCTTTCTTAATTTTAAAAATGAAGACCTATACCCAATCCTAAGCCGGGTCCTTTTTCTCTCACTTTTACATCTTGCACTTTGTAGCCAAAACAAGTATATCTGTAATCAAACGAAACCGACAAGCGCTCTGAAACGAAATAAGAAACGCCCCCACCAAGTACCCAAAGCAATCCGCCATTTTCTTGCTTTTGCTCACTTTCTTTACTTGTATAGTTTACATATTTAGTATTACTTCTTCCATACCCCAATCCAGCAGACAAAAATGGTTAAAAATTCGAATTTCCGAGATTGATGTAAGCCAATGCTGAAGGCACAAAAGCCAAGCGCGAATTAGTGAACTCATCGCCATTGCTTTCCTCTGTCATGGTTCTAGCATACTCAAAAGTGGTTCCCAGCGCAAAATTATTGGCTATAAAATAGCCTCCACTTAGCGCCAAATTGGTATTAGAAATGCGATGATTGTTCAAAGTACTGAGTCCATTGTCCAATTTTCTCGTTACTTGATTAAAATTTAAACTCGTTCTGGCATTAAGCATCCAATTTCCCTCGTTGGTTTGTCCATAAACCGATGCAAAACATAAAGTTGCTAAGGCTAAAAATGATTTTTTCATGTGTTTTTGTTTTTAAAATAAATGCTTAAAACGAAGTTAAGCTAAATTTATTTACCTAAAAAGAATTAACACTAAAAAATCTCAAAAAAAATATTTTTAAAAAATAATCTCTAAATTTGTATCTTTGAAAAATTAAACACAAAATTTAAAACGATTTATGAGCGGTTCGGTAAACAAAGTAATCCTAGTAGGAAATTTAGGAGATAATGTGAAACTTCATTATTTTGATGAAAGCAATTGTATTGGCAGATTTCCTCTAGCTACAAACGAAGTTTTCGTGAGAAAAGATACAGGAGAACGAGTTACCCAAACAGAATGGCACCAAGTAGTAGCCCGAAACAAAGTGGCTCAGCTATGCGAAAAACATTTGAGCAAAGGCGACTCTGTATATGTAGAAGGAAAATTGAAAACCCGCAAATGGGACGACAACGGAACCACACGCTACACAACTGAAGTACAAGCTACTACAATACAATTTTTAACTAAAAACGTGAACACTTCGGAACATACCGAAGAATTTTAAAAAAATAGATTTTAAACACTTTTTATGTTGGAAACAGAACCTCCCAGTTTATTTATAAACGCTATATTCGCTTTTACTAGTTATGATTTTGGCGAATTGTTTTTGCTTCTAATTTTACTTTTCCTTTCTGCGCTATTATCTGGTTCGGAAGTGGCTTTCTTTTCGATTAAAAAGAAGGATTTAGTACAAGCCAAAGAAGAAGGAAAAGATGTATCTGCCGTGGAAAACTTATTAAAAGATAAGCAAAAACTCTTGGCTAATATTTTGATTGGCAACAATTTTATAAACATTGGAATCGTATTATTATCTGCGATACTTTCCGAAGTTTTTGTACATCCTTACATTGGTGATTTGAATTTAATGGGAATCAGTTTTAAAATCCTATTTGATGTAGTAATCATCACATTCTTGTTATTGCTCTTTGGCGAAATTATCCCCAAAATTTATTCCAACCAAGCTCCGTTGAAATTTGGTGCATTCACAGCACCTTTGATCAATTTTTTTGGAATCATTGCCAAACCTATTTCAATTCCGTTGTTATGGCTTAGTTCCTTGATTGAAAAGAATTTAAAAAACGAACATAAAATTTCGGTGGACCAGCTCTCACAAGCTCTCGAAATGACTTCGGAAGATGAAATGACTACGAACGAAGAGCAACGCATTCTCGAAGGCATCGTAAATTTCGGAAATACCGAAACCCGAGAAGTGATGACACCACGCGTGGATATGTTTTCTATGCGATTGGAAAATAATTTCCAGGAAGTTTTACAAAAAATATCACAGAAAGGATTTTCTCGCGTTCCTGTGTACGAGGACGATATCGACGAAATCAAAGGGCTTCTGTACGCCAAGGATTTATTACCCTATCTTGACAGAGAAAATTTTGATTGGCATACTGTTTTGCGCAAGCCGTTCTTTGTCCCAGAAAACAAAAAATTAGACGATTTATTATCTGATTTTCAGGAGAAAAAAATCCACATTGCTATTGTAGTTGATGAGTATGGAGGAACTTCTGGAATTGTGAGTATGGAAGATATTTTGGAAGAAGTGGTAGGTGACATTTCAGATGAGTTTGATGATGAAAATATCTTTTATTCCAAATTAGATAAAGATAATTATTTGTTTGAAGGGAAAACCTCGCTCAAGGATTTCATGCGAATCATGGAAATCGACGACGATACCTTTGACGATGTAAAAGGCGAAGCCGAAACCTTGGCTGGACTAATTCTTGAAATTAATGAAGAAACGCCTAATCGCCGACAAAAAATTCATTACAAAAACTTTATTTTCACCATTGAATCCATCGACAAAAGAAGAATTAAGCGTATAAAAGTTACTAGAACGCCATTACCTGAAGAAGAAAAAAATGAAGAGCAATAGTATTTTTCTTATCCTTTTTATTGGCTTATTCTTGAGTGCTTGCCAGCAAGATAGCATGCCCAAGCCTTATGGCGATGTGCGCCTTGAGTATGAAAAACCTATATTCAAAAAATACGACCCCAATTGTCCGTTTGATTTTGAAGCGGAGAAAAAAACAATTCTCCAGCCCAAAAAAGAAAATTGTCAATTTAATTTATATTATCCAAAGCTAAAGGCGACGCTCTATCTCACTTACGAGCCCGTAAAAAACAATTTACCACAACTTTTGGTTGATTCAGAAAAATCGGTGTACGAGCCCCATGCATCTCGTGCGGTGTACATCAATCCGCAAATCATTGTGCGCCCGAACGCTAAAGTCTATGGCACTTTGTATGAACTTGGGGGCGAAGCCGCTTTAAACTACCAATTTCATGTAACCGATAGCACCAAACACTTTTTGCGTGGTGCCGTTTATTTCAACGCGCGTCCCAATCCAGATTCTCTAGCGCCTGCCATTCAATATATGAAGACCAATGTAATGCACCTTATGGAAAGCATTCAATGGAAATAAAAAATCCGATTTTCTGCTAATTTTAAAAAAGGCTTTATACCTAAATTTCTTGAACAAAATATTATCTTTGCAAAATGAATTTACAGCAAGCCTTAGACGATTCAGTTTTTAAGATTATATCAGAAGTCTCTCACCAAATGCAACAAGAATCCTATGTAATTGGCGGATTTGTGAGAGATTTTTTACTTAAAAGAACCAATAAAAAAGACATAGATATCGTTACCGAAGGCAGCGGAATCGCTTTGGCTAAACAAGTAGCCGAACAACTACCCAATAAACCTAAAGTTTCTGTATTTAAACGATTTGGCACAGCGATGTTCCATTACCACGGCACCGATTACGAATTTGTAGGTGCTCGAAAAGAAAGCTACTCAGAAGACAGCCGAAAACCCGCCGTGGAAAATGGCACCATAAAAGATGACCAGCTGCGCAGAGATTTTACGATAAATGCTTTAGCCATTAGCTTAAACAAAGAAAATTATGGCGAATTCATTGATCCATTTGATGGAATTGCCGATTTAGAAAACAAAATCATTCGCACTCCTGTAGATCCTGTGCTCACTTATTCCGATGACCCTTTGCGTATGATGCGTGCCATTCGTTTTGCGACACAATTAGGCTTTGATATTGAGCCAGAATCTTTTCAAGCGATTTGTGAAAATGCGCATAGACTTAAAATTCTTTCGCAAGAGCGAATCATGGAAGAGTTTAACAAAATTATGCTCACACCCGTGCCATCTATTGGGCTAAAAATGCTTGATAATGCAGGGCTTTTAGAACAATTTTTACCAGAGCTCACAGCACTCAAGGGCATAGAAGAAATTGAAGGACAAACACATAAAGATAATTTCTATCACACTTTTGAGGTCGTAGACAATATTGCTAAAACCACCGACAAACTTTGGCTTCGCTGGGCGGCACTACTCCACGATATTGGAAAAGCACCCACCAAGCGTTTTGACAAAAAAATCGGGTGGACATTCCATTCGCATGAATTTGTTGGAGGGAAAATGATTCCAGGACTTTTCAGAAGACTTAAATTACCCATGGGTGCCGAGATGAAATATGTGCGCAAAATCGTACAACTTAGCTCCCGCCCTATTCCGCTTGTGAGCGAAGATTCTACAGATGCAGCTTTACGCCGATTGATGTTTGAAGCAGGCGATGATTTAGAAGATTTATTCTTGCTTTGCAAAGCCGACATTACAACCAAAAACAAAAATAAACAACTTCGCTTCAAAGCCAATTTTGAAAAGGTAGAAAACAAAATGCGCGAACTCGAAGAGCGCGACCATATTAGAAACTTTCAGCCACCCGTTTCTGGCGAAGATATTATGCAAGCTTTTGGCATAAAACCTTGCCAAGAAGTAGGACGCATTAAGTCTAAAATCAAAGATGCCATTTTGGACGGAGATTTGAAAAACAATCGTGAAGATGCACTCCAATTCATGTTCCGAGAAGGCGAAAAATTAGGCTTAAAAATTGCTGATAAAAATATTAAATAACAACTCACTCCTATGATTTTAAAAATTAGAGTAATCCTTGATGCTGAGCAAGATGTGTTCAGAGATATAGAAATTGAAGAAAAAAGCACTTTATTTGAATTTCACCAAGCCATCAAAAATGCGTTCGGTCTTGCGGGCGAGGAAATGGCGTCTTTCTTTTTATCTAACGACCAATGGTTCCAAGGTAGCGAAATTCCGCTCGAAAACATGGCTGGCGACGAAGATGCCGAAACCATGCAAGAAACCACACTTTCTGCCGTGGTGCCTAAAAAAGGGGGAAGAATGATTTATTTATACGATTTCTTCTCTATGTGGACATTCTTTTGCGAAGTGGTAGATCGCATCAAAAAAGATAGCAAAAAAGACTATCCGCTAGTAAGCCTCACTTATGGCGAATGCCCAAAAGAAGCACCTAACAAAGAGCAAATGGAATTTGACATCGATGAAGATGGCTTAAATTTTGAAGATGATTTAGACGACGATTATTTTGACTCGGATCCTTATGGCGGATACTATTAATTTTTAATCAAGATTTACATGTTTACAGGAATTGTAGAAGAAATGGCAGAAGTTGCCAAAATTGAACAACAAGAAGCCAATACACATATTTATCTAAAAGCCAATTTTGTCTCTGAGCTTAAAATCGACCAAAGCATTGCACACAATGGTGCATGTCTTACGGTTACAGCTTTGAACGATGAATTGTATGCCGTGACGGCGATTGCAGAAACTTTGCAACGCACCAATTTGGGCAGCCTAAAAGTGGGCGACAAAGTAAATGTGGAACGCTGCATGCGTCTTTCAGACCGAATTGATGGACACATCGTGCAAGGTCATGTAGACCAAGTGGGGAAATTGGATAAAATTGAAGACCAAAATGGAAGCTTTAAACTCTATTTTTCTTACGATCAAAAGAAATTTGCAACCGTAGAAAAAGGCTCCATTTGTGTAAATGGCGTGAGCCTTACCGTGGTGGATTCTTTACCTGGTGAATTTTCAGTGGCTATTATTCCATACACTTGGGAGCACACCAATTTAGGCTATCTAAAAGCAGGCGATTCAGTAAATTTAGAATTTGACATTTTAGGAAAATATGTGCAGAAATTAATGCAAAAATGATCAAGCAGGGTTTTCTTTTCAATCGGATTTCGCTCAGGCTTAGAGTATTCGTATCCTTGATAATAATTATTATTTTCACAGTGAGTACTCTTGGGTTTTTAATGTTTTTACATTTTAAACAGACAGCCGAAACTTTTCACAAAAACCGATTGTTGCGCAAAGAGAAAACCATTATTGAAACTATTGACTATGCCATTACCGACTATCCCGAAGAAGTAAGCGAAAAAAACATTGTTGATGTTTTAAAACCTAAAATATTTGAATTTTCAGACATTAATGACATTCATATTAATTTATACGATTTAAAAGGAAACTTAACGCTCACCTCTGAAGCAAAAATAGCTGAAGAACGCAAAAGAGTACCCGCGCAAATTATGAGTATTCTCTCGCTTTCAAACGACCGAGTAGAACATATTCGCACATCTGACAAGGAAACTTATATTACGGTTTACACTTACTTATACAATATTAATCAAAGGCCCATTGCGATATTGAGTTTGCCGTATATGCACGACGACTCGTTCCAAAAACAAGAATTTTTCTTACTAATTGAAAGATTTTTAGCCGTGGTGGCTTTCGTAATTTTTATCGGTGGGCTCATCGCTTGGTGGCTTTCTAAATCGGTAACGGGCCGAATCAAAGAAATTGCCGAACGCCTAAACCAAACCCATGTGGTAGGGCACAACAAACCTATTTTTTACGATAGTAATGATGAGGTGAAAGTGCTAGTGGATTCTTACAACGAAATGGTTTTAAAACTAAACGAACAATCGGAACAATTATTAAAAATTGAACGCGAAGAAACTTGGCGCGAAGCGGCTCGGCAAGTGGCTCACGAACTTAAAAATCCACTGACCCCGATGCGTTTACAAATTCAAAACTTTAATCGAAAATTTGAAGCAGGCAATCCTGATAACAAAGAAAAAGTCGATGAACTTTGCAAAGGACTTCTAAAACAAATCGACACAATTACAGGAATTGCCGAAGCCTTTAGCGATTTTGCCAAAATGCCCGTGCGTAAAGACGAAAGCATTGATATTGTGGAAGAAATTGCTTTGGCACTTGAAATGTTCGACGATAAATTTGTGAAATATACGCCAGAAATTGAATCTCCGTTGTACATCAATTTTGATTCAAGTTATTTGGTGCGTGTGATTACCAATTTAGTTAAAAATGCCTTGCAAGCTGTGCCGTTTGGCAGGACACCAGAAGTAGAAGTAAAAATCCGCGAAAACAATGGAAATGTGAATATTCTAGTGAGCGACAACGGAACAGGAATCTCTGACGAATTGATCGATCGCATTTTTGAACCTAAATTCACTACCAAAAGTTCGGGCTCTGGATTTGGGCTTGCCATGGTGAAAAAAATCGTAGAAGAATACGGTGGAAATATCCGTTTTAGAAACAACTCACACGAAGGGGCTACCTTCATAATTAGCCTACCTTTAACCCAAAAAAATCATTAAAAATCAATTTTTTAAGTTATGCTCGAAGATAAAAATATCCCAACTACTCCACTTAGCGAAATCGGTGAATTTGGCTTAATCGACCGAATTAAACAAAGTGTGAAAATCAAAAACCAAAGCACCCAAAAGGGCATTGCCGATGATGCTGCGGTAATGGATTTTGGCGACAAACAAGTGGTCGTTTCGACTGATATGCTCACCGAAGGAGTTCATTTTAATTTAGCGTATAC
Organism: Ornithobacterium rhinotracheale; assembly: GCF_022832975.1. Lineage (NCBI taxonomy): Bacteria > Pseudomonadati > Bacteroidota > Flavobacteriia > Flavobacteriales > Weeksellaceae > Ornithobacterium > Ornithobacterium rhinotracheale. Next base: position 1,051,162 of record NZ_CP094846.1, on the reverse strand, counting down.
ACCGCTTAAGCATTTGGGCTACAAAGCAATTGCCACCAATGTGAGCGACATCTGTGCCATGAATGCGACGCCTACGCAAGTTACTGTTTCCATTGCGGTTTCGGATCGTTTTCCAGTGGAAGCCATCGACGAATTGTACGCAGGGATTCTACTTGCTTGCGAAAAATATAAAGTCGATTTGGTAGGCGGCGACACCACTTCCTCTCGCAGCGGCTTGGTCATCAGTGTGACGGCGATTGGCAAGGCAAAAAAAGAAGATTTGGTGTATCGAGATGGTGTCAAAGAGCAAGATTTGGTCGTAGTAACGGGAGATTTGGGTGGAGCTTATTTTGGTTTGCAAATCTTAGAAAGAGAAAATCAAGTGTTTAAAGTGAATCCGCAAGTGCAACCCGATTTAACACCGTATGATTACATCATCGGCCGACAATTAAAACCAGAGGCTCGAGTAGATATCATAGAATTGTTTAAAAAATTAGAGGTAAAACCGACAGCGATGATTGATATTTCAGACGGATTGGCTTCGGAATTGCTCCATTTATCGGAGCAAAGTGGTGTCGGATTTACCATTTACGAAGAAAAAATTCCGCTGGATCAGCAAGTAATCAGTGCGGGAGAAGAATTTGATATGAATGCCAGCATCGGGGCGTTGAACGGTGGCGAAGATTATGAATTACTATTCACGCTTCCACTTTCTGAATTTGATAAAATCAAAGCAAATCCTAATTTCACGACCATTGGTTTTGCCAATAATATTTCTGAAGGCAATCACCTCATCGGACGCGGAAATACTACCAAGGTGCCATTGAGCTCTCAAGGCTGGGATTCGTTTAGAAGATACAAAGAAAATTTAGAAAAAAACAAGGATTAAATCACTTAAAATCCTAATTTTCAAAATTTTACATTTAAGCAACTAAGTTTATAAATATGGGAGAAATAACAGACTTATTATTAAAATGGATTGGGATTATAACCGTGATGTACTGGGGGGGGGAAATCTTGTGCGTTATCTGTTCAGGAATTACAACAATTCTTGGGATTTTAGAAAAAAAACAAAGATTAAATTATAAAATTAAATCAGAATAAGGCAATATGGCGTGGTAGCCTTTTTGTTTAAAATAATCTAAATCAGCATTTTTGCTTGAGACTAAAACAAAATCGCCCCCCCAAGCACCTAAACTTTTTACAATGCCTTGTGTGTAATCGGGAAATAATTTTTCTTGCACGCAGGGCATTTCTATTTGTCTGGAAATCAAACTTTCATGCTGAGACAAAAGCTGATTAAAGCTTTCTAAATCTTGAGCCAAAACCACCTTTTCAGAAATCTGCGAAATCGCCTGAATTAAATCTGCGTTTTTCGGTTTTTGGCGATACATCGCAATGCCCTCTCGGCTGTTTTGTTTTTGGTTTAAATACACAAAAAACAATTGATTTTTAAATGTTAGGAAAAAATCAACTATTTCAATTTTGGGCTGAACTCCGTTTCGGGTGTAAAATATGGGCTGTTTTGCCAAAGCACAAGCCAAATCATAGCCACTGCCACCAAAGGTTTTTTCGAGCAATTCGTAAGCGTTCACTTCGGCAAATTGCGCAAGCAAAGCTATCAAGGTTGAACTCGAGCCCAAGCCCCAATCTTTATTAAATTCTAAGTGCGTTTTAAAACTCAAATTTTGAAACTGCACAGAAGGATTTAAGGCTAAAATTTCGTTTAATATCTTTAATAAAAAAACGCCTTCCTTGGAATGTTTGGAATCTGGAAAAAATACGATTTCGTTCGATTTTTGAACATATTTCTCTGAAAACCAAATTTTGCCGTTTTTTAAAATCGCTGTCCATTCAAAAAAGTTAGAAGTTTCCCCGAGCGGAGAAACTTCCAAATTTTGTCCGATTTGCGTGGGCAAACAAAGGGCTTTTGCCCCATCAAGTACCACATACTCAGCGGTGAGCAATAATTTGCCGTGTGCGCAAAATGTATTTTTAGCCATTTTTTATAAATTACTGAACACCTGAAACTTCGGCCGCTCTATCTACTTTTTTAATCAAGCCTTGCAAAGTTTTTCCTGGCCCCACTTCCACAAATTCTGTGATGCCATCTTGCAACATTTGTTGAATGGTCTGTGTCCATTTCACGGGTGCAGTAAGCTGAGCAATTAAATTTTGTTTTAATTCTTCGGGATTGGTTACGCCTTTTGCCACCACATTTTGATAAACGGGACAAATCGGCTTTTTAAATTCAGTGCGCTCAATGGCTGCCTTTAATTCTTCTCTCGCTGGCTCCATAAGTGGCGAGTGGAACGCACCCCCTACAGGTAGAACCAAGGCACGCTTTGCGCCTGCTTCTTTCAACTTTTCGCACGCGGCTTCTACGGCTGGCACCTCGCCAGAAATCACTAATTGCCCAGGGCAGTTGTAATTTGCCGCAACGGCTACACCTTCGGTTTCTTGGCACACTTTTTCAATCACAGCATCTTCTAAGCCTAAAATAGCAGCCATGGTTCCTGCTTGCAACTCGCAAGCTTTTTGCATTGCATTGGCTCTTTTAGCTACCAATTGCAATCCATCGGCAAAATCTAAAACTTGCGCTGCCACCAAAGCAGACAATTCGCCTAAGGAATGACCTGCCACGGCATCTGGCTTGAAGCCTTCAATCGTTTGCGCTGCTGCAATAGAGTGCAAGAAAACTGCTGGCTGAGTGACTTTGGTTTGTTTTAAATCTTCTGGTGTTCCGTTGAACATAATGTCCGAAATCGAAAAACCTAAAATTTCATCGGCTTGTTCAAATAGTTTTTTTGCTGCTTCGTTTGATTCGTATAATTCTTTTCCCATGCCCACAAATTGAGCACCTTGCCCAGGGAATACATATGCTTTCATTGTAATGTGTTTTTAATTTTTTTCAAATATACTTAAATCTTTAATTTTAAAAATACCCAAAAGCGATGTTTTTTAGTCAAAATGCTGAAAAATATGATTTTTCCATGCTTATTTTCGGCTTCCCAAAAAAGAGGTATTTAGCTATTTTTTAACTATTTATATACATAAAACAAGAAATATTCATAGTTAGCTTATAAATATCATACAAAAAGAATACATTAATTTAACAATGGTTTAAAGTATTCATTTTATTTTTGCTTTAAATAAAAAACCATTTTATGGAGAATTATATTTATGTATTTATCGTAGGGCTGTTATTTTGTTTAGCAGTTTTTGACCTTGTAGTGGGTGTATCTAATGATGCGGTGAATTTTTTAAACTCTGCAATAGGCTCGAAGGCAGCAAAATGGAAAACCATTATGATTATTGCGAGTGTAGGTATTATGCTAGGGGCTATGACCTCTGGGGGGATGATGGAAGTGGCTCGGAAAGGAATTTTTAATCCGCAACACTTTTATTTCAATGAGATTATGATTCTCTTTTTGGCCGTGATGATTACGGATATCATATTGCTAGATATCTTTAACACGCTGGCTTTGCCTACCTCAACTACGGTTTCTATCGTATTTGAAATTCTGGGAGCATCATTGGCCTTGGCTACCATCAAGGTAATACACAATGAGCTACCTATGACCTATTTGTTTAATAACGACAATCCTGCAGAGGGGATTGTAGGTTTTATGAATTGGGCTAAAGCGGGGGAAATCATCATGGGAATTTTACTTTCCGTCTTGATTGCCTTTACGATAGGTTCTATTGTCCAATTTATTTCAAGATTTTTATTTTCGTTTGAATACCAAAAGAAGATGAAATTCTTTGGTTCCATCTTTACAGGTCTTGCCTTTACTGCGCTATCTTACTTCTTATTGTTTAAAGGGATGAAAAATATTCCTGCTATGGAGGGCGTAATAAATGAGGTGGGGGCTCATATAATGTATTACATGGTGGGCGCTTTTGTATTCTACTCTTGTCTTATGTTTGTTTTACAAAAATTTGATATTAATCCATTGCGAATTGTAGTTTTATTTGGTACTTTTTCACTTGCCATGGCCTTTGCAGGAAATGATTTGGTGAACTTTATAGGAGTTCCAATTGCTGGATGGCAATCCTTTGAGATTTGGCATTACTCCAATGAGCTACCCGAAAATCTATTGATGACAGGCTTGGCTGGAAAAGTAGAAACTCCATATTTCTTACTAGTAGGTGCAGGTATTGTGATGACTCTGACTTTATGGTTTTCTAAAAAAGCCCGCTCCGTTACAGAAACAGAAGTAAATCTTGGGGCTCAATCCGAAATTGATGAGCGTTTTAAACCTAATCTTTTTGCACGGGCACTTGTAAATACAACTTCTGCAATTAATAAAGGTTTTATTGCCATAGCACCAAAAGGTGTTTTAGATAAAATATCTGAAAAATTCACGCCTATAGACGCTATTAAAGATAACGAAAATGCTGCACATTTTGATTTAGTTCGCGCATCTGTAAACTTGCTTACAGCTGCTACATTAATCTCAGCTGCAACAAGTATGAAATTACCACTCTCTACTACTTATGTATCATTCATGGTAGCAATGGGAACATCGCTTGCCGACAGAGCCTGGGGTAGAGAAAGCGCTGTGTATCGTGTAGCTGGTGTAATGAATGTAATTGGTGGCTGGTTCTTAACAGCTATTATCGCAACCTGTATGGCTATGCTTTCGGCAACTGTTATGTATTTTACTGGTGTGTATGGTATTGTAGTGATGTGTTTATTGGTTCTTTTCCTTATATACAAATCTTCTAAACACCATGAAATCAGTTTAAAAAGAAAAAAACGCTCTGAAAGCAAAACGGCTATAAATTACAAAGACTTAAGCCAAACCATGGACCACCTTACAGAAAGTGTATCTGTGGCACTAAAAGATATAAAAAGAACTCTTGAGCTTACTAATATTGGTGTTGCAAAAGAAAACAAAAAAGCACTACAAGGGGCTAATGATATTCTAAACGAGTTGCATGAAGAATATGCCATGGTAAAAAGTGGTTTGTTTAAAATTATCAAGAAAAATAAATCTGATGAAACAACTTCTGCACACTTGTATGTTTTGACTTATGATCTAATGCAAGATATCCTCCAAAGTCTTGATTTAATCGTTACCTCTGCCACTACGCATGTAAATAACAATCACAAACCATTGACTGAAGAACAATGTGCTCATCTAAATAAGATAAAAGATAAATTAGCCCATTATTTTTCTTTCCTTCAAGATGTTATCAATAATAGAGATTTCACACAAAAGAATTTAGACGAAATTCAAATTATGAAAAAACATTTCTTGCAAGATATAGAAGATGCTACAAGTGAACAAATTGATGGGGTTATGAATAAACAATATGGATTTAAAAACACCTCTTTATACTTTACAATTCTTTTAGAATTAAAAGATTTAGTTGCCGTAGCAGCGAGATTTGTTAAACTTTACGCTAGAATTTATAAAGAAGGAAAACTCACCAAATAGACTTTATCATTCATCAAAAAAACCCTCTACCGAATTAGTTTCAGTAGAGGATTTATTTTTTTACAAAAATTTCAAAATTAGGATTTTATGGTAATTTCTAAACCATCTTTTGCCTCATTTAATATCACTAAAAGCGAATCTCCTTCTTTGATTTCCGAATTAATAATTTTCTCGGCCATTGGGTCTTCAATATACTTTTGAATAGCTCGCTTCAATGGTCTTGCACCATAATCCTTATCAAAACCTTTTTCAGCGACAAATTCTTTAGCCTCTTGGCTAAACTCCACTTCGTAGCCCATGTCTTTTACCAAGCCATACAGTTTGCTAAGTTCAATATCAATGATTCTTAAAATATCCTCTTTCTCAAGTGCATTGAAGATAATCACATCATCGATACGGTTTAAGAACTCTGGAGCAAATGTCTTTTTCAAGGCGTTTTGCAAAGTGCTTTTGGCTCGCTCATCGGCAGAATTCATTTTGGCAGCAGTTCCAAAACCTACGCCATCACCAAACTCTTTCAATTGGCGAGAACCAATGTTTGAAGTCAAAATGATAATCGTATTTCTGAAATCCACTTTTCGCCCCACGCTATCGGTAACATGTCCATCGTCCAAAATTTGCAACAAAATATTGAACACATCTGGATGTGCTTTTTCTATTTCGTCTAGTAATAAAACGGCGTATGGCTTGCGGCGAACTGCCTCTGTCAATTGCCCGCCTTCTTCGTAACCTACATAACCTGGAGGTGCTCCCACCAAACGAGATACAGCAAATTTTTCCATGTATTCGCTCATATCTATTCGGATTAAAGCATCGTCTGAGTCAAAAATTTCTCGGGCTAAAACTTTCGCCAATTGCGTTTTACCGATTCCTGTAGAACCTAAGAAAATAAACGAACCAATTGGGCGATTTGGATCCTTCAATCCTGCTCGATTTCGCTGAATTGCTTTTACTACTTTTTCTACAGCTTCATCTTGCCCGATTAATTTGCTTTTTACCACATCACCCATTTGAGCAAGTTTTTTCATCTCGCCCTCTGCTACTCGGTGTACAGGGATTCCGCTCATCATAGAAACCACTTCGGCAACATTATCTTCATCTACCACTTCTGGTGAAGACTCATTATTAGCAGTCCATTCCTCGTAGCGTTGTTCGAGCAAATCGGTTAGTCTTTTTTGTTCATCTCTCAATTGGCTTGCTTGCTCAAAATCTTGCGCCGATACAGCTGCTTCTTTATCTTCTTTTGCTTTTTCAATTGCTTTTTCTAAAGACAAAATATCCTCTGGCACATGAATATTTTTGATATGCACACGAGAACCCGCTTCGTCCATCGCATCAATCGCCTTGTCTGGCAAGAAACGATCGGTAATGTAACGAGAAGTTAAATTCACACAGGCTTGTAATGCCTCTGGCGTATATTTCACATTATGATGCTCCTCGTATTTGTCTTTTACTTGTTCCAAGATTTGCAAAGTTTGCTCTGGCGTAGTTGGCTCCACCATCACTTTTTGAAAACGACGCTCAAGCGCACCATCTTTCTCTACATATTGACGATACTCGTTCAAAGTTGTAGCACCTATGCATTGAATTTCACCTCTTGCCAAGGCTGGCTTAAACATATTTGAAGCATCAAGCGAACCAGTCGCTCCACCTGCTCCTACGATAGTGTGCAATTCATCTATGAAAAGGATAATGTCTTGATTTTTTTCCAATTCATTCATAATGGCTTTCATTCGCTCCTCAAACTGCCCACGATATTTGGTTCCCGCCACAAGTCCTGCCAAATCAAGTGTGATTACACGCTTGTCGTACAAAACACGAGAAACTTTTTTCTGAACAATTCTTAAAGCTAAACCTTCTGCTATCGCTGATTTACCCACTCCTGGCTCTCCAATCAAAAGCGGATTATTCTTTTTTCTACGGCTTAAAATCTGAGAAACACGCTCAATTTCTTTTTCACGACCAATCACAGGATCTAGCCTTCCATCTTGTGCCATATTCGTTAAATCTCTACCGAAGGCATCAAGCACAGGTGTTTTAGACTTTGTAACACCAGCTCTTCCCCCTCGGCGAGCACCACCACCGCCCGCAGGACGATGAGCACCACCTCCTGGGATAGCTCCTGCTTCTTCATCATTATCATCAAATCCAGCTTCTGCTCGCGGACTGATTTCAGAAATTCCATCTGGGTACTGAGTTTCTACCATTCTTTCTTTTAGTGTATCATAATCTACGCCCAATCTATTTAGAGTCTGCGTTACAGGATCATTGTCATTTCTTAATATACAAAGCAATAAATGCCCTGTATCTACTGATTTGCTTTGGTTTAATTTAGCCTCTAAAAAAGTGGTTTTGAGAGCTCTTTCAGCTTGTTTAGTAAGCTGCAAATTTCTAGGCGTAGAATCCAATATTTCTCTTGGAGGATTCAACTCCTCTATTTTATTTCTTATATAAGATGTGTCGTACTGCAAAGATTGCAAAAAACGCATGGCTTTCCCATCACCATCGCGCAAAATGCCCAATACCAAATGCTCCGTTCCTACACTATCGTGTCCTAAGCGCAAGGCCTCTTCTTTGCTGTAAGCAATCACATTTTTTACTCGTTGTGAAAAATTATCGTTCATAATTAAATATCTGTGTGTTTTTTAATTAATCATTAATTATGCCGAGCCAATTTGTATGATTGTATTGGCTGATTTTTAAATTAATTTCTAAAACTATTAGCACTAAATGTGCCATAATGGCAGAAATATAATTAAATATTCCTGCATAAAAAAATCGCAGAAATTCGAATTTCTGCGATTTTTAAATTTTATTCCCACTCTATGGTTGCTGGTGGTTTTGATGAAATATCGTAGGCAACTCGGTTGATTCCTTTTACTTCGTTAATGATTCGGCTGGATACTTTCTCGAGCAATTCATATGGCAAGCGCGACCAAGTGGCCGTCATGAAATCTATGGTGTCTGCCGAACGAACGACTGCTGTGTATTCGTAAGTACGCTCATCGCCCATCACGCCCACCGACTTCACTGGTAATAAAACCACAAAAGCCTGGCTCACGGCATCATACAAATTAGCTTTTCTTAATTCTTCAATAAAAATTGCATCGGCTTTTTGCAAAATTTCAACTTTTTCGACCGAAACTTCACCCAAAACACGGATTCCTAAACCTGGACCTGGGAACGGGTGACGATAGACCAATTCTCTCGGAATACCTAACGCTACTCCCACTCGACGCACTTCATCTTTGAACAATTCGCGCAATGGCTCCAACAATTGTAGTTTCATATCCTCTGGCAAGCCTCCCACATTGTGGTGAGATTTAATGGTGGCTGAAGGCCCCTTTACTGACTGAGATTCAATCACATCTGGGTAGATGGTTCCTTGTGCCAAAAATGCTGCATTTTCGATTTTTGCGGCTTCTTCGTCAAATACTTCAACGAATTCGTGACCGATGATTTTTCTTTTCTGCTCAGGATCAGAAATTCCTTCTAGTTTTGATAAAAATCTTTCTTTCGCATCGACTTTGATGATATTAATGTCAAAAGTGTTTCCGTAGGTTTCCATTACGGTTTTTCCTTCGTTCAATCGGAGCAAACCTGTATCTACAAAAATACAAGTTAGCTGATCGCCAATTGCTTTATGAATTAACACAGCAGCTACCGATGAATCAACTCCTCCAGAAAGACCTAAAATCACTTTTTTATCGCCAACTTTTTCTTTAATTCGCTGAACTTCTGCTTCGATAAAATCGTCTAAAGCCCAGTTTTTCTCGCATTTACAAACTTTAAAAACGAAATTATTCAACATTTTTTCGCCAAATTCGCTATGCGAAACTTCTGGGTGAAACTGAACGGTATAAATTTGCTTTTCTTCGTTAAAGAAAGCGGCAATCTCAGCTTCTGATTTACCGGCTACTTTAAATCCTTCTGGCGTTTTCATCACCTCATCAAAGTGGCTCATCCAAACGGTTGATTGTTCAGGAATATCTTCAAAAAGCGAACAAGAGTTTGTGATTGTGAAATCAGCTTTTCCATATTCACCTTTTTGCCCTTTTTTTACTTCGCCACCTAATAAATGTGCCGTAAGCTGCATTCCGTAGCAAATTCCAAGCACAGGAACGCCCAGCTCGTAAATTTCTTTGTCTACTCGGTAGCCATCTTCTGCAAAAACCGAAGACGGTCCGCCAGAGAGAATTATTCCCTTAGGCTCGTGTGCCTTGATTTCCTCCAAGCTCGAAGTACAGGGAATCACCTCGGCATATACGCCAAAATCCCGTACCCTCCTAGCTATCAATTGATTATACTGAGATCCAAAATCTAAAATGAGGATACTATTTTTCATTATTTAAATGGTATTAATTTGTTTTTTTAAAGAAACTATCAACGAATTCTGCTTTATTGAAAACTTGCAAATCATCTACCCCTTCTCCTACTCCAATAAACTTCACTGGAATGCTGAATTGGTCTGAAATCCCAATCACGACACCACCTTTAGCCGTTCCATCTAATTTAGTGATTGCAAGCGAGGTAACTTCGGTAGCTTGGGTAAACTGCTTGGCTTGTTCAAAGGCATTTTGCCCCGTAGAACCATCTAGCACCAGCATTACATCGTGCGGAGCATCTGGAATTACCTTTTGCATTACACGCTTGATTTTTGAAAGCTCATTCATCAAGTTGATTTTATTGTGCAAACGCCCTGCCGTGTCAAGCAACACAACATCTGCACCTTGCGCCTTAGCCGATTGCACTGTATCATAAGCAACAGATGCGGGATCAGAGCCCATAGCTTGTTTCACAATGGGCACACCTACGCGATCTGCCCAAATCTGTAATTGATCCACCGCCGCAGCTCTAAAAGTATCGCCCGCACCGAGCACCACTTTTTTTCCTTGATTTTTAAATTGTTTAGCTAGTTTTCCGATGGTGGTAGTTTTCCCCACGCCATTCACTCCCACAACCATAATCACATAAGGATCACCATTCGGAAGTTCTGGTATTGATAAAGATTCAAAATCTTCGGTTTCATTTTCGGCCAAGAGTGCCATAATCTCCTCTCGCAAAATTCTATCTAGCTCCGCAGAATTCACATATTTATCTCTCGCCACACGCGCCTCTATCCTCTCAATAATTTTAATCGTAGTCTGCACCCCAACATCTGAGGTAATAAGCACCTCTTCCAGCTCATCGAGCACCTCTTCATCTACTGTGGACTTTCCGATTACAGCGCGGCTCATTTTATCAAAAAAAGAGCGATTAGTTTTTTCCAAACCTTTATCCAAAGTTTCTTTTTTATCAGAACCAAAAACTTTTTTAAACCAACTCATAATTTATTTTCTTTTTTAGAAGGGGAAAGATAGTAAAAAAATAAGAAAAGCCGTCACTTTTGGTAACGACTTTTATAAATTTTATCAAAAATCAAAAAATTATTTTTTGTTAAAGAAATCATTCACATCATCAGCGTGAACAACTTTTTCTTCAAAAACATACGCTCCTGATTTAGGAGACTTTACCATTTTAATAACTTTGGTAAGTTTTTTTGAACCTGTTTGTAGTGTTGCAACTGTCTTCTTAGCCATTTTTATTTAATTTCTTTGTGAATAGTATATTTCTTCAAGATAGGATTAAATTTTTTAAGCTCTAATCTATCCGGAGTATTTTTTTTGTTTTTGGTTGTGATGTAGCGAGAAGTACCTGGCATTCCGCTTTCTTTATGCTCAGTACATTCCAATATCACTTGAACTCTATTACCTTTCTTAGCCATGATACTTTAATTTTATTTGATTAAACCTTCTTTTCTCGCACGTTCCAAAGCGGCTTCAATACCAATCTTGTTGATAGTTTTCAACCCATTAGCAGAAACATTTAGCTGCACCCATCTATCTTCCGATGGCACATAAAAACGCTTCTTCATTAAATTAACATTGAACCTTCTTTTGGTTTTATTATTTGCGTGAGACACATTATTTCCCACTTGTGCTTTTTTTCCTGTAATTTGACAAACTCGTGACATGCTATATTCGTTTTTAAAACGGAGTGCAAAGTAAAGAATTAATTTTCATTCTACCAAATATTTAATGGATTATTTTCTAACTTCTTTTGCCACTTAAATACTTTTCCCACTGCGCATCGGCTTTATCTAAAAATGTTAAGCGATTTATCAAAGCCTTCAATGTTCCATTAATTTCCACGTTATTTCCAGGCTCAGCGGTTATTTGATTATTTTCGTATTTAATTTTTATCTTCTTCAGACCTGGGATTCTTTTGAATCGCAAGGCTCCATCATTATTATCGGTGTAGTATATGGCTGAAATTATTCCTTGTGAATTAAATTCTGCACCCCATAAACACATAGAATGATCTAATGTTTGAAATTCTATGCCTTTCTTCTGGCTCATAGCCTCAATTATTTTTTGATTAAATGTCTTTCTATTATCTGCTCCGCCCAAGACATTTACAGTTTCTACAAAGGTACTCCCCTTCAGAATCTCTCGAAAGAAGCCTCCCTCTACTTTTCCTTTTTCATTGGTTATTCCAACCATGAATTGGCGTATTGCCGCATCTGTAAAACCTCCGGTATCATGATAATTTTTCTTGTAGAAATCAAAAACTTCGGAATGTAATGGATCTATGAATTTTTGAGGCCCTTGGTAATTAATTTGTTTTAGATATTGACTATTTTGTTTCATCCACCAATGGATAAGTGATGATGCCGATGCTGCCCAACACATATTAATATCTGAACTCACCAAGCTGTATGTTTTTTTGCAATCAAACCAATTGTATCCATTTTGCCATGGTACATTTTCAAATTGTGGATAATATTCTGACATCACCCAAGCACTTTCAGGCGGTGTAGAAACACCATACACCCATTTTGTCGTATTGGCATAATTTGAATATTCATTTGTTTTCAATTGTAATGTAATATTTATTTCTCCCCCACTCACAAAATCTTTATCATCAGGTATAATGCTCGAAGAAAATCTATATTCCACTCCATTTACATTAATTATTACGAATGAATTTTGTGTTCCTGGTCTGAAATTCGACTTAGATTGCGGAATGAGCCAAGCGGAATAAGTAGCGTTTCCCATAGGACAAGCACTAATTTCCCTAAATTCATATCTAGGGTATGCTCCTATTTCCCCTGATTTCAAATTTATCTTTGCACTGACCAAGGAATTAATCGAAACTTTTAGATGATTCAACTGTTCACTAGAAAGTGTTTCGCTTTTTAAAATTAAATTTACTTTACACAATAAATGTTTAAAATCTAATGTGATTTTTTTACTATTTGACAACTTAGTTTTAGCGACTCTTAAATCGGCATAAGACAGAAACTCTCTCGTGCTTTGCTCCTCTTGCGCCTTTAAAATATATTCATTTTGATTTATATCATAGGGCTGAATTGCGGGATAAAGTGCCACAAGATTGCCTACAGATTTAAAATCAGCTTTCCACGCATCATTGTATTCAATTTGATGTTTTTCTACCTCAGAAGACGCCTCATCAGAAACAAAAAGGCTCATTCTACGACCGCCATTTAATTCAAAGTTAGAAGGCTGCAAATCCCATGCACCTTGTGCTACTGGTTGATTCGGGGGATCTTTTGGTTTATCTTTAGGATTATCACCTTCTTTACCTGGCTTTTCTACCTTAGTAGTTTCATTATTTTTTATTTTCTGAGGAGCCTTCTCTCCCTCATCACTGCAAGCAGTTAGAATACTTAGTATTACAACGATTAAAAATAGTTTTTTCATTGCTAAAATATTTAAATTGCTATAAAATAATTTTCTTTATAGCATGACAAAGGTACTACTAATTTAAAGACCTCTTCTATTTTTGCATAGGTATTTTTTTTAGATTCTGTCTAGCTCAGGCTGCAAATTAGATTCTCGTAAGTCATGATTTTCGCCCCAGCCAATTTTAGAACTTATATTTAGCTTAATTTGCTGGCGTTCTCCCCTGCCATAATTATCGGAATAGAAACCTGGGTATTCATTCACACTATTCCAATGCGAGCTATTAAACACATCGACAACCGAAAGTTTCACCTTAGCTTTATTATTGAGAAATGCTCTTGAGAGACTAAAATCGGTGCTATTCATTGGGCGACTAGTTACGGTAGCACCACTCAATTGCTTACTATTATATTGCGTGAAAATATCTAAATTCATTTTCCAAAAAATACTAGCATTTACATTTAATGATAAATTGGTTGCCCAGCTGTCATTTTTAAGTGGCAAATCCTCTCTTAATTTTACATTATTTTTAAAGTAAAATGCCTGCCCAGAAAAATTAAAATGCCATTTTAAAATATCCCAAGCATAGGAAACATCAACGCCTAAATGTTCTTGAGTTCCCATATTTTTAGGAATTTCGAGCATAATTCCATTTTCTATAATTTGCATATTCACCTTGTAATCATGAGTTTTTGAGTAAAATAACTCAAGTTGTTTTTGCTTATGCAAAATGCCCACAGCTACTTTGTCTGTTTTTTGTGGCTTTAGATAGGGATTTCCTCGCCAAGAAGAAAATGCATCTATCGGCTGATCGAGCGTGTTTAAATCTGAATATTGCGGACGATCGATTCGTTTGGAAAATGAAAGTGAATATTCCAAATCATGGGGTTTATAACTAAATTGTAATGATGGAAAATAATCTACATAAGTGGAATTAATTGCCTCTGGTTTCTGCGAGCTTCCTTTGGCTACTTGGATATGAGATTCATTGCTAGTGCGTTCTACCCTCAGCCCCGCTCCTAAACGCATCGCAGAATTAATTTCAATGGCTGAATGGGCAAAAACAGCGGTTATATTTTCTTTAAAATCAAAAACATTGGATTCATTGATGTTTAAAACAGGTTTTGCTTGGATTAAATCATAGCGTTTAAAGTCGTTGGATGAATTGGCAAACGAAGTTTTAAAACCATATTTCAATTGAATTTTACCTAAACCTCTTTGCTGACTTGCTGAAAAAGCATAAGCATCAATATCTCGATTGGCATAAGTTTCCGTGGTTTCTTCTCGTTGAGCCACTTTATTTTGGTCAAAAAAATCGTTTTTTAAGCGAATTTGTGTATCGCCCATAAATTTGGCATAATCTACACTTAAATTAGTTTCACTTTTCGCACTTTTCAAATCATAATTCAACGAAATATTCCCACGATCCCAATCTTGAAAGAAATAATCGCTCAGAGATTTCACATATTGTGAAGAATTCCGCATTCTTACATTATTTTCAGTTTTCACAAAACCATCTCCATACAATCGATTTCTACCAATTTGCAGATTAAGCGTCTGATTATCATCAATTTTATAATCCACACCAAAATTGTACACACGCGGCGTTTTCTTATCTACATCGTACGAATCACTAAAAATCTCTTGCCCATTGGCTAACCTATGATTTCCATATAAATAATTCACCTTACCCCAAAGTCGGCTGAAATTACCATAAAAATTGAATTTTTGATAATGATAATTAAACGATAAATCTAAATTTTCACGCGTAAATACACCACTTGAGAGTCCCGCATTCACAAAAACACTATTTCTAAGCCCTGCGGCTTTTTTCAAAACAATATTTACTACGCCCGCCGAGCCTTCCGCTTCGTACTCCACGGGCGGATTGGTCATCACTTCAATATTTTTAATATTGCCCGAAGTTGTAGCCTTTAGAAAATTCACCAATTGCTCTGACTGCAAATAAGTATTTTTTCCATTAATTAAAAACAAAACTTTACTTTTCCCGTTTATTCTAATGGCATTCCCACCATCAACCGTGAGCTTGGGTGTTTTCTTCAACACATCTAGCGCCGTACTTCCATAAGCATCAGCAGTATTTTCCACATTGTAAATTACTTTACCTGGCTTCAGCGTTACTGTTATAGGTTTTTCTCTCCCCGTCGCGATCACTTCTTTGAGTGCAAACGAAGTTGAATTTAGTTTAATTGTCGCAAAATCTTGTTTTTCCAAGATTGAAAACTCAGACGATTGATAAGGCTTAAAACCAAAAGATTCCACCAAAAGCACACAACGATTACAATCTGCTTGCAACTCAAATCTACCATCGGAATCGGTTAAAATCTGATTTTCTTTTTCCGTATCTAAATCTCTCAAAATCACTTCGGCATAAGCAATGGGCACTTGCAGACTATCCACTACACGACCACTTACTTGTTGATTTTGGGTTAAAGAAACACTGCCTACCAAAAAAAGCACAGGATAAATTATTGTTCTCATTTTCAAATATATTGATACGCTAAATTAGTAATTGCTTAATTATCAAAAAAAAAAAAAAAAAAAAAAAAAAATGATTAAATTCATATTTTTATTTTGTTGAAAATTGAATTTAGCCACCGCCCGATACTAATCTTTAATTTCGTACTTTTGTAATCCACCTACTATTTAATTTAAAGGTCAAAATTCCATGAAATATTTAATTTTCGATACTGAAACTACGGGTTTACCTAATAATTACAACGCTCCTGTCTCTGATTCAGACAACTGGCCCCGCTTGGTGCAATTGGCATGGCAGGTGCATGATGAAAAGGGTGATTTAATCGAAAATCATAATCTTTTAGTAAAACCAGACGGATTTGATATTCCGTTTAATGCGACTAAAATTCACGGAATCACCAACGAAAAAGCACAAAACGAAGGGATTCCCTTGGCAGAGGCACTCTCTATTTTCTCTGAATCGCTCAAAGACAAGCCTTTAATCATTGGGCACAACATCAATTTTGATGTTAATATTGTAGGGGCTGAATATTACAGACTCCAGCAAGATACCGACCAAATCACCAAGCTTCCTGTGCTGGATACCATGGTGGAATCGGTGGATTTTTGTGCCATAGGCGGTGGAAAAGGCGGAAGATTTAAATTTCCAAAACTTACGGAATTACACCAAAAACTTTTCGGCGTTCCGTTTGACGAGGCACACAATGCGGCGGCCGATGTGAACGCTACGGCTCGATGTTTCTTTGAGCTTGTACGCTTGCGAGTAATTCCTGACAGCAAGGCTAAATTTAGCCCAGATGATTTTGCTGCCTTTTTAAAAAAATACAACGATACGATTCAGCCGTATGACATCGAAGTCGGTACGCAAATCGCAGACAAAGATGCGGAGGCTAAAAACACAAAGGCTAAAATCAAGAAAAAAGATTCTGAGCTTGAAGAAGTAAAAGATTCTCCATTTTTCCATTTTCACAATCATAGTTCGCATTCTATTTTATCGGCTACTTCTACGATCGGCGCATTGGTAAATCGCGCCATTGAGCTTGGTATGCCTGCGGTGGGCATCACCGATATGGGGAACATGATGGGGGCTTTCCACTTTGTGAATACCGTAAAAAAAACAGGAACAGACTTAATCCCAATCATTGGCTGCGAAGTTTATATTTCAGACCGATACAAGCAAACTAAATTTACTAAAGACAATCCCGATCGCCGCTACACGCAAGTGCTAATTGCTAAAAACAAGGCAGGCTATCACAACTTGGCAAAAATTTCCTCTACGGGATACATCGACGGATTCTATGCGGGCTATCCGCGCGTGGGCAAAGAAGTGATTTTAAAACACAAAGAAAACATTATCGCAACTACGGGCTCGCTTTCTTCTGAGATACCTTATACTATATTAAATGTAGGGGAAACACAAGCCGAAGAAGCTTTTAAGTTTTGGCACGAAGCCTTTGGCGATGATTTCTATGTAGAGCTCATACGCCACGGGCTCGAAGAAGAAGAACATGTGAATCAAGTGCTCATAAAACTAGCCAGAAAATATGGGGTTAAGATTTTAGCCCAAAACAATACTTTTTACATTAATCAAGAAGATTCCGAGGCACACGACATCTTGCTTTGCGTGCGAGATGGCGAGAAAAAAGACACGCCAATTGGTCGCGGTCGAGACTTCAGATTTGGTTTTCCCAACAATGAATTCTACTTTAAAACTCAGGCGCAAATGCAAGAGATTTTTAAAGACATTCCAGAAGCAATTGATAATTTCAAGGAATTTTTAACCAAATTTGAATTCTACGATTTAAAGCACGACATTCTCTTGCCTAAATTTGATATTCCTGAACAGTTCAGAAATGAAGAAGACGAAAAAGATGGCGGAAAAAGAGGGGAAAATACTTATTTAAGACATTTAACTTACGAAGGTGCCAAACAACGCTATGGCGAAATAACGCCCGAAATCACTGAGCGTCTAGATTTTGAGCTTGCCACCATCGAAAACACAGGATATCCTGGTTATTTCTTGATCGTGCAAGATTTCACCTCTCAAGCGAGAAAAATGGGCGTTTCGGTAGGTCCTGGTCGTGGTTCGGCAGCGGGTTCTGCCGTAGCGTATTGTATTGGAATCACCAATGTAGATCCCATTAAATATGATTTGCTATTTGAGCGTTTCTTGAATCCTGAGCGTGTATCCTTGCCCGATATCGATATCGATTTTGATGACCGCGGACGAGAGGACATCATCCGCTGGGTGATTAATAAATATGGTAAAGACCAAGTGGCACAAATCATAACTTACGGAACCATGGCAGGGAAATCGGCAATACGCGACACGGGGCGTGTGCTGAACCTCCCGCTTTCGGACACCGACCAAATCGCAAAGAAAGTTCACACCAAGTTGAACAAATTGTTCAAAATGAGCGACAAGGATTTGGAAGCTAAATTCAATGCCGATGAATTAAAAGATTTAAAAGACATTATTGAAATCTCTAAAGGCGACGGGCTCGAGGCAACTACCATTCAACAAGCGAGAGTAATCGAAGGAAGTATCCGAAACACGGGCGTGCACGCTTGCGGGGTAATCATCACACCTTCAGACATTAAGGAATTAATCCCAGTGGCGACAGCCAAGGATTCCGATATGGCAGTTACGCAGTTCGACAACTCTGTGGTGGAATCTGCGGGATTGCTGAAAATGGACTTTTTGGGCTTAAAAACGCTGACTATCATTAAAGACGCAGTGCGTTTAGTCAAAGAAACTACCGGCGAAGATTTGGTGCCCGATGACTTTCCGCTTGATGACCCAAAAACTTATCAAGAGATTTTCCAAAAAGGTAAAACAACAGGGATTTTCCAATACGAATCCCCTGGAATGCAAAAACACTTAAAATCGCTAAAACCCGACAACTTTGCGGATTTGATTGCGATGAACGCCTTGTATCGTCCAGGGCCTTTGGCGTATATTCCAAACTTTATCAATCGTAAACATGGGAAAGAGGAAATCACCTATGATTTACCCGAAATGGAAGAATATTTGGCTGAAACCTATGGAATTACCGTTTACCAAGAGCAGGTGATGTTGCTTTCGCAAAAATTGGCAAACTTCACAAAAGGGGAAGCCGATGTCTTGCGTAAAGCCATGGGTAAAAAATTGATTGATGTGCTGGCTAAAATGAAAGGCAAATTCATTGAACAAGCCAAAGCAAACAATCACCCTGAAAAGGTTTTAGAAAAAATTTGGAACGACTGGGAAGCCTTTGCACAATATGCGTTTAACAAATCGCACTCCACTTGCTACGCCTATATTGCATTCCATACGGCTTATTTAAAAGCACACTACCCTGCACAATATATGGCTGCCGTGTTGAGCAACAACATGAAGGACATCAAGGATATTACCTTCTTTATGCAAGAATGCAAAAGAATGGGAATCCCTGTATTAAGCCCTGATGTGAATGAATCTATTTTAGACTTCAATGTGAACCAAGACGGAGCTATTCGTTTTGGGCTTGGAGCCATCAAAGGGGTGGGAGCTGCTGCTGTGGAAGGCATCATTAAAGAAAGACAGGAAAACGGGAAATTCAAAAATATTTATGATTTCATGGAGCGTGTCGATTTAAGACAATGTAACAAAAAAACCATGGAAAATTTGATTTTTGCAGGAGCTTTTGACGAATTAGATGAAATCCATCGTGCGCAATATTTTGCCGAAGACGAAACTGGGCAGACCAACCTAGAGAAATTAGTGAAATATGGACAAGCTACCCAAGAAGGTGGAAACGAATTTCAGTTTGATTTATTCGCTTCTGCAGGTATGGAAATCGAAGTGCAAAAACCAGAGCTCAGCAATTGTGATGAATGGAATGACCTCTTTAAATTGAACAAAGAAAAAGAAGTGGTAGGTATTTATATCTCATCACACCCATTAGACAAATATCGCTTAGAAATTGAAAAATACGCCAAAATCGATTTAGCTAATTTAAAAAAGAACGAAAGTAAGCTTATCGGGGCTACCTTCAATGTTGCTGGAATGATTACAGTTGCAAATCATTTGGAATCTAAATCAGGACAGGGATTTGGTAAATTTGTTCTTGAAGATTATTCAGATAATTATGAATTTATGCTTTTCAATGACGACTACTTAAAATTTAAGCCCTATTTAGATAAAAACCTTTTTGTGCTAGTACAACTGAATATTTCTCAAAATAAATTTAGCAATAGAATCTATGTTAATGTAAAAGACATTTCACTGCTGGATGGCTTGATTGAAAAGAAAAGTAATGCCCTAAACTTAATTCTTGAATTAGATGCAATCTCGGAGGATATGATAAACCAAATTGAAAATCTAGCGCAAAAATACAAGGGAGAAAAAAAATTAAATATAGAGCTAATCAATCCCAATCAGAAAACTAAATTCGCAGCATCATCAACAAAATATACCATTGAAATTAATAAAGAACTTATAAAGGATTTGCAAGAAATCGAGGGAATAGAAATTAGGCTTAATTAAAATATTGATAGCACTATAGGATATCTTTATACCAAAAATTTGATATTGAATTTTTTTTCTTTAAATTTGTAAAAAATATTTAGATATGGCACTAGAAATAAATGACAAAAATATCAGTGAGATTTTATCATCAGATCAGCCTGTAATGGTAGATTTTTGGGCAGAGTGGTGTGGCCCATGTCGCATGATAGCACCAATTGTAGACGAAATCAGCCGTGAATTTGAAGGAAAGGCTGTTGTGGGGAAAGTAAATGTAGATAACAATCCAGATACTGCTGCACAATACGGAATTAGAAATATTCCTACGATTTTATTCTTCAAAGGTGGACAAGTTGTAGATAAAGTAGTAGGAGTTGTTCCAAAAGAGCAATTAGTTCAAAAGTTACAATCTCTATAAAATTTTGAATAAAATTTTTGGCAGTGAAAAAATAATTCTTATATTTGCAACCGCTTAAAGAAAGAAGTATTTAAGCTTTGTTATTTGACAAGAATTTTTAGATTCGGTAGTTCAGTTGGTTAGAATACCTGCCTGTCACGCAGGTGGTCGCGGGTTCGAGTCCCGTCCGGATCGCAAAAGTGGTTTACTTAACACTTTTTAAAAAATTAAAGTAAAAGATTCGGTAGTTCAGTTGGTTAGAATACCTGCCTGTCACGCAGGTGGTCGCGGGTTCGAGTCCCGTCCGGATCGCTTAAAAGGATATCATTTTTTTGGTATCCTTTTTTTATTTTAAATCAATTTTCTTACTTTCATTAAAGTATAACACTTAAGCTATAAATAAAAAAATGCACTAAAATTAGAATTTAGCGCATTTTCAGTTTTAGCTGTTTTTTTCCATCGAGAGTGTTGGAAATGTACGATTTCCTTTTTCTAAATAAATCTTTCCACGCACCAATCCTTGAATCATTTTCTTCAATTCTCGAGCAAAATTCAGCCTTAATTGCGATTCATGGTACACCAAGCTAATTTCTCTTGTGGGGCTTGGCTGTTTAAAATTCTTTAAATTTTCCTTTCCTTTTTTAATTAATATGTCATCGGCTTGCATCGAGGGCAAGACAGTCATCCCCAAACCATCATCTGCAAGTTTTACCAATGTTTCAAAATTACCACTCTGAACTAAAACTCCAGTATTATTAGCTTTAGAACTAGAGCATATAGACAGTACATTGTTTCTAAAACAATGCCCTTCCTCCAGCAGGAGTAAATCGCTAGTATCTAAATCGGCTTCTTCAATTTCTTTCTTATCATGCAAACGATGCTGTGGTGGAATATATGCCAACATGGGTTCATAAAACAATACATCTTCTACAAAATCAGGAGCATTGAGCGGAGTGGCTGCGATGCCAAAATCAATTTTTCCTTCTTTTAATTGTTCTAAAATCGTTTCGGTTTTTTGTTCTATAATCACTAATTGTGTTTTAGGAAAATGATTCATAAAATTTCTATAAAACAACGGAACTAATGTTGAAACTAGCGTAGGAATTACTCCAATTCTAAATGTACCCTCTAATGCATTTTTTTCCTCCGAAACTAAAAATTTCATTTTTTTAGCTTCATTTAAAACTTTTTTAGCCTGCGCTAAAATTTTTTCACCTATTGGAGTAATCGTAATAGGATGTGTAGTTCTGTCAAATATATTTATGCCTAATTCTGTTTCTAATTTTTGTATCTGCATACTCAAAGTAGGCTGTGTAACAAAGGCTTTTTCAGCTGCAAGAGTGAAATTTTTACTTTCAGCTACAGCGATAGCATATTCTAATTGTACTAAAGTCATTGTATAAGTTTATTTGATAAAGGTATAAATAATCATTAGAAAAATAAAATAATTTCATGTGACTTTTTCATGATATTTGCAATATAATTACTAGAACAATTAAAATATAATATTATGTCATTAACAACAATTGGATTAGACAAAAAAAAATCAGAGAAATTATGCGAAAGTTTAAATAAACTTCTTGCAAATTTTCAAGTTTATTATCAAAATTTAAGAAGTGTACATTGGAATGTAAAAGGACATAACTTTTTTGCATTACATGAAAAATTTGAAGAGCTGTATAATGAAGCTCAATTACAGATTGATGAAATTGCTGAAAGAGTTTTAACTTTAGGCGAAACTCCTATGCATACGTTCCAAGATTATTTAGACAATTCCCAAGTAAAACCAGCTAAAAATGTAAAGCAAGATACTGAGGCGGTGAAAGTTGTTTTAGATTCCATGAAAGAACTTTTAATCATTGAAAGAGAAATTTTGGAAGAATCTGGAGAATTGGAAGATGAAGGTACAAATGCAATGATGAGTGACTTCATCTCTGGACAAGAAAAAACTGCATGGATGCTTAATTCATGGTTAAACAGAGAAATATAAGAGACCATTATTCAATTTATCAACTAGAAATGCCGTTCCAAAATTGGAACGGCATTTTTTTATTTTTAATTATTTTCCCATAATTTATGGGATTCTTACTTTTTATAGGTTCAAATTTGTATTTTACGAATAGATGAAAAGCCGCAACTTAGTAAAGTTGCGGCTTTTTTACAAAATGAAAAATTGATTAATCTTTATATTCGTTTAAAGTAAATAAATCTTCTACCGAAAAATAACGGTCTCCCGCATCGTAATTATAAGTCAAAACCACTTTCTCTTCTCCTATTTCATCTAATTTTTGAGAAATTGCAGCCAAAGAGGCTCCTGTAGAAATTCCACCAAGAATTCCCTCTTCGCTAGCCAATCTTCTCGTAAAATCGTAAGCTTCCTCTTTAGAAACCAAAATTTGCCCATCAAGCGTTTCAACATTTAACACATCGGGTACAAAACCTGCTCCAATTCCTTGTAATGGATGTGGTCCCGAAGGTTTTCCACTGATTACAGCAGAAGTTTCTGGCTCCACTGCATAAGTTTTCATGTCAGGAAATTTTTGTTTCAAAACCTCTGAAACTCCCGTAATATGTCCACCAGTACCCACACCAGTAATTAAATAATCTATCTTATCGAAGTCATTTAAAATTTCTTGTGCAGAAGTTTCTCTATGGATTTCAGGATTTGCTTCATTTTTAAATTGTTGAGGCATCCAAGCATTTGGTAATTTAGCCACTAATTCTTCTGCTTTTTTCACAGCCCCAGGCGTCCCCTCCTCTTTCGGAGTTAAGCAATATTTAGCACCATATGCAGAAATCAATTTTCTACGCTCAATACTCATAGATTCAGGCATTACTAAAATCAATTGATAACCTTTCACCGCACATACCATTGCCAATCCTACACCCGTATTACCAGAAGTTGGCTCCACAATCAAAGTATCTTTATTGATTTTCCCTTCTTTCTCTGCTTTTTCAATCATTGCCAAAGCAATACGATCTTTTAGGCTCCCTCCAGGATTTACTCTTTCAACCTTCATCCATACTTCATGATTAGGAAATAAATTGCTTAATCTTACATGTGGCGTATTTCCAATCTCACCCAAAATGTTATTAAATTTCATTTTTT